>JAFEAB010000110.1 GCA_018266615.1 Bacteroidota bacterium
CATCCAGCCCCGTAGGGGCTCTTTTTACCAAAATTCCGCCCCGATGGGGCGATATGTTTTAAATCGGTACGATTCAAATTTTATTGGGGTAAACGAATAAATTGAAATCCATTTTGCATCTCAGGCCGGAACGTCCGAAATTTTGGGTTGACAACCACATTAAAATGCATCCTGCATTGCAGGCCGGTACGGCCGATACCGCGGTAGCCAATTATTGCAACGGACATCCAGCCCCGTAGGGGCGATATGTTGGGGTGGGGCGGTCGAAATTTTGGAAGACAATCAAATTAAAACGCATCCTGCATTACAGGCCGGTACGGCCGATACCGCGGTAGCCAATTATTGCAACGGGCACCCAGCCCCGTAGGGGCGATATATTGGGATGAAGCGGTACGATTCAAATTTATTGGGGTAATCGCATAATTTGAAATGCATTTTGCATTACAGGCCGGTACGGCCGATACCGCGGTAGCCAATTGTTGCAACGGGCATCCAGCCCCGTAGGGGCGATATGTTGGGGTGGAGCGGCCGGTATATTCGAAGCCCCATTAAAAATATATGGATATTCAATTTTCGCATGTATTTTTCGGAATCCCTGGTTAAATGCGGTGATGAAAATTCTTGTTACCTGATTATTAGTATGTTATGTTTGAAGTGCCGGGTACAAAAATGCCTGTTCCCCTGCGTTAAAATGATGCCTGAATAGAAAAATTGGCTACCTTTGCAGCCCCGTTTAAAACCGCGGGGTTATTTTATGTCATTTCATATTTTCAAACAACTAAACGCAGACGAACAGGAGCCCACTGCCGCACCGGTAGAAGCTACTGCGACAACAAACGAACCTGTTGCCCAAACAGCCGAAGCGCCCAAAGCGGCGGTGGCTGAGGTGCCGGTAGAAACCGCACACGACGATTTCGACTGGTCGCGCGATAAACGCAACGTAGCCGCCTATTCGGCAGAGGAAAAATTGAAGTACGACGCCGTGTACGAAGGTACCTTCCGCCAGATCAATGATGGAGAAATGATCCAGGCCACCATTGAATCCCTCACCAAAACCGACGCAGTGGTGAACATCGGCTTTAAAAGCGATGGCCTTATTTCCCTCAACGAATTCCGCGATATGCCCGGTGGCGTAAAGGTGGGCGATGTGGTGGAAGTAATGGTGGTAGAAAAAGAAGACCGCGATGGTAACCTCAACCTGAGCCGCAAATCGGCCCGTATCACCCGTGCCTGGGAACGGATTGTGGAAGTAAATAAAACCGGTGAGATTGTAACGGGTACGGTTACCAGCAAAACCAAAGGTGGACTTATTGTGGATGTATTCGGCATGGAAACCTTCCTGCCCGGTTCGCAAATTGATGTGAAGCCGGTAACCGATTACGACCAGTTTGTTGGGAAGACCATGGAATTTAAAGTGGTTAAAATTAACGAAGCCATTAAGAACGCCGTGGTTTCGCATAAAGCCCTCATCGAAAGCGATATTGAAGCACAACGCGCCGAAATTATCGGTAAACTCGAAAAAGGACAGGTGCTGGAAGGTACCATCAAGAACATCACCGATTTCGGTGCATTCCTCGATCTGGGCGGCTTAGACGGTCTGCTCTACATCACCGATATTTCGTGGGGCCGCATCAGTCATCCTTCCGAAGTATTGAAGATGGATCAGAAACTGAATGTGGTGGTTCTCGATTTTGATGATGATAAGAAACGTATCAGCCTCGGTTTAAAACAACTGACTCCGCATCCGTGGGATACCCTTTCCGAATCCCTGAAAGAAGGAGAGATCGTTAAAGGTAAAGTGGTGAACATCGAAGACTACGGCGCTTTCCTCGAAATCATGCCGGGCGTGGAAGGGTTGGTGCACGTAAGTGAAATCACCTGGAGCAACACACCCATCAACGCCAAAGAATTCTTTAAACTGGGCGATGAATACGAAGCCAAGGTGGTAACCCTCGATAAAGAATCGCGCAAGATGAGCCTTTCAATTAAGCAATTGAGCGAAGACCCCTGGAGCACCATCGAAGAACGCTTCCCCGAAAACAGCCGCCATACCGGCACCGTGAAGAACATCACGCCCTATGGTGTGTTTGTGGAACTGGCTCCCGGCATTGGCGGGATGATCCACATCAGCGACCTGAGCTGGCTGAAACGCTTCAATAACCCGAACGAATACACGAAAGTTGGTAATCAGATTGATGTGATGATTCTTCACATCGATAAAGAAGGACGCAAACTTCAATTGGGCCACAAGCAAATTGAAGAAGATCCCTGGAACTCACTGGAAAGCGTATTCGCAGAAGGTACCATCCACGAAGGAACCGTGATTAAGAAAGACGACAAAGGCGCCATTGTACAACTTTCGTATGGCCTCGAAGGGTTTGCCCCTTCCCGCCACCTGATGAAAGAAGACGGCAAATCGATTGCAGCGGATGAAATTGCAAACTTTATGGTGATTGAATTCGACCGCAACGACAAACGCATTGTCCTCAGCCACACCCGCCTTTGGGAACAGGAAAAAGAAGACGAAAAACAGGCCCAGATGAAAGAAAGGAAAACTGAATACGAAGCGGCCAAGAAAGCCGTTAAGACCATCCAGAGCAAGGTAGAAAAATCGACCCTGGGCGATCTCGGTGTTCTGGCCGATCTGAAAGCGAAAATGGATGCAGATAATAATACTGCAACCGGAAACGCAGAAGAAAAATCCGAATAAGGAAAATTTTCCCTATAAAAAAGCCCCAACCTTGCGTTGGGGTTTTTAATTTATCCGGTAGCGGCCATCATCCGCCATGGGTTTTCATCCGGCTTCGGGTTGTCCCAAAAATGGGGAACCGGAACAGTTGCTGATCTTAATCGAATGCCGCTTCTGTTAACGGCACCTTCGTCATCTCCAAAAAATGGTTTTGCAGGTTATGCACTCCAATTTCGTGGGATACAAACCGTTTTTCATCGCGGTACCATACTTCCATTTTGGAAAAATCGCCGGGCCTCGATATTAAAATGCGAAAGGCGCCCTTTAAATATTTAACCGACCCGTCTTCATTCACCTGTTTGGAGAACTTCAGCCCCAGCAGTTCTTCCTCGCTTACCGGGATGGGAAACAGTTGTTCCCGTTCGTACCAGAATGCCTGTCCGGTATCTACACAAACCTGTTTTTCATCGCCATTAAGATCCGTAATCACTCCCCGTTTGCGGTCGCCGTCGTTATCGGCATAAACGAAGTCGCCATTTTTTAATTCTGAGAATTTGATCATGTTGAATCGGTTTTGATATGAAGAATTGGGTTGTTGTTTTTGCTTTGTTATTCGGCCCAGCTCATTACATAGCCGGCATTTTCTATATCTACGGCGGCTTTGGTGAGTTTGAGCGGGTGAAAGGTATCCACCATTACGGCCAGCTCGCGGGTTTCTTTGGCACCAATGCTTTTTTCCACTGCGCCAGGATGCGGGCCGTGGGGAATGCCCGCCGGGTGGAGGGTGAGCATGCCCCGGCTCACGTGTTTGCGGCTCATAAACTCACCATCCACATAATACAACAACTCATCGCTGTCGATGTTGCTGTGGTTGTACGGCGCCGGGATGGATTGCGGGTGGTAATCGTAGAGGCGAGGCACAAAAGAACACACTACAAAATTGTGCGCCTCAAAGGTTTGGTGAATGGGAGGCGGAAGGTGTACCCGCCCGGTAATGGGTTCAAAATCGTGAATCGAAAAAATGAAGGGGTAACAGCAGCCATCCCATCCAACTACATCAAAGGGGTGGGTTTCGTAATGGATGGGGTAGAGGCGGTGTTTCTTCTTGGTGCGAATTACAAAATCGCCCATTGCATCTATGGGAGTAACGGCTTCGGGTACCCGAATATCCCGTTCACAAAAAGGAGAGTGTTCCATCAGTTGCCCTGTTTGGCTCAGGTAACGTTTGGGAAACCGAAGCGGCGAATAGGATTCTACTATAAAGAGCCGGTTTTGGTTGCTATCGAAGCTGATTTGGTAGGTGGTGCCTCTGGGTAAAACGATATAATCGCCATACCCGAATTTCAGGTTGCCATAGCAGGTATGTACGGTGCCGCTCCCTTCGTGTATAAAAATCATTTCATCGCCATCGGCATTTTTGTAGAAATAATCTTTCATCGATTCCTGCGGAGCAGCCAGCGATATCTGCACATCGTCGTTTACCAGGATGGGCGTGCGGCTCTCCATATAATCGGCCCGGGGCGCTACTTTAAAGCCTTCGAAACTGCGGTGCTTCAACATTTTTTCTTCGGCGATTTCGGGCGCCATATTTACCGGTTCATCGCAATGGGTAATGAGGGTGGGAGGGTGGATGTGATAGAGCAGGGAGTAATCGTTGGAGAACCCTTCGGTAGAAAATAATTGTTCGGCATACAACCCGCCATCGGGTTTGCGGAACTGGGTATGTCGTTTATGGGGAATATTTCCGGATTGATGATAGTGTGGCATTTTTTAAATTTTGATGGTTAAGAATTTGCTTGTTCCTATCCATCGTAACCTTTACAAAGCGAGAGTACAAGGAAATAAAATTTCCACCTGCGCTTATCCATATAATAAATGAAATTCCGGAAGAAAGGCATAGCCTAAAGTTAGTACATTAAATGCGGAGAATTTTTAGTGTGGTGGAACTTCGTTCACTTCCCTGCTATTCTTCAACAAAAATATTGTTCCCAAAAAATGCAGAACGGCCGGCATTTAAAATTTATTCCTATATTTAAAACCCAAAACAAACTCATTATGGCTGCAGAAAACGATTTTCTTAGTACCAACGATTTTACAAATGACAAACTCCCCTCTTCCCTAAATGTACTTACCATTTTAACCTTTATTGGAAGCGGTATAGGCCTTATAGGTTCGGTGTATTCTTATTTTACCGCCGACAAAAACTATAAAACCATGCAGGATACCCTTAGTTCGGGCAAGCTGGATGAAGCCCCCGCCGTGGTTAAGAACATGGTGAGCGCCGATACGCTGCCCATGTACCAGAAAATGGCGGAAAATAAAACACCGATATTACTTATTACCCTGTTATCCCTGGCGCTCTGTATATATGGGGCCATCCAGATGCGGAAACGGAAGAAACAGGGTTTCCCTGTTTACGTGGCCGGCGAGGTGCTGCCCTTTGTAGGCACCCTGGTTTTTGTAGGAACCATGGCTTTTAAAGGGTTTGGGCTGCTAAGCATTATTATTCCCATCCTATTTATCATATTGTATGCGGTGAACCGGAAGCACCTGGTAAACTGATCCAATACATGAAAAAGCCAACTGTAGGGTAGTATATATTATAAGTATTAGCAAATCAATATTTTACCCTGCCAATAAAAAGTGAAAGAAAATTGAACTATTTGTTAAAAAAAATTTGTTGGATAAGAAATTGAACTTATATTCGAATCCACTTTTCGAAGAAAATCCATTCCTTTTTAAACCGAAACTGTTTTCCTCTGCTGTTTTTTTAGGTGATGAAATGAACAACCCTCTCGCGAGGCCAAATCTTTCCGCCTCGTATTTTAAACGTACCGTCCCTTTTGAATTGCCCTGTTGACGCGGGTTTCATGCGTTCAAGTTACACCCCTTGAAAGGGTGCCCCTGTTTATATATCCTAAGCAAAACTGCATTAGCGTTTAATAATGAACGTTAGTGAATTAAAAAAGATAATTTTTAATTAAGAGCTATGAACGTTTCTACCAGGACAACCATTCCAACGATTGCAAATTGCACCGGAACGCAAAATTATTACCCCGTGGCTTCTACCCGCCTTAAGCCCGCGCCCATTATGCGCTGGCTTTTTGCTTTATGCCTGATGGCATTGAGTGTAGGGTATTCCAATGGACAGACGCTGGATGCCACCACCTATCCCATGACCACCAGCTCGGGGGTTTCCCTGGAGGACCTCAGCGTAGGCGCCACCAATGGCCTGGCTGGTTCCAGCGATGATGGGTTTACAGGCCTTGTCAATATAGGTTTCCCGTTTTTATATATGGGGAATGTATATACCCAGGTAGATATAAATGCTAATGGTATGGTACGGCTGGGCGTAGCAGGTGGGTCATCTTCCTGGACAAATTTATTAGCCTCGGCTTCGTTGGCTCCATTAATCGCACCTTATTGGGATGATATTTCTTTAGGTTCAAATGGTTTCCTGAGGTATAAAACAGTAGGTACTGCTCCTAACCGCAAATTTGTGGTGGAATGGTATAATATGAATATTCCGAGAAGTGTGGGGAGTCCGGGTGCTGCCACTTTCCAATTGTGGTTATATGAAAATCCGGGAACCATCCAATTCGTTTATGGATCGGGGATAGTTGCCAACGGATCCTATTCCGTAGGTTTCAATTTTAGCGCTACCAAATTTGCGAGTGTAACTACATCCTCAAATACTGTATCATATACTACGGCTAATAACTCGAATGGTTCTGCCATAACCAGCGGAACCTCTTATACGTTTACCCCTTCCAGTTCCATTGCAGGCCCCACTGCCCTCACTTTCTCTAATGTGGGTATTACCAGCCTTACTTTAAACTGGACGGCTTCCTCCCCCCAAACAGGGGTTTTGGGTTATATTGCCTATGCTTCTTCCGATGGCGGAGTTACCTATAACCCGGTTGGCATGGTAACCGGTTCCGGTACCACCACCATGAACATTACCGGATTGACCGGTAGCACCACCTACCTCTGGAAGGTATATGCTTATTCCGAAGGAAGCCTCAGCGCTACCTCTGCCGACGACGTGCAGGCTACTAACAGTTGCGCCATGAGCGGTACGTATACGGTGGGCCTTTCGGGAACTTATACCAACCTTACGGCCGCCCTTGCTGCGCTTAATTTGCAGGGAGCCGCGGGCGCGGTGGTTTTTGAATTGCAATCCGATTATTCTTCCTCGGGCGAAACCTTCCCGCTGGTATTGGGCAATGTGCCTTGTATGAGCGCCTCCAATACCGTTACCATCCGCCCCGCTGCGGGCGCTACGGTATCGGTTACCGGGTTAAACACCACCGCTCTTTTTGATGTAAACGGGGGTAATTATTTTATTATTGATGGCCGCCAGGGTGGCTCGGGAGCTTCGGGGCTTACCATTTCCAATACCGGAAATGGCCCGGCTATCCGCTTCATCAACGAAGGGTCTAATAATACCGTTAAATATTCCAGTATTTCTTCCGCTGCAACGGCTACAGCCAACGGGGTAATCGTATTCAGTACCACCACCGGCGCCAATGGTAACGATAATAATACCATCAGCAATAACGACATCAGTGGTAATGGAGTAGCAGCCACCCTCATTTATTCATCGGGCACCGCCTCCAAAACCAACAGCGGCGAAACCGTTTCGAACAATAGTTTCCACGATCAGTTTGTGGCCGGTTCTTCCACTAACGGTATTTATGTAAGCTCCAACTCCACCGGTTGGACTATTAGCGGCAACAGCTTTTACCAAACCGCTGCCCGTACCTACACTACCGGTTCTTCCCATTATGGTATTTACGTAGCCACCGGCGATGGGCATAGCATTACAGGCAATTATATTGGAGGATCGCAGGTCAACGCCGGAGGTACTGCCTATACCCTTAATGGAGCAGTGGCCACCCTGTTCAGGGGTATATACTCTGCGGGTTCCACCACCACGGCCAATACCATTACCGGTAATACCATCAGCAATATTGCCTTAACCAGTTCATCTACCAGCGCTACCAACCCTGGTGTGTTTAGTGGCATTTACCTTTCTACCGGGCTTGCCGGCATCAACAACAATACCATTAGCAGTATTTCCATTACCTCTACGGCTAATGGCGGTATTTCAACGGGTATAGGGAGCGCATCTACTACTACGGGTAACGTTACTATAAATAATAATACCATTGGCGGAATTACCATTCAGGGTTCCACTACCGCTTATGGAAGTAGCTTTTATGGTATCAGGAACAGCGGTTCGCTTACCGGTTCCCTTACCATCAATGGGAATACCATTGGCCACAATACCAATGCCAACAGCATTTATTTTGCCACCGCTACCACCGGTACATCCGGAGGAGCCCTTTTTGGTATTAATAACTCCGGCAACCCAAGTGGCGGGATTACTATTTCCAATAATCTGGTTGCCAACCTGAATTCGAATTATGCACCGGCTGCTGCCTTTACCAGTACTGTGGTTGGTGGAATTGTGACAAGCAGCGGCGTAAACACCATTAGCCAGAATACCATCCACGACCTGAATGCTGCGGCCAATGCCACAGGAACAGGCGCTAACGGAGGGGTACAGGGGATAAGTGTATCCACTGCCACTGCAGGGGTAAGCGCTGTATCTCAAAATACGGTGTATAATCTCGAAAACAGCCATGCCACTTCGGCCAACTATGTAACCGGTATTTATTGGGGAGGCCCTGCCGGAGGTTTGGTAAACCGCAACTTAGTTTATGGCATCTATTCGCCCAGCACCATTTCGTTTGTTTCGGGTATTCAGTTAAACGGCTTGGGATCTGCCCAAAATAATATGGTTCGTTTGGGGCTCGATGCTTCGGGCGCTTCCAGAACCACGGCTACTCCTTTTATTGGAATTTATGCCACTGCTGCCTCCAACGTTTATCACAATACAGTATATATTGGCGGAACTGGGGTAAATACTACTCCTACGGTTGCAGCCACGTATGCCTTCCTAAGTACCGTGACTTCCGGAGCAAGGGATGTAAAGAATAACCTTTTCATCAATGAGAGGAGTTGCAGTGGGGCCGGGGCCAGTCATTATGCCATCCGCCTGAATGCAACTACCGATTTAACCATAAACGGCAACGATTATTATGCGCCCGGCGCCTTTACCGGCGTGTTGGGTAGCAACAACGGCACCAATGTAACTACGCTTGCAGCCTGGAAAGCCTTTACCACCCAGGATGCCAACAGCATCAGCGCCAACCCCTGTTTGGCCAACGCCACTGCGGGTACACCCGATTTGCATCTTACCAATTGTGGCGGTGCAGGTAGCCCGGCAGATGGTGCAGGTGTTGCCAGTAGTGTGGCTGTTGATTTCGATGGAGAAACCAGGGCAACCCTAACTCCGGTGGATATGGGGGCCGATGCCGGCAATTATGGCGCCATGGGCCTGAATGTGGGTCTCTCTGCGTTGGTGGCTCCCGTGGGCCCGGTAACCGGATGTTTAACAAATGCCGAACCGGTTACAGTTACCCTCACCAATTTTGATTTAAGTACAATCGATTTCAGCGTGAACCCGGTAACCATTACCGTTTCTACCTCGGGTGGTTACAACAGTACCACCACCCTCAATACAGGTACCCTGGCTGCTGCAGGCTCTATGAGTGTTACCATGCCCGCTACCATTGATATGACCGGCAGGGCTACCTATACCTTTAGTGGTTCTGCCACCGTGGTGGGCGATGTGAATACCAGCAACGATGCCCTTTCGCCGGTTGCCATAGTGGTCAATTCGCTTACCGGTACTTATACGGTAGGTACGGGTGGAGACTTTACTACACTTAGCGCTGCGGTGGAAGCCTATAAAAATTCCAGTTGCCTGAATGGTCCTGTGGTATTCTCCTTAACAGATGCTACCTACCCCAGCGAAACTTATCCTATTTCTATAGAACCGAATGCCCAGGCAAGCGCGGTAAATACCCTTACCATCAGTCCGGCAGCCGGAGTAACTCCTGCCTTTAGTGGAAGCTCAAACGCTGGGTTAATTAAGGTTAACGGAGCCGATTATATTACCATTGATGGTTCTAATAACGGTACCAATACCCGCGATCTCAGCTTCACCAATACCTATAGCACCGGTAGCGCAGTAATTTGGGTGGCCAGTGTGGGCGGTGCAGGAAATGGCGCCAACCATGTAACCATTAAAAATTTGAATGTAACGGGTGGGTCTAATACCAATTCCTCAACTTATGGAATTGTGTCTGCCGGAACTGCTTACACTGCCAGTGCCGAAGACAACGACTACCTGACCATCCAGAACAACAGCATTAAGACGGTTTATACCGGTATCAAAACCAATTATTCTTCAACTGCAGGATTGCAGGGCGATAATTTGGTGATTTCGCAAAACAGCATCGGTTCTGCCACTGAGGCCGAATATGTATTATTACGCGGTATTGATGTGAGTTATGTAAATGCACCGGATATTAGCAACAATACCATATTTAATATCCTCCGCTCGGCTTCTCCGAGTGTATCAGGAATTGAAATTGGGGCTGGAGTAATTGGAGGTACAATTAATGCCAATACCATTAAGGATATCCAAAATACATCAACCTCAGGGTATGGTGCCTATGGCATCAACTTCGCTTCCGGTACTGGTACAACCAATGTAACCGTTTCGAATAATATGATTTCCGGCATCATGGCGGCCAATTATAACCTCTACTCTACATACGAAAATGCCTATGGCATCAGGATATATGGTGGTACTAATTTGAAGATATACCACAATAGTATTAATATGTATGGTGACGTTACTTCAGCTAGTAATGCCAGTTCATCTTACAACCTTTATATTTATTCCTCTAGTGTTACAGGGTTAGATGTTCGCAACAATATTTTTGTGAACACACAAAACTTTGCTGTAAGCGGATCAAAAGCTTATAATATTTTCAATTACGGCCCGGGAACATTTGCATACTTAGATAATAATGATTATTATGGTTCTGCAACAGGGACCACCTCCTATTTTACAGGTCGAATATCCTCAACGGATTATGGCAGCCTTGCCGCATGGCAAACAGCTACCAGCCTGGATGCCAATTCGGTTAGCGTACAGCCCGTATTTACGGCCAATGATAACCTGCATTTAACCCCTTCTTTAAATGCATCCTTAGATAACAAGGGCACCAATGTGGGGATTACAACCGACTTTGACGGCGATACCCGTTCACTTACCACTCCCGATATGGGCGCCGATGAGTTTACTGCTCCGGTGGTATTAGATGTATCGTTAAGTGCATTAACTGCACCGTCTAATTCGGGCTGTTATAGCAATGCCGAAGCGGTTACCGTTACGGTAACCAATAACACACCGTTTGCCGTTGATCTGAGTGTGAACCCGGTAACCGTTACCGTTACTGCTACCGGCGGCTACAGCAGCACTACCACTTTAAATACAGGAACCCTGGCTGCTTCCGGTTCGCAAAGTGTTACCATGCCTGCCACTATTGATTTGAGTGTGTATGGTTCATTTACCTTTAATGGATCGGCAACCGTAACCGGCGATGTAAATACCGCTAACGATGCATTGTCGCCTGCAGTAACCCTGGTTTCTGCAACGCCTTCGGTAGGTGCTATTTCGGCAAGTCCACAGGTATATTGTGGCACCGGTGGTATCCCCACGCTTACGGTTGCTTCGGCTGCAAATGGAGACATCCAATGGCAGGAATCTACTGTAAGTAATGCAGGGCCATGGACCAATGTAGGTACCAATTCACTTACATATACTCCGGGTGCCGCTATTACCGGCACTACCTATTACCAGGTTGTAGTTACCTGTGCTGCTTCGAGCGCTTCAGTAACCAGCTCAGTAGCTAACGTGCAAATTTTTGATCCTCAGGTAACAAATACCACAGGCGCAACTCATTGTGGAGAAGGCACGCTTACCCTGGGAGCAACGCCAAGCGCCGGGGCTCAAATTACCTGGTACGATGCCCCCACCGGCGGAAATATTTTGGGGACTGGCAACAGTTTCACCACCCCGGTTATTAATACCACTACCACTTATTATGCGGGCGCCATCAGGGTGACAGGCACTAATAATGGAACTGTAGGAGTTGGTGCATTAACCAGTTCAAGCAATATTAGTCCATTCTATCATTTATGGGGTGGTACTAAACACCAATACCTGATACCGGCCAGCGAGCTTATTGCTGCGGGTCTTAATGCAGGTACTATTACCAAGCTTGCCTTTAATGTTACCGCTGTTGGTACCAGTTATAGCGGCTTCGAAATTGGAATAGGGTCAACCCTCCTTAACAATTTGTCGGGTGGGTATATTGCCGGAGCCACTACGGTATATTCCAATGCTTCCGAAACCCCGGTACTTGGGTTGAATACCTATACCTTCAGCGCACCATTTTACTGGGATGGCACAAGCAATATTTTTGTACAAGTTTGTTTCAGCAATAATAATGGTGGAGGCACTTCAACTACTATTGCCTACGATAATACTTCTTATGTGTCTGGAGCGTATTCTTATGCCGATAATCAGACACCTTCCACTATATGCGGTGCACCCAATAACAGTACAATTAGCGCGCGTCCGCAAATCTTATTTTCCAATATGGATACCTGCTTCTCTGCCCGTACGGCAGTACAGGCTACTATTACTACTCCTCCGGCAATAACTACATCACCTGCAGCTACTATCTGCGCAGGCCAGTCCACCACCCTGAGCGTTAGCAGCAGCAACGATCCGGATTATACCTATACCTGGACTCCGGGTAACCTGAGCGGCGCAAGTCAAACAGTTTCACCGGGATCCACAACTACTTATACTGTAACTGCGACAGATAATACCAATGGGCCTAATGCGGGTTGTGCAACCTCTGGTACAATTACTATTACGGTAAACCCGCTACCCGAACCCGTGGTTGTGTCGCCAACCGCTCCTATTGTTTGCGTTGGTGGAAATGTTTCAATTACCGCTACCTCTCAATTGCCGCTGTTGGTTTCTAATTACTCCTTTGTTTATTCTTCAGGAGCAAGTTTAGATCCAATGACAGGTGCAACAGCTGTTATTTCCAGTGGCGACGATGATACACCCACTTCCTCTTCAGCCCCAATTGGGTTCACCTTTAACCTGAATGGAACCGCATATTCAGATTATAGTGTTTCACCGGATGGTTGGCTCTTACTGGGTACCACCGCCGCATCAGGCCAGTATTCAAATGTGGTAACCAGTACTACCAATATTCCTAAAATATATCCTTTGTGGGATGATTTAGCTACCGGTACAGACGGAAGTGTAAAGGTATTGGTTACCGGTACGGCTCCAAACCGAATATTTAAAGTACAATGGCAGGTAACTATTCCCCGGAATACTTCCGGTGCATTTACATCTACCTACCAGGCCTGGTTGTACGAAGGGTCTGATAAGATTGAATTCCGATATGGAGCAATGGGAACTCCTGGTTCCGCATCTGCAGGAATTACTGCTTCCGCAACCAATTACCAGAGTATTACCTTCTCTTCCAATACTGCAAGTACTAGTACATCAGACGATGCAAATAGTGTTGCTCCGGCAGCTGGTACCATGTACACTTTTGCTCCGAGTGTTTACCCAATTACATGGTCGCCTGCTACAGATTTAAATACTACTACCGGTAATACAGTTGTTAGTACACCTACGGCTACACGGTCATATACTGCTACCGCTACCCGTGGTTCTTGTACCACTACTAATACGGTTATTGTTAGTGTAAGTGATTTAACATTGCCAACCCCTTCTGTTACCGATGTGCTTTGCAATGGTGGATCAACCGGTACCATTACTGCTGCAGCAACCGGTGGTACCACTCCTTATAATTATTCTATTGATGGCGGTGTAACCTGGCAGGGTTCGGGTTCGTTTACCGGGCTTGCAGCAGGTACCTATACCGTTCAGGTGAAGGATGCCAACTCTCCTCAATGTACTGTGAGCGCCAGCACCGTTACCATTAACGAACCAACCGCCTTAACCGTTTCAATAGGCAACCAATCGGATGCCACCTGCTTTGGAACAGCTACCGGAACCATTACGGCTTCTGCCGGTGGTGGTACTGCCGGTTATACCTACAGCATTGCAGGCCCCACTGTGAATAGCACAGGAGATGCAACCGGCGCTTATACCGGATTGCTGGCGGGGAACTATACTATTACGGCTACCGATGCAAATAACTGTACCGCTACCAGCACCCAGGTTACCTTAAATGAACCTCCTGCTCCTTCCATTAGCGCAGGGAATAACGGGCCGGTGTGCGATGGTTCCAATGTAACCCTTACCGCTACTCCTTCGGGCTATGCTTCTTATTCGTGGAGCGGACCTGGAACCATTAACAATGCGAATACAGATGTAGCTACCGGTGTAACGCCTGCTGATAATGCGGTTTATACCGTTACCATTACCGATGGCAGCGGTTGTACAAATACAGCATCCACTACCGTATCGGTGGTGAACAATGCGGCTGTTTCGGTTTCAATTAGCGTTGCTCCGGATATGGAAATATGCTCTGGCGCTACTGCTACCTTTACCGCCACTCCTGTAAACGGAGGCGCTACGCCTACCTACAAATGGTATGTAAACGGAGTGGAACAATCAGGTGAAACAAACAGCACTTTTGTAACCACTGCCATCAACGATCAGGATCAGGTGTATTGCGAAGTAACTTCTTCCATTACCTGCACCACCGGCAGCCCGGCTACATCCAATACCATCACCATGACGGTTGCCGGCCTGATAACTGCCGATGTAACCTTAGCTGCCGATAACAGCACAGTTTGCGATGGCTCCAGTGTTACACTCACTGCCACCCCAACCGGTTCTGGTAATTTCCCTGTTTACGATTTCTATTTAAATAATTCCCTGGTTCAGACAGGTAGCTCCTTAACCTATACTTATGTTCCTGCCAATGGCGACCAGGTATATGTAGTGATGACTTCCAGCTTCGATTGTGCAATTGGAAGCCCGGCTACCTCCAATACCGAAACCATTACGGTTAACCCAATACCAACCGCACCTGTAATTACGCCTGGCGGGGCAACTACCTTCTGTAACGGAGGTTCTGTAACCCTTACTTCGAGCTATGTGGGAGGTAATACCTGGTCAACCAGCGAAACCACCGATGCCATTACGGTAACTACCAGCGGCAGCTATACGGTTACCCAAACTGCGTTAGGTTGTACTTCACCGGCATCTACCCCTGTGGTAGTAACCGTGAACGATAACCCAACCGCTACCGTTACCGGTCCGGTTATGGTTTGTACCGGCTCTACCATTACCCTTTCTGCGGCTACTTCTACCGCAGGCAGTGGTACCATTACCACGTACCAATGGTATGAAGGCGCTACCCCAATGGGTACTGCGGCTACCCAGGCTGTAACCCAGGCTGGCAATTATACCGTAGTGGTTACCAACAGCAATGGCTGTTCTAATACTTCGGCTGTTTATTCAGTAACTGAAAATACGCCGCCGGTGGCAGGGGTAACAGCATCCTGCTTAACCCTTGGCCCAGGACAAACTTCTACCTTAACGGCTACCCCTGCTTCGGGAGTAACCTATTCCTGGACCCTGGATGGCGGACCTCAACTTTCTACTACTAATCCATATACTACGGCAGCCAATGTGGGTGGTACTTACGCCGTTACCGTTACCGATGGTAATGGATGTACAGGAACCGCTTCACAGGTGATCAGTGCGATGACCGGAGCCCTGGTGGGTGGAAATACCTATAATGTTCCATCCTCTTGCGGTGGCTTCCCCACTATTGCAGCGGCCGTTAGTTACCTGAATGGTAACGGCGTTACCGGTACCGGCGATGTAACCATTGCGGTTGCAGCAGGTTATAGTGAGTCTGTTCCGGCTACCGGATTGGTACTTACCGCTTCGGGTACGGCTACCAACCAAATCAAATTTGTGATTAATGGGGTAGGTACTGCTACTATCAATGCAGGCACCGGTGGTACCGGAACTCCAAGCACCGCTGTAATTGACGCCATGTTTAAAATAGTGGGCGGCGATTATATTACCATCGACGGATTCACCTTCACCGATGGCAATACTGCCAACCCGGCTACTATGGAAGCCGGTGTGGCCCTGCTGAAGGCAGATGGAACCAATGGATCTCAATACAATACCATTAGTAATAATACCTTCAATATGCAGCGCGTAAACAATGCGGCTCTTGGAGGAGCAAGGGTAGATGGCGCTGTGGGTGTGGCTATTTATAATACCACCAATGCGGCCAGTGCAGCAGTAGCTACTACGGCTGCCAGTGGTGCCAACTCTTACAATAAGGTGTATGGTAATACCATTAATGGTGGTAACTCCGGGGTGGCCTTAATTGGATTCGCCGATGTTACTCCGTTTAGTTATGCCGATCGTGGAAATGATATTGGTGGTACATCTGTGGCTACCGGTAACCAGATCCTCAACTTTGGCGGAGGCGCCAGCACCAGCCCGGCGGTAGGTATTAGAACCCTTGCGCAGTACGACCTTAATGTTTCGTACAATACCATCAACAACAACAATGGTTCGGGTGTAAACCATGCCACTACATTGCGTGGTATCTATCTAAACACTGCCACCAGCGCTGCCGAAACCATTACCCACAATACCATTACGGTTACCAGTGGAGGTACTACCAGCCAGCTTACGGCAATTGAAAATGCGGCTGGTTCTACTGCCGCTTCCAACACGGTAGATATTAGCAACAACAGCATTACCACCAGCTATGCCACTGCCGGCGCCACTTCCGGAGCAACTTATGGAATTTATAATTCGGCTTCTGCGGCCAATGTCAACATCAACAGCAATACATTTGCCATGAGCGCCAATACTGCATCCGGCAGTAACTATGCCATTTATAATGGCGGATCAGTAGCCACTGCATTGGTAATTGATGGCAACAGCATTACCAGCCAGGCGTTTACCAAGGCCGGTTCTGCTACTTTCTATGGCGTGTATGTAACCAGCTTATCCGGTACCGGTACCATCAACAATAACTCCATTACCGGGGTTAGCAGTATTGGCGCCCAAACCGGTGCATGGGCCTTTGTGTACAAAACTGCTTCGGGTACTACCGAAACCGTAACCAACAACGTGCTTAATAATGTAACCGTTGCCACTACGGGTCAGGTTAGTTTCTTCTACCTCAGCAATTACAATACGGGTGGAACAATTTCCAATAATAGCGTAACCACCCAGTTTACAAGGACGGCTTCCGGAGTATTCTATGGTATCTATAATTTCGGAAGTCCTTCGGGAGCAACCAGCATCCATGATAATAACTTCAGTAATATATCCTTGAATTCCACTACTACCGGAACTCTTGGTTCTTCGGGTGGTTCGCAGATGATATATTGGGCTACTGGTTCTTCTAATACAACCAGTTATTATAACAATACCTTCAATAACATTACCCAGGCAGGTACGGGTTCTACTTACGGTATTACCTCTAACTTTGTTCCGGGAAGTGTTTACGGGAACAGTTTCACTAGTTGGACGGCTGCCGGGGATGTATGCCTCGTAAATACCGGTAGTTCTTCGCAAGCCACCAGCATCTACAACAATTCCATGAATACCATTAGCAGTTCGGCTGTTAGTGCCAAGGTATATGGGGTGTATTTAGGAAGCAATTCCCAGAATAACAGCGTGTATGGAAACCAGATTAACGGCTTCACCGTATCGGGTGCCACCAGTCCGCAGGTTCACGGGGTGTATGTTGCCGGTGGTTCGGCCACCAATGCTGTGTACAAGAATAAGATCTATGGCTTAACGGCATCTGCTGCCATTGCCACCTTAAACGGTTCGGTGAATGGTATTACCCTTGCCGGTGGTACAAACAACAATGTGTACAATAACTACATCGGTAGTCTTACCGCTCCTTTAGCCAACCTGGCCGATGTGATCCGTGGTATTAATATTACCAGTGTGGCTGCAAGCACTACTGAAAATGTGTCGTTCAATACCATTTACCTGAATGCTTCATCTACCGGAACCAACTTTGGTACTTCTGGTATTTATGCAACGGCAAATGCTACTGCTACCACTGCCACCCTCAACCTGCGTAGTAACCTGATTGTAAATAATTCCACTGCAAATGGAACCGGTTTAACAGTAGCTTACCGCAGGTCTGCAGTTGCTCTGGGTAACTACGGTGCGGCATCCGATAATAACTTATATTATGCAGGTACGCCTTCCGCCAACAGCGTTATATTCTATGATGGCACCAATTCGGATTTAACCCTTGCCGGGTTCAAAACCAGGGTAGCTGCCCGGGATGGAGATTCAAAAACTGAAAACCCGCCATTCCTCAGCACCAACGGGCCGGATGCCAATTACCTCCACATCAATACTACGGTGCAAACCCTGGTAGAAAGTGGCGGGGTGAATGTGGCTGGCATTACCGATGATTATGATGGCGATATTCGTTACGGTAACCCGGGATATACTGGTACCAGCGTAGTGGGGCCGGATCTTGGCGCCGATGAATTTGAAGGAATTGCACCTGCATGCAGCGGCGCTGTGGGAGGTACTGCCTCTCCTGCCACCCTTTCTGTGTGCGCATCCAATACGGCTTCAAACTTTACCGTAAACGGCGCTTCTTCGGGTTCGGGTATTACCTATCAATGGCAGGTATCCACCACCCAGGGAGGCCCATACAGTAATGTAGTGGATGGTTCGGGAGCCAATTCCCTGAGCTACACTACGGCCACCGGAATGGCAGTAGGTACTTACTATTATGTATTGCAGGTTCATTGTACCACAGGCGATGTTACCGGTTACTCTACCGAAATAGCCTATACCGTGAAACCAGTGCCTACTGCAACTGCATCTGCAACAAGTCCTGTATGTTCGGGTTCTGCCCTGAATCTTACCGGCGGCAGTGATATTGGAACCAGCTTTGCCTGGACAGGTCCTAACAGTTATACATCCACCACGCAAAGCCCAAGCATTGCCAATGTTACTACAGCGGCATCAGGTACCTATAGCTTAGTGGCTACCTTAAATGGTTGTAGCTCTACCGCTGCAACTACCAGTGTAGTGGTAAATGAAACTCCATCTGCTATTGCCGTTAGCCCGGCAACTGCTATCCTTTGCCAGGGTGCTACCCAGCAACTGACAGCAACAGGGGGTACATTGAGCACGCCTATTACCTTGTATAGCGAAGGGTTCAATGCACCTACCAACAACTGGACTACTACCAACCTGTCTACCGGAGGTACACCGGCAGATGCCGCCTGGACATTGCGTCCGGATGGATATGTTTATTCTTACACCTTCCATAGCAATGATAACAGTCAGTTCTATATGACCAATTCTGATGATCAGGGAAGTGGTAGCACAACAGATACCTACCTTACTTCCCCTGCAATCTCTACATCGGGAATGAGCGTTGCTACATTGAGCTTTAACCATTATTATAATCATTATAGTTATGGTAACAGTCATGGATATGTACAGGCTTCTACGGATGGTACGAACTGGACTACATTGCAGGATTACGTGGCAACCCAGGGATCAGCTTCTGCCTTTGCTGCTGCCAGCATTCCTCTTACAGCTCCGTTCCTTAATCAACCTACAGTTTATGTACGTTTCAATTTTAATGTAAACTATGGCTTTTACTGGGCAATTGATAATGTTAAACTGACGACACCGGCTACCGCCCCAATGGTATGGAGCCCTGCTGCTGATCTTTATTTAGACGCGGCGGCTACGCTGCCATATACCAATGAAAACGTAACCACGGTGTATGTGAAGTCGAATGCTTCGTTAACTGTTACTGCTTCTGCCACCAATAATGGATGTACCAGTTCTGGTACGGCTAACCTGGTAATTAACCCGGCGCCTGCAGGAAATATGCAAACTGGTACCCTTGCTGTTTGTCAAAACAGTGCTGAGCCAACTGTTACCTTCACCGGTACATCGGGTACAGCGCCTTATACATTCACGTATACCATTAATGGAGGAGCGCCACAAACAGCCGTTACCGGTGCAGGAGCCAATCCGCAATCTGTTACTGTTAATGTGCCAACTGGTACAGCAGGCACTTATACCTATGACGTAACCAATGTGGCTGATATCTATTGTTCGGCAGCCATAACCGGTTCTTATGCAGTAACGGTAAATCCGTCGTACACGCTTACAGTAACTCCAACAGTTACTCCAAGAAGTGCATGTGGGCCAACTCCTGATGGCAGCATTACCCTTGCCGTATCGGGTGGTACAAGTCCTTATACTTATGCATGGACAGGTGTAACAGGATCGGGCAACCCGGCTACTACGCCTTATCCAAACCCGGGTAACGTATCTGCGATTTCTAATTTGCAAT
>JAFEAB010000011.1 GCA_018266615.1 Bacteroidota bacterium
ATAGATAATTTTATCCGGGAGAATAAATTAAAGAATGTTACGTTAAGTAGTTCTACGAGGGAGAATAACTATATTCTTTACGTAGGCAGGCTGGAAGATGTAAAGGGAATCCGAACCCTGATCCATGCAGTGGAGGGAACACCGATAACTTTAAAAATTGCAGGAACGGGCGATGCGGCCAGTGAATTGGAAGCGTTGGTTAAAGGGAAAAACCTTTCAAATATCGAGTTTCTCGGTTTCCAGGATAAGGCTTCGGTGTTTGAGCTTACCCTGCATGCAAAGTTTGTGGTTGTTCCTTCGGAATGGTACGAAAATTTTCCATTTTCTGTAATTGAAAGTTTTCTCTTTTCAAAACCCGTAGTAGGTTCAAAAATTGGAGGAATACCAGAATTAGTGAAACATGAACAAACCGGGCTGCTTTTTGAAGCAGGCAACATTTCGGAACTTCGCCAAAACTTACTGAGGCTCTGGATCGATCATGAAGCGGTAATACAATGGGGCAAAAATGCGAGAGAATTAGTATACAGGATGGTGAATTTTGAAACCCATTGGCAAAAGTTACAATCCATAATTAACAGTATAAATTAAATAGAATAATAACAATCGAAATGTCAACAAAAAAAAGAATTTATATGGCAGGCGCCGGTGGAATGCTGGGAGAAGCCTTCTACCGGGTGTTTAAAGATGAATTTGAAATTAAATGTACCGACAAGGATGTGAATGCCGATTGGCTGAGCCTCCTCGATTTTCGGGATTTTGAAAAGTACAAAAGAGAGGTAATGGAATTTAAACCCGATTATCTCTTTCACCTGGGCGCTTATACCGATCTTGAATTTTGTGAACAGCACGCCGATGATACGTATGCAACCAATACCCTGGCGGTTGAAAATGCTGTTTATTTTGCAAACGAACTGGATATTCCCCTGCTATATATAAGTACAGCAGGCATATTTGATGGCGGGAAAGAACTTTACGACGACTGGGATCAACCCAATCCACTTGGCGTATACGCCCGCTCAAAATTTATGGGTGAACGTTTTGTATGTGAGAATGCCAAAAGATTCTTAATCTGCCGGGCCGGATGGATGATGGGCGGAGGGTTTAATAAAGACAAGAAATTCATCAATAAGTTGATTAAACAATTGGTGGCGGGGAAAAGGGAATTGTTCATAGTAAACGATAAAGACGGAACTCCCACCTTTACGGTTGATTTTGCTAAAAATGTAAAACTGCTACTCGAAAAGGAATATTGGGGGCTTTATAATTTGGTTTGCAAGGGACAGACCAGCCGCCTGGAGGTGGCTGAAGAACTGGTTCGTTTACTTGGAATGCAGGATTCTATTAAGCTTACCGAAGTAAGTTCCGATTATTTTGCCAAAGAATATTTCGCCCAACGCCCTCTTTCCGAAAGGCTGGTGAATAAAAAATTGGATTTAAGAGGTATTAATATTATGCGAGACTGGAGAGTGGCCTTAAAAGATTACCTGGATATTTATTATGCCGATTTTATAAAAGAGAACTTTAAACAACAAAAACAATCTGCCTGATAAGCGCATGAGGATCGCAGCTTTTGGTTTCCGTTCCCTGCCATCTACGGATGGAAGTGCCGGTGCAGATAAGTTTGTAGAGGAACTTCTGCCCAGGCTGGTTTCGCGCGGGCATGAGGTAACTGCTTATAATCGCAGGTACAGGAATGCGTTCCTCCCGATCGAAGAATACAAAGGGGTGAAAATAAAGACGTTTTCTACTGTGCAGAAAAAAGGATTTGATACGTTATTCCATTCCTTTAAGTGCACCTTGGATATTATCATTCATAATCGTGGCGATGTAGTCCATATCCAGAATGGAGGGAATAGTATTTGGGCCTTACCCCTTCGGTTATTTGGTAAGAAAGTTTTTGTGAGCCAGGACGGGGTGGATTGGAAAAGGGATAAATGGCCCTGGTATGGAAAAATTTATCTCCGGCTCTCTGCCTTTATCTCTGCCCGGATACCCAATATGGTGATCTTTGATAATGTGCTGGCACGCTCCTATTTTGAAAAGAAATTTAATAAGAAATTTGAGTTTATTCCTTTTGGGAGCGAAGTGCCGGAAGTTGAAGAGGATCCCGAACTTCTTCAGAAGTACGGGTTAACTCCAGGGGGTTTTTACCTTTTTGTGGGTCGGTTCATCCCCGATAAAGGGTTGCATTATTTGATTCCTGCATTTAAAAATTCGGGCACAAATAAGAAACTGGTCCTCATTGGTGGTTCGCCCAATCCTTCGCCGTATGAACAGGAAATAAAAGCGATGGCTAATGCGAATGTAATTTTTCCCGGCTACGTGTATGGCCAGGATACCATCCGGCTTATGAAGGCATGTTATACTTATATCCAACCCAGCGATGTAGAAGGCCTTTCGCCGGTGGTGCTTTCTGTGATGGGGTTAGGCGTTCCCATGATTGTTAGTGATATTGAAGAGAATTTGTATGCGGTGGAGGATACAGTAACTACTTTCAAACAGGGGAATATTGATTCTTTAACCGAACAAATTCATTTTGCGGAATCGAATTACAGCAGAATGAAGGAACTGGCAGCATGCGCAAGAACAAGAGCATTGCAATATTTTAATTGGGAAAAAGTAACAGACGATCATGTACGGGTTTTCGGAGGAGAAAAACTCCCTGATGACCACCATCATGCTATATAAAAATGAACAGGCAATTTGAACGATACCTGCAACTCTCCATAGTAATACTTGATATTGCTGTCTTAAACCTTGCTTTTATTTTAGCAAGGCTGGTGTTTTTTGAAAAACTGGGCCAGGGGTTTACCTTCAATTATACCAAGTACCTTCTTATATGCAATGTGGTGTGGATTGTGCTCAGCTTCTTCTTCCAGGTTTATATAACCAAGGTAATTCTCAATTTCGAATATTTTACAAAACGAAGCATTCAGGTATATTTAGCCTGGATGATTGTGATTTTGTCGTACCTGTTCTTTGGCCGTGAAATGACAATTTCCAGGTTGTTTATCCTCTCCACACTGGGTAGTTTTGGCGTTGGATTGATGGCGAACCGGTTTCTCTATCTCGGAATAAAAAGCTATTTCAGAAAGAGCCACAGCCTCACAAAGAAGGTTTTGATTCTTGGGTACAATGATACCGCCAAGCAATTGGCCCGGTATTTTGAAGAAGATGGGATTAATACCCAGTTGGTTGGTTTTATTGAAGACAATAAGAATATTAATGAGCTATCGCATTACCCGGTTCTGGGCGATGTCTCTAATTCATTGGATGTTGCCCAGCAGATGGATGTTCAGGAAATTTTTTCCACCATCACCCCCGAGCAGAATAATTTCATTTACGACCTGATGTACCAGGCAGAAAAAGCGTGCATCCGTTTTAAAGTGGTTCCCAACCTGTCTGTATTTATTACCCGGGATGTACATATCGAATATTTTAGGGACCTGCCCATCTTGTCGCTCCGTTCCGAACCATTGGAAGACGTGGGCAATATGTTAAAGAAACGAATACTCGATACCGTTATAAGCCTGCTTGTAATTGTGCTTTTTCTTTCCTGGATGGTGCCTTTATTTGCCCTTATTATTTTTATTGAATCGGGCGAATCGGTATTCTTCCGCCAGTTGCGGTCGGGCAGAAATAACAAACCCTTTTATTGCCTCAAATTCAGGAGCATGCACTCCAATAAGGAGGCCGATAGTAAGCAGGCTACCCGTAACGATGCGAGGGTAACAAAGCTGGGTCGGTTTATCCGGAAAACGAGCCTGGATGAATTCCCGCAATTTATTAATGTACTGAAAGGAGAAATGAGCCTCGTAGGGCCCAGACCTCACATGATTAAACATACCAACGATTATTCAAAAATTGTGGATGAATATATGATTCGCCAGTTTTTGAAGCCGGGGATTACCGGATGGGCTCAAATTCATGGATTTCGGGGAGAAATTACAAATCCAGAGCAAATTAAGAAACGCGTGGAGAAGGATCTCTGGTATCTGGAGCACTGGAGCCTCTGGCTGGATATTCGAATTCTCTTCCTTACGGTGTATGTGATATTCCGTGGCGATAAAAATGCATTTTAACAGGTACTGTACCTTAAACAATAACGAATGAAAGTATTGATTACCGGTGTAGCCGGGTTTGTAGGGTCAAATCTTGCCCAACGGCTCCTCGTAAGAAACCATACCGTAATTGGGATCGATAACCTTAATTATGGATTTCTTCGGAACATCGAGGAGTTTAAAGCCCACCCCCAGTTTCAGTTTATCATGGGAGATATCGCAAACCCTCTCATTTTAAAAGAGGTAAAGGCAGATATTATTGTACACCTGGCTTCTCAAAAGATTCCCCGATATACCAATGCGTTGCGCACCCTCGAAGAAAATTATCTGATGCTGCGGAATGTGGTTCATAAATGCCTAATGGATAAATCTAAAATCCTTTTTGCTTCCACCTCCGATGTATATGGAAAAAATCCGAAAATTCCATTTAACGAGAATTCTGATATGGTGATGGGGCCCACTACGGTACGACGCTGGGCCTATGCTCTTTCTAAAATGTATGGAGAACAGTATATTATAGCAAACCGGGAAGAGTATGATCTAACGTATACGATTACCCGGTTTTTTGGTTCGTATGGCCCACACCAAAACTTAACCTGGTGGGGCGGGCCGCAGTCTGTTTTTATTGAACGGGCTTTTAAGAATGAACCGATTGATATCCATGGCGATGGTATGCAAACCCGTACTTTCACTTATGTGGACGATACGGTGATGGCACTGGTAAATTGCATCGAAAACAATAAGTCGGATAATGAGATATTCAACACCGGCTCGGTTTCAAATTCTGAGATTACCATCAAAGACCTGGCCACGTTAATTTGGAAACTGGTAAATGGCCCCAATGCAGAACCCAAACTGAATTTTATACCGTATTCCAACTTTGGGAATTACGAAGACGTGATGCGCCGGGTGCCCGACATTACCAAACTCCGCACCACCTTTAACTTTGAACCACAATGGGACCTTGAAAGGGGGCTTACAGAAACCATAAAATGGCAGAAGCCATTCATAAAATAATATGCAGAATAAGAAATGGGGTATTGTTGGCGGAGGTATGATGGGCATGACCATTGCGCACCGGCTTGCCCAACAAGGGCATGATGTTACCATTTTTGAAGCGGCACCTGAAGTGGGTGGATTGGCCAGTTCCTGGATGATGAATGACGTGGAGTGGGATAAGTTTTATCATGTTATCCTGCTCTCCGACTTTTATACCCGCGGCATTCTTAGAGATATTGGAGTGGAGCATCAATTGAAATGGGTGGAAACAAAAACCGGGTTCTACATGGGAGGAAAACTTCACTCTATGTCGAACAGCATCGAATTTCTTAAATTTCCAACCCTTAACCTGATCGATAAATTCCGGCTGGGGTTAACCATCATTGCAGCCTCTAAAATCAAAGACTGGAG
Organism: Bacteroidota bacterium; assembly: GCA_018266615.1. Lineage (GTDB taxonomy): Bacteria > Bacteroidota > Bacteroidia > Chitinophagales > Chitinophagaceae > Ferruginibacter. Next base: position 5,472 of record JAFEAB010000011.1, read on the forward strand.
AAAACTTGAAAAGGTTCCGGTAACCACCTGGCTTAAAAGATGGTCGGGCCATAATACGTATCAAAAGATATGGCTTCCATTGCTCCGGGCAAAACTGGGCGATAGTTACGAACGAACTTCGGCGGTGTTTATCTGGGCCACCATCCAACGCTTGTATGGTGCAAGACGCAGCGGATTAAAGAAGGAAATGTTCGGCTATGTTCAGGGCGGATACCGCACCATTAATAATGCCTTTCAGAAGACTCTTCAGTCAGAAGGTGTTTCCATTAAAACAAAGGCAAGGGTATCCGAAATATCTTCCGTAAATGGGGTTGCAACCATTCGGCTTGAGAATGAGAAATTTGATTTTGATGAAGTGGTGGTAACGGTACCGGGGATGTTAGCCGCATCTCTTATTCCTTCCCTTTCGGAAGTTGAAAAAAAGAAATTACAAAATGTGGAATACCTGGGGGTAATATGTGTGGCCCTCCTGTTGAATAAGCCTGTCAGCCCTTATTATATTACCAATATTACTGACACGAAATTTCCATTTACGGGAGTTATTGAGATGACTGCCCTGGTTGACCCTGCCGAACTAAAGGGGAACCACCTCGTGTACCTGCCTAAATACATTACCGCCGATGATCCCCTGTTTGAACGGGATGATATTTTTATCCGGGATTATTTTTTGAAAAATTTTCTGGAAATGTATCCTGCATTTAACGAAACAGATATCCGGTTTGCCGGTGTGGCGAAAGCAAAGCAGGTAATTACCGTGGCCGCCATCGATTATTCTGCCAGGCTTCCCAAAGTGAAAACCAGTCTCCCAAATATCCATATTATCAATACGGCGCATATTAAAGACGGCACCCTGAATGTAAATGAAACCATCCGCGTGGCCGAAACCAAATTGAATGAAATTTTAAACCCATGAAACCAAAACTAAAAGCGAGTATTTCTCTCGATCTGGATGATAAATGGTCGTACATGAAGGTGCATGGTGATGCAGGCTGGGAAAGTTTCCCTTCCTACCTTGATATTGTAATTCCAATTGTTTTGGATGAACTCGATAACCTGGATATTAAGATTACCTTTTTCGTGGTGGGGCAGGATGCCGCCATCGAAAAAAATCACGCAGTGCTGCGCAGTATTGTGGAAAGAGGGCATGAGGTGGCTAACCATTCCTTTCATCACGAATCCTGGCTAAAAACATACTCCAAGGAAAAAATTGAGAAAGAAATTGAGATTGCAGAGGAGGCCATACTCAAGGCAACGGGTAAACGAACAAATATGTTTCGTGGCCCGGGATTCAGCTGGAGTAACGATTTATTGGAAGTATTGGAAAAGCGGGGGTATATTTTCGATGCTTCTTTACTGCCTACCTACCTTTCACCCCTGATGCGAAAATATTATTTTGCCAAATCTAAATTATCGAAGGAAGAAAAGGAAAGCCGGAAAGAACTGTTTGGTTCATTCAGTGAAAGTTTTTATCCGCTTAAACCCTACTCCTGGGAGTTTAAGAACAAAAAAAGAATAACGGAAATACCGGTTACCACCATGCCTGTTTTTAAAATTCCATTTCACCAGAGCTACCTCATTTATATCAGCCATATATCTTCTGGGTTGATGAAACTGTATTTATCAACGGCGATTACTCTGTGCCGGATTACGCAGACCGAACCCAGCTACCTGCTGCATCCGCTCGATTTTATTGGGAGCAATGAGGCGCCTGAACTCCGGTTCTTTCCCGGCATGAATGTGCAAAAAGATAAGAAACTGCATATCTTCCGGACGGCGATGCAGATGATGAAAAAGCATTTTGAACTGCTGCCAATGGAAGAATTTGCAAAGCGACTGCCCATCGAAAAGAAAATTATTCAAACTCCAACTTAAATCATGAAAATATTCTCCATTGTGGGGGCCAGGCCGCAATTTGTAAAGCTGGCGCCACTTTCGAAAGTTCTCGAGGGTGCCCATGAAGAATATATCGTCCACACCGGGCAGCATTACGACTATGCCATGTCGGAAAAGATTTTCCAGGATCTGGGAATCCGAAAACCGGATATTCACCTTTCAGCACTTAGCGGCTCGCATGCTGTAGCAACGGCCGATATGATGGTGAAACTGGAAGAGGCCATGCAAAATATTGGGCCGGGCCTGGTTATAATTTTTGGGGATACCAACTCCACCCTTGCCGGCGCCCTCGCTGCTTCCAAATTGGGTATTCCTATTCTGCATATTGAAGCTGGGTTGCGTAGTTATAATCGAAATATGCCCGAAGAAATTAACCGTATAGTAGCCGATCACACTTCGCAGTACTTATTTGCCCCAACCGAAACGGCTATGCGTATCCTGGGTGAGGAAGGGTTGTCTACTATCAGTTATCTTACCGGAGACATCATGGTTGATGCGGTTTGGGCCGGAGTAAAGACTGCCAAGGAGAAGTCAACAATATTGGATGATCTGAATTTAGCAGGCAAAGCATATTACCTGCTCACCCTCCACCGGAATTATAATGTAGATAATCCTGTAATTCTGGAAAAGATATTATCGGAGTTGCGTATATTAGAAGTACCAATTGTTTTTCCGGTGCATCCCCGGACCCGAAAAATGCTTTCCGGTTTAGGTATGCTCCCTCAAAACCTGATCCTTACAGAGCCTCAGGGCTATTTAGATTTTATGATGCTTCAAACCTGTGCTGTTAAAATTATTACCGATTCGGGGGGTATTCAGAAAGAAGCCTACCTGCTGAAGAAACCCTGTATTACCCTTCGCACCGAAACAGAATGGGTAGAAACAGTGGATGCCGGATGGAATTTGCTGATGGATCCGTCCGCCCCGGGAATTGCCGAAAGAATTAAGGGATTTTCGGTTCCCGGTCAGCAACCCGATGTTTTTGGCTCAAATGTGGCATTAAAGATGAAGGCAATTATCGATCAGTTGGCTTAAATCCGAATTATGACGCATTGCACCAAAACCTGCCGCGATTATTTACAATGCCCACAAACCCATAACCCCTACTTTCAGAAAGATGGGTATAATATTTTGATTTGCTCTTCCTGCCATTTGGGGTATGTAAATATTCCGGGATTTGAAACAGAAGTAAAAAAGGTGTTTGATGATGATTATTTTTTCGGTGGAAAAGACGGGTATCCGGATTATTTGCAGGAAAAGGAATTGCTGGTAGATTCGGGAAAACAATATGGCCGGATTCTTTCTAAATATTGTTCAACCGGGCGACTACTGGATGTAGGCGCCGCCGCAGGGTTCATCTTAAACGGATACAGCCAAACCGGCTGGACGGGAATTGGAATTGAGCCGAATGATACGATGGCATCCTATGGAAGAAAAAATCTTCAATTAGATATTAGAACGGATACCCTTGATTCATTTAGCACAAATGAATTGTTTGATGCGGTATCCATGATCCAGGTTATTGGGAGTATTCCCGAACTGGATAAGGGAATGCGAAAAGTGAACGCCCTTTTGAAACCAGGAGGGTATGTAATTGTTGAATCCTGGAGAAGAGAAAGCTGGGCCGCCCGCCTTTTTGGAAAGCATTGGCACGAATACTGCCCCCCCAAAGTGATTACCTGGTTTACCAATGGAGCCATCGAATCCTTTTTTATTTCGCATGGGTTTCAACCCGTGGCATCCGGCAAACCGGTAAAAAAGATAAATGTAAATCACGGCCTTTCCCTGGCTCATGAGAGCCTTCCTAAAATCCCCCTAAAAACACCGATGACTAAACTGTTGATCCGGATGTTTGGAAAATATACCGTAAAATACCCTGCTTTCGATCTTAAATGGTACCTGTTTCAAAAAATAAAGGAGGATATTTGAGCGTTAACTCCCTAATAGAATAAATAGGTTAAA
>JAFEAB010000012.1 GCA_018266615.1 Bacteroidota bacterium
AGTATCCTAAATCCCGTTGAAAGACGGAAGAAAACCAACTCTGAACCAGGATAAATGAATTGAAACACCCAGAGAATTCCCAAATCCTGAAAAACCAACAGGCAAAAGTTGGTCAAAAAATTAAACCCCCGGCAATTCTCCGGGGGTTTTTGTTTGCTCATATTTTAAAGGTAAAGTAGATTTCTGGTAAGGGAAATTTCCTCTTTTTCAGGATACCGGAGCATTTATTCCATCTCAATATGGGATTTTCCGGAGGTATTTCTCCGGGGATAGCGATAATTTGAATAGTTTTTTTATATTTATCTGCTCAAAACGAAACTGTGAAAATTCCTTTCCTTGCTGTATTTCTGTGTTTATCCTCCTTTTTTTGCTTCGGTCAAACATTTACCTGGACCGGAAACCAGGCTATCCTGGATAATCAGTCTGTAAGTATCCCCATCCCCGTTTCAGGGATTGCAAATGCCATTAACGATGGATTTGGTTTAGCCAGAATCTGTGTAGACATCACCCATCCCTATGATGATGACATCAAATTAACGCTGATATCTCCTTCGGGAATGAGTTTGGTGGCTTTAGAACATGCCGGCGGTGCAGGAAGTAATTTCCTCGGTACCTGTTTGGGAATGGATGGAGTTTCTTTTACCATCGCACTCCCACCTTACACAGGACTCTTTTATCCAACTGGAAATTTAAGCAGCTTCAACAATGGCCAGAACCCAAATGGCACCTGGCAGCTAATTGTTACCGATATCTCGGCGCCTGATGAAGGTGTAATAACCAGTGCCAGTGTTGTATTTGTAAATAATCCCCCCACATTTAACCCCAGTCCGGGGAGTGGGGCGCCAACAGGAACTTATGTTTGCGCTTCCTGTGTATGCCCGGATGGATCCAATAACTGCGACCTGCTTCCGGATATGACTTCTTCGTTTAAGGAAATTAACCTGAATCATACAGAAACCCCGGGCTTTCTATATATTTCAAATGCAACGCCAAATATCGGATGGGGGCCTTTGGATATTTATGGAATTGACTCTTGTTTTTGTGGAGATACCCGGGTTCCTTGCAATATTATGTGCCCCGATGGTTCCTATGTAAAGCACTATGTGAAGCAAAGAGTGTATCAAAAACGCCCGGGCACAGATACACTTTCATATTACGACCGGCTTGCCGGAAAAATGACCTTCCATCCAACCCATAATCATCTTCATGTAGACGATTGGGCAAATTATTCACTTCGGGTTGCTACTTCCAATCCGGATGCCCGCACCTGGCCCATTGTATCAACAGGTATTAAACAAAGCTATTGCCTTATAAATCTTGGAAATTGCGCTAACAACCCCGGAGAATGTGTAGATAATAACGGAAATCCGGTAGTGGCAGTTCCCAATCATGGAGTGGGGTGGCACAGCGGATGTGGATTAAACCAGGGGATTTATCCGGGTATGTATGATGTATATAGTGTAAATCTGAATGATCCGATCCCACTCCAGAATGTCTGCAACGGCAACTATTATATTGTTTCCATTACGGATGCAGGAAATGCATTCCTCGAATCGGATGAAACGAATAACTGGGTGGCGGTGCCCATTACATTAACTCAACAAAATATTGCACCCATTATTACTCCTTCGGGCGATCTTACTATTTGCCAGGGTGAATCCCTTACGTTAACTGCTTCTACCGCCAGTAATTACCAATGGTCGAATGGTGGAACCACCCAAAGTATTCAGGTTTCGGAGAGTGGCACTTACTCTGTAGCTACAACCTGCGGTAACCAGGTGGCTACATCCCAGCCCGTAACCGTTAACGTTATTCCGGTTAATTCCGTCGCATCTATTTCTATTTCACAGACCTTTGGCAGCAATCCCACCTGCCCTGGCGTTCAACAAATATTCACTGCAGTACCATCGAATGGCGGGACTTCGCCGGCTTTTCAATGGCTGGTAAACGGAAACCCGGTGGGGAGTAACTCAAATACCTGGACTACCTCCTCCCTAAATAATAACGATGTAGTTACCTGCCGGTTAACAAGTAGTGTTTCATGTTTACAGGCTTCGCCGGTATTCTCTAACCCAATTTCCATGGTGGTGAATCCACCTACCGATCCAACGGTTTCTATTGCCGTAACTGCGGGCGATAACCCATCCTGTACCGGTAACCCGCTTACATTTTCCGCTACGCTTACCAACGGTTCAGATCCTGTTTATCAGTGGAAATTAAATGGTGACAATGTAGGGTCAAACAGCCCTTCTTATTCAAGCAATGCTTTGGCAAATGGTGATGGAATAACCTGCTTTGTAAAAGCCCGGAAAGCCTGTGCGAATATATATACCTTAGGCACCGGAACTACCACCAACGATTTTCGCTCAAATAGTGGAGCGGCATACCCCACTTATTATGGAAATGGAAGGCAGCAATACATCATTCGGGCTGCAGAATTGAATGCCTTAGGCCTTAGTGCGGGTCAAATTACAGCCCTTACCTTTACTACAGGGGCTCAATTGGGTAACCCGGCTACCTTAAATGGTTATACTATTAAACTGGGGACTACCGCTGCAACACAGGCTACCGGGAACTTTTTAACTGTTCCCCTTACAACGGTTTTCGGACCGGTGAATTATACACCCACACTTAACAGCCAAAATTTCCATCAATTTAGTACTCCATTCACCTGGGATGGCTATTCAAATCTTGTGGTGGATATCTGTTTTGAAAACCAGGCCTACGGTTCGGCAGCTTATCAAACGTATCAAACCCAGGCAGGGTTCCTTTGTTCTACCTATTACCAGGCTGATAATGCTCCAGGTGCAGGTGCTTGTTCAAAAACCACCGGAAACACAGGATCTTACAGACCCAATATGATTTTTACCGTGAATCCGGTTCAAAATATTAATTCTAATCAAATTGATGTTTTGGTTACCAACAACATGACGTTCACTTTTATAGGATCGGGAAATTGGAATATCTCATCAAACTGGCTTAATAACGCCATGCCACCTGCTATCCTGCCTTCTTGCGGGGAAATAATTATTGACCCGCCTTCCGGAGAAGAATGTTTGCTTTCAGGAACTCAAACCATTGCCCCCGGAGGTAAAATAAGGGTAAAGGCCAATAAGAAATTCAGGATAACCGGGAATCTGGATATCCAATAGGTCGAATAAAAACGTATGTTCAAATGAATGCCTCCTTTTTTAGAATATAGGAGGCATTTTTTATTTCTTTAAGAGAGTTAGCCCTCAATCCGGACAGGTTATTCACATTTTTAGGGGCTTCGTTTGTAACTTCCCTGATTCTGAGGACTCTATTCAGGCAGGAAAATCGTAAAATTGCGTCTATCCTCCTTTCCATTTGGGAATGGTGTTCCCATATCCTCCTCGAAATGCCGGCCATTTGAACCAAACTTAACTCAAGGCACAATTTTATGTTGAGAATAATTTTTGTTTTTCTTCTTGTATTCTGTTCCTATCTCAATTCCTTTTCTCAAAATGTTGGCATTGGTACCAGTACGCCGGATAGTACAGCGATTTTAGATGTTTCAGCAACAAAAAAGGGAGTATTAGTGCCCCGGATAAGTACCGATTCGATGAATGCCATTACAACGCCTGCAACAGGGCTACTTATCTATAATTCAGATGAAAATCATTTTTTTTATTTTAATGGAACGGAATGGAAAGAAATTGTCACTGGTAGCACAGGTTGGTCATTAACCGGAAATACGGGGCTGGATGCCGGCCAGAACTTTTTAGGAACCACAGATTCGGTTGCACTGATTTTTAAATCTGGGGATATGTTGAGTGGAAAAATAGACCCTTTATCCAGGAATATTTCCTGGGGCCTGCATGCGCTTGAAAATAATACCGGTACGGCTAATATGGCCTTTGGTACCGCGGCACTTTATTTGAGTAATACGCAAAGCGAACTTATTGCCATTGGAGATAGTGCCCTTTATACAAATGGGGATGGAGCCTTTTTACCCGACCATTCCATAAGCAATATAGCCATTGGAACAAAAGCCCTATATTTTAATAACCAGGGAAGTTTTAATACCGGCATTGGCAACGAATCCTTATGGTCTAACCGAAATGGAGATAATAACGTTGCCATTGGTAACCGGGCCCTTTACAAGAACCTGGATGCCAGTTTTAATACCGCCATTGGAAACAATGCCCTTTATAGCAACCGCCAGGGTTTTGGAAATACTGCCAATGGTTCAAATACCCTCTTTTCTAATACTACGGGCTATCAAAACCTGGCTACCGGCGACCGGGCTTTATTTTCTAATACAACCGGCTATTTCAATAGTGCAGCCGGGAATAATACCCTTTACAACAATACCACAGGTTATTTCAATAGCGCCTATGGCAGCCAGGCTATGTATGCCAATGATATAGGCGCCTGGAATACGTCTATGGGATACCGTTCTATGTATTCCAATACCTCGGGAAACAACAATACCGCCATGGGTATTCATAGTTTAATTTCAAATTTGTCTGGTAATTTTAATGTGGCCCTGGGTTCGCGTGCCTTATTTACCAATACAGTTAACAGCCATCTGGTTGCCGTCGGCGATAGTGCCCTTTATTCCAATGGAGATGGGGTGGCCAATCCGAATGAAGGGAATAACAATACGGCCGTTGGCTCTGCTGCATTAAAGGGCAACAGCAGGGGATATAATAATACGGCCATGGGGTTTCATTCCCTGTATAATAACGACCGGGGGTATGATAATACTTCTACCGGCCAACGTTCCATGGAGGCCAATATTACCGGTTACCTCAATACGGCTAACGGTTCTTTCTCCTTATTTAGCAATGCCAGTGGATTCAGAAATTCCATTTTTGGAGCGGGAGCTTCCTATTACAATACATCCGGGAGTTACAATACCGCCATAGGAAATGATGCGTTATTTTATAATACAACCGGTAATTATAATACCGTTGTTGGGTATGGATCTTATCCGGGTGGGAATACTACCAACTATACTTCCCTGGGAGCCAATGTTGGCGGGGCGGGAAGTGGCGATAATATGGTGGAAATTGGAAACACATCCGTAAGTATTATCAGAGGCCAGGTAGGTTTTAGCACCTACAGCGATACCCGAATTAAGGATAACGTAATGGAAGATGTGCCCGGGCTAAATTTCATCACCCGGTTAAAACCGGTTACTTATAACCTGAATGTACACCGGCAGAATAAATTGCTTGGGATAGAAGATAGGAAGTCATCCTGGCAAGGACAATATGATATTGAAAAATTTCGCATGAGCGGGTTTCTTGCCCAACAGGTTGAAGAAGCAGCAAGACAAGCACATTATAATTTCAGTGGAATTGTAAAACCTGCTAACAGTAAAGATTTATATGGATTACGGTATGCCGATTTCGTAGTTCCGTTGGTTAAAGCTGTTCAGGAACAACAAGTAATCATTGAAAATCAATCAAAGACGATTGAAGAATTAAAGCAGGAAATTGCAGAAATAAAAAGGATGCTGAAGAAATAGGCAAGAAAATTATTCTTACTCCGCTTTTCCGTTGGCTCCTTCCGTCTTTTCCCCCGAGGGTTGTTCTTCCTCCGTATCCACTTTCATAGTTGAATTAAAAAGAGGGGTTAATTGTTTTGCATGATAAATACTCCGATTGTATTTATTTCCGGTGAGAATGATGGTGGCCCCTTCCGGTATCATTCGAATAAACGAAGCATTATTTCCATGCCACCATCCATTATGAAATATCAATTTACTGCTATCAGGGTAAACATTCATACGCCAACCCAGCCCATAATTATGGATTCCCGGATGTTCGTGGCTGTAAGGAGTGTATGCCTCCTGCAAGGTGGAATCTGAAAAGATAAGTCCGGAACGAAGCGCATTATCCCATTTTAACAAATCACGACAGGTGGAATAAATATTCTTATCGCCATACACCAGGTCGAGGTCGTTCAGAGGAATAACCCTTCCCCGCCAGTCGTAGGAAAGATTCGCACGGCTGCTATCAGCCAGGGTGTAAACAAAACTATTCAACATACCCAATGGACGAAACAGGTATGTCTTCATAAATTCGGGATAACTCATTCCCGAAATTTTTTCAATCAGTAAGGCAAGCAGTGCATAATTGGTATTACAGTATGCAAAATGCTTATCGGGAATACCAATTCCGGGAATTTGTTGCTTTTTTGCAACCAACCAATTGTATACATCCTGGTTCGTCATAAATTTCTTCTTATCCCATCCCAGTTTATCCATGAAATAAAGGTAATTGGGCAGCCCACTTCGGTGGCTAAGCAATGTTTTTATGGTGACTCCGGGATAATTGAAATTGGGGAAATAGGTACTTAAACTGGCATTAATGTCAACCTTTTTTTCCTGAGCCAGTTTCAGAATGGCCATTGCGGTAAATGTTTTGGTTACCGATGCAATGTGAGTTGACGTTTCAGCCGTAATGGTATCAATTCCGGGGATATGCCCCGTACCATGGTATGCTTCAAATAGGATATGGCCATGTAATGCTACCAACATCCCTCCATTCAACGGATTTCCCCTGAATGCAGAGTCGTACCAGGCTTGCACCGCATCGTGAATTCGAGTAGAATCCTCTTTACTGATATTTCCTTGGGCAAATTGTAAACTTAATGGATGGCTTTCCGTTTTCAATTTCCCGGAAGGGGTAATCCCATTACATGCCATACAAATTAAGACGGTGAGAAAAAATGCAGGAAACAGGTAGTGCAGGGTTTTCTTTTTCTGAAGGATTGAGGAGATTCTGAACATCAGGGATTTTTAGTTATCTATAGAATATCTTTGTGCAAAGAAAGCCCATAAATTGAATATGCCCGAAAAAAAGCCTACAAGTTATCCCAAAGAAAAAATTAAAATTCTTCTTCTCGAAAATATCAGTGATACAGCTGCCAGGAAATTTAAAGATGCAGGATACTCCAATGTAAAACGAATCTCCGGTGCATTAAATGAGGCGGATCTCATTAAAGAAATTAAAGACGTGCACCTGCTTGGGATTAGAAGTAAAACCCGGATTACCCCACAGGTATTAAAATCGGCTCCAAAATTACAGGCCATTGGATGTTTTTGTATTGGCGTTAATCAGG
>JAFEAB010000013.1 GCA_018266615.1 Bacteroidota bacterium
GATCCGGTTTTCCCTGTTCGGCAAAAAAATCGGCATTGCAAATTTTAATTACATCCCCTGCAAAAAATTGTGCATTGGAAATATGATTCATTCCTGCATTTTCCTTTGCATCTTCAATGGCTTCTTCAACCGTTTCCACGCCGATGATCTTTTTTGCCACATCATGCAAATAAAGTCCGATGCTTCCTGTGCCACAGTACAAGTCGTAAACTGTTTCCCAACCGCCGAGCCCGGCAAAATCTTTTACCACGTCGTAAAGCCGTTTTCCCTGTTGGCTATTGGTTTGGAAGAACGATTTGGGCCCAATTTTAAAAGAAAGAGAGCCCAGTTTTTCTATTACATATCCCGGGCCGGAATAAACGACCGGCTCGAGATCATAAATACTATCGTTCCATTTAGGATTAATGGTGTACAGTAAAGTGGTAATGGACGGCACTTTTTCTAACAGGAAATCAAGCAGGGCAACCCGGTTACTTTCGTCTTCGTAATGGAGGCACAGGTTAACCAGCAGGTTTCCGGTGCTGCATTTTCGGATGATTATATTCCGTAGCCATCCGCTGTGTTCTTTGATGTCGTAAAAAGAAAGTTGATGTTGCAGGGCGAAATCCCGGATGCTGTTTCGGATGAGATTATTTACTTCATCCATTAAAAAGCATTCTTCAATATCAATTACCTTATCAAAAACGCCCGGAGCATGGTATCCTAATGCATTTTCCTGTATTATGGGAGCCGCCGATCTCACTTCTTCGAAAGACAGGTATCGTTTGTTGCTAAATGTAAATTCGAGTTTATTGCGGTAGGCGGTGGTTTCTTCTGAACCCAGTATGGGAAATATTTCTTTGGGTTCAATTTTGGCAATGCGAAGGATATTTTGAATCGCCTCCTGTTGTTTATATGCCAGTTGATCTGCGTATGGGAGCATTTGCCATTTACAGCCACCACAGGTGCCAAAATGTTTGCAAAAGGGAATCAACCTGTTTGCGGCCGGCTCAATCAGCGTCGTAATCCGGGCTTCGGCCCAATCCTTCTTGCTTCTTGTAATCAGCAGGTCAACCCTGTCTCCGGGGATGGCTCCCGGCACAAAAATCACTTTTCCTTCGTGTTTGGCAATTGATTTCCCTTCGGCAGCAAATCCGGTAATAAGGATATTATGCAGGGCTTGTTGTATTTTTTTTCTACGCACGCCGCAAAATTACCCGATATTAATATACCTGCAGAATGTTAAGGATTTGCAATATAAAAGTGCTGTAAAATACATTCTGGCATCAAATAATGATTTTAGATAAATTTGTACACTATTGTTTCTCTGATGAAAAAATTTTTTACGCTTTTAGCTGTGTCCCTTATTTCGGGAGCAGCCTTCTCTCAAAACACAGGTTACCAGATCACGGTTCATCTTCCCGGCTACACTTCGGGGATTGCCTACCTGGCTTATTATATGGGAAAAAACCTGAATGCGGCCGACTCGGGTGCCGTAAGCAATAAAGGGGTTGTAGTCTTTAAGGGAAAGGAAAAATTGCCGGGAGGAATCTACTCGATCGTTTACCCGGGGAAAGGGGCTTCGGCCGATTTCCTGATTGATAAAGACCAGAACCTAACCCTTAATGCCGATAGTTCAAACCTTACCCGGGTGGATATGAAGGGTTCTAAAGACAACCTCAGTTTTATGGCATATAAGCGGTATGTAGATTTGGTTGGCAAGGAAATGATGGATGAGCGCGCATTGTATTCATCATCCAAAACAAAAGCAGACTCAGCCCTTCATGAAGCAAAATTTGTAAAATTAAATACCCGGTTAAACGAATTCAGGGATAGCATTATTAACGCACAGCCCAATTCTATTATGGGTGTTCTGTTAGCGGCTATGAAAGAGTCGCCCCTACCTCCCAAGAAAGCCATAACCCATCAGGATTCAATAGATAATTATCATTATTATAAAGCACATTATTGGGATGGGATAACTTTTATGGACGACCGTATTGTGCGAACTCCCTTCTTCCTGCCAAAGCTTGAAAAGTATTATCAGGAAGTAATTATTCAACAGCCTGATACTATTATTGCCGATCTCGACTATAAACTTTTACTTGCCCGCACGGCACCCGAAATGTATAAGTTTCTACTTAACTGGGCAACCGACGAGTACATCAGCCCCAAATATATGGGTCTCGATGCCGTGTTTGTACACCTGTTTAATAAGTACCACAGTAAAGGCCTAAGCCCCTGGCTGAATGATAAGCAAATGGAAACCATTACCCGCAGGGCCTATATGCAAATGGCAAACCTCATCGGCGAAAAAGCGGCAGACCTCAATATGGTTGATTCTACCAACAAACCGGTTTCCCTGTATTCGGTAAAGGCGCCTTATACCGTTGTTATTTTTTGGGATCCCACCTGCGGGCATTGTAAGGAAGAGCTTCCACATATCGATTCTTTATACAAGGCTTCCTGGAAGGCAAAGGGGGTGAAAGTTTATGCCGTACTTACTGAAGACCAGAAACCTGCCTGGGTGAAATATATTAAGGAACACAAACTGGGCGACTGGATAAATGTATATCAGACCAAAGAAATGGCCGATGCCGTTGCTAAAACCGAGCAGCCTTCCTTTCGGCAGTTGTATGATGTTATAATGACCCCTACCATGTATCTCCTCGATAACGATAAACGGATTATTGGGAAAAAGCTTACCTGGAAACAATTGAATGATCTGCTGGAAGTGAAAATCGCTTCTAAGCAAAACCATACCAAAAAATGAGAGTAAAGTTTTTATTGTTTTTGGCAGCTACTATACTTACCGGTGCCACCAGTTTCTCACAAACACTTTTTACATATGGTAAATATGCTGTTGGAAAAGATGAATTCTTAAGGGCGTATAATAAGAACAATGTGCCAGTTGCCAATAAGGAGAAATCGTTGAGGGATTACCTTGATCTATACGTGAATTTTAAATTGAAAGTACAGGCAGCGGAAGACATGAAGCTGGATACCCTTACCCAGTTAAAGGCGGATCTCCAGAATTTTAGGACCCAGGTGCAGGATAATTACCTGAATGATGAGAAAGGCCTGGCGATGCTGATGAATGAAGCGTTTAATCGTAGTCGGTTAGATATGCATGTGCTTCATTTTTCCGTTTCCATACCGGCAGGCTCAACCCCGGCAGATACCCTTCGTGCATTCAGGGCAATTAATGCCCTGGAAGCATCCCTCTCCAAAGGCGGATCGGATTATGAAAAGCAGGCGGGTGAAAATCAGGCAAAGTATGCCGACCTGGGGTTTGTTACCGTGTTTACGCTCCCCTATAGTTATGAAAACATAGTGTATAGCCTTAAACCGGGGCAGGTAAGCCTTCCCGTTAGGTCGAAAACCGCCTGGCATATTTTTAAGCTCGTAGAAGAAAGGAACAGTATCGGAAAATGGAAAATTGCACAGATTTTGTTTACCTATCCTCCCCATGCCGGCGATTCGGTAAAACAGGCAATTATGAAACGTGCCGACTCGGTGTATAAGCGCATAAAAAATGGAGCTGATTTTGGTAAGCTGGCCGAGCAATACAGCGAAGACAGGTTTAGCTATAATGCAGGCGGCGAACTTCCCGAGTTTGGAACCGGTAAATATGAGCCTTCCTTTGAAGAGGAGGTGCTGAAGTTAAAAGCAGACGGAGACATTAGCGAGCCCTTCACTTCCCGCTTTGGAGTCCACATCATAAAGCGGCTTGGCCATAGTAACCTGCCCGACAAAAGAGACGACCCGGCGCTCCAATTTGAACATAAACAAAAAGTATTGCAGGATAGCCGGGTAAGTGAAGCGAAGGAAAAGTTTACCCGCGATGCCATGCACGCTACAGGGTTTAAGCTTACCCATAAAGTAAAAGATGCAGACCTCTTCCGGTTTGCGGATTCTGTGCTGCGCGACCCCACCGTAAATAACTCCGCAAAGTACCCCATCAGCAAAAAAATCCTCATCAGCTTTGCAGCAGGGAAAAAAAACGGGGAAGACTGGTTGAATTTTGTACGAGATTACAAGGGAAATCCAACGCTTTATCAACAAGAGTCTGATAAGGGGCTATGGGAAAAATTTCAACGGGTATCTGTATTGGAATATTACAAGAGCCATCTGTCACAATACAGCGAAGACTTTGCTTATCAAATGAAAGAATTCAGGGATGGTAACCTGTTGTTTGAAGCCATGGAACGGAATGTTTGGGATAAGGCGGCCACCGATACAAACGGGCTTAAGAAATATTATAATGAACATAAAGAAAAATACAAATGGCCCGAAAGCGCCGATGTGATACTGGTTACCGCTTCTGATGAAAAAACGGCAAAGCATTGCGTGAGCCAGTTAGACCAGGGCAAACCGTGGAAGCAGGTATTAGAGGAAGGAAATGCGCTGGTTCAGATAGATAGTGGCCGGTATGAACTCAATCAATTAGTTGATTCTACAATAAGAGAGAAGCCAACTCCTGGCAGTTATTCTAAATTTACAACCAACCAGGATGGTTCGGTAAGCTTCACCCGGTTTATTAAATTATACCCTGCCCGGCAACAGCGGAGTTTTGAAGAAGCCCGGGGGCTGGTGATTAACGATTACCAGGCTGTTTTGGAGCAACAATGGATTGCCCGGTTAAAGAAGCAGTACCCGGTAACCATAAACGAAAACGTATTTAAGCAGTTGTTGAAATAAGAAGCGAATTTTTTATTCGGCTATTCTTCCCCGTTATGAAAATAAACGCGAATACTAAATGCTATTTACTACATTCGCAATAATGTGCGGGCGGCCCAGGGTGTAATAATGCAGCACCGGTACGCCGGCCTTTTTCAATTCTTTCGATTGGGCAACCAGCCATTCTTCTCCTACTTTTTCTACCTCTTCATCGTTTTTACATGTAATAATTTCTTTGGCCAGATCGCTGGGAATATCGATATGAAAAGTTTTGGGGAGCAGGGTCAATTGCTTCTTGCTATAAATAGGTTTTAATCCGGGGATGATGGGAACAGTAACGCCCATATCGCGGCAGGCTTTTACAAAGGCGAAATATTGGGAATTATCAAAAAACATTTGGGTGATTATGTAATCTGCGCCGGCATCCACTTTAGCCTTCAGGTACAGCAGGTCGCTTTGCATATTGGGCGCTTCAAAGTGTTTTTCGGGATAGCCCGCCACACCAATGCAGAATTTCGTCTGGCTGGTATTTTTCAACTCCTTCTCCAGGTAAAGCCCGTTGTTTAAGTTTACCACCTGTTTTAATAAATCAATAGCAAAACGGTGTCCTCCGGGTTCTGGCTCAAAACTGGATTCGCTTTTTGGGGCATCACCTCGCAGTACAAGGACATTGTCAATACCCAGGTAATTCAGATTAATGAGGGCGTCTTCGGTTTCATTAATATCGAAACCACCGCAGATGAGATGCGGTACGGTATCCACATTATATTTATTTAGGATAGCAGCACAAATAGATTCTGTGCCCGGCCTTTTCCGTACTACGATTTTATCGAACGTACCATCAGGTTTCTTCTTAAAAACATGCTCACTTCGGTGGTAAGTAACGTTAATGAAAGCGGGCTTATGTTCCATCAACGGATCCAGGTGCTGGTAAAGGGATTGGATACTTTTGCCTTTCAGTGGGGGCAGGATTTCAAAAGAAATAAGCGGTTCCGTGGATTGACGGATGTGATCAATTACTTTCATCAAAAAAAATTCCAGCAAAATTAGTTTAACTGCCTAAGAAAACCATACTCTGATCCGGTTATCTTAACAGCAAACCCTGCGTAAAAATGCAGCATAACCGTATTTTTGTAAAAACCTTCTATTGAGCCTCACGATATATACGAAACACCTCAGCAAAACCTATGGCAGCCGCACGGTAGTAAACGATGTTTCGTTCCAGGTTAGCCAGGGCGAAATTGTGGGGCTGCTTGGCCCTAACGGAGCCGGAAAAACAACCTCATTTTACCAGGTGGTAGGGTTGATAAAACCCGATGGCGGGTCTGTTTTTTTGAATGATATTGAAATAACCAGGCTGCCCATGTATAAGCGGGCCCAGATGGGTATTGGTTACCTCCCGCAGGAGGCTAGCGTATTTCGGAAACTTAGCGTGGAGAATAATATTCTGGCGGTCCTGGAAATGACAAAACTCCCCAAAGCGAAACAAAAAGAAAAGTTGGAGGAATTGCTAAATGAACTACGGCTTCAACATGTTCGCAAAAACAACGGCGATACCCTTAGTGGAGGCGAGAGGAGGCGAACCGAAATTGCCCGTGCCCTGGCAGTAGATCCCAAGTTTATTTTATTGGATGAGCCTTTTGCAGGGGTGGATCCCATTGCAGTAGAAGATATCCAGGAAATTATTGCTAAATTGAAATTTAAGCAAATTGGAGTATTGATTACTGATCATAATGTAAACGAAACCCTTTCCATTTGCGACCGGGCGTATTTGCTTATAGATGGCTCCATATTTAAACACGGCAGTGCAGAAGAGCTGGCGGGAGATGAACAGGTAAGAAGGCTGTATCTTGGTCGCAATTTCGAGTTAAAAAGAAAAGATTATCTATACCAGCAGGCACAATA
>JAFEAB010000014.1 GCA_018266615.1 Bacteroidota bacterium
TAATTAAAAATTCAGGTGGAAAATTAAGAAATTTTGAGGGTGTGGAAGTATCCCGGTTAGAATGAAAGAATGGCATCTACCAGCTTTTGCCAGCTATATTTCTTTTTTTCTTCTTTCAGGTAAGGAAGGAAATGGTTTTCTCCCAGGGTGAAATACCGGTCAATCTTCCCGGCAATGGATTCCGGATCCGGTTCTGCAACCAACCCTACCTTTTCATCGGGAACCAATTGAGGCAGGCCGCCCACATTCGTTACCACCATGGGTACTTCATAGTGATAGGCCAGTGGCGTAACCCCACTCTGGGTTGCATTCCGGTATGGTTGAACTACCAAATCGGCAGCGCTGAGGTAATATTTTACCTCGCCATTGGGGATGAATTCGGTTTTTAAAATCAACCTGTCGGCAATGCCTAAACGCTGAATCAATTCTTCGTAAGGTTTTTCATCTTCGTAATATTCACCTGCCACCAGGAGCTTCAGGTTATTAAATTCGGGCCGTTGTTTCAAAATTTGAAGCGCATGTAATAACAGGTCGAGGCCTTTGTATTTACGGATGAAGCCAAAAAAAAGGATAATACGCAGGTCCGGTTCAATACCCAATTTTTTTCTAGCATCCTCTTTTCCAACTCTCTCTCCGAAATTGTCATAAAGCGGGTGAGTTACCAGTTTTGCAGGTTTGCTGGTATTAAACAGGCGCAGGTCGGCTAATACCTTTTCGCTCATTGTGATGAAGGCATCCACCGGTGGAATCAGGTATTTGGTAAATGCTTTATCGGCCAACCTTTTCTCGTGCGGGATAATGTTATCTGCTATGCAGACCACTTTAGTTTTTCTGTTTTTTTTTGCTTTTCTCAAAATAGTGCCCAGGCAGGGCGCCATAAAGGGAAGCCAGTACCTTACCACAATCAGGTCGGGGGCCAGATTTCTTAACGCCTTTCCCACGGTAATCCAGTTGAGCGGGTTTACAGAGTTGATTACGGATACAATCCGGATATCGGTAGGCGCCGGTTCGCTACTGTATTGCGTGGCTCCGGGAAAGAGAAATGACGGGTATTGAAGCGAGAAACTATATATCGTTGAATGATGGCCTGCTTCCGTAAATGCCCTCGATAAGCGTTCATCAAAACTGGCTAACCCACCGCGTAGGGGATGAGCCGGTCCAATGATGACAATATTTTTCTTGTCTGCGTTCACCGGTTTATACCCCCAGTTTTTCGTCTATCAGGTAATTGTTTCTTTCCGACGAATTTCTGGAAATGAGCTCGCCCAGAAAACCGGCAAGAAAGAGTTGTGTTCCTATAATCATCGCCAGTATGGCAAAGAAAAACAGGGGTCGTTGGGTTAGCCCGGTTACGTCAAAAAAGAATTTTGAAATGCTGAGGTATAAGAAAATAATAAACCCAAATACAAAAAACAGGGTTCCCCAAAGGCCAAAAAAGTGCATAGGCTTTTTGCCAAACCGGCCCATAAAGAAAATCGTAACCAGATCAAGAAACCCGTTAATAAACCGGTTCCACCCAAATTTGGTAACTCCATATTTCCTGGGCCGGTGTTCCACCACTTTTTCTGTAATTTTTCTAAATCCGGCCCATTTTGCCAATACCGGCACATAGCGGTGCATCTCTCCATATACTTCCACGCTTTTAACCACTTTATGCGAATACGCTTTAAGCCCGCAATTAAAATCGTGTAGGTAAATACCACTCATTTTCCGGGCGGCTGCATTAAATAATTTGCTGGGGAGGTTTTTCGTGAGTTTATTATCGTAGCGTTTCCTTTTCCATCCGCTTACCAGGTCGTATTTGTCGTTCACAACCATGGAACGGAGTTCAGGAATTTCATCCGGGCTGTCCTGAAGGTCGGCATCCATTGTAATGATAACGTCTCCTTCGGCTGCTTTAAAGCCTTCGTTTAATGCAGCACTCTTCCCATAGTTCCGCCTAAACCGTATTCCCTTTACCTGATGGTTGTTTTCTCTTAATTTCTCAATTACCTTCCAGGAATTGTCGGTACTGCCATCATCTACCAGGATTGCTTCATAAGTGAAGTTATTTTTTTTCATTACACGGTCAATCCATTCCAGCAATTCTGGAAGCGATTCTTCTTCATTGAGCAGGGGTATTACAACCGAAATATCCATCCCGTTAAATTATTAATCAAAAATCAGATTTTTTTTCAACCTTTCGCTGACTGAAAAATAGGGCAACCACCAGGCTTATAAGAGAACCGATAAGCAGGTAGCCAAAACTCGTAACTGAAATAAGCATGGTAACATAATAATCCTTTGCTCTTTGTACACTGGCATCTATTTCCGCCGGGGTGAGGTTACCGCCTTTTTCGAGGTCTGCCTTATAATTGGCAGCCATTTCGGTTTTCATCTGGGGGTTCAATTTTAAAAACACAAAAGTAAAGATCACCATCAGCAGCGTAACCACGATATAGCATTTGAAAGCCTGATTAAAATAGTTTTTGAATTTTCTTTGATCTTCAGAAGGTGGCCTGTATTGGGATAAAGCCCAGATGATCCCCAGGATATATACCGCATAGGTAAAATACTGGAGATTATTTTCAAAGCTTCCCTTTAACGAAAATATCCCGATGGAAATTAGAATCATAACTGCACCGGTAATGATGCCAATAATTGCGGGAGAAAGCTTTTTCATATTTCTTGCTGTACAAATTTTGAATTATTAATTGTGCCCAAAACCTTTCCTTTCATTTCCATCCCCAGGAAACCGTTGTTTTTTGATGCTGAACGGATATGTTTTTCATCCGCTATCCATGTTTTTTGAGGATCGAAAAGAGTGAGGCAGGCCTTTTCGCCCACTTCAATATGGCTGTTGGGCAAGTTAAATATTAAACGGGGGTTGCTGGTTAGCATAGTTATTACAGTATCTAATGAAGCACCCAGGTTATTGTAAACCCCAAATGCGGTTTCAAGGCCTTCCATACCATAACTCGCATATTCGAACTCACAGGTTTTTTCATCCCAGTTTCGGGGCAGGTGGTGCGATGCAAAACAATCAATCATGCCATTTTTAACGGCCTGTTTTATGGCATCCCGGTTTGGAACACTCCGGATAGGAGGGTCTACCTTATAGCGGGTGTCGTACTTCTCTAAAATATCATCATCCAGGCTGCAATGGTAAGGAGTAACGGAACAGGTTATACGAAGTCCCGCCTGTTTGGCATTCATTACCTGGCTCAAACTTTGGGCGGTGGATATACCGGTAACGTGTAGTCTCGATCCGGTGTACTCCAACAACTTTAAATCGCGGTGGAGGGCCAGTTCTTCTGCCAGCCCCGGTTTTCCCGGCATACCCAATCGGGTACTCATTATCCCCTCATTGAGGAGGCCGTGTTTAGACAAATTGGTATCGATGGGAACCTGAATTATATTTGCCTGAATGGGAAGTACATATTGCAGCGCTTTCAGCATTAATCCCGAATTCTGTACAGGATTTAATCCATCTGAGAAAGCTACGGCACCGGCTTCTGCCATATCATACATTTCAGCCAGCTCAGTTCCAAGAAGATCTTTGCTTACCGACGCAATGGGGTGGAGGGTAACCGCATTGTTACCGGCCCTGCGCCTTAAATAATCTACCTGACTTCGCGTTGAAGTGGCCGGTTTATTATTGGGGATGAGGAATACATCCGTAAAACCACCGGCCATTGCGGCATTAATACCAGTTTCTATAGTTTCATGCTGCTCATTTCCCGGTTCCCCAAAATCAGCAAATACATCTACCCAGCCGCTGCTTACGTGCAGGTTCGGTATTTCAACCAATTGTTGATCGAGTTGGAGGAGGTCATCCCCAATTCCATCAATAATACCATCTTTTATGGAAATATCTTTTTGCCGGCCGTGAAAAGGAGATGCAGGAGCGATGATGCGGGCCTTTTTAAGAAGAACCTTCATTGGTGTGGAATTAGGCAAATATCGGGAAAAACCGCCAAAAGATAATTTCATGAAAACACGTTGTAAAGAGCACTCCTGTTTATTTATCTATTTTCCTGAATGGGGCATCATGCCGGAAT
Source organism: Bacteroidota bacterium (assembly GCA_018266615.1). GTDB lineage: Bacteria > Bacteroidota > Bacteroidia > Chitinophagales > Chitinophagaceae > Ferruginibacter. The sequence continues at coordinate 4,041 of JAFEAB010000014.1, forward strand.
AATCTTTAAGTTGCAGCCATCCTGGAAATCTTTTTAAAATTATATCATGGAAAAATTCGAACTCAAAGTGATTGTTACCAGTACCCGGCACGAAAGAAAAGGGGGAGCCGTGGCTAACTGGTTTTTTGAAAAAGCAAAAAATCATGAATTATTTAATGTGGAACTGCTCGATTTAAAAGAAATTGACCTCCCCATGCTCGATGAGCCCAACCATCCCATGCAAATGAATTATCAATATGCCCACACCAAATTATGGAGCGAAAAGGTGGCCGCAGCGGATGCCTTCGTTTTTGTAATTCCCGAATATAATTATGGGATGCCCCCGGCCCTTGTAAACGCTATTGATTTTTTATTTAAAGAGTGGAATTATAAACCCGCTGCCCTGGTGAGTTATGGAGGAATCAGCGCCGGGTTGAGATCAGCCCAAATGGCTAAATTGATTATGACCACCGTAAAAATGGTACCCCTAACGGAGGCCGTATCTATTCCCTTTTTCGCAAAAAAAATTAATGCCGAAGGAATATTTCTATCCGATAGTCCCATTGATAATTCGTACGAAGTAATGATGAAGGAACTGGTACGCTGGACCCGAGGGTTGGTAGCTATGCGAAAGAATATGGAGAGGGAAGGCTGAAACAGCAAAAACTAAAAAACTTCCGAGAATATTTGCATTATGCCTATAATCTCGAAAGTTTGCATTAAGTAACCAATTGGTTAGATTGGTTTTTCAGGAAATGGATTCGGGGATAATGGCCCCTAATTAGTTGTTCCTGGTTTGAGGTTTTTGGTTTTCCACCTTGCTATCATAGCAGGCTTAAAGGAAAATTGGACATGTTGGTTTTTCAAACGGCCTATCGGATACGGTTTTAAAAGGATACTTTGGTTTTAAAGCGTATATCGAAACAGCAATTTTCTAGGTAGAAGTTGACTGATATTGGATTTTCGGTTTTTCTAAGAGTAAAGATATTGGTTAGCGGTACTCTTCGTTTTTCTCAGGATTTTTGGATATGATTGATAATTCCTATCAATCAACTTCTGATACAAAGATGCGGCGAATTTAATCGGCATTCAAGAGCGATTTTGCCTTATTTTAACCCTGTTATAAATACCGGTCATGATCGTACATCAACGAATCATTGTTGGGAAAACACGTAAATGCAACTTCGTAATTTTACGGTTAAATGGCAGGGATTCGCAGGAAATATTCACTGATTTTCACGTAGCAACAGGGCGATACCCACTCCCGGAGCCCATAAATCCAATATTTAGCCTTTCCCTGATTTCTTAATGACTCAGGCTTTGAATGATGTCGTACTTGGTTACAATATGAAAAGCCCCCGATTCATCCCGGCTGAGAACTGCGCCATTTTCTTTATTAATGAGGCTGCTTAAACGCTCCACCGGTGTATCAAAAGCCACTTCGGGGTATGGCTTACCCATAATTTCACTTATTTTTTTATCTCTTAATCCGGGATCCTGGAGGATTAACTGAAACAGCCCGTTTTCTGAAATGGAACCCGTATTTTTTCCATTATCAAACACCGGAATATTTTCAATGTCGTATTTCTTCATCATATCTATGGCATCGCCGGTTGGCTGATCGGGTTTAAGCGTGAGGGTGGGTTGATTTGCCCGGGAATTTATAAGGTCTTTAAATGTTTTCACATCCAGGAAACCCCTTTCCATCATCCATTGGTCGTTATAAACTTTTCCTACATACCGGCTGCCATGGTCGTGAAAAATACATACTACTACGTCATCCTTTTTTAAAGTGGCTTTCAATTGCATTAGGCCCTGCAAACAGCTCCCGGCACTATATCCGCAAAACATCCCTTCCTCCTTTGCAATTCGCCTGGCCATTACTGCACCATCCTTATCTGTAACCTTAGTGAATGCATCAATCCATTGCATATCGTAATTTTCGGGAACAAAATCTTCCCCAAATCCCTCACTGATATAGGGGTACACTTCTTTCTGGTCTAATTCCCCCGTTTCAAAATATTTTTTCAATAAAGAGCCATAGCTATCGATGGCCCAAATTTTAATATTTGGATTTTTTTCTTTTAGATACCGTCCTGTTCCAACAATGGTACCTCCCGTACCGGTTGCTACTACCAGGTGCGTAACTTTCCCTTCCGTTTGTTCCCA
>JAFEAB010000015.1 GCA_018266615.1 Bacteroidota bacterium
GATCGACGCAACATTTCGGCCATAGAATCATCGAGGTTTGTAATACCGGTGCTGGCATCCGTCATGAAAATGATTGCATCCGCTTCCTCCATGGCAATGAGTACCTGCCTTCGAATTTCCCTTTCAAATACATCATCGCTTCCGGCCACAAAGCCGCCGGTATCAATTACATTAAATGATTTCCCGGCCCATTCTGCCACCCCATACTGCCTGTCGCGCGTTACCCCGCTTACATCATCCACAATCGCTTTCCGTTGTTCGAGCAGGCGGTTAAAGAATGTGCTTTTTCCTACGTTTGGTCTGCCGGTTATGGCTACTGTAAAACTCATGATTCGTTTTAATATCCGTACTCTTTTAAATACAGTTCGTTATCGCGCCATTTAGGGCGCACCTTTACAAATAATTCAAGAAACACCTTTTGATCCAGAAACAATTCTATATCCTGTCTTGCCCTGGTACCCAAATCTCTGATCATTTTTCCTCCCTTCCCCAAAATAATCGCTTTTTGCGATTCTCGCTGCACAATTATATCGGCCATAATTTTAATAAGGGTCGATTTTTCTTTAAAGGATTGTACCAACACGGCAGTTTGATATGGCAACTCTTCCTGAAACAATTCAAAAATTTTTTCCCGGATTATTTCGGAAATAAAAAATTTCATCGGAAGGTCGCTCAATTCATCTCCCTCATAAAATTTTTCTCCTTCGGGAATAAACTCCAGCACCTTCTCAATGAGTTGTTCAATTCCACTTTTTTTAAGTGCTGAAATTTCCAGCATATACTTAATGTAAGGCCTCTCTGAAAAAAGTTCCCGGGCGTTTTTCAATTGTAAGGAAGTGGCCAGGTCGGCTTTATTAAATACCAATAGGGCTGGTGCCTTAAGTTTCAATGAATCAAACAGGGCGAGGTCTTCGGTAAGGTCTTTGCAGGCATCAACCACCAGCAGCGCCAGGTCAGCATCTTCCAAACCCGACTTTACTGCATGCATCATTTTCTCATGTAACCGATATTTCGGTTCAATAATACCGGGGGTATCCGAAAAAATCAATTGGTAATTGTCTTCCGTTAATATGGCTTTAATACGATGGCGGGTAGTTTGGGCTTTGTGGGAAACAATTGAAAGTTTCTCCCCCATAATCGCATTTAGCAACGTGCTCTTCCCGGCATTGGGCCTTCCAAATATGCTGATGAAACCTGCTTTCATTATAATGGCGGCAAAGCTATCCTATTTATTTCAGTGGTAAAAACTATAAAAAAAACCGCCCTAAGGGCGGTCTATTAAAAAGATTAAGAATTTCTATTGTTTTGCGAAATGAAGGCTGTAGGTAGTGGTAATCGGGCCCACAGATGCGGAATTATCTGCATTAAATCCATTGCAATCCCAACCCGTAACTAATAAATCAGTTACTCCATAACCTATATTGATTGTTATTTTCCCATTCACTATATCCCAGGTCCCAGTTTAATTATCGGCACAACTGGCTTCATTTGTATAGGTAGCTGATTTATCTGCATTTAAATGATACACCCCCGATTTCTCACAGGAAGTAAGGGTGGATGAAAGGTCCTGCTCGGGCTGGCTGGTTATTTTTGCCGAATACTTGGTAAGTTTATAATTGCCCGCCATGGCAACTACAGAAACCTCGCAGGAATTCGATTTGCTTTTTTTACAGGATGCAAAAACACTAATTAAGAGTACAGCTAAAAATGCTTTTTTCATATTTATTTTATTTTTAAGATAAACTGAAAAATAAAACAATTATTTTTTTATAATATGTTAATTAAATGTTAATGACAGTTTATAAAATAAAAAAACAGGCCTAAGCCTGTTGATGTTGCGAAGAGAAGGATCGAACTTCTGACCTTCGGGTTATGAGCCCGACGAGCTACCGCTGCTCTACTTCGCGATGCAAATATATCGTATTATTCCTTTGATGCCAAAATATCTATTTTAGAAGAATGAAAAAGATCATCCGATTTGCACTCCTTCTTGTATTATTTTCGTCCTGTAGCAAAAAGGTCAAAGAATCATCCGATCAACTTTACTCCCGTCATCTCCAAAGGAATGTTCAACTGTCTATAATCCGAACGCCCCTGCCAGAAAATAAAACGGGTATAAGCCTCCTGATTTTAAATGATGGTCAGGATATCCAGGAACTGGGTTTGAAAAACCAATTAGACAGCCTTTGGCGAAAGGGAATACTTTCGCCGGTGCTGGTAGTGGCGGTACATGCCGGCGATCGCCTTCGGGAATATGGAATAGCCGGGATTCCGGATTATCAAAACAGGGGCGACCGGGCCGATAAATATGATTCCTTCATCAACAATGAACTATATCCTTATATCAAGAAAAAAACCGGTATCCGAAGTTTCAAGAATGTGGCCATTGCCGGATACTCACAAGGTGGGCTTTCCGCCTTTGATATTGCCTGGAATAATGCGGCCAGATTTAATAAAGTAGGCGTTTTTTCCGGTTCCTTTTGGTGGCGCAATAAAGATTCTGCTGATCCGGATTATAAGGATTCCATAAATAGGATTGCAATCAATATGATTCGTACTTCCCGAAAAAGACCCAACATTAAGATGTGGTTTTATGCAGGAGACAAGGAAGAAACAAGCGACCGGGACAAAGATGGAATAATTGATGTGGTGGATGATACCCGGGACCTGATCAATACCTTATATGATAAGAAATCGGTAACAGCTTCAGATATCACATGGGTTGAATC
>JAFEAB010000016.1 GCA_018266615.1 Bacteroidota bacterium
ACAAACGCATCCGATGCTACCGGATTAAAACCCCTTGCCTATTTAAAAACAGGGCTTGCCTATTATAACAGCAACGATAATAAAAATGCACTGCAAGCCTATAAAAGCCTGATTCAAAAGTATCCCCAAAGTTCGGAGGCCTCTGAAGCTACTTCTATCATCCGGGATATCTATGTGGAAGAGGGAAAACCGGAGGAGTATGTGGCCCTGATGCGTGAAAACGGAGTAAATGTTTCTGTTTCTGAAGCCGACTCGCTCAGTTTTGCTGCGGCTATGATTAAGTACAATAACGGAGATTGCACCGCTTCCATTCTGAGTTTAGGGAATTACATCAGTAAATTTCCGGATGGGGCCTATGCTACCGAGGCCAATTTTCATTTGGGGGAATGTTTTCAAAAAAATAAACAATGGAATGAAGCGGTGTCTGCTTATGCAAAAGTGAACCAGAAAGGGGTAGGCCGTTTTTTTGAGAAAGCCACCCTCGAGGCTGCCCGTATCAGTTATTTTGAATTAAAAAATTATGAAGCGGCTAAAACATACTTTTCGGCCGTGATTACAAATGCTGCCAATGCTGAGAATACGCTGGAAGCATTGCGCGGGCTGGTACGCACCTATTACCAGCTTAAGGATTACAGTACGGCCAATGAGTCGGCAAAGGAATTACTCTCCAGGAAAGGAATTAGTACCGATGATAAAGCCATTGCTTCTTTGGTATTGGGAAAATCGCAACAATTGGGAAACGATTGTAATGCCGCCATCAGTTCATTTAAATCGGTTGCTGCCGTTAATAAATCTTCCTGGGGCGCAGAAGCCCGGTATGAGGTTGCACATTGCTACTTCGATATGGGCAACCTTTCAATGGCAGAAAAATCGGCTATGAAGGTAATAAAAGAAACCGGGTCCGATTATTGGATTACGAAAGCCTACATCCTGCTGGGGGATATTTTTATGCAACAGAAAGATTATTTCAATGCCAAAGCAACGTATCAAAGTGTAGCTGCCAATTCCGGTATTCCCGAATTGAAATCGGAAGCCAATCAGAAACTGGAACGTGCTATCGCAGAAGAAAAACAAAATTCAAAAATTGCCGACTGAAAACAGAACGAGAAATGAATCGATATATTAAACATGCCCTGTTGGTTTTATTGCCTATAGGAGCCGGTATGAATGTCTTTGCCCAACGGGATACAACAAGACAATCTATTAATATTACCACTTCCTTTAAACCGGTATTACGCAACGCAGTGAAAGTAAACCTATCCGGTTCTCAATTATTATCAGACAGTGTGGCCACCGTGAGGCCTTATATTGTTCCTTCGCAAAACCTATTTTATGCATATCAGCCTGTGGCTGTGAAACCTTTGGTGCTGCAACAGGATACATCTATTTTTTTGGGGGACCGAAATTATGTGAAAGCAGGCTTCGGAAACCTCCTTACCCCTTATGCAGAAGCCGGGCTGGGTTTTGGCGATGGAAAATCCATGCTGATTAACCTGTACGGCAGGTACATTTCCTCTAAAGGAAAAATCGAACACCAGAAATACAGTTTATTTGACGCCAAAGCAACAGGCAGTTATTTTACCGATAAACTGGAAATTGCAGGGGCAATAACGATGGCCCAGCATTATTACAGGTTGTACGGATACGATCATAATTTGTACCATTACAACAATAAGGATGTACAGCAACTGTTGCAAGACCTGAACCTGAAAGCCTGGGTTAGAAATATCCGGCAAAATGATTTTCAATTGAGTTATAACCCATCTCTTAGTTTGGACCTGTTCAGTAACCGGAACCGCCTGAATGAAACCGGGTTTGTTGTGGATCTGCCGGTAGAAAAGCGGTTTGGCGATAATTTTGCCCTAAAAGTTGCCGCCAGGGCCAACCTTACCTATTACAGCACCCGTGGCCTTGCAGCGGCGGATACCAGTTTTAGTAATAACGTTTTTCAATTGCAACCCGATTTTACCTATAGTTCCCCGGCGCTGAATATTAATGCCGGTGTAATTCCTACCTGGTATGGAAGTAAGATGAAGGTCCTGCCTAACGTTTATGCAGAAGCGCAAATATCCGAAGATGTACTTTCGGTTCAGGCAGGATTCGTGGGGAGATATGTAAAAAATACGTATCAGAATCTTTCTGAAATAAATTCCTATCTGGCCCGGTTTACATCTCAAACAAATACCCTTGAAACAGAATATTACGGGGGAATTAAAGCCAATTTTGGAAAGCACTTTAAACTTAATGCCAAAGCCGGTTTAGTGCATTACGAGAACCTGGCCTTATTTGTGAATGATACACTCACTGATGGTAAGGCATTTAATGTTTTGTACGAACCCAAAGCCAATAATTTCAGGATCCGGGGAGATTTAAGTTATGTGGAGAAGGACAAGTTTAGCGCCAGTGCCGGAATAACCTTTAATGGGTACACCGGCCTTAAACAAAATGCAAGGGCATGGGGCACCCAACCCATTGAACTCAACGCATCCGTTCGCTGGTGGGCCTTTAACCAGGTAATGTTAAAGGCCGATTTTGAATTCTTCGCCGGTAGTTATTACCTGGAGAAAGGGAATTTATCCGACCGGACTAAACCCGGTGCCGACCTAAGTGCGGGGGCAGAATTCCGGATTAATAAACAGTTTAGCGCCTGGCTCAATATCAATAATATATTTAATAATAAATACGAACGTTGGCACAGGTATGAGGTCTACGGCCTAAATTTACTGGGCGGAATCAGGTTTAATTTTTAGGCTAATGCAATCCATAGACGAACTCATCGAAATTTTCCTGCTTAAGTATAGGCGGTGTCCTGTCTTGCATGTGGGTACTCTTTCCTTAACGGATACTCCTGCATCGGCTTCCTTAACCGAGAAAGTGATTTATCCTCCGGGGCAATCTGTAAGTCTGTTACCCGATGTAATGGATAATTCTGATCTGCTGGAATTTATTTCCCGGCGCCGGGAAATAAGTGCTGATTTAGCCTTGCAGGAATTGTCGGCATTTTCCCGGGAGTTGAAGCTTCTGATGGGGAAGGAGGAAAAACAAATGCCCTCCATTGGATGCTTTTTTATTGCCCCCGATGGGTACCTCGATTTTAAAAGTTCAGAGGCCACTTTTGCCCCCGGAATACCGGTGCGGGCTGAATGGGTTATTCATCCGGAAGCTTCTCATAGTATCAGGGTGGGAGATAAGGAAACAAATACAACTGAAATGTCGGCCTATTTCAATGAAAGGGGAAAATCGAAAAGGCAATGGGGTTGGTTGATCCCCCTGATCATGGCATTGGTTGCTGCGGGGTTAATCGGATATTATTATTCGAGACCCCATCCTTCTGAAACAGGAGGAAATGGAACCCCTATTTCTGTGAAGCCTGTTGAAACAACCTATTCTACGGAATAATTACATGGCTTATTGCTCGCAAAAATTTCTTCAAATCCAAACCAGGTAATGCAACATCTTAACGCTTGTCCTGCATGCGGCAGCTCTCAAATACAGTTTTGCTTTAATAGCAGGGATAATAGTGTAAGCCGGCAGGAATTTGCGATTTGGGAATGCAAAGATTGCAGCCTTAGATTTACTCAGGATGTGCCTTCCCAGCATGAAATCGGCCCCTTTTACCAAGCGGAGGCCTATATATCCCATACCGATTCTCAAAAGGGATTTATTAATCGGGTCTACCATTTGGTGCGTACGGTAACCATGCGCCGGAAATTGAGATTAATTCAAAAAATTTCGGGTATGCCTGCCGGCCGGTTACTGGATATTGGAGCCGGAACCGGTTTGTTTTGCCATACCATGAAAAATGCAGGATGGAATGTAACCGGACTGGAGCCGGATGTGGAAACCAGGAAATGGGCTAAAGAACACCGGGGCATTGACCTTCTCAGTTCGGATTCTCTTTTTACACTTGTTGAAGGAGCGGATGTTGTAACCTTGTGGCATGTGCTGGAGCATGTACATGCACTGCACGAATACCTGGATCAAATTGCCAAACTTTTAACAGGAAGGGGAAAATTGCTGATTGCGGTTCCCAATTATACTTCCTTCGATGCAAAAAATTATGGAAAGAACTGGGCAGCCTACGATGTACCCCGCCACCTGTATCATTTTAGCCCCGCAGCTATGGAAAAATTGCTTCAGCATCATGGGTTCAGAGTCCTTTCATTTAAACCCATGTGGTTCGATAGTTTTTATGTTTCCATGCTAACGGAAAAGTATAAAGGAAAATTCCCCGGCGTAGTTAGGGCAATTTGCATAGGAGCGCTTTCAAATTTATTTGCCCTGGTAAATACGAAGAAGTGCAGTTCTGTAATTTATATTGCAGTAAAGAAGCAGATTTAATTTAATTGTACTTCATATAATTTCGGCCAACGCTTCCCGGTAATAAAGAGCATATTCCGCGCGCTGTCATAAGCAATTCCATTTAATACATCGGTTCTTTCCGTTTTCTCCATATCCGGCAATAGGCCGGCAAAATTCAGGATGCCCACTACATGCCCGCTTTCAGGGTCAATTTTTACGATCCTATCCGTTTGATAAACATTCGCATATACAAATCCATTGATAAATTCCAGTTCATTCAAATCATCAATGGGGCCGCGGTTGCTTTCAACGGCAATGGTATTTATTACCTTAAAGGTTTCGGGATCTACAAAGTAGAGATTCGAACTACCATCGCTAATAATGAGGTTGGTGCCATTGTTGGTAATACCCCAACCCTCATAAGGCCAGGGGAAGGTTTTAACAGGTTTAGTAATATCGTTTAGGCCGTAAACATATACGATATGGCTTTGCCAGGTAAGCTGATATATTTTGTCCTTAAATACCGTAATTCCTTCACCAAAAATTTTGTTGGATCCCATAATATGCTTTTGTTCCACCTTCCCGGTTTTCCAATCGGTTATCCGGATCGAGGATTGTTCAAAATCACCCGTTCCTTCGTACATTTTACCATTTATGTATTGAAGCCCCTGGGTATAGGCTCCGGTATCGTGAGGGTGTACGGCTAATACTGTGTACTTCAAATTTACCGGGGCGGGAATTCCTGATCCGGGTTCTTTTGGTACGGGAAGTGTGGGATCATGATCTGGCTGGTTTCCATTGCAGGATAGCAACAAAGCCAATACGGCCGGGAGGATAAATTTCTTCATGTATTGATTTTCAACGCTCAAAATTAGGTCAGGAATAAAAATATCTGCTAAAAACTATACAAATATGTTTCTTAAAATTTGCATTCCACCAAAACAGAAATTATATTTGTTTTTACCTCTGAGCCCGATATTCCCGTTTATTTCACACAAACCGGAAATGCCGCGCTGTTTCCAATTTTCTATTTAGCCGATTCTTTCCAATCCTCTGTTTAGCTGAGAACCATATCTTAGAAAGATCATTTTTTAATTTTTTTCCCCCGTTAAAAAATGAGATTTTTCTTCGGCATTCTACTTATTACAGGATTCAGTTTTCAGGCTTCGGCCCAACGTGAATGTGCAGCGGTTGCAAATCGAAATCCGAATTTCCGCAGCCTCGCAAAAGCAAATGCGAATAGGCCCGTAGGACATAGCCGTGATACCATCGTAAACGAGATCATCACCATTCCGGTGGTAGTGCATGTTTTATATAATAGGCCGGAAGAAAACATCAGCGATGATCAGATATTGTCTCAGATCGAAGTTTTAAATAAAGATTACAGAAGGTTAAATTCCGATACAATTAACACCCCGGCTCCTTTTAAATCCGTGGCAGCAGATTCCCGCATCATGTTTTGCCTGGCAAAGGTAGCGCCCGATGGAAGGGCTACCACCGGGATTGTTCGTAAACACACCAACAATGTTTATTTTCTTTTGGATGACGGGGTTAAGTTTGATGGAGCCGGCGGGGCCGATGCCTGGGATCCATCGCAATACCTGAATATTTGGGTTTGTTCCCTCGCCGGAAGGAGTCTGGGATATTCTTCCCTTCCCGGCGATCCTGCCGAAACGGATGGAGTAGTAATTAACTACGATGTTTTCGGTTCCCGCGGTCTTCTCCGGGCTCCCTATACCCTGGGCCGTACTGCTACCCATGAAGTTGGCCATTGGCTCGGACTTAAGCACATCTGGGGCGATACGACCTGTGGTTCGGATGATGTAGATGATACCCCTACCCAATCAAGCTATAATTTCAACTGCCCCAGCTTTCCCAAAATGAGCACTTGTTCTCCCAATGCAAATGGGGATATGTTCATGAACTTTATGGATTTAACCAATGATGCCTGTATGAATATCTTTACCAATGGGCAAAAACAAAGGATGCGCTCACTCTTTGCATTAGGTAAACCAAGAAACAGCTTTCTGAATTCTCATGTTTGTGATCCGGGCCAGGCCAATGGCGGCCCGTTGCCTACCGATACGGTTGTCAATAATCCGACAGTAGCCTCCGGATTTTCTGTTTTCCCCAACCCGGCCATTAATGTGGTAACGGTTAGCCCTAAAGGCGATTTTGCCCTCGCAAATAAGACCATCTATGTGTACAATATGGAAGGAAAGATGGTTCTTACTCATAAGTTTTTCTTTAATACAGAGAAAGTAAATATATCTTCCCTGCCGGCAGGTGTGTATATCATGTCTTGCGGTGAAGGTAAAAGCAGGGTTACCACCAAACTGGTAAAACTTTAATGGATGTGAATCCTCTTTGTTATCCGGGAGGTTGGATGGCTCTTCATTAAGGTTTAACTTTTCCACAGGATACCAAAATTTATATTTGTACCTGAAATATTTCAGGTCTATGAAGAAAACCATTCTCTTTGCTGCTGTATATTTTGTATGCTATGCCGTTGCAGGCCAGGGGCTTCTCGATAAATTGAAAAAACAAACTGAGAAGGATAGTTCGGGCATTCTTTCCGGCGTAAGTAAATCACTTGGTGGTGGAAGTTCCTTAAGCAACGCGGAAATTATTGATGGACTAAAGGAGGCATTAAAAGTAGGCACCGACAGCAGCCTTTTCCATTTATCAAAATTGGATGGCTTCTTTTCTAATGCGGCCATTAAAATTCTCATGCCTCCAGAGGCCAAGAAAGTTGAAAGTACGTTACGAAACCTGGGTATGTCTTCCCTGGTTGATAAAGCCATCTTATCTATGAACCGGGCCGCAGAAGATGCCGCTTCCGGCGTTTCAGGAATTTTTAGAGATGCCATCATGAAGATGACCATTTCAGATGGACTTTCCATATTACGCGGAGGGAACCATGCCGCTACGGATTATTTGAAAAAGACCACTTCTGCCAGCCTCCGCGAAAAGATGGCTCCGGTTATAAAAAACTCGCTGAACAAAGTAAATGCCACAGAATATTGGAAAGATGTTTTCTCTGCTTATAACCGTTTCTCTGCCAGCAAAGTAAATACGGATCTCACCGCTTATGTTACCGAAAAGGCAATGGACGGGATTTTCTTTTCCGTTGCGGAAGAAGAACAAAAAATCCGGCAGGACCCTGCAGCCCGGGTAACCGATTTACTGAAAAAAGTATTTGCAAAATAGGAGGTAACTACGGCTTCATTATCCTATTAGCAACGGATAGGCCGTTTCTCCTATTTCTGCTGATTAAATATTTCGTCCGTTTTAGTTAACCTGTGAGGCTTAACCATTCCTTTTTTTGATTGCCTCTTTCAATTAGAAGAAGCAGGATCCACGATTCCTTTTCTCCTTATATTCATTTCATTTAATTTGCATATTCATTCAGAATCATTATTCGCAGGATAAAGTAAATATGGGTTGATGAAACTCTTCATTAAAAATATGGTTTGCAACCGATGTATAATGGTTGTGCAAAGTGAATTGGAAAAGTTAGGGTTGGTAAGTAAGGAAATTAAATTGGGAGAAGTTACATTACAGAATGAACCAACTCCGGCAATACGGGAGCGCATGGAGAAGGCCCTGGAAAAGGTGGGGTTTGAAGTTATCAACGATAAGAAGGGAAGAATAATTGAACAGATAAAGAAAATAATTATTCAACAGGTTCAACAGCCCGGGGACGGGCCGCAGGAGAAACTATCTTCCATCCTCAGTTCCGGTCTTCATCTGGATTATAATTATATTTCAAACCTCTTTTCTGAAGTGGAAGGCGTTACGATAGAAAAATTTTTTATACTCCAGAAGATAGAGAAAGTAAAGGAGTTATTGGTTTACGATGAGTTGTCGCTAAGTGAAATCGCGTTCCGGTTGAATTTTTCGAGTGTAGCTTATTTAAGTAATCAATTCAAAAAGGTTACCGGTCTTACCCCCGGTTATTTTAAGAAGATAGGCCTTAATAGAAGAAAACCATTGGATAAAGTATAAATCTTACAAATCATTTCCAAAATTCCACAATAGTCTGCCCCACAAAAATTGCCAACTTTGCTATGTAATTTAAATACAGCAAAACATGGCAAAATCAAACAAGGTAGAAACAATATTCCTTCCGCTGGAAGGGGTGGATAGTGAACATTGTGCCCTTATTGTAAATAAGGGGCTTAGTGCTGTTACAGGAATCGAAAGCCATAAGGTAGAATTGAATAATCATAGGGCTGTTATTGAAGTGGATGATAACGAAGCGGTTGTTGGCGCGGTGAATGCAATTAAAGGCCTGGGTTATGGTGTGTTAACTATAAAGCAAACATTTCCGGTTTTGGGCATGACCTGTGCTTCCTGTGCGGTTAGTACCGAAAGTATTGTGAAAAGCCAACCGGGAGTAGTTAGTGCCAGTGTGAATTACGCAAGCAGCAACCTTTGGGTAGAGTACCTGCCGGGGATGATCGATCCCAAATCAATCCAGAAGGCGGTTCAATCTATCGGATATAATTTAGTTATAGATGATTCCTCCAATCCTCCCGTTTCAATAGAAGAATTACATCAAAAACAATACGGTAAACTTAAGCGGAAAACTATTCTATCCGTAATACTTTCAATTCCTGTAGTAGTAATTGGAATGTTTTTAATGGATATTCCTTTTGCCAATGAAATGATGTGGCTTTTTACGACGCCGGTGGTATTTTGGTTTGGCAGGGATTTTTTCATCAATGCATGGAAACAGGTTACTCATCGTTCTGCCAACATGGATACCCTGGTTGCCCTAAGTACAGGGATAGCCTATTTGTTTAGCGTGTTTAATATGCTGTTCCCCCAATTTTGGCATAGGCGCGGCTTACATGCCCATGTGTATTTTGAGGCTGCAGCCGTAATTATTGCATTTATTTTATTGGGTAAACTTCTCGAAGAAAAAGCTAAAGGGAATACTTCTTCTGCCATTAAAAAATTAATGGGGTTACAACCCAAAAAGGTAACGGTTCTTCTTCCAAATAAATCGGAAAGGGACACACCTATTGAGGAACTCATCGTGGGAGATATGATTTTGGTGAAGCCTGGGGAAAAAATTGCGGTGGATGGTACAGTCATATCGGGGTCTTCTTTTGTAGATGAAAGTATGTTAAGTGGCGAACCGGTACCGGTACAGAAAGGGGAGAATGCCCAGGTGTTTGCCGGAACAATCAACCAAAAAGGAAGCTTTCATTTTAAAGCTGAAAAAGTAGGAAGTGAAACCCTGCTGGCACAGATTATTAAAACCGTGCAGGATGCACAGGGGAGCAAGGCCCCCGTTCAGAAATTAGTGGATAAAATTGCCGGAGTTTTTGTGCCCATTGTTATTGGCATTGCCTTCATAACCTTTTTGTTATGGTTCTTTTTGGGTGGGGAAAATGCACTCATACAGGGCTTATTGGCTGCTGTAACAGTTTTGGTGATTGCCTGCCCCTGTGCCTTAGGGTTAGCTACTCCCACGGCTATAATGGTTGGGGTAGGAAAGGGTGCGGAACAGGGAATATTGATTAAAGATGCAGAAAGCCTGGAGGTAACTAAAAAAGTGGACACAGTGGTTCTTGATAAGACAGGAACCATTACCGAAGGATTACCCCGGGTAACAGATATTAAATGGCTGAATAATGATGAATCTGCAATCCAGATTTTTCTGGGTATTGAGAAACTATCGGGGCACCCCCTGGCGGATGCCGTGGTGAGTTTCTTTTCGGGGAAGGACCCGATTGTGCCTACCGGATTTAACAGTATAACCGGTAAAGGAGCCACAGCAATTCATAATCATGAAACCTACGTAGTTGGAAACCTTAGGCTGTTACATGAAATGAATATTGCAATAGCGAATGAGTTATCCCGCAATGCAACCCGGTGGAGCAGTGAGGCAAAAACAATTATTTGGTTTGCCAATAGCAAACAGGCCCTGGCAGTAGTGGCCATTGCCGATAAAATTAAAGCATCATCGCCGGAGGCGGTAAGGCAATTGCAGAAAATGGGGATTGATGTGATTATGGCAACTGGCGATAATGAAACCACCGCAATGGAGATTGGGCGGCAAGCCGGAATAACTCACGTAAAGGCTGAGGTATTGCCCCATCAGAAGGCAGACTTTATCAAATCCCTTCAGCAACAGGGAAAGATTGTGGCAATGGTTGGTGATGGAATTAACGACAGTACAGCGCTGGCCACGGCTGATGTGAGCATCGCCATGGGGAAGGGCAGTGATATCGCTATGGATGTGGCAAAAATGACGCTTATTTCCTCCGACTTAAAGAAAATTCCCCAGGCCATTAAATTATCGAAGCAAACAGTAGCTACTATAAAGCAGAACCTTTTCTGGGCATTTATTTATAACCTGATTGGAATCCCCATTGCAGCAGGAATTCTTTATCCTGTAAACGGGTTCCTGCTGAATCCAATGATAGCAGGAGCCGCCATGGCCTTGAGTAGTGTTAGTGTAGTGAGCAACAGCCTGCGGTTAAAATGGAGGAAGATAGACTAAAGCTAATCTTGCAGGAGATTACCTGTTTTATTTTTTCAATTAAAATTTATTCGTTCAAACAAAAAAAATAAGGATATGAAAAATACTAAGTTTCAATTCCGGACAAACATCAATTGCAGCGGATGTGTTGCTGCGGTTAAACCTCAGTTGGATAAGGAAACGGGCATTTCCACCTGGCAGGTAGATACGGCCAATAAGGAAAAGATTCTTACCGTGGACTCCAATGGGATTTCACCGGAGGAAGTAATGAACATCGTTCAGAAATTGGGATATAAGATCGAATTAATGGTTCCTTTGAACCCTCATAAATCCAGTCTTTCAAACGAATCCCAATAGGGGGTATCATTTTTTAATAAGCATTGCATCCCAATACTGGTCCAAATAAATGGTATCAGTTGGATTTTCTTTTGCAATAAAAACCCGGATTTCATATCCGGGTTTCATTATTTAAAATTCAGGCAGTTAAATATCGATCGCCTCGCCGTAAGCTACGGCAGTAGCTTCTTTTACAGCCTCACTCATGGTTGGGTGCGGATGGATGGCGTTTAATATTTCGTGGCTGGTAGTTTCCAGTTTCCTTGCCACCACCACTTCTGCAATCATTTCAGTTACGTTCATGCCGATCATGTGGCACCCCAGGAACTCGCCATATTTGGCGTCAAAAATCACTTTTACAAAACCTTCAGTGGCTCCTGCGGCACTTGCTTTTCCGCTTGCCATGAAGGGGAATTTTCCAACTTTCACTTCATAACCGGCATCCTTAGCCGCTTTTTCGGTATATCCTACAGAGGCAACTTCGGGAGTGCAGTAGGTACATCCCGGAACATTATTATAATCAATTACATCCGGCTTGTGGCCGCTAAGGTGCTCGGCTGCATTAATTCCCTCCTTGGAGGCAACGTGGGCCAGTGCCTGCCCCGGGGTGCAATCACCAATGGCATATACGCCGGGAACATTGGTTTGCTGAAATGGATCAACGATTATTTTTCCCTTTTCTGTTTTAATTCCTAATTGTTCGAGACCAATATTTTCTATATTAGCAACTACACCCACTGCGCTTAACAAAATATCTGCTTCCAGCGTTTTTTCTCCATCTGCCGTTTTAATGGTAGCTTTTACACCCAAACCGGAAGTATCAACCTTTGTTACTTCGCTGCTGGTTAAGATGTTCATTCCCTGCTTTTTAAATTGCTTTTCCAATTCCTTACTGATGTCTTCATCTTCCACCGGAACAAGGCGGGGCATATATTCAACCATCGTAACTTCTGTTCCCAGGCTGTGGTAGAAATAAGCGAATTCAGATCCGATGGCGCCGCTTCCGCAAATAATCATCGATTTGGGTTGTTTGGGGAGCGACATGGCCTCCCGGTATCCAATAATCTTTTTTCCATCTATGGGCATAGTAGGTAATTGCCTGGCACGGCCACCGGTTGCAATAACTATATTCTTTGCTTCAACAACCTGTTTGCTGTTATCGGCGCCGGTTACTTCAATCCTGGTAGGAGAAATCAGTTTCCCAAAACCCATGATTACGTCAACCTTGTTTTTCTTCATCAGGAACTGTACCCCCTTACTCATTTTATCGGCCACACCCCGGCTACGTTTAATTACATTTTCAAAATTTGCGGAAGGGTTACTAAGGCTGATGCCATACGTTTCGGCATGTTTTGCATATTCAAAAACCTGTGCACTTTTTAATAGCGCTTTCGTAGGAATACAACCCCAGTTGAGGCAAATTCCCCCAAGGCTTTCTTTTTCGATAATTGCTACTTTCTTTCCAAGCTGGCTAGCCCTGATAGCTGCCGGATAACCCCCCGGACCACTTCCTAAAACAATAACATCGTATGCCATAAAAATTGAATTTAGATTGAGATGCGCAAAATTAACCGTTAACCACAGATTCACCAAAAGCAAGGCACAATCTTTCAGTTCTTAAAGCCCCGGATTATTAAGGTTTTGTTCCTTGTTGTTTTTCATCCAGTTCCCGTTGCGACGAAATAATTTTCAGGGATTTAATGCTTACATTTAATTCAAAGCCAATGAGCAGGGCCAGGGCATTGATATAAATCAGTACCATAACCATCATGATGGTTCCAATGGATCCGTAAAGCACATTGTACCTGCCAAAATTATCTACAAAAATGGCAAAACCAAGAGATGCCAGGATACTGAGGGAGGTAGCCAGGATGGTGCCGGGAGAATTGATCTTCCATCGCTTTTCCACAGCGGGAGCATACCTGAATATGAACCCGATAACATAAAAAAGGAGGAGAATGATCAACGCCCATCGGGTATAACCGAAAATGGCCCTCCAATCGCTACTTTTAATAAACACTTTTACCAGCGCCCCCTGCGAAATGAGCAGCAATAAATAAACCAGTAGCAGCCCAAAGAGGAGCATGGTGAGTTTAATCGCTTCCCACCTTTGAACAATTCCTTTTCGTTTTACAAAACCCACATATTTCTTATTGAAGGAACGCATCAGTCCCATCATCGCGCTGGACGCAAAAAACAGGGAAAAAAGAAGGCTGAAAGAAAGTAACCCAATGCGGGATTCATAAATAAATGAGTCCACAAATTTTATCACCTCCTTATTGTAAACAGGCGAAGGGATAATATCAAATATCAGCGAATGCAATTGGACCTGAATGTTGTGTTTCGAAAGGAAAGGGAGATTGGGAATCAGGGTAAAAATAAACAATAGGGCAGGAGGAATAGAAAGGATGAAATTGTAAGATATAGCTGCGGCTCTTTCAAAAAAACCATACGTCCGCAACTGTCGGTAGAGGAATCGCAATACATCATATAAGGGCACTCCTTCAAACCCGGGTAAATAAAGTCGCTTGCTCTTCTGAAGCAAATAACCTAAAGGCCCCCTGGTTAATATGATTCGGGTGAGTTTAATCAATTTTGCGGGGTGCCGTTTTGAGTCCGGGCAATAATAATACTATCAAGCGCTTTTTGATAAGCCTTGGCAAATTTCAAATGCTCTGTGTAGCTGGATGTGAAATTTGAATAACCATCGAGGCTGGGCTTTGCTACAAAAAAAAGGTAATCTGTTTTAGGTGCTTCCAAAACCGCATCCAGGGTATTGATTGAAGGGGTGCAAATGGGTCCGGGGGGTAGCCCTGAATTTCTATAGGTATTATAAGGCGAGGGATAATCGAGATGCCCGTGACGGATCCGTTTCAGCCCAAAATCGCGCATGGCATACTTCACCGTAGGATCAGCCTCTAATCTCATCCCTTTTTTAATCCGGTTCATATACACGCTTGCAATGAGGCCTTTATCTTCCGCTTTATTAGTTTCTTCTTCTACGATGGATGCCAGGGTGTAAACCTGCTCCGGAGATAACCCTTCCGAAGCAGCTTTTTCACTTCGGCTTCCTTCCCAAAAGAGATCGTGTTGCCGGTGGAGCCGGTCGAAAATATTATCTACCGAGCTGTTCCACCAAAAGAGATAAGTATTGGGAATAATCATCGTCATAACCGTATTCGTATCAAGATGATACCGGGCTATTGAATCATTGTTTAATAAAAAATTTATAAACCGGGTAGAATCAGATTCAAATAATTTCCCCAACTTTCCGGCAAGATCTTCTTTGGTTCGCAGTTTGGTAATCACCAGCCTAACGGGTTCCTGCCTGCCTGCTTTTAGCATTTTTACCAGGCTATACAGGTTCATTCTTTTATTAATGGCATATTTTCCCGGTTTTATTTGCTCCGGGTAGCCTGCCCTTTTTGAAATTTGATTAAAAAAGAAGGAAGAATTAATGATGTGTTGTTCTTTCAAATGGGCACTAACCTGTTGAAAGTTCTCCCCGGTTTTAATATAAAAGAAACCCGATTGGGTGGGGTGGATAGTAGGGCCAAAGACCTGCCATGCCGAATAGGCACCAACCAGGGCAATCAGGAAAAGAAGTATAAAAAGGCCTTTTTTCATTTACGGATTTTGGAGCAAATTAAAAGAAAAACCCCGCCTGTTCAGCGAGGTTATTCATTACGTTTAAATAAGTTATTTCGTATTACTATCCGCAGGAAGCGGAACGGTATTAGCCGGGGTAGGAGCAGGTGTTGGGTTTGTACCTTTGGTTGAGATATTTTGCAACAAGTCGTCTCCGCCCCTTGAATCGGTATTCTTTGGAATGAAAACGGTAGAAAGGATACATAATACCCCCATTACTCCGGCAAAAATCCAGGTTCCTTTTTCAAGGGCATCCGTAGTTTGTTTAACCCCCATGAGTTGGTTTCCAAATCCGCCGAAAGTCCCTGATAATCCACCCCCTTTGGGGTTCTGGATCAAAACAATCAATCCTAAAATAACCGAGGTAAGGATAATTAAAATTCCGAATAATACTAACATTTTAAATCATTTAAGCCAGTTCTGTCCCGGGAGACAATCCGGCAATTTTGGCTGCAAAGTAAGCGCTTTTGGAAGGATTCTGCAAACTTAATTTTTGATAAATTTCAATGGCCTTCAGCTTTTTTCCCTGGCTTAGGCAGGCTTCGGCCATCGATTCGGTGATTACCTCTTCCTCCTCGTTGCTTTTTTCTGCCAGGTTTTCCACTTGTTTATCATACGGGGTATCCAGCATCAAACCCGGTTTTGTGGGATTTCCCGGTAGTTTTTTCATGGTTTTCAACCATTGGGTGAAACTCCGGAGTTGCGTTCCCAGGCGGTCTTCCGATTTGGGTTCATCGGAAAGCCGGATGCCCTGGCTGGCAAAGTAATCTGTGGTATGAAGGGGTTCAAAAAGTAATTCCTCCTTTTCATTGGGTTGGGTAAGGGGAGCTGGAAGCGATTGGGATTGCTCTTTTTTTAAATCCGGATTTTCCAAATTGGATGCGGGTATGCTTTGTTCCTTATCGGAATTTGGGATAACCGGCATTGATTTACCTGGTTCTTCTTCCTTATTTTGGATGGAATGGGTTGAAGATTGAGGCGGCAGGGTGGTTAAGTTAAAATCCGAAATCGAATTTCCTTCCTCCTTAAATGCATAATGCAAACCAATGGGAGAAGGGGAGAAGAGGGGATTAACCGGGAGTTCACTATTTCTGAATTGCGGATGAAAATCGAAAAGATAAGGGGCTAAAAAGTACGGATATGATTTCTTCACATCCCGAAGTTTTTCGCGGGCTTCAAGGCCATCCAGGTGTAAGCCAAATATTTTTTGAAACAAAGTGCTGCTATCCATTCTGGTTGAAAGTTAGGTAAATTACCAGTTGGAGAATATTTTATTAAAAATCTGATCCACCATATTTCGAACAATTTCCGGATTAAGCGTAGATTCAACCTCATTCAAGGTTTGTGAAGCGGGAAAATCGAAAGTGCTGGAAACTTCGGTTTCGAAATTCTTCTTTTCATCGAGTGTATTTCTGAATTTAAGATGAACCCCAACGGTAAGCCTGTTGCCGCTGGCATTATTTCCCGATACGGCAATAGTGGTAGCATAATACTGGGAAACGTATCCGCTGATGTCGTAATGCGCATCATCGCTGTTTGTTTGTTTTAAACGGGTGGTGCCAATGATCTTTTGTTTTAGTTTTTCGGTGATATTGGGACTAAGGTAGCTGTTCACATATTGGGCTTTGTTTTCGAAATAATTTACCCTGAATGTTTTCACTTCTGCCGGGATGGAGCCTACATCATTAAACGAATATTTGCAGGTTGCAAAGGAAAATATCAGGATGGCCAACAAGCCCGAAAAAGTTATCCCAATCAGGTTTAATTTTCTCATTACCGGGTTTATAAATTTTCGATATCGTATTCTTTCAATTTCCGGTATAGTGTGCGTTCACTAATACCCAGGTCGAATGCGGCATCCCGCCTTTTTCCGCGATGTTTCTTTAATGCTTTAATTATGAGCTCTTTTTCTTTATCCATGATGCTAAGTGATTCCTCTATTGTTTCATGTGCCTGGATATTCCCATCGGGTTGTTGGGGATGAATAATTACCGGTTGCGATTTAGGCATGTTTGCCGAAACGGGTGTAATCGGAAGTTCATGAAAATCTGCATTAAGGTTTGCAAAAGCTTGGTTATTTGCCGTTGCCGGATTTTGTAGAAGGTCGAAAAACATTTTCTTTAATTCATTCACATCTTTTTTCATGTCGAAAAAAAGTTTGTAAAGAATTTCTCTTTCATTGGCAAATTCAGCCTGGCTGACATTCCCATTGCCACCCACCAGTACGGGCAAGCGGGAATGGTTGTGGTCTGGGAGAAATACCTGGAGTTGACCGGCGGTAACTGATTTGGTAGGGCTTAAAACCGAAATCTGCTCCGCAATATTTTTAAGTTCCCTTACATTCCCGGGAAAAGAATAATTAATTAACAGGTTCTGGGCATCTTCGGTTAGTTGAACCGAAGTGGTTTTATATTTATCTGCAAAGTCGGTGGCAAATTTTCGAAATAACAGATAGATATCTTCCTTCCTTTCGCGCAATGCAGGAACCCGGATTGGCACTGTATTCAGCCTGTAATACAGGTCTTCCCGAAACCTGCCTTTTTGGGTATAATCCAGCAATTCTTTATTTGAAGCCGCCACCACTCTTACATCTGTTTTCTGAACTTTACTGCTACCTACCCGGATGTATTCTCCTGTTTCGAGTACGCGTAACAGTCGGGCCTGGGTGCCAAGGGGCATTTCTCCTATTTCATCCAGGAAGATAGTGCCTCCGTTTACCGTTTCGAAATACCCTTTTCTCCCATCTACCGCTCCGGTGAAGGAACCTTTTTCGTGACCAAACAATTCGGAATCTATCGTTCCCTCCGGAATAGCGCCACAGTTAACGGCAATAAACGGATTGTGTTTCCGTGCCGATAGGGAGTGAATAACTTGCGAAAATACTTCTTTACCTACCCCGCTTTCGCCAGTAATCAATACACTAAGGTCGGTATTGGCTACCTGTGCCGCTACGTTCAGGGCATGGTTGAGCGAGGGAGAGTTGCCTATGATGCCAAATCTGTTTTTGAGTGCCTGTAAATCCATTTTAATCGCTTTGCTTAGGAATTGTAATAGTCGGGAATTGCCACTCCAATTAAAGTGCCTGCCGTGCAATCCAGAACCTGAACCATTACATAATCGCCTTTCTTATAATTTTCTTTTGGGAAAACAATCCCTTTGTTTTGATCATTTCTTCCAAATAATTCGTTTTCGCTTCTTTTAGAATATCCTTCTACCAATACCTTAAACGTTTTTCCCACATCGCGTTGCATGCTTTCCAGGGAATGGATGCGATGAAGGTCCACCAACTCCTGCAACCTGCGTTTTTTTATTTCTACCGGCACATCATCTGCGAACCTGCGTGCAGCAAGAGTTCCGGGTCTTTCGGAATAAAAATATAAATAGGCGAGGTCGTACCTGCAATATTCCATCAGGCTAAGCGAATCCTGGTGTTCTTCTTCGGTTTCGGTACAAAATCCGGCAATCATATCAGTGGATAAACCGCAATCGGGAATTAGTTCTCTGATGCGATCCACTTTTTTTAAATACCATTCACGGCTATAGGTACGGTTCATCATTTGAAGTACCCGGCTATTCCCACTCTGAACCGGTAGGTGGATATAGTTGCAGATGTTTTCGTACTGTCGGATGGCAAATAAAACCTCATCCGTTATATCTTTTGGATGGGAAGTAGAAAAGCGCACCCGAAGCAAAGGTGAAATCTTTGCCACCATTACTAAGAGTTGGGCAAAGCTTACCGTTTCCTTATTCTCTTCATCCACCCATTGGTAACTGTCCACATTTTGACCAAGCAGGGTAACTTCTCGGTAGCCCTGCTTAAACAGGGTTTCACATTCTTGTATAATACTAAAAGCATTTCTGCTTCTTTCGCGGCCGCGTGTAAAAGGAACGACACAAAAAGAACACATATTATTACAACCCCGTGTAATGCTGACGAAGGCAGTAACCCCGTTACTGTTTAATCGAACCGGTGAAATATCCGCATAGGTCTCGTCGCGGCTCAGGAGTACATTCACTGCTTTCTGCCCGGTGGAAGCATCGGAAATTAACCCGGGGAGGCTTCGGTATGCATCCGGCCCTACCACTATATCAACCAGTTTCTCTTCTTCGAGGAATGCCGATTTCAGGCGTTCAGCCATACAGCCAAGGACCCCAATCAGCATCCCGGGCCGGTTCTTTTTTATTTTATTAAACTGCGATAACCTGCGGCGAACAGTCTGTTCTGCTTTTTCCCTTACCGAGCAGGTATTGATGAGAATCAGGTCTGCCAGCGTTTCATCGGAGGTAGCGCTAAAGCCTTCATTTTGAAGAATAGAAGCAATTACTTCGCTATCCGAAAAATTCATGGCACAACCATAACTTTCAATGAAAAACAGCTTACCATTTTCCTGGAGAGAGGCCGTTTGAGATTGGTACACTTCCCCCTGCCTGGCTTCATCGTGCGTCTTATCTATATAAAGAAATTCCATTTTATTTGTTGGGCGACAAAGATAACCAATTGTGACATAGTGGCAGAAAGCTTAACTTTTTGAAATTTTATAATTCACTCCTAAACGATAAGGAAGGGATGGGGCGGCTGTAATACGGAGCTATTAATTCAAAATCATTTCGGTTTGGTGCGAAGCCATTAAAATTAGATAGCATGTATGGGAATGATTCAAATCTATGTCGCAAAGGCCGGGATGAGCATCCCAGATAAATGGTAAATATGGATAGGCGCAATGGCTATATATACCGGGCTCGCCAATTTCCGGGGTAAGGTTGGAATGATGAACTTATGATTTAAGCTTAAAAAGAATTGGGGTAGGCTGCAACCCAGCCCTCCGCACAAAGAAATGGGCTTAAAATTTAGGGTAATTGAACCTATGTTCCATTCGTATTTTTTCAATTGACAAGCCAATTAAAAAGTGGAATAAAAAATAGAGACATGGGCTAAAATGAGGGCCATCCGGTAAATTTTGTTTTGCTCGGAATTGGATGAAAAATTTTTGCACTTTGCGGCCCCCTCCCCGGGGGCAAAAATAATGGGCTAAAACAAAAAATCTTCCTTTTCTAATTAATGAAATTTCAGCCAGGATGAATTTTTCTCCGTCTCGTGAATGTAAGATTGGAATGCCCTTAACTACGGATGTTTGAATGAGTTACCGCACTCCACTTGTAAGAATGAGGATTGTGCATTTTTTGGGAAGCTGAGAAAATACACGATGATAAAAACCTTGAAAAAATCAGGCACTTTGCGGCCCCCTCCCCGGGGGCAAAAATAAGATGTGAAAAAACGTAAATCCGAATTTTCCGCGAATGAAAATTCAGTTAAACCGATTTTTCTTTAGGGCCGAATCCCATATTCCCCAGGAAATTAAAAACCCGCTTCTTTTTACTTTACTGAAAACCTTTGAGCAAGCCAGCTTTTCCCTGCCGGAGTAATCCAACGGGTAAGCATGGCTTCCTTGGTTAAAACCGAATTGTCAAAATATAGCGTATCCTCATTAATAAAACCATTGTCCATAGCATACTTTAACTGGGCCATGGGCACCAGTTGCACTTTGTCTTTTATTAGGAACGCCAACATCTGCCGGTTTAGCAACTCTACCCCAAATTTTTTCTCTACGTCTTTTATAAGCCTTATGGAACTGTCGGTACTGCAACCGCCCAGCCCTGTTTGGGTTTCATCGGCCATTAATACAATAAACTGTCCGAAAAAAAGATTCGCATATCCTTTTACCGGATCACCATGGCTGTTCCAGGAAGAAATAAAGTGATTCATCATTTCCTCCAGTTCAAACACTTCGGAAAGTTGGAATAACCGGCTCGACTGGTAAATCCAGACCCGCGAGGTGCCGGCAAAATCGGCTGGTAGGTGGTCTTCAAAATTAAGATTCATGATCTGGTGTTTTTTTAATGGAGGCAGCAATAATTTCCGCGATATCCAATACGGCTACTTCATTTTCCTTTTCTCTGTTTTTCACGCCATCGGTAAGCATGGTGTTGCAATAAGGACAGGAACTGGCAATTATAGTTGCCCCGGTTGAAATCGCTTCATCGCTCCTTTCAAAATTAATCCGGTTGGTTCCTTTTTCTTCTTCTTTAAACATTTGGGCACCTCCGGCTCCGCAACACATCCCCTTACTTCCACACCGCTTCATCTCCACCAGTTCCGAATCGAGGGCTTCCAATACCGCTCTTGGGGCTTCATAAATACCGTTTGCCCGGCCCAGGTAACAAGAGTCATGGAAAGTAATTCGCTTCCCCTTAAACGCTCCACCCCCTTCAATTTTTACTTTTCCCTGGTCTATGAGCTCCTGCAAAAAGGTAGCATGGTGTACAATCTCATAATTTCCGCCCAGTTTGGGATATTCATTTTTGAAAATATTAAAACAATGGGGGCAGGTGGTTACCATCTTTTTTATATTATAGCCATTCAGGATTTGAATATTCTGATAGGCCATCATTTGAAACAAAAATTCATTTCCCGCCCTGCGGGCCGGGTCCCCATTGCACATTTCTTCTTTTCCCAGGATTGCAAACCGGATCCCTATATGATTTAATATAGTAACAAATGCTTTGGTGATTTTTTGGGCGCGTTGGTCGAAACTCCCGGCACACCCAACCCAAAAAAGAATCTCCGGTTCCTCCCCCTTCATTGCCATCTCGGCCATTGTTGGTACATGCATTTCGTTCAGTTTTGGACAAAGTAAGTAAGAATTTGATTAACCTAATCCCATGGCAGATACTAAATTTGTGCCTCAATTATCATGATAAACAGTTTGTTGAGGAAAATCACCAATTGGGAGGCCTGGCCATTTAAACTTTTGTATGCACCCCTGGTTCCCTTTTGGGTGATGTATATGTTGCGCTCACGGGCTGTTTGGTTTTTTACCCCCAGTAATCCCAAAATTACTTTTGGAGGCATGGAAGGTGAACCCAAGCAGGAGATGTATAACCTGCTTCCGGAAGGGCTTTACCCTAATACGATTTATGTAAACCCCGGGATGCCCGAAACCAGCCTTTTGGATTTACTTCGGAATTCGGGAATCCAATATCCATTCGTGGTGAAACCGGATAACGGAGGGCAGGGAATCTTATTCCGTAAAATTGATCAGCCGAAACAACTACTTCTTTATCATAAACTGGTTCCGGATGTTTATATCATCCAGGATTTGATTAAGTATCCTATGGAGGTTAGTGTATTTTATATACGCTATCCCAACAATAGCAATGGCATCATTACCGGGTTCCTACATAAGGTTCCCATGCATGTTGTGGGCGATGGAAGCAGTACGCTCTGCCGGTTAATTGAACATCACCCCAAGGCATCCAAGAGAATTGGAGAACTAAAGCTTAAACATTCCGAAAAATGGAACAGCGTGCTTTCGGCCGGAGAGTCCTATCCGTTGAGTTTTGCAGCTAACCATAACCGGGGTGCCCGTTTTTTTGATTTAAAAGACCAGATCGATGATAAGCTGGTTGCCGTTTTTGATAAGATTAGCCTGCAGGTAGATGATTTTTTTTATGGTCGTTACGATATTTTGTGCAACAACGTGGATGACCTCAAACAGGGAAAGAATTTTCAGATTATTGAGTTCAATGGTTGTGGCGCCGAACCCAATCATTTTTACGATACAGGCTATACTTTATTAGGGGCGTATAAAGAAATTTTAAAGCACTGGAAAGCCCTTTATGAAATTTCGAAGTTTAATCGCCAGCATCGTCATATTCAGCCCTGGCCCTATTGGAAAGGGAGGGAATTTTTAAATTCGGCAAACCAACGCACGGCAAGGATGAAAGAAATTGACAAACAGATTCCCTAAATGTATGGCACCTTATCGAAGTGGCCTCCCTCTTGTTGGATATTTATTTTCTTCATTCAATTCCTGATATTTATAAACGGAATAATTTTTTAGCTTTTCTATCTTTCTTCCCCGCTGTTAACAACACAATTCGCTGAGCCATTATCTTTGGGCATGCTCAAACTCGCCAGGGTATTTTTTTGGGGTATGCTGATTAGCTTTCTGGGGTCTTTACCCCTGGGTACCCTTAATGTAGCCGCCATGCAGATTGGTATCCAGGAAAGTATCTGGAATGCCCTGTTATTTTCTTTCGGATCGCTACTGGTAGAAATGATTTATGTGCGGGTATCTCTGGTTGGGATTGATTGGGTTCGTAAACAGGCGAAGTTGATGAAGATGATGGAATGGATCACCCTCGGCATCATCGTAGCCCTGGCCGTGGGTAGTTTTATTGCTGCCGCCAACAGCAATCCCCAGGCAAAGAATGCTTTCCTTAATAACAATCTTAACCGCTTCCTGCTGGGGGTAATTATGTGTGCCCTCAACCCGGTTCAAATTCCATTTTGGTTTGGATGGAGTGCCGTACTTTTTACTAAAAAGATTCTGGAACCAACGGCGGGGCAGTATAATACCTATATAATCGGGATAGGTTTAGGCACCCTGGCAGGGAATTGTGTGTTTATTTTTGGTGGAAAATGGGCAGTGCACAAGATAGCTAACAGTGAAGCGTACCTGAACTGGATAATTGGGGGGATTTTTGCCATTACGGCCCTCCTGTTGTTCATAAAAATTCTGATGAAAAAGGATTCGATTCAAAAGTTTACGCACGAGCAGGAAAAGGCACAATCAGGTTAACTTTCCATCTCCGTAGCCCATTTGTCGCGATCATCCGGGCTGAGTTTCCACGGCGCAAAATTATTCTCAATATTGCCAAACATGGCATTCCACTCTGCCGGTGCATTGCTTTCTTCCATGATGAGGCTGCGGCGTAATTCTATAATGATGTCGAGCGGGTTGATACTTACCGGGCATTCTTCCACACAGGCATTGCAGGTGGTGCAGGCTCTCAGCTCTTCGGCTGTAATATAATCGTGTAATAAAGACTTCCCGTCTGCACCGGCTTCTTTTCCGGCATTCAGGTTACGTCCTATTTCTTCTGCCCGGTCGCGCGTGGCCATCATAATTTTTCGAGGACTAAGCAATTTCCCGGTTAGGTTGGCCGGGCAGGCCGCGGTACACCTTCCGCATTCGGTACAGCTATATGCATCAAGGAGGCTTTTCCAGGAAAGGTCGGGCACATCCTTAGCGCCAAATTTAACCACCGGTTGCTCGCCGGTAGGGGCCAGCTCAGGCTGCATCATGTATTTAACTTCATCCTGAACCCGCGGCATATTTTTAATTTCTCCTTTCGGGAATAAGCGGGCATAGTATGCATTAGGAAAGGCAAATAGGATATGGAGGTGCTTACTGTAGGGAAGGTAATTGAGAAAAGCAAAAATTCCGATGATGTGCAGCCACCAGCAACTGCGCTCAATACCTGCCAGGGTGGCCGGTGAAAGATTTTTAAAGGATTCGGATAAGGGCCCCGAAATTAAAAATGCTCCCACATCCTTATAATGCCCGTACTGCGGAACCTGGAGTTGAAGCGCCCGGTCCGCCGCATTCATGGTGAGGAAAAGACACATTAAAATGATTTCGGTGATGAGAATGTAGTTTGCATCACTCTTGGGCCATCCGTTTAATTCTGCCTGGGCAAGCCGCTTCACTTTTACCACATTTCGGCGTAACAGGAAGATGGCACAAAATGCAGTTACCAGAACGGCCAGGATTTCAAAGAAATTGATAAAGACCGCATACGCACCTCCCATAAAATTTGAAAAAAGCCGGTGTGTACCCAATATCCCATCGAGGGCAATTTCCATCACCTCCAGATTGATTATGATGAAGCCGGCATAAACTACAAAGTGCAATACGGCTACCAGAGGATTTCGAAACATTTTTTTCTGCCCAAATGCCAATAAGAGGACCTGCTTCCACCTGGCTCGCGGGTTGTCGGTAAGGTCTTCTTCCCTTCCCAGGAGAATGTTTCGGCGTATTTGGAGGATGTTTTTGCTGAACAACCAAATAGCAAATGCAGCAATCAGTACAAAAGCAGCCTGTTGGAAATATTGCATACGAGGCGTTAATTCGTGGCTAAGTTAACGGATTTAATAGTTAATATTGCGTATAAGGCTTTTATGAACAGAATCCTCGATAAGGAAACAGCCGGAAGGAAATTGCGGCGAATGGCGTTGGAGATAGCAGAACGAAATGCCGGTGTGAGGGCAGTAACCCTCGTAGGCATTAAGGAAAATGGAATTCATATTGCTCGGCAACTGGCATCCCAGCTTGCATTGGCAAATATTACTACCCACCTGATTGAACTTAGCCTGAATAAGAAGGACCCCGGTGAGGTTCAATTAAGCGGGAACCCGGGAAGTGAAAGCGGGATCCTTATTTTGGTGGATGATGTGGCCAATAGCGGCCGCACGATGTTATATGCTTTGAAACCCCTGCTGGATATTAAACCGGCAAAGATTGAAACCCTGGCCCTGGTAGAACGTACCCATAAGCGCTTTCCCGTTTCGGTTGATTATGTGGGCCTCTCCATTTCTACCACCAGCAACCAAAATATTGTAGTGGTGGTGGAAAACGGAGACGTGATGGGAGCCTACCTTCAATAATTAAAAAATCAGCCAGCGCCAATGCAGTTTCCCATTAGACAGTTCCAAACCGGGGGTGGGAAATTTTATGATATTAATAATATTCAGTAAGGTTTTTATTCCTTTCCTTCGGGTAGGTATCTTCGTTAGGTCGATGTCCGGCGCGAGATACCATTGTCTGTATCGTTTTATGTCGGGCCGGGAGAAGTTGATACTTCCATCCGGATTCTTCCCAATATTTTCATAACCGCCAAACATGCCATCGGCGCCGGTGCCAATAGAAATTTGTAACCAGGGTGGAAGCTTGCAGTTTGGAATCCATGAAGCGGGCGCCGTGCTAAGCCAATAGGATTGGCCATTGTAATCTTTAAGGAAACGTTGCACTCCGGTGCCAAACAAAACATCGCTCCGTTTATTCAGCATGGGGTCGTTGTAAGATTTATTGTGAAACGACCATTTAAACTGGATTCGCTGATCGTTCCAGGCAAGCTCCTGTGAAATAAGCAGGGAGCTTCCAATGAGGTTTGCCCCAAAATCGGGCCAGCTCCATCCCCATTCGGCACTGAATCCATCCAAAATTTCAATTACGGTTTGATAAAATGCGCCACTTAGCCCTCCAATCCAGATTTGCTTTTTACGGGAGATACCCGTCCAGCGCCATAACTCCATGCTGGCTTTGCTTTCGGCATAAGCACTATAGGCATGACCTATTTTATCAATCTGCATCCATTCCTTAATATCGTTGAATGCATGCATTTTTGTTTGCGGATAATTTTTGTACCATGCAGCATATAAGCCCACCATCGCACCGCCATAACCTGCTATGTTTGCTAAGGCCACAGCAGTCACTTTTTTCTTATGATAAGAATAATTGAAATTTTTATTGCTGATATAATTGGATGGACTGGAAATGGTACTGTCGGGATGTGGCTGACAAAATACAGAAACCGGTAATAAAGAAAACAAAATTGAGCCGAGTAGTGTTACCCAGGTACAAGAGTGCGACGCCAATGATGCCGGGCTATAGCCAACAGCTGATTTCATTAAACAAAAATAACGGCAAACCACATTAATGGTCATAATGGATTAATTTTGGCGCTGTTAATTTTAAAATTATGGACGAAAAAATTCAAAAGAAAGTAGCAGTTTGGCTGAATGGAAATTATGATGAAGCCACAAAGGAAGAGATCCGGAAAATGCAAAAGGATAACCCGGAAGATTTGGTGGAAGCATTTTACAAGGACCTGGAATTTGGTACCGGTGGCTTGCGTGGTATAATGGGTGTGGGTACCAACCGGATGAATAAATACACGGTAGGTATGGCCACTCAGGGTTATGCAAATTATCTGAAACAGGTTTGGGGTTCGGATATTAGTGTGGCAATTGGCCACGACAGCCGGAATAACAGCCGCAGTTTTGCTGAAATTACAGCGCATGTTTTTGCAGCCAACGGGATCAAAGTTTTTCTTTTTGAATCGCTGAGGCCCACCCCCGAACTAAGTTTTGCCATACGGCACCTGGGTTGCAAAGGCGGTGTTGTTTGTACCGCCAGCCATAACCCGAAGGAATACAATGGTTATAAAGCGTATTGGGATGATGGGGCTCAAATGGTTTCGCCACACGATAAGAATACCATTAAGGAAGTGGAAAAAATTGCGTCGGTAGATGATGTTAAATGGAACGGAGGGGATCATTTAATTACCCTCATTGGTGCCGAAATGGATAAAGCCTATTTGGATATGGTGCAGGGGCTGAGTATTTATCCGGATGTTTGTAAGAAGCAAAAGGATATGAAGATTGTGTACACTCCGATCCACGGCACAGGGATTATGCTGGTGCCTGATGCGTTGAAACGGTATGGATTTGAAAATGTACATATTGTGGCCGAACAGGCAAAACCGGATGGAAATTTCCCTACCGTAAAATATCCCAACCCCGAGGAAAGAGAAACCATGAGCATTGGCCTGGCCGAAGCAGAACAAATGAATGCTGATATCCTGGCCGGTACAGACCCCGATGCAGACCGGATTGCCATTGGAGTTAAGAACCATAAAGGAGAGTGGGTTCTCATGAACGGGAATCAAACGGCAATGCTTGCATTTAACTATATGATGGAAGCACGAAAAGAAAAAGGAATTGCACAGCCCAACGATATGGTGATCAAAACCATTGTTACTACGGATATGATAGATGTGATTGCAAAGGCAAAGGGAGTGCATTGTTATAATGTGCTTACCGGGTTTAAGTGGATATCGTCCTTAATTAAAGCGAAAGAAGGAAAGGAAAAATACATCATCGGAGGCGAGGAAAGTTTTGGGCTTATGATTGGCGATCAAATCCGGGACAAAGATGCGGTGAGCGCAGTTTGTATTCTTTGTGAAATGGCCGCTTATGAAAGGGAAAAGGGACGCAGCCTATTTGAAAAACTGATCGATTTATATGTTGAGTACGGGTTTTATAAGGAACACCTGGTAAGCATCACAAAGAAAGGAATGAATGGTGCGGCAGAAATTGCAAAGATGATGGAGAATAGCCGGAATAACCCGCCCAAAACCATTGATGGCGTAAAGGTGAAAGAACTGCTGGATTATGAACTGCAGGTTGGTAAAAATCTGGATACAGGCGAAACCTGGAAAATTGATATCCCCAAAAGCAATGTATTGCAATACCTGATGGAAGATGGCAGTAAAGTTTCGGCAAGGCCCAGCGGCACCGAACCTAAAATAAAGTATTATTTCAGTGTGAACACAAAATTGGATAAAGCCGAAAATTTTGATGCAACTGAAAAAATATTGGATGCTAAAATTGAAAGAATCATTCGGGAACTGGGGTTAGATTAATTTCGGCGATTTAGTTTGGCTCTTAAAATGGAGACAACAAAATGTTTTTGTTTGTGCCGGCCTTGCGCCGGCATTTTTTATATTGCACCGGATATGAGGAAATTTGAAGATAGTTACCGCCACAAAGGGCTCCGGAAGAAGCTGATCGATTCTATTAAGAATAAGGGGATTAGTGATGAACTCGTATTGAATGCCCTGATGAACCTTCCCCGGCATTTTTTCCTGGACACCGCTCTGGATAATATTGCCTATGAAGACAGGGCATTTCCCATTGCAGAAGGACAAACGATTTCGCAACCCTATACGGTAGCTTACCAATCTCAGTTACTGCAAATTAAACCCAACGAAAAGGTTTTGGAAATTGGAACCGGAAGTATGTACCAGGCCATGATCTTAGCTGAAATGGGAGCAAGGGTATTTACTATCGAAAGGCAAAAAGGTTTGTTTGATTTGGGAAAGAAATTTGTGCTTCGGAAAAGATACCCTACTATTAAGTATTTCTTCGGAGATGGCTTTGAAGGCCTGCCTACTTTTGCCCCCTTTGATAAAATCATTATTACCGCTGCCGCTCCGTTTGTTCCTCCAAAACTTATTGAACAATTAAAACCGGGAGGATGCATGGTGCTTCCTTTAGATGAAGAGGGGGGGCAGCGCATGTTGCGGATATGGAAGAATGAAGAGGGGGCGCTAAAGGAAGAAGCCTTTGAACAATTTTCTTTTGTACCTATGCTTTCCGGTAAATCAAGATAATAATATGCGTGTTTTCTCTAAACTGGTTTTTATCTGTAACCTGTGTTTTTTAGCCACAGCGATTTTGCGACTGGTAGAAATTCAACAAAGAGCGCAGGGCAACTTGAACGGAGCCATTCCGTATCAACCCCTGGAAGCCACCCTTGTGATTTTGGGGTATGGCGCTATTTTTTTAAATGTGGTTTTTTTTGTTCTGGCCGGGGTATTTTTCCGACGGCCTTTTGTGCAGGCCGTATCCCCGAAAATCCGATGGTTCAACCTGCTTATTTTCCCTTTGCAGGTTTACTACTTTTTTTTCCTTAACTTATAGCCATGATGCATAGCATTTTTCGCAATAAAAGCGCCAGGTTGTTTTTTATCCTGGGAGGATTCTTTATTGCGAATGCAATAATTGCACAGTTTATTGGAGTCAAGATTTTTTCTTTTGAAGATAGTTTTGGCCTGCAACCCATGGATATCCCCCTATTTGGCGAGAGCTTCAGTTTTCAACTTAGTGCGGCCGTTTTGGTTTACCCGGTCATTTTTGTTTTTACGGATATTATAAATGAATACTATGGTGCAAAAGGAGTGAAATTCCTAACCTACCTTACCCTTGCGCTTACAGGTTATTCCTTTTTTGTTGTAAACAGCGCCATTTTGCTTGCTCCTTCTCAACTTTTTAACCTGGGAACCGGCATGAACGAATCAAATAATGCTTTCCGTGGCATTTTCGGACAGGGAACCTGGGTTATGGTAGGCACCCTGGCAGCGTTTTATGTAAGCCAGATGACAGATATTTGGATATTTCGAAAGGTCAGGCGAAAAACCGGCAACAACAAACTTTGGTTAAGGTCAACCGGTTCTACGCTCGTATCACAACTGATCGATACGTTTGTGATGTTGTTCATTGCCTTTTATCTTGGGAAACACATCCAGGGAGACCTGGGCAATGCCTGGACATGGAAGCAATGGCTAATAGCAGGTACCGGAAATTATATTTTCCGCTTTTTAATGGCTATTGTTTTTACGCCCGTAATTTACCTGTTGAATGGATTAATCGAAATGTATTTTGGCCTGGAAGATGCCGACTTAATGAAGGAAGCAGCTATGAGAAAAGAAAACGGGTAGGGGGGAAATACTCCAAAATGCCGGCCTGTTAAATTTGGAATTATTAAACGAATGTTGTCGCTTTGAGGATGATGAGGTGTGTAATCCTGTTCATATTTTTTTTCCATGGCACTATGGCTTGTTTTGCCCAGGTGGAAAATGAAAATCAGGATACCCTTTTTTTGAAGAAACAAAAGGGATTGTTGGGAAAATTGTGGAAATCAGTTTCCCGTACCCCATCCGAAGAAACAGAAAAATTATCCAATCCCTTTTTACCCTTTGCCAACAAAATAATCCGGAGTGTGGAGGTTTTTCCACTTGGCTTCAATCGGAATTTGGATGATACCGTATTGAAGCGGAACAGCAAATGGGTTATTCTGGCTAACCGTTTCCATAGCGATACACGGGTAAAAGTAATTCGCAAAAATTTATTTTTTAAGGCTGGAGATAAATTCCTCCCCCTGTTGGTTTCAGATAATGAAGTGTTTTTGCGAAACCTGCCTTTCTTACGGGATGCACGAATACAGGTTGAACCGGTGGAGGGAACTGCAGATACCATTGATGTTATTGTTTTTACCCGCGATGTATTTTCAATCGGCGGGAGATTTAGCATTAACACAAAAAGAGCCAGGGCCGAACTCAGGGAGGAGAATTTTCTGGGAACTGGAAATGAGATTTCATCTTCCGGCCTGTTGGATAAGAACCGAAGCCCTAATGCCGGGGTAGGAGCGGGGTTTAAGTTTTATAATGTAGGAGGGAGTTTTTTAAATTGGTATGGGCAGTATGAAAATTTTAATGCCGCCTTGCAATCGGGGAGTTTGCAGGAGAATTTATATACCACCAACCTGGAGAAACCCTTCATTAACCGGTACACACAATGGACGGCAGGCCTGGATTTGTCGCTCCACCTTACCCAAAACGCATATTTCACCGATTCGCTTTACAGCAGCGATTACCAATACCGCTATCATACGGTAGATTTATGGGCCGGGTACAATTTTGGTTATAAGCAGAAGAAAGGGAGAGATTCCGAAAAAAGATTGCGTCATTTTGTGTCGGGCCGGATTTTTTATTACCGGTTTAGTGAGATACCCAGGAAATATGATACCAGTTTTTATTACCTGTTCACCAACCGGAATGGAGCCTTATTCTCGTATACCCTTTACCGTCAGAACTATTACCGTACTAACTACTTATACACTTTCGGACGGAATGAAGATGTGCCGGTGGGTATAAGTGCGGGAATTGTAGCCGGATGGGCTAATGTGGAAAACAGGCGTACCCCATATTATGGGTTGGAACTGGAACTGGCCCGTTTTTCAAAGAGGTTATATTATAGCAATATTAAATTCAGACTCGGCGGATTTCACCGGGGAGGCCGGATGGAGGATGTGAACCTGTTGTTTTCGTTAGACCATTTTACCCGGCTTAATGATTGGGGAAGGAGTTGGATGAACCGGAACTTCCTGAACTTTTCATACACCCGGCAGTTTAATTACCGGTACAACGATCCTTTGTTCCTGCGCAGCGAGTTTGGCCTTCCCTATTTCCCCAACATCCAATATCCCGCCGATGAAAGAGCCACCCTGCGGATCGAGTCCGATTTCTATAATAGAAGGCTTTTATTAGGTTTCCGGTTTGCTCCTTTTATTTTTGGAGATGTCAGTTTCCTGCGCCAATTGGGGCACGATACCACATCTTTTAAGGGGTATCCTGCCGTGGGTGCCGGTATCCGTACCCGGAATGAAAATTTGGTTTTTGAAACTATTGAATTGCGGGGCTTCTATTTCCCGGTTATCCTTCAAAATATGAAACATTGGAAAGTGAATCTTTCTACCCGGGTTCGCTTTGAAGTAATAGCCGATCTGATTAAAAAACCGGATTTTATTTCAGTAAATTAACCATCTCCCATTTTTCCCGCTAAACATTAAATTTTGATCTTTGAAATTATGTCGCCATTCAGATGGTTTTACCGAAGAATTTTTTACCCGGTTTTTTCTATTCCTTTAGCAGTTAATAAAATGGTTGAAGTCAGGATCTAAATTGATTTTGATCATTATTCAATCAATATGACCACACGCATATAGGACACTTCGCATCCGGGATAGATTTGCGGAAATTTTAACGCTTAAAAACACTTTATGAAAAAGCTTTTCGTTTATGTATGTTTTGGCGCCCTTACCGCACTGGCTGCCTGTTCCGGAGATGCTGCTAAAACTGAATCAATGCCCACAACAACCGACAACCCGGCCGGTGCTGGCCAGTCGGCAGTTCAGGATGATGTCTCTGCCAAAAACGTGGTGCAAATTGCCATGGGCAGTAAGGACCATACTACGCTGGTGGAAGCCGTTAAAGCAGCAAGCCTCGTAGATGCCCTCAGTAATGCCGGGCCTTTCACCGTATTTGCTCCCACCAATGAAGCATTTAAAAAATTACCTGCCGGAACAGTGGAAGGTTTATTGAAACCCGAAAAGAAAGATGCCCTGATTGATATTCTCCAATATCATGTATCGGTAGGTGTTTATAAAGAAAATATGCTCCAGGATGGCCAGGTATTGGGCCAGGTGAATGGAGGTAATATAACCATTGGCAACAAAGAAGGTAAGATTACCATTAATGGGAAAGCAAATGTAATTGCAACCATTCCGGCATCGAATGGTATCGTGTATGTGGTTGATGATGTTTTACTCCCTCCTTCAAAATAATTCCAAAGGGCCGGCTTGAAACAGGTTTTACAACTTGTATATGCCATTAATTTTTGCTTGTCTATAACCCATGGTTGTTTTCCGTTTTGGAAATATCAGCCATGGGTTTTTCCCTTTTTACATATTTATCATTTTGATACTATTTTTTGGAATCCGGGTTTAGGAAACTTTACTTTCTTTTACCGGATAAACTTTGGTACATTCACCTAATTTCAAAGTATGAAATTACTGGTGCCTGCCGTCCTGATGGGATTGATATGCGGGATTATTATTTTTGCATTCCGCCGCCCAAAGGAAAAAACGGGGTTAGCGGATGAGGACCAAATGGAGGGAGATGAAGATACGAACCACGAGATTACTATTTCGGAAGTACCTTATTTGGTAAACGGACAAACTTCGCTCGGCCTGCTTTCATTTCCCAACAAACCGGAAAAGAAATGCCCGGTGGTCATTGTTGTTCCTGAATGGTGGGGACTAACCGATTTTACAAAGAAGCAGGCAATACGACTGGCTAAACAGGGGTATGTAGCTTTTGTGGTAGATCTGTATGGAAATGGGGTAATTGCTTCCAACCCCGAGGAGGCCCGCCATCTTTCGGATGGATTTTATAAAAATCCCAAACTGGCCGCGTTGAATATTAACCAGGCGATAACCCTGAGCCGGACCCTGTCTGTAGCAGATGAATCAAAAGCTGCCGTAATTGGTTATTGTTTCGGAGGTTCAATGGCATTGAGCTTTGCCAATTTAGGGAACAAGGTGGATGGAGTGGTGAGTTTCCACAGTGGATTGAAAATTGTTCCCCCCGGAAATGGTATGTCAGCGGCTGTATTAGTATGCCATGGCGACAATGATATTTTCGTCCCGGCCGAAACCGTGCGTAATTTTAAAAAGCAAATGGATGATGCGGGTGTTAATTACCGGTTTATTTCTTACCCCGGGGCAACCCATTCATTTACTAATCCCGATGCAACGGAAATGGGTAAACGATTCTCTATTCCCATTGAATATAATGAAGAGGCAGCACAGACTTCCTGGAATGACATGATTACTTTCTTTAATCAAATATTTCATTGACCGAGTATGAAAAAAATCACCTTTTTAATTCTTTTAATTTCTTGCACGCCGGCATTCGCACAGGATTACCGTGGCCGGATGGATGCTATTAATACCGAGATTAAGCAAATTGACAGGGAGAAAGACAGCCTTCTTCAACTTTATGATGATTTGAGGCTGGCCCAGGTTAGAACGGATTTGAAGAAATGGGGGCTCCCGGCAGTACTGCCATCGGAGAAGGTAGTTTTTCATAGTGCGTATGCCCTTGTATATGATGAACCTTTTGAGCAGGCAAAATGGGTGGCTCATATAATTCTGCCTGATGTTCTAAACGGTTCGGAAGGAAGGTCGAACGATTTCCGCCCGGATTCTTTAATCTCAACCGGATCGGCTGTGGAATCTGATTATTTTTTGAAAACCCTAATGCCGGATAGTACCTGGAAGTATGATGGCTTTGGATACGATCGGGGCCATCTGGCTCCATCTGCCGATTTCAGGTATTCAAAAAAGGCATTATCCGAAAGTTATCTGTATTCCAACATGTCGCCACAGTTGGCGGATTTCAATCGGGGTAGGTGGGCCGAACTGGAGGATGCCATTCGGCAATATGCCATTGATAACCATTCCGAACTATTTGTCGTAACCGGCCCGGTGTTAAAACCGGGACTTCCCCGGATTGAAAGAGGCACAAATAAAGTGGCCATACCGGAAATATATTTTAAAGTGGTGTACGATAAAAAGAACAGCCGGGGTATCGGCTTTTTGATGAGGAACCAGCGGAACGATGAACCCTGGTACCATTATGCAGTTAGTATAGACAGTGTGGAACAGGTAACCGGAATAAGCTTTTTCCCGGCCCTGGATGCCTCGCTCAAACAAAAAGTGGAGGCCATGTCGGATGCTAAACCGTGGAGGTCGGATATACAGCCGGGTGAGGTGGAACCAATGAATGCTGAAAACCTGCCACGCAACAACTTTAATACCCTTCAGGCAAAATTTTACCAGGGAAAGAATGAAACCGTTACCATTTGCGGCACGGTGGTTAGCACCAAAAAATCGGCAAAAGGAAATGTGTTCCTGAATCTGGATCGAAAGTTTCCCAACCAGGTGTTTACGGTAACCATTTTTAAAGATAAAATTTCAAATTTCAGCTATCAGCCGCATGTGGTTTTGGATGGGAAGCGTATATGCGTTACCGGAAAAGTTGTGAATTCAAACGGCACCCCGGGCATAAACGTTGAAAATGAAAAGGAAATTACAATAATGCCCTAATACCGGATTTCTTTAAGCCGGGCTCTTGGGGGAAGTTCCTGTATAATTATGTGCATTTCAGGAACTATGCGGATACTTCCGGGGTCATCCTTTAGTTTTTGTATGTTGCTTAATCCGGAAATAAATTCTTTTTTCTGCAGTGCATTCATTTCTGAAAGTCCAAATCCTAACCGGTATTCTCCTTCACGGCCAAGCGGGCCAATCCGGGTGGCAAGAATTTCAGGAATATCATACTTTAACTTAAACGAATCGATAAACAATTTCATAGGCGTTTCAGATGGTACGCCGCAGCACATACTGTTAAAGGCTACTCCAACCAGGAAAGTACTGTCTGAACCTGCTTTTTGGCTATAACCGGAGCATCCCATCATAACGGTGAAACAAATTAAAAAAAGTCGGTGCATTTATTCAGGTATCTGGGTTTGAAGTTAAGATTTGCCAGGAACAGTAAGAAATTTTCCGGAGACAGTCTTGTTTTATTCCGACCATTGTTATTGCAAATTGGGAGTAGGCCTTCGGTTGCCCGGATTGGTTCCTTCCATTTTTATGGTTTGAAAGACTACTTATTTCCAATTTGGGTCATAAAAGTTCTTTTTGAAAAAAATTAAATTGTGAAAAGAATCGGCAGGAAATGGCCGGCCCGATCGGGGGTTTGCATTTCGTTAAAATGTGGGATCCGGTTTTCTGCCGCTGGCAAACATTATATATTTGCATATTATAATGAAAAGGAAGTATTTAAAAATATTATTTATAGCAGCCGTCATTCTTGCTTTGATTGGTAGTGGCGTTGCCTGGTACATCATCAGCCAGCGGTTTGATGACACTTCCAGTGTTAAAGCCGATTTTACAATATCAGCGGATTCTCTTTTACATGAGTTTGGGCAAAACCTGGATGCGGCGAACAAAAAATACACGGAGAAAATTCTGCAGGTAAAGGGAATTGTTAATGAAGTAGAACCACTGGATTCGGAGGTAAATGTAAAATTCGTTGATACCCTTTCTGGGAATTACCTGATTTTTTCTTTTCAGGATAA
The DNA here is from genome assembly GCA_018266615.1 of Bacteroidota bacterium. Classification (GTDB taxonomy): domain Bacteria; phylum Bacteroidota; class Bacteroidia; order Chitinophagales; family Chitinophagaceae; genus Ferruginibacter. The sequence goes on from JAFEAB010000016.1 coordinate 36,012, forward strand.
AGGGGTGGATGCGGCAAAGAAGCTCAAGGAAGGAGACCTGGCAACCATACGCGCTTCCTGCAGTGGAGGAGTACACAGCGATATATTAGAATTGAATTACGTTAGTTTTAAAAGAGCCGCATTAATTAAAGATTAGAATGATTAGAAATTATTTTAAAGTATCTGTCACCCTGGTGGCATTCCTACTTTCCGGTGCCGCACTCATCGCACAAAAAAAAGTTACCACATCCGCTGTAATAAATTTTGATGCGACCACCGGTTTAAATCCATTGCCTAAAGCAGCAAATACGGCTGCCATTGGTTCTTTGGACACCCGGACGGGGAATATCGCATTTGAAGTAACTATTAAGAATTTCTCCTTTGCCAATCCGCGTATGCAAAGCGATTTTAATGGGAAAACCTGGATGGATAGTAACCAGTTCCCTACCTCCACCTTTAAAGGAAGAATTACCAATCTTACCGAAATTAATTTTAAAGCAGATGGAAAATACCAGGCAAGGGTGGAAGGATCATTAACCATTCATGGCGTTACACAAACGATTTCCACCACTGCAAATATTGTGGTTGCCGGGAAACAGATAAAAACCAGTTCTCAGTTTTCTTTGAAAGTTAAAGATTATAATATTTCGGGTCCGGCAATTGGGGCGGGTAAAGTGGCAACCGATCCAACAGTTACCGTTTCCGCCGATTTTAAATAAATCATAATTGGATAAAAAAATCCTCCCAATTTTTCGGGAGGATTTTCATTTTATTCAGTTTTTTAGGATTAATCAATCACTACTTTACCGGAAGCAATGCGTTTTCCGGAATTATCTCTCAGATCAACCATATATACCCCAGATCCGGCCTGGGTGATATTAACATCCATTTCAGTATAAGGCGCATTTATGGTATATGCCTTTTGATAAACCCTTGCACCCTTGCTGTCGTAAATAGTTAACGTACGTGCCGTATTCGAACTGGAACTATAATACCGCACTTTAAAAATACCCATGTTGGGGTTAGGTGTAATAAATAAATGGTTTGATGATATAGCATCAACTGTAATCGGGGAACTCATCGAAGAACATAATTCAGGCTGCATTACAGCTTCAGCCGTCCAGCTTCCTAAATCATCCACCGTAATCAAAATAGAAGAGCTATGCGGTTTTGTTGGATCTACGGAACCGTTTTTATACCAGTTGTAAGAATAGTTACCGGTAGGGGAAGCGGTTGCCGTAAGGGTAATTTGCATAGCCGGGTTTATGCCCTGGCTGGAGGATGCCGCAAGGGTAACAACCGGAAGATTGTTTACGATCAGTTTTGCATTTGTAGAAGTTTGCGAGCCACAGGGGACCCCCGAAACTATAACCCTGTAATATTGATTATTTAGAGAAGCACTAAGAGGGTTGATGGTAAGCACAGCGGTATTAGCTCCGGAATACACGCCGCCATCCATTATATTACTGAAAGTGGTGCCATTTGAACTGGTTTGCCATTGATAGCTTAATGAAGCACCTGTTGCGGAAACCCTGATTGTTGTTGAACCCTGGTCGCATGCACTTATTGTTGCCATGGGTTGGTTCGTAATATTTACAGTGGAATTTACAAGCAGGGTGGCAGCCGCAGAAGGGCTGGTGGATGAGCATGCACCGCCAACCTGTACCCTGTATTTATTATTATTAAAGGAGGCGGTTAAATTACTTAATGAAAGAGTGGACGTAGTAACTCCCGCGTATACCCCTGCATTGCTGAGGTTGGTGTAACTGGTTCCGCCGTTGGTGCTTGCCTGCCACTGGTAGTTTAACCCCGTACCGGTTACGGATACACTAAATGAAGCGGTATTGGCAGGAAGGCAAATTTCAGCGTCCTGAGGTTGACTATTAATAACCAGTGGAACATTCACCGTAAGCGTTACACAATTGCTGGTAACGGTATTGCAGGTGCCGGTAACTACAACCTGGTAAGCACCTGCATCCGAAGTGGCAATATTGGTTAGGGTGAGCGTGGAGGAATTGGCTCCGGCTATATTGGAGAAAGTTCCTCCGCATGTGGTGGCCTTTTGCCATTGATAAGACAAGCCACTTCCACTGGCG
>JAFEAB010000017.1 GCA_018266615.1 Bacteroidota bacterium
CCATAGCAGGTAGAAGATGGCATAAATGGTAACTCCCAAAAACAGAAGCAACATAAAATCATCCATTATCATCCTGTAAAACGGAACCCGTTCTTCGGGTTTCTGAAGTTCATTATCCATGGTGCTATTTTTAAATACACTTGCCGTAAATGCATGTGCAGGATAAAGTTAACAGCCCCTTAGAACCCTTTTTTAGTTGAAGTCAGATTAATGTGGTGAAAAGTATGTTTTCGTATTTTTTTTGGACGGGAATATTTTATATCCCTATCAGGTATCAATTCCCGATATCTTTTGAAGCATTTCAATATGGATATAACTGAACTTTTTGGCGGTGCACCGGATCAGTTTATCCTTCTGAAGTTCTTTGAAAATTTTTGATACCTGTTCTTTGGTGGTACCTGCTAAATCGGCAATATCTTGCCTGCAGAATCCAATGCTGAAGCTCTGTTTTTTTTCTTCATAACCATATGCCTCAGCCAGTAATAAGAGTGCCTGGGCAACTTTCTCTTTTACGGTTTTATGCGCCAGGTAGGTGGCCCGCTTTTGCACCAGGTCAAGTTCAACCAGTATCTGATTTATTATTTGCTCCTGCAGCGATTGGCTGTGTTTTGTAATTTCCCTGAATTGGTTAAACGGAATGTAACAGTATTGAACTTCGGTAACTGCGGTAGCAGAGTAATTGTGCGTCTGGTGTAATGCACTTGTCCGGTGACCGAGAATGGTACCCTTCCCCGCAAATTGCAAGACCAGGGGCCGGCCCTGTTTTCCGTTCAGTTCAATTTTTAGAAAACCTTTCTTAATAAAGCATACCCCTTGCACGGGATCCCCTTCTCCAAAAAGCCGTTCTCCTTTTCTAATGGATTTAGAAATCTTATGGGCGCTAATAGTGGCCAGGGTTTCCAGGTCGCATTGATTCAGGATGGAACAACTCCTTACCTTACAGGTTATGCAATCGTTTCGGATAAAATTCATAGAAGAGCCCTGATAAACCCATATCTAATATGGGATTTTGGCTGTTCTAAAGTCCTTGATTTATTTTTCAGAATTTATGATACAGGCCGGGTGGAAATATGATATCCGTTAGGATCTGCCTTTATTCCCGGGTTATAAGGGAACATTATAGTTGTCAAATGAAACAGCACCGGGCTATTCTTTAAGGAACCGTTGCACGATGTTATTTTGCCCTGCGTGAACCCTGATTTCATAAATTCCATTGGAAAGGAAATGGGTGGGTATGCTAATGGAATTTGAGCCACTAAAAACCTGTTGTTTCTGAGTGGCTACCATTTGCCCGATAACATTATATACCCGGATGGAAATGATCTCATCCTTATTCCACCAAAGCTGAGCCGCTAAATTTTTATGAACGGGGTTGGGAGAAATGACAATGCTTTCTGCCTTTCCACATTGCATATTAACCTTTAGTATATCGGAGTACTTGATGGATCCATCCCGGTTATTGATCTTAATCCTTACAAAATAATGGCCTGTAGCCAGGGGTATTTCTGTGGAATAGTATCCATCTCCATGGGGATATAAAGTTTTTACCTGATGGTATGAATTACCATCTTTACTTATTTCGATGATGTAGGCGCTGAGGTTTGATTCGTTGCTTGCCTTCCAACTCACCAGTGCCTGGCAATCTGCCCCGGCTAAGATATTAACTTCCGAAAGGGTTACCGGAATTATGCCACCATATTGAATGGCTCCCACTGCATTTATCACCCAGTTGTTTGGATCTACCAGGATATTGGTTACCTCCTGTGAGGCATGAAACCGGAAGAGCTGGTTATTCTGACTAAGCTGAATTTTTACGGTGGTATCCCCGGTGGGAAATTGAAGGGTGAGTTCATAAAGGCCTTTAAAAAATGGCGTTACATCCGGCGCACTGGTAGTCTGATTCACTAATAGAACTATACTGTCGGAACCGAGTTTAAAATAGGTGATATTGAATGTAGGGTAACCCTCACCGTAATACCACTCATTAAAATAATCTGTCAGATTCTTTCCCGATATTGTTTCGGCCACTTCTTTAAAGTCTGTGGCAGAAGCCACTGTATTTTTGTAGGTATTCTGGTAGGTTTTCAGAGTGTTGAAAAATAAGGTATCATCCTGCATTTCCCAGCGTAGGGTATGAATAATCGCCATACCCTTGTCGTAACTAAGCCGGCTCGAAAAAATCCTGTTTTCATTAAAAATTAAATCATTGGGAACATAAACTGATCCACCCGGCTGGCTCATTACATAATCATGTGCATCCTGCATATATTCAGTAGTGCTGGTAAAGCTGTATAAGGAAGGGAGTTTTTCGATGGCGAGGTAAACACTGTACTCTGCAAATCCTTCATTCAGCCAGATATCATTCCAGGTAGCACAGGTTACATTATCGCCCCACCACTGGTGACCTAATTCATGGGCAATGAGGGTTGATCCAAAACTGACCATGGTGCTCATGGTTTGGTGCTCCATGCCTCCGCCAATATTTGCCTGGCAGTGTCCATATTTTTCATCATGAAAAGGATATAAACCAAACAGCGCACTATATTTTTCTATCAGTACAGGAGTTTTATCTAAGTTGGGTTTAATGGCATCCAGGTACCCCGGTGCCGGGCTTACATAATGAATGATCGGAATAGAATCTGGTGCTATTGCTGCAGGTTTTGCATAATTTATATACTCCTGATAATTCCCAACTGAGAAACTGGGTAAATAATAATCTATCGGATGACGGCTATGCCAATGAAATTCTTTTTTATTATTAGGACTGTCCACCACGGCTACCAGTAACCCATTAGATCCTACTTTATTTCCATCACTTGTTTTGATCCATACATCCAGTGAATCAATTTTATCGGAAAGGATTTGTTTTACCGGAAACCATTCCCTGGCCTGATAACTTTCTGAGAGGGAAGCGGTGTAGGTTAATCCATTATACGTTCCATTATAAACAGCTCCTGTATTTGCCGTTCCATGGTAATAAACAGTTGATTGTAAATGGGCGCCTATTGGAAAAATATTTCCAAGGGGGATAAGAATATGATCATTTTCATGGGTAAAAAATTTTGGTTCCCCATTGATCCATACAGAATCCACCACCATGTTATCCTTAAACTCCAGGATAAGGGAATCCATAGGAGAAACTGCAAGTACATTCAATTGGGAACTTCCCGAAATAACATTGCTCCCCGGCTCCACAGCAAGGTGCAGCCAAAGGTATTTCATGTCGTATTTAGATAAGGATGGATATTGATAATAGGTTGCCTGTGAGGGACGGCTTAGCATATTTTCATGGTTACAGCTTTTAGCGCAGGTTTCATGCTCCATTTGGGCCTTACCCCCTATACCGAATACAAGAAAGCAACTCAGGATGTACAGTTTTTTCATTTTAAATAATTGGCGAATGAAGATAAGACGGTCTATAATACCATTCACTAATTATTATGTTTCCTACTGGGATTTTGTTACAAATTTCCAACAACTGCTTAGCTTTGTAGATTATCTATGAAGGGCGCTTTCTTTCTGATATTATTTTCATTCTCTTTGGCACTTTCCGGCCCGGTTATGTCGCAATGTGGAAGCCCCATTTCAAGTTTTCCTTATTTGCAGGATTTTGAATCCGGAGATGGAGGGTGGGTACCGGAGAATGCCGTTCATTGGAATTGGGGAATCATTTCCGGGAAACCGGTTATTACGGCCGCTGCCAGTGGAGTAAAATGCTGGGTTGCGGGAAGCCTTACCAGCAATTTTTATAATAGTGGCACCTCCACCGTTACCAGCCCTTGTTTTGATATTTCCTCCTTAACCCATCCTGAGGTTGGGTTTCATGTTTTTTGGGAAACAGAGAAAAGATTTGATGGAGCCAGTTTTCAATACTCCATTGATAACGGAAATACCTGGAATGTATTGGGGTCTGTAAATTCAAATCAGAATTGCCAGGGAGTGAATTGGTTTAACCAGAACCCGGTAAGTTTTGTTGGGATGCCGGGTTGGTCCGGTAATGTTCAGCCAACTGTTGGTTCCTGCCAGGGTGGAAATGGGAGTGGTGGCTGGCTGAATGCCAAGCACAGCCTGGAAGGTTTGGGAGGGAATTTAATAATGTTCCGTTTTGTATTTGGAGCCGGAACCATTTGCAATGATTTTGACGGTTTTGCATTTGATGATTTTTTTATTGAAGAAGCAGCACCTAACCAGGCAGATTTTTCTTATTCCTGTAATGGCAATCTTTCAGCATCCTTTACCCCATCCATCCAGGGCTGCATCACAAACGTAAATTGGAATTTTGGAGACCCCGGCTCTGGAGCGAACAATACTTCAAATCAGGCTTCTGCCACCCATCAGTTTAGTGCCGGCGGAACTTATACGGTAACCCTTACCGTTAGTTTTAATACAGGAGCCGATGTGGTAGTTTCAAAAACCGTAACTGTTTTGGAACTCACCTCCACTATTCTTCAACCCTTATTATGCCATGGTAGTACGGATGGGAGCATTTCTCTCAGCGTTACCCCGGCAGGTAGTTATGATATCGTTTGGAATACTTCACCGCCCCAAACTACGTCTGTGATTACGGGTTTACCTGAAGGGAATTATGGGGTCAGCGTTTCCGGCGCAGGGGTTTGTGCCGCTTCAGTTTCTGTACCTCTTTCTGCCCCTCCTCCCTTGCAGGTAGCACTTACCGGGAATGATTCCTATTGTAATCACCCGAATGGTCATGTAACCGCATCCGTTAGTGGAGGAACCCCACCTTATGCCTACGATTGGGATTATGGCGGGCATGGAAGTACTACGGTTGGACTTTACCCCGGAACTCATTCCGTATTCATTACCGATCAAAATGGATGCACCCTCCTTTCACCTCAATATCAGGTAAACGCAGTAAATTATACGATTCCGGTTCATATTGGGCGGGATACCAGCATCTGCCCGGGCCAAACCTTAAATCTTTACCCGGGGCATTTTATTGCATATACCTGGCAGGATGGTTCGAATGATACGAATTTTGTAGTGAGCCAGGCTGGTTTATATTCTGTATCCGTTCAGGATCAATGGGGATGTGTTGGTAGCGGTAGTGTCCAGGTATCTATGTACTGTCCGGATATTTATTTCCCCACTGCGTTTACCCCTAATAATGATTTGTTGAATGATGGCTTTGGGCCCTGGGGAGGGTTGAGCATGCTTAGTAATTACCGGTTAAGTATTTTCGGAAGATGGGGCGAACTCGTATTTACCAGCACCGATCCGTATAAGAAATGGGATGGAAAATATAAAGGATCCCGCCTACCTATGGGTGTTTACACCTGGATTTCCAGTTTTCGGCTACGCGGTGCCGATAATTTCAGAAAGGGTACCATAACCATTTTAAAATAGCGCCTGCCAACGGGGTGCCTGAACCAGGCATTACATGAGAAGGGAATTTTTTTTCAACAACCAAAAGTCAAAGAAGAATCCGGGAAATCGGGGTAGCCTGTATTTGTAATTTCAGCAAACTATACCTGGAATTTGATTGTTGAAAAACAAATTTTATGAAAAGTTATTTTTTTAGGTTCCCCGGGGCAGCCGCCCCGTCCCCCTATATTAAAAATATCAATTAAAAAAAATCAAACCAAAAAACCAGACTGAAAAATAATCAGGGTAAATTAATTTTCTTAATCTCTTTTCCGCTGAAACTTCCAATAGCCTATGGGGAACAAACTTCAGCCCCCAATTGCTATATAGTTTTAAAATTCTATCCCTCCGCAATTTCGGTTAAAATGAATTGAACCTTAGAAATGTTCTTTCTGAAATATCTTCCCCGGGTTTTTAAATTTACCGGTTCAAGGAAGAATGATGCTCATCAAAATTTGTCCATTGCCCACTCTTCCAGTAAAGAAAGATTAAAAATGCAAGGAAGGAAGCCATGCCTGCTATTTCTCTAATATAAAGAGTCATTTCCCCATTTTCACTTACATCATAAATTGTACCGGCTGCAAGTACATAATGGGGCAAAATAAAAAGTGATAAGACAATCGCATATATAACCTTCTTTCCCAATGTGTATAAGGTTTTCATAACCCGTTTTTTTTATGGTTCTCAATTACCGGGCCGGTTTAACTGAATCAGAAAAAAAGTCAGGGAAGTATTAACTTATTGGTCATTTTGAAGCAGATTCTTCTGCATCCATTCTGATTGAGAATTGGCATTCTGTTCAACTATTACTTTTTCAGCAATGCTTTTCTGCCCCTTCATGATCGATTTACTTACCATCGGGTGCTGAATGGCCTCCGATTCTTTCATTCCCAAAAGCTTCATCATGGGAATCATTTTTTCTGCTCCCAGATGTTTAAACAGCGGTTCATCCATCGCGCTAAATACCGGAATATTCATTATTCCCCAGTTTTCTGCCAGGGCTTTTTCTTTGTCAGGCAAAGGATAATGTTCAAGAAAGACCGGCTGTTGTTTATGGGAATCAATTCGGGAAACCTCCGTGGCAAATTTTACCCTGGTTTCTTCAATGCCATTTTCTTTAAAATATTTTCTGAATTCTTCAGCGGTATCTTTAAACCAGGCAATAAAAACACTTGTATCATTTTCCCTTGCCAGTTTGAGGCATGCCAGTTTCTTCCCTTCCGAGGTCATATAAACTTTATGGCTAAACAGGTAATCTTTTTCTTCGGAGCTTCCAAACAGATTTCCAAACATTCCTTCAATAATTTCCTTCAAAAGTAAGGAAGCAAATACAAATCGCCTTCCCCTTTTATTGATCGTATCTTTGCACTAAGGAGTTTAAATGATCAAAGAAAAATTGGAAGCAGCCCCGGGTACGGAAATTGAAGTATTGGGTGCACGCGAACACAATCTGAAAAATTTTGATATCCGGATACCAGCCAATAAACTGGTAGTTTTTACCGGTGTAAGCGGTTCAGGTAAATCATCGCTTGCATTTGATACCATTTACAATGAGGGGCAACGCCGGTATATGGAGTGCTTCTCAGCCTACGCCAGGCAGTTCGTGGGCGATATGGAAAGACCGGATGTTGATCGCATCACCGGGCTGTCTCCGGTAATATCCATTGAACAAAAAACAACCAATAAGAACCCACGAAGCACGGTCGGCACCATTACAGAAATTTATGATTTTCTGAGACTCCTCTTTGCCCGGGCCAGCGATGCCTATAGTTTTAACACGGGGAAGAAAATGGTGAAATTTAGCGAAGAAGAAATTGTGGAGTCGGTGTTTGAAAAGTTTAATGGAAAGAAAATTTCTGTGCTGGCTCCGTTAGTACGCGGACGAAAAGGGCATTACCGGGAACTTTTTGAAGATATCCGAAAAAAGGGCTTTCTTAAAGTAAGGGTAGATGGGGAGGTATCAGACCTTGTACCGAAAATGCAGGTGGATCGGTACAAAATTCATGATATTGAAGTGGTAGTAGACCGGTTGCCCGTAACCGACGATATGCGATTGCGCCTGAGCCAGGCAGTGCAAAGGACCTTATCGCTTGGAAACGGATTGCTGTTTATTCTGGTTAATGACGAGAAGAAGACCTTCCAGTATAGCCGGCAATTGATGTGTTTAGATACCGGTATTAGTTACGAGGAGCCCTCTCCTAATGCATTTTCATTTAACTCCCCCTATGGTGCATGCCCCACCTGTAAAGGATTGGGAACCATCCACCAGGTTAATATGGAAGCAGTAATTCCGGATTCTTCACGCAGCATCAGGGAAGGGGGAATTGCCCCATTGGGTGAAGAACGGCAGGCTTATATGTTTCAAAAGGTGAAGGAGGTAGCTGCTAAGAATAAGATCAACCTCGATAAACCGGTGAAAGATCTTTCAGAAAAAGCATTGAATATTCTGCTGTTTGGAAATGAAGATCCAAACGAAATGGAAAATTCCCTGGATCTTGGCGATGTAGAGATTAATGAAGCCACCCATTATCCTAATGAATTTGAGGGTGTGGTAAATATGTTGAAGCGCTGGTATGCCTCTTCATCCTCCACGGAAGGTATCCGGGAGTGGGCGGAAAAATACCTCCAACTCAGGCCATGTGATACCTGCCATGGATCCAGATTGAGAAAAGAAAGCCTTTGGTTCCGGATTAACGGAAAAAATATTGCAGCGCTTAGTGAGATGGATCTGGATAAACTCGCCGAATGGTTTGCAAATATTGAAGAAAGGCTTTCTGAAAAACAAAATAAAATTGCCCGGGATGTATTGAAAGAAATCAGGGAGCGGCTTCAATTTTTATTGAATGTAGGCCTAACCTATCTTACCCTTATTCGCCCTTCAAAGAGCTTGAGTGGGGGAGAATACCAACGTATCCGTTTGGCAACCCAAATAGGATCCCAATTGCAGGGTATTACTTACATTCTGGATGAACCCAGTATTGGTTTGCATCAACGCGATAACCACAGGCTGATAGGTGCATTGCAAAACCTTCGGGATATTGGAAATTCCATCCTGGTAGTGGAACACGATAAAGATATTATGCTGGCTGCTGATTATTTGGTGGATATTGGTCCACGAGCAGGAAGATTGGGCGGTCATATTGTTTTTGAAGGTACACCCGCCGAGGCGCTGAAATCCAAATCTGAAACAGCCCTGTATCTTACCGGAAAAAAATCGATTGCCATACCAAAAGAAAGGCGGAAGGGTAACGGAAATTTTATCGAACTTAAATCTGCATCAGGAAATAACCTGAAGAAGGTGGATGTAAAGTTCCCCCTGGGTAAATTAATCCTGGTTACAGGTGTTAGCGGTAGTGGAAAATCTACACTCATTAATGAAACCCTGTATCCTATTTTAAGCAGGCATTGTTATAAATCGAAAATGGAGCCCCTGCCATTTAAGGCTATTAAGGGCCTCGAGTTTATTGATAAGGTGATTGAAATCGACCAGAGCCCGATTGGCCGAACACCCCGCAGCAACCCGGCTACCTATTGTGGCTTTTTTACAGATATCCGTACTTTATTTGCTGCGGTACCCGAAGCAAAGATCCGGGGATATAATGCAGGCAGGTTTTCATTCAATGTGAAGAGTGGCCGATGCGAAGTATGTGAAGGAGGAGGGATGCGGGTTATTGAAATGAATTTTTTACCCGATGTACATGTTCCCTGCGAAAAATGTAATGGCAGGAGGTATAACCGCGAAACGCTCGAAATTCATTATAAAGGCAAATCTATTAGTGATGTACTGGATATGACGGTGGATGAAGCGGTGGAATTTTTCCAACCTGTCCCATCTATTTACCGTAAAATAAAGGTTTTGAAAGAGGTAGGCCTCGGGTATATAACCCTGGGCCAAAGTGCAACCACCCTCAGTGGCGGCGAAGCCCAACGCGTGAAACTGGCAACAGAGCTAAGCAAAAAAGATACGGGAAAAACATTTTATATTCTGGATGAACCTACCACCGGTTTGCACTTTCAGGATATTCAACATTTGTTGGATGTGCTGAATAAACTGGTGGATAGAGGGAATACGGTTTTGGTAATTGAACATAACCTGGACGTGATAAAAACTGCCGATCACATAATTGATATTGGTCCCGAAGGAGGCAGTGGAGGTGGCGAAATCTTATATGAAGGAACTCCCGAAGGAATGAAATCGGAAAAGCGTGGATTTACGGCAAAGTATGTGCTGGACGAACTTGCCCAGGGTTGAACTTTAAAGAAGCAGAACCGGTTATTTCCCGGAAGGAACATTTAAATTTATGGGTAACCGTTAATTATCCTATATTAACTCGTAGAGACTCGAAGCAATGGATGCTGGAGAATCATTGTGTTGGCGAGTGATAATATTTTTAAATTTATGTTTTATATTTAGGTTATATAATCAGATTGTTATGAAATTTTTTCCCTTCCCCACGGTCCCGAATAGGCTATGTTGGA
>JAFEAB010000018.1 GCA_018266615.1 Bacteroidota bacterium
AGGTTTTGTCCACCATCCCCCCGGGTAAGGCTAAGATATCCCGTTCGCACACAACGATCGTTGGCAAGATAGGCCAGCAACCGGGTGTTCTCATCATCCGGATGGGCGGCAATATATAATACAGTAGCTGTATTCTTCAATTTCTTAAAGGAAAGCAAGATATCAGCGGTACCCGTAGGTTTGGGCGGTTGGGCAGATACCAAATTAACGGTAACGCATAACACAAAAAACAGGAAAGCTTGCAAGGGTCTGGTCATTAAAATTCAAAATGTTATGGTGACATAAATCGGGATACCCCTAAACAGCGGCATCTCTCATTCTTCCAATTCCCCAAAAGGGGTATTTGCAAAAATATACCAACTCATCCTTTCCGGGCCCCCTTTTTATTAAAGGCATAAATTGGTTCAGGATTAATTAGGCGAAAAGCAGACTCACCATCCTGTATCTTAAAAAGTAAAATAGTATGGGGCATTCCGGATTTTCCAACTTTGCCCCTTTTTGCTTTATTCATAAAAAATATCTTAAATAGGCCCCCGGTAGCAAAAGGCAAACCCTGATTGGTTAATTTTACAAATATTTAAATTCCACTGCGTAGGGTTATTAAAATATCGCTCAGGATACTTCTCGTCATCCTGCTCCTCATGCTGGGCTTATATATAAGCCTCCACTTTGCTGTGGTACAAACCTGGTTAACCAAACAGGTTGCCAAAAAACTCTCCCGGGAACTAAATACCACCGTCCGCGTCAACCGGATCGATTTCCAATTCTTCAATAAAATTTCAATTGATGGGGTGCTGGTGGAAGACAGAGCCAAAGACACCCTGCTTTATGCTGGAAATGCAAAATTGAAAATTTCCGATTGGTTCTTTTTAAAAAAGAACATTACGATATATGCTGCCGAGTTAAGCCAGGGAGTGGTTAACCTGCAGCGGAAGGATTCGGTGTGGAATTACCAGTTTTTGGTTGATTATTTTGGTGGAGGAGAGAAATCGAAAGGAGGTGAAGGAAACACCAGGCTGAATTTAAAAGACCTGCATTTCAATAACATCCGGTTTGTCAGCAAAGATGGTTGGATCGGATCGGATATGATTGTTTCATTAAAGCGGGCGGATATTCGGTTTGATAAAATTGATTACCGGAAAAAGCAAATCCGGGTTAAGGACGTTTACCTTGAAGAGCCCTTTTTCTCACTCGTTGATTATACAGGAAAGCGGCCGCCGGCTCTCCAGGGTAATTCAAATAAAAAAAATATGGCCACCTCCAAATCAGCATTCCAATGGAATAACTCCGGTTGGATGGCGGCTGTGGATGAGATCCGTATTTTTAATGGAACCATTGCGAATGATAAAGAAACAAACAGACCGCCCTTTTCAGATCATTTTGATGGGCTTCACCTAAGTTTTGGAAGCATCAGCGGGAAAATCAGTACGCTGCGCTTTGAAGGGGATACGCTTCGGGCGCAGGTAAAACTATCTACGAGAGAGAGAAATGGGTTTACTGTTAACCAAATATTATCGAAAGTCCGGTTTACCCCTGCTATTATGGAGTTTAGTGATCTGGATCTTCGCACGCCCAAGAGCCACCTGGGGAATTATTTTTCCATGCGGTATCATGATTTTAATGAAGACATGCAGGATTTCATCAAATCGGTTACGCTTCAGATATCTCTGGATAACGCAACCATTCACAGCGACGATATAGCAACCTTTGCGCCTGAATTAAAGGGTTGGGACAGGGAGATTCAAATTTCGGGGAATGCAAAAGGGAGCATAGATAATTTCTCGGTAAAAAAATTAAAGGCAAAATCTGAGCGTAGCGTCATCGAAGGTGAATTATCGGTAAGAGGCCTTCCCGATATCAATACCACTTTTATTGATTATAAGGGCGAAAACCTTCAAACCAATTACAACGATTTAGCCCACCTTATTCCTTCTCTGAAAAATGTAACCCAACCGCGGCTTTCAAAACTGGGAAATATCAATTATAAAGGAAATTTCACCGGTTTCTGGAACGATTTTGTAACATTTGGCACGTTGAAAACCGATCTGGGCGTAATTTCTGCCGATCTGAACATGAAATTGCCGGAAGGAAAGACTCCCCTGTATTCAGGAAAAATAATTACCGGAGGATTTAATCTCGGGGCCCTGTTGAATGAACCCTCTCTTCAAAATATCGCGTTAAATGGAAGTGTAAAGGGCGCGGGATTTACCCTTAAATCGCTTAATGCAAATTTTGATGGCCACATTTCTCAATTGGATTTCCGGAATTACAGTTACCAGAATATAAATGTAAATGGAAATTTTAACCGGAGCCTGTTTACCGGCAGTCTGGATATAAATGATCCCAATCTCCAGCTTAGAAAACTCACGGGATCCCTTAACTTATCGGGAAAAGAATTATCCTTTAATGCAGATGCCGACCTACCCTATATTAATTTAAAAAAGTTAGGGCTCAGCCAAAATTCGATAACACTGGGCGGGAAGTTGAGCCTGAATTTTTCAGGTAATAATATTGATAATTTCCTGGGTACTGCGAGGGTTTACCATGCTTTTTTAAATCAGGACAGTACCCGGTTTTCATTCGACTCGCTTACGCTTTCCTCTACCATAGACGATGGGAGAAAAATTATCAGTTTGAAATCGAACGAACTCGAAGCGCAGATCGACGGACAATTTACCATACTGCAACTTCCCGATGCCTTTAAGTACTTTTTAAGCCGATATTATCCTTCTTACATTAAAGCTCCGGCCCAGAACCTCAATCCCCAGGATTTCGATTTTTATATACGAACCAATCAGATTAATGATTACCTGAAATTAATAGACCCCCGCCTCGGCGGATTGAACGATGCCGTAATACAAGGTAAGCTGAATGTAAATCAATCACAATTTCAGGTTCATGCCAAGGCCCCTGAATTTATTTTCGATGGTAAGAAGTTCCAGGGAATAACTGTTGATGGTAACGGGGAGGCGGATACGCTAATGGCAGATATCCGGACGGATGATATTTTCCTTTCTGACAGTCTCCATTTTCCTGCCACCTCCTTACACGTTGCGGCACATAACGATGTATCAACCCTTCACCTCGTTACCAGCGCCGGAAACATGCTAAGCGATGCGGAATTAAATGCCAGTGTTCAAACTTTTTCGGATGGCGTTAAAATCCGCTTCTTCCCGTCCACATTTATTTTGAATGATAAAAAATGGACGCTTGAAAAAGACGGGGAACTCACCCTGAGAAATGATTTCATTGATGCCAATGAAATTAAATTCAGCCATAAAAATCAGCAACTCCTCATCTCCACCGAATTAGATGACATTACCGATCATACCAACATTGTAGCCCGGATCGAAAACGTGCAGGCAGAAGATTTTATGCCCTTTATTTTAACCAACCCCGAATTGAAGGGAAAACTTACCGGGGTGGTAAAGCTCAAAGATCCGTTTGGCATTCCCACTATTTCATTTTCAGGAGTTACCGACAGCTTCCAAATGGATAACGAATACCTCGGCAAGGTGAACCTGGAAGCCAACGCCAATACGGCCACCGGGAATGTACAATTCAAAGTAAACAGCAACGAACCCGATTATAAAATAGACCTGGCCGGAGTGTATAATTATAAAGACAGTTTGGGTCAGAATATGGACATAGATATGCTGGGTAAAAAAGTGAACCTACGCATTCTAAAACCTTTTTTGGGAGCAGTTTTTAGCGATATCAGCGGTATGGCCAGCACCAACCTGAAAATAGCAGGCCCAACCGCCCACCCCTACCTGTTGGGTACCGCATTTATTGATTCGGGATCCATTACGATTGATTATACCCAATGCAAATATTTATTCAAAAACCAGGCAATAAATTTCGAAAAAGACCTCATCGATTTTGGAAGAATCACCATTAAGGATACCCTTGGAAATACAGGTACAGTGGCTGGAAAAATGTACCATCAATTCTTTAAAGACTTTTCTTTCAGCGATGTGCGGCTCGAAACCTCCAAACTCCTCCTGCTCAACACAAAAAAGAAAGACAACAGCCAGTTTTATGGAAATGTAACGGGAAGCGCCCTGATGACGCTTAACGGCCCCACAACAAACCTGCTGATGAATATTAAAGGGCAGCCCAATGTATTCGATAGCAGCCATCTTTACCTCTCCACCGGCGAAAGCAGGGAAAGCAGAACGGTCGATTATATAGAGTTTATTCAGTTCGGTTCGCTGATGGTGGACTCGGTAAAAACAAATGAGGCTACTAATATTATTGTTAACATGGATCTTGTTGCCAACCCTTCCTGTAAAATTGATGTGATCCTGGATGAGGAAACCAACGATGTAATTCATGGCCAGGGAACCGGAAACCTCAGTATCAGAGTGGGGAATAAAGAACCCTTATCCATCCGGGGCCGGTATGAAATTACCAATGGCGACTATACCTTTAATTTTCAAACCTTTTTAAAAAAGCCATTTACCTTAAATGGAGGTAGCATAACCTGGAACGGCGACCCCTACCAGGCACAAATTGATATCCAGGCAGAATACCTTGCAAAAAATGTGGACATCAGCAGCCTCTCTAATTTGAATACAGGCGGTTACCGACAAAAAGAAGATGTAACTATTTTATCGCACCTAACCGGAAGCCTTAAAAAACCCAATATCAATTTCGAATTCAGGCTGCCCGAAAAAAGTGATGCAAGCCGCGATTACATTATTGTAAAAAAACTGGAAGAATTTAAATCCGACCCCAACGAAATGAATAAGCAAGTGGCCAGCCTCCTGTTGTTCAACTCATTCATTTCCTCGCAAACCAATTTCCTCACGGGTGGAAGTACCATCAATGTAGCCGCATCAACTATTGGAGGGGTGGTGAGCGGTGTACTCACCAGTTTACTTAACAAACAATTGCAACAAGCCACTGATGGCATTATTTCTACCTATGTAGATATCAATCCCAGCTTCGATCTCAACCAAAGTGCCAACCAATTGCAGGCGAATGTTCGGGCAGGGTTACAAATCCTGCTGAGCAGGCGACTGGTAATACTCCTGGGTGGAAACCTCGATTATAATAACAATGCCATTTTATCGCTGATTCAGAAAAGAAGTTTGATAACGCCTGATATTTCCATTGAGTGGCTGCTCAATAAGGATGGATCAATTAGGGTGGTAGGTTTTAACCGCTCCAGTATTGATGCAACCATTGGCCAGCGAAACAGATCAGGGATTCAACTTTCCTACCGGAAAGATTTTAACAAGCTTTCTGATATCTTCCGGAGTAAGAGCCGGATAGAAGCAGATGAAAAAAAACAAATCCAGGTGAAGGACAGAAAAGACGGTGAGTAAATTATTTCAAAACGGGAAAAGCAGATCATCCCGGTTTTCATTATACCCGTCTCATCCAAAAGACATTCCCAAAAAAGTATTCAGAAATGGATAACCTACATTCCATTTAGTATCTCATGCCCCAATTTATCCCGTTTGGTGTAAAGGTATTTTTCGTTGTGTTTGTTGGGCTTAATTTCAATTGGAACGGTTTCCGTAATTTCTAATCCGTACCCATGTAATCCGGCGCGTTTCTTGGGGTTATTACTCATAAGTCGCATTTTGGTGATTCCCAATTCGCGTAAAATCTGGGCACCCACCCCATAGTCTCTTTCATCCATACCAAAGCCCAAATGCAGGTTGGCTTCCACCGTATCCATTCCTTCTTCCTGCAGTTTATAGGCCTTTAGTTTATTGAGCAGGCCAATACCCCGGCCTTCCTGGTTCATATATAATAGTACGCCTTTTCCTTCCGCGTCAATTTGTTGCATTGCCTTATGCAACTGGTCTCCACAATCACAACGGAGCGAACCCAGGATATCCCCTGTCATACAACTGCTGTGCACTCTTACCAAAACCGGTTCATCCTTTTCCCAGTTGCCTCTTTTCAGGGCCATGTGTATTTCGCCCGTGTTTAATTGTTTAAAGGCAATCAGTTCAAACATCCCATATTTAGTAGGCATATTAACCCGTACTTCTTCTTCAATAAGGGTTTCGGTACGAAGCCGGTATTCTATAAGGTCTTTAATAGAAATAATACGCAGATCAAATTTTTGGGCTATTTCCATTAATTCGGGAAGCCTGGCCATACTTCCATCTTCAGAAATTATCTCAACCAATACGCCCGCCGGTTCAAAACCAGCTAAGCGGGCCAGGTCGATGGCTGCTTCGGTATGTCCGGCCCTACGCAAAACCCCACCACTCTTAGCCTTTAAGGGGAAAATATGCCCCGGCCTTCCCAGATCATCGGGTTTTGTTTTGGGATGAATGAGGGCCTTTATGGTCTTGGATCTGTCGTGCGCAGAAATTCCGGTAGTACATCCATGCCCCAATAAATCGATACTTACGGTAAATGCCGTTTCGTGGAGGGAGGTATTATCAACCACCATGGGTTGGAGATTTAGCTCCTGGCAACGTTCTTCAACCAGCGGTGCGCAAATGAGCCCCCGGCCCTGTTTACTCATAAAGTTGATGATTTCGGGGGTTACATTATGGGCTGCGGTAACAAAATCCCCTTCATTTTCCCTGTCTTCATCGTCTACCACAATTACCATTTTCCCGTTTCTAATATCCTCAATGGCGTCTTCAATCCGGTTTAACATAATACTTAACTGATTTTCATTGCAAAATTAACAAGCTTTCGGTGCCAAAGTTTGCCTTTTTCCGATTTCGAAATGGAAATGCCGTTTGGCTGAAAATCAGCTTCTTTTTCTTACCTGTTGATAATGAGAGTATCATAAATAGGATTCCTCACAATTTGTTAATAGATAATTAATATTGATTTGGGGATAATTTGCTTTCTTTGCTTCATAAAATCAAGATTAACTATGCAAGTCAGAAAGCTAATTCCCCTCATTATCAGCTTTTTTGCCCTGCCTTTTATGGTAAAGTCGCAGGTAACAACAAGTAGCATAACGGGGGTTGTACTCTCAGAGAAAAATGAACCCCTGGCTGGTGCAACCATTGAAGCGCTGGATCAGGCAACTGGCACAAAATATTCGACCACTGCAAGAAACGGTGGCCGTTTTCTTATGCCAAATGTGGCTCCGGGCGGCCCATATACCATCACAGCCACGTATGCAGGTTTACAAACCTACAAGAGAACGGATGTTATGGTACCCCTCGGAGATAAGTTTGATATAACCATTCAATTGGCAGCCAATGTGCAACAACTTGAATCGGTGATTGTTTCGGGCACGCGTTCCAACTATGTAAAGACCGGTGCCGGAACCAATATCAGCCACCGCCAAATGGTAACCATACCCAACAGTACCCGTTCCATTACCGGGCTTACGAAACTAAATCCTCAAAGTAATGGCAACAGTTTTGCCGGAATGAACTACCGGTATAATAACATCACCATTGATGGTTCCTTGTTTAACAACAACTTTGGGCGTTCGGGTGATGGCTTTGTACCCGGAGGAGCTGCTCCTGCTATTTCCCTGGATGCGATAGATCAGATACAGGTGAACATTGCTCCATTTGATGTTCGTCAGGCTGGATTTGTAGGAGGCGGAGTTAACGCGGTATCCCGTCGTGGTACCAATAATATTTATGCCTCTGTTTATGGCTATTACCGCAACCAGAGTTTTAATGGTAAAAAAGTTAAGGATCAAACGGTTGACAATCCCGACCGTTCAACCAAAATCTATGGAGCCAGCATTGGAGCACCCATCATTAAAAACAAGTTGTTCATTTTTGTGAACGCAGAAAAAGAAATGAGCACTCGCCCCGGCCAGATTTGGAAGGCCAGGACTGCAGATAATGCCAGCGATCCGCAGGTTACACCGGTTTTAGCCAGTGATTTGCAGACCCTTTCTGATTTCTTAAAAGCCCAGTATAACTACAATACAGGACCATGGGAAGGATATAATTTTGAAGTGGATAACTACAAATTACTGGGCCGTATCGACTGGAATATCAGCAGCCGCCATCGTTTAACGATGCGCTATACTCAATCAAGCACCGATGACGACGACCAGGTGAACAACAGCAGCACGATTGGTTCATCCTTTGGTAATGGCCGCCGTGGATCTCCCAATAGTGGAATGGCTTACAAAAACTCCAATTTTAAGAATAACACCATCGTAAAATCCGGAGTTTTTGAAATTAATTCTGACTTCACAAAAAAAATATCAAACCAATTCCTGATTTCATATACGGATAATGAGCCCAAAAGAATTACACCTGGCGATATGCCATTTGTGGATATCATGAAAGACCCTAACAACGTATATATATCATTTGGTAGTGATCTTTTTTCTTATAAAAATTACATTGTAGATAAAGCGTTGAATGCCGCTAATAATGTTACCCTCAACCTCGACAGGCATACGGTAACCTTTGGTGCCAGCTACGACCACATGGAATTCCAAAATTCCTTCACCTCTGGTTCTGGCGGTGGTTATTATCGTTACTCCTCGCTGCAATCTTTCCTCGACCAGGAAGCGCCGGTGGTATTTGCCGTTTCTTACGACCCCAGCAATCCCGATGGAATTAAAGTTCCATCTGCCAAGTTTAACCAGTTAGGTTTATACGCTCAGGATGTTTGGTCGATTGGCAGAAATTTCAAATTAACTTATGGCTTACGGCTTGATAGGCCATCTTATCCATACAAACCCGACAAAAACCCTGCACTGGAAGCTGTTTCCTTTAAGGATGAAAATGGAAATGAAGAACATTTTGATGTAAGTGAATTTCCTAAAGCCCGGTTCCTGGTTTCACCAAGGGTTGGCTTTACCTGGGATCCATACAATGATAAATCCGTTATCATCCGGGGTGGTACCGGTATTTTCACCGGTCGCATTCCTTTCATCTGGCTGGTTAACCAGGTGGGCGATAATGGTATCGTACGTGCACAATACCAGGCTACAGGTGCAGAACTGGCTGCCATCCGGTACAATACGGATCGTACCACTTATATCCCTACCAATCCTCCTCCTGTTGGTACCTCCATTCCTAATGGATCGAGCTATAGTGCTACCGTAAGGAACTTTAAAATGCCTCAGGTTTGGCGTACCAACCTGGCCATGGAGAAAAAGTTAAACAATACAACAACCCTTAGCCTCGAAGGTATTTATACCAAAATGATCAACAACGTTTATTATCGTAACGCAAACCTGGGAGATCAAAAAGGAACATTGGGTGGCGCTGCCGATCACAGGCCTATTTATACTACCCGGCTTAACTCGGCTGTTAACCGGATGATGGTACTCGACAATACGAATAAAGGAATGAGCTTTGCTGTTACCCCGATGATCCGCAAATCCTTTGCAAAAAACTGGGAAGCAATGCTGGCTTACACCTATACTGCTGCTTTTGATGTGGCCATTGGGTCGAGCGATCAGGCTGCAAGCGGTTGGACTTCTAACAACATTTACGGAAATCCAAACAAGCCGGAATTGGGATATTCCAACTTCTCCGTTCCACATCGCATTGTAGCCTATGCTTCTTACAAAATTGAATACCTGAAAGGCCACATGGCCACTACCATTGGTTTGTATTATTCCGGATCAGGACAGCAACGTTTCCACTACCGGTACGGAGGAGATGTGAACAGTGATGGGGCAACGCAGGATATCATTTATATTCCTAAGGATCCCAGCGAAATTAAATTTGTGGAAGGGTACAAATCAGGGGGTGTAACTTATACGGCACAACAACAAAGCGATGCTTTCTTTGCCTTCATCAAAAATGATAAATACCTGAGCAAACACCAGGGCCAATACATGGAACGTTATGGTGCCGTAATGCCCTGGACACACCAGGTTGATCTCCGCCTTTTGCAGGATTTTAAATTAAAGACTGGATCAAAGACTCATACGTTGCAGGTTAGCGCCGATCTTACCAACCTCCTCAACCTCATCAATAAAGATTGGGGGTATAATTACCTGTTTACTTATGGCTCCTTCCAGGATCAGGCAATTCTGGGATTGCCTTCTTCAAGCAACAATACCGGAGGCGAGAATTTTAACCAGGCTAATCCAAAATTCACTTTCAATCCTTCGGGCCCAACCAAGGATTTCCAACCCAATTACTCTATCTTCAGCACCTGGGGATTGACGCTTGGGGTACGATATATTTTCAATTAAGAAAAGATGTTTCTTATAAAAAGGGCTACCGGTATCCGGTAGCCTTTTTTCATTCTTAAGATGAAGAAAAATTTCAACCTGCCGTAAAGGGAGGAAATAAAAGTATGAATCCGGATCCTGTTAAATCTCATTCCGAACAGCCCTTAATACACGCCGGATCTTTTTCATTATCCCGTTGCCGAATCCTCGAATATCCATTTTTTGCGGAGACAATAAATAAACCGCCCCGGCATCTATCTTTTGCCAATCTGAAAATCCGATCCCTTTAAAATCTTCAACGGTCCAATGAGAGACATGGTTTTCAAACTCACTTTGGTTTCGATTTTGTTCAAAAAAATGCACCGGTGTAGCCACAATAATATTGGCTCCCAGGGAAAGGAAATGTTTTAAAATGCGGATTGCCGGTTCTTTGGGTATGTGTTCAATAATATCAACCATCAACACCAGGTTGTAGGCCGGCAGGCTGGAGTAAATATCCAGGATATTCCCATTGATCACCTTATGGTAAAAATGATCAAGATGGGGAAGGAATAAATCCGGGTCAACTTCAACACAATCCACCTGAATGGAAGACTGGTCTTTCAGTTTCTTGCCCGGATCAATCTTTTGATCTTCAGCAATGCCCAAATATTCATGCATAAGGAAGCCGTATTTTCCAAAGCCTTTACCAATATCCAGCACCGATTTAGGATTTAACCTTTGGCAAATATGAATTATACAATGAATCTGCGAAGAAAAACTACTGGGCATGATTTGAATATTGCAAACTGAAAATTAGGGAAATAATTATTGAAATAGCGAGATATGGAAATAAAGGACGACTCTCCAATTTGCAAAAGGTTCATGCCAGGTATTTTGCAGCATTAATAATACGGTAGAAGCTGCAGAAGGATAATGAAAGGATGAAGTTTATTTCCCATAAGCCCATTCCAGGAATGTAGGGAATGCAAGCGCCCAGGTCTCCACATCGTGTTTCCCGTTTTTTAATTCGAGGTAGAAAATTTCATCCTCTTTATATCCTTTTTTTTCCAATTCTGAAATAAGGCTACGGGTGTCGTCAATAGAATCAATAATTCCATTATTATTCCGGTCGGCGGTTTCATCTTTAGTGCCCACTTCAAAGAAAAATTTTAACCAGGGGTAAAAGCCTCCTTCCCTAACCTGCCGTTGCATGATGCGGTGGCTATCCTCATCAAATTCTTCGGCATGCTGGTCGCAGTCTCTCCACCAGAAAGAACCGCTAAAAGCTCCACAAAGAAAAAACTCCTGCGGGTGGTTCCAAACAATATCCATAGCACAAAGCCCACCTAACGAAAACCCGGCATAGGCTTTCCGGTAAAACGACTCAATTCGATATTGTTTCCGGATAAAGGGTATCAATTCCTCAAAAACAAATGCAGTAAATTTTGCTGCATTTTTACCCCGGCCCTTATAATCCAGGATATGGGCAGTGCCGTATTCATTTTTACGATCGGGGGCACAATGAATCCCCACACAAAAAACCGGGTTAATTTTTTCCTCTCCTATTAAAGCAGCCAGGATATCTTCAAAGTCCATCGTTGCCAGGTCCTGCCCATCGTTAATAAGTAACAGGTCGGGCAATTGGCCGGATTTTAAACCGGTGGGGATATAACAATCAACTTTTACAGCGCGATTAAGGGATTCGGAAATTATAAGGTGGTGGTTCAGCTTAATGCAGTTGGTACTCCCAGCAATCATATCCCCCAAAATTAAGAAATCGGGCTGGCTTTAAGGCATTTTTTAGGCAGAAACATAATTTGTTTTTCTACCATTTCCAAAATACATTTGATTAATAGCATCATTTATTCATTTCACTCTCAATCCCCCTCAACATGAAAAAAATAGGCGTTTTGTTTGGAAAAGAAAGAAGTTTTCCAATGGCATTTATTGAACGAATAAACAGCATGAACATGGATGGCATCATTGCCGAACCGGTGAAGATCGACAAAGTAATGCAGGGTGAGGCCACGGATTATGCAGTAATTTTCGATCGTATTTCGCAGGATGTGCCATTTTATCGCGCCTACTTAAAAAATGCCGCCCTCTGCGGGACTACGGTTATCAATAATCCCTTTTGGTGGAGTGCAGATGAAAAATTTTTCAACAATTGCCTGGCTACAAAAATTGGGGTTCCGGTTCCAAAAACGGTAATCCTTCCATCAAGGGATCTTCCTGCGGACACATCGGATGAATCGTTTTCAAATCTGGCGTATCCCCTCGATTGGGATGGAATTTTCGACTATATTGGCTTCCCCGCTTATATGAAACCCTTTGCCGGCGGAGGTTGGAAAAGTGTGTATCAGTTAAACAGCAAGGATGAGTTTTTTGAGAAACATGCAGAAACCGGAGAGTTGGTTATGATGCTCCAGGAAGAAATAAAATTTGAAGAATATTATCGTTGCTATTGCATTGGTGGAAAGTATGTCCGCATCATGCCTTACGAACCACGCAACCCGCATCATTTAAGGTATGTTGCCGATTTTAAACCCAACGCCGAAAGGCACAGGCTGATGGAAGAAATTGTTTTGAGGATATGTACCTATCTGGGCTACGATTTTAATACCGTTGAGCTTGCCGTAAGAGATGGCGTACCCTATGCGATTGATTTTTGCAACCCGGCTCCGGATGCGGATGTAAACAGCGTGGGCGAGGAAAACTTTAAATGGGTGGTTGAAACAGCCGCAAAATATGCCATAGAAAAAGCGAAGGAACATAAGCCCAATGTAGATAACCTTACCTGGGGCAAATACCTTAAACATAGCGTAAATAAAGAAAAACTAATGTAATTCACGGTATGGCAAATATTTCATATAAGCATTTTACCCTGGGGGTTGAAGAAGAATATATGGTCATAGATCCCGAATCCCGGGAACTGAAAAGCCATAAGCAAAAAATAGTGCAGGAAGGCCAGAAAATAATTAAGGATAAAGTGAAGGCCGAAATGCACCAGGCCGTGGTGGAGGTTGGAACCGATATTTGTGCCAATATAGATGAAGCGTTTGTAGATGTAGCCACCCTTCGCCGAACCATCAGTGGCATTGCCGAGGAACTGGGGCTTTGGATTGGAGCCAGTGGCACACATCCTTTTTCGCATTGGGAAAGCCAGCTAATCACAGAGCATATTCGTTATAATGAAATCGTTAACGAATTGCAGGAAGCGGCACGCAGTAATCTGATATTTGGGCTCCATGTACACGTGGGTATGGAGACCCGGGAAATGGCTATACATATTGCAAACAGTGCAAGGTATTTCCTTCCGCATATATATGCACTAAGTACCAACTCGCCTTTCTGGGAAGGAAGAAAGACGGGGTATAAATCCTATCGAAGTAAAATATTTGATAAATTTCCCCGAACCGGAATTCCGGATTATTTTGAAAGTATTGAGGCCTACGACAATTATATAAAATTGCTCATCAAAACAAATTGTATTGATAATGCTAAAAAAGTATGGTGGGACTTACGGGTGCATCCCTTCTTCAATACGGTAGAATTCAGGGTATGCGATGTTCCACTCACGGTTCAGGAAACGATTACCATTGCCGCTTTGTTCCAGGCCATTTGTGGTAAGTTGTATATGCTCAGGTCGCAAAATCTAAATTTCATGATGTACTCCCGTGCCTTGCTAAATGAAAATAAATGGCGGGCCAGCCGATATGGTATTGAAGGAAGCCTCATAGATTTTGGAAAAGAGGCGGAAGTAAATACCCGGGTATTAATTTATGAGTTGCTGGATTTTGTGGATGATGTGATTCCCCATTTCGGGAGCCAGCATGCCATCAGCCATGTTCATAAAATCCTGGAAAATGGAACCGGTGCCGACAGGCAACTCAAGGTGTACGACGAAACAAAAAGCCTGGAATCGGTGGTAGATTATATCCACGAAAGTTTTTTATACGGATTATAGTCCAAAGTGCATTTTACCTTATATTTGCACTCCCAAATTTTTACCCCGAAAGGGTAAGGATTGGCCCCGTAGCTCAACTGAATAGAGCATCTGACTACGGATCAGAAGGTTTCAGGTTTGAATCCTGACGGGGTCACAAAGCCCTACACGAAGTGTAGGGTTATTTTATTTGGAAGCGAGGCAAGCCTGCTTGCCAAAGCGTACAAATAGAATAACCCTGAGCGAAGCGAATCCGGGCTTTGGGTAAGGCCAATGCGAAAGGGATCATTGTAAATAATCCTGACGGGGTCACAAAGCCCTACACGAAGTGTAGGGTTATTTTATTTGGAAAAAGTCTTGGAACTATTCTTCTTCCTATGAATCCCTTAATAATATCAAAAAAATCCCTCCCTTAAAAATTAATAAAACCCGGTAAAAATAAACCGGATTCACTGATCCTCATCATGGCTATCCTAATTCCTCCCTCCTAACTTGCGGCAAATTACTAAAATCCAAATCTCAATTCATTTTCAATTCATCTGCTAATTCGCAATCAACTTATCAAATTTAAATCGCTTGATGCCCCATTTACCTGAATTACTTTCCCCTGTTGGCTCTTTCAGCAGTTTGCAAGCCGCCATTAATGCAGGCGCCGATGCCATATATTTTGGTGTAGAACAATTGAATATGCGAACCCGGTCGGCCCATAGTTTCCAAATTGCGGATATAAAAGAAATTTCCAAAACCTGCCATAAAAATGGACTAAAAGCCTACATCACCCTAAACACTGTGATGTATGATCATGACATGCAATTGTTGCAATCCATATTGAAAGAAGTGAAGAAGCAGAAAATAGATGCGGTAATTGCTTCCGATTATGCAGTAATTGAACCATGTTGCCGAATGAAAATCCCTCTTCATATTTCCACACAGGCAAATGTGAGTAATATTGAGACGGTACAATTTTATTCCCGGTTTGCGGATGTAGTGGTACTTGCAAGGGAGCTTACCCTAAAACAAGTAGAGCATATTTGTACCACCATCAAAAGAAAAAAAATAAAGGGGGTTTCGGGCGAATTGATGAAAGTGGAGGTTTTTGTTCATGGTGCGTTATGCATGGCCGTTTCGGGGAAATGTTACCTTAGTTTACACAGTCAAAATGCATCGGCAAATCGGGGGGCTTGCGTCCAAAATTGCAGGCATTCCTATACGGTAACTGATAATGAATCGGGGGAAGAATTAAAAGTGGAAAACGAATACATTATGTCGGCCCAGGACCTTTGCACCATTAATATCCTCGATCAACTGGTGAAAGCGGGGGTATCTGTCTTCAAAATAGAGGGCCGCAGCAAAGGTGCCGAATATGTGCAGGTGGTTACCGAATGTTACCGGGAAGCAATTATATCCATTGGGAATAACTCCTATACCTCTGAAAAAATTGCAGGGTGGATGGAAAGACTGTCTGCCGTATATAACCGGGGTTTTTGGGAAGGATATTATCTTGGACATAAATTGGGAAAATGGACAAAAGGCCCCGGATCGGTAGCGATCGAAAAAAAAGTATATGTGGGCAGGGGTAGTAAATTTTATCCAAGGATTGGGGTGGGTGAATTTCTAATTGAAAGCGGTTCAATAAAACCGGGAGATACCTTAATGGTTACCGGACCCAAAATTGGCGTGTTAAAAGAGAAAATCAACCGGTTGATGGTAAATGGCTCAGAAGGAACAACAGCAGGAAAGGGTGATAAAATTACTTTCCCGGTTTTGGCAAGGGTAACGGAAACCGATAAACTTTATAAAATACTTCCAAGAGAAGATGCCTAAGATAATTCAATACCGGAATAAGTGCATTGGCTGTGGCATTTGTTACGAACTCCAGCCCGAACTTTGGCGCATGTCTAAAAAGGATGGCAAAGCCAGTTTAATAAAAGCAACAGAAAAGAAATACATTTATTCTCGCGAAGTACATACATCAGAAGAAATCAAATCGAGAGAAATAGCCAGGGCATGCCCCGTTAAAATAATACAGGTTTTATGAACGAATCCATCCTGAGTTTTTTAAACAAACAAACCTGTGCAACGGTTTGCTGTGTAGATGCCAATAACCATCCCTGGTGTTTTAGTTGCTTTTATGCTGTGGACGCAAAAAACGGACTGCTCCTTTTTAAATCTTCACCCGGTGCATTACATGTAGATATTCTTCGCTCCAATCCTAAAGTTGCAGGAACCATTTTACCGGATAAGCTAAATAAATTACTTGTTAAAGGACTTCAATTCAATGGGATGGTATTAACTAATGATCATCCGCACTCGGAAGTTGCCTCCAGAATATACCTGAAAAGGCATCCGGTGGCGATGGCCATTAAGGGGGACATCTATTGTATCCGATTGGACCAGGTAAAATTTACCGACAATGCCCTGGGATTTGGGAAGAAAATTATCTGGAATAGAGAAGCAGAATAATACCCGCTAACACGTAAAACTTTTTATGGTAGTGGGATTGAAGTATTATCCCCAGGCAGGCTGGCTCCAATTTAATTGTTACCTGCAAGCTAAGGGTACGCTATGCAGGAAAATTCAATAATTTTGAATAATAAGGAGATTGTGAAAATCCATAAATGAGTAGCATAAAAATTTAAAAA
Source organism: Bacteroidota bacterium (assembly GCA_018266615.1). Taxonomy (GTDB): domain Bacteria; phylum Bacteroidota; class Bacteroidia; order Chitinophagales; family Chitinophagaceae; genus Ferruginibacter. Next base: position 16,673 of record JAFEAB010000018.1, read on the forward strand.
TCGTTAATATGAAAATTTTAATGACGATAGGAACAATAGTTTTATCCCTGCTCTTTATGACTGGGTGTGACAAAGAGACCGTTATCCCAGAACAAAATGTACCGACTGAAATCAAAAACTATGTTTCCTCTCACTTTTCAAGTTGCTCCATTTCAAAGGCAATTAAAGAGACTGACGAGAATGATGAAATGTATGAAATTACATTATCCTGTGCTGTTAAATTAGAATTTAATAAGCAAAAGGAAATCATAGATATTGATGGGACTACAAAACTTCCTGACAGTGTTATACCGAGTAATATTCTTTCCTATGTAAACTCAAACTACGCTACAAATTTTATCATAGGTTGGGAACTTCAATCAGGTAATCAGGAGGTTCAACTTAACAACAATCTTGTTCTTATCTTTAATATGGCTGGAGAATTGTTGAGAGTTGAAGATTAATCGACAACAGGTACCAAAGTATTGCCAAAAAGGGCGGAAGATTTTATTAATTCATTACTGCAATTACACATTACCGTAAGCTTTAATAACCGGTTGCCTTAACAACCTGGCTTCTTCAGATGCATGATAAAAAATAACAGCAGCAATTTGATCGGGCGATACCCATGTTGTGTAATCCGCTCCTGGCATTGATTCCCTATTCTGGGGTGTGTCTATTATGGATGGAACAACGACCGATGTAACCACTCCATGTTTCTCCCCTTCCAAATTCAGGGATTCTGCAAAATTAAACAAGGCAGCCTTGGAAAGTCCATAGGCTACGGCGGCCTTTCTTGCCTCCGCAGAAATCCCGGCTTTAGCACCCATTACGAAAATCCTCCCCGCCTTCTGCGAAATCATTTTTCTAAACGCCGGAGTAACAAAATTTACGGTAGAAAAGAAATTCAGAGAAAACATGGTAGATATATCTTCTTCTTTTAACCCGGCCACAGTACCGGAGGCAAATCCGCCCACTGTGGATACCAGCACATCTACCCTTTCCATCAATTTAAATATTTCTTCCCATGCCAAAGAAGTTTCGTTGGCATGGGTTAAGTTAATACGGAAGAAACCATCTAAATCAATAGTTGAAGGCGGATCGGAATGAGAAACCCCAAATACCTTATCCCCTTCCTCCTTAAATTTTCGGGCAACTGCTTTTCCCAAATTGCCGGTTACTCCGGAAATCAATACATTTCTTGACGTCATAATATAGAGCGGCAAAAGGGATTCGAACCCTCGGCCCTCAGCTTGGGAAGCTGATGCTCTACCAACTGAGCTATTGCCGCATAATTTTCAAACTTACTAAATAACCCAAACTTTAAAAAGTGAAAATAGGAACAGGGGTAAAAGTTCCATTTAATAGCTAATCCTTTTAACCCTTTAATCCCAGCCGGGCTTTATACCGAACAATGGTATTATTGGCTTCAATCAATTTCATTTTGAGTGAATGAATTACCGGTTGACCTTCCTTTAATAATTGGTCTAATTCCAGGTTTCTCAATTTTAAATCTGAATTATCAGTTATTAAATGTTCCTTTTCCGATTCCAATTGGTAAACCTTCGCAATTAGAACTCTATTTTCCTGGTTTAGTTTCTCCTCAGCCTTTTCCCACAAATTTTTTGATGTGGCAGATTGTGCCTGCCCCTTTTCTAGAACAGCCTCCAGATCCCGAATCCTGTTTCTCATCTTTACCCAAACTACAACCACAACAAGGATACCCAATAATAATCCGGATACGCCGGCAAGGAGGCTATAAATTGATGTATTATCCATTTACAAGGTCTTAACTTTGGCGAATATAATAATACTGCTCAGTTATCAGAAGGTAAATTCCAATCCATGCCTGAAAATATAATTATGAAAAAATCAGGATTACTTATATCATTCATCTTTATATGCCTTGGTTCAATGGCCCAGGATTTTTCGGGCATCTGGAAAGGCAAGATTATGACTACGGAAAAGTTCTTACCCTACGAACTGGCCATTTCAGACAGCAATGGGATTCTTAGTGGATACTCCTATACTACCTATACCGTAAACTCGGTAGAAATGGTAGCGGTAAGAAAAATTAAAGTCCGGACTGAGGGCAATACGCTCTTTACGGATGACGAGGACCTGTTGTACGATAATTTTCATGATAAAATGGCAAAGAAGATAAAACAGCACAATAAACTGATTTATCAATTGCAGGGAAATACACCCACTCTAAAAGGCACATTTGAAACCGACAAAACCAGGGAACTCCGGTCGGCATCAGGAGATATTGAATTGGCAAAGGTCACCCCAACCACCCCTACCGATGTATCCAGGAAACTTGCAGAAATGAACCTGCTGCAGGAAATGTCGTTTACTCCGCTTGATCCGGCGCTAAAAGCAAAACAGGTAATAAAATCTAACAGGATACCCTATACGAAATTGCAAAATGTCCTGCCGGTGATGAAATCCAAACCGGTTGTCCGTTTTGTATATAAGGATTTGCCTATCCGTAAAATAGTAGCTCCGGTGGTGGTTGCCAGAACTGAAAATCCAACAATTGCCAAGGAAACACCGGCCCCCGCGATTATAGAAGAGCCTGTTCCGGAGAAGCCCAAAGCACCTAAAGTAGAATCCACCGTGGCTAAGGCCCCATCGGCAGCCAAAGCATTGGAGGGAAGGACGGTGGAAAATATTGAAACAATTTATTTTCATTCCGACAGCCTCCTTCTCACCTTATACGACAATGGGGAAGTTGATGGGGATACGGTAAGTGTAATCATGAATGGGAAAATGATCCTTTCTAAACAAGGCCTTTCCACCAAGGCTATTCATAAAACGGTTTATGTACCCAATGGGACCGGAGATGAAATCCAGATTGTTATGTATGCAGAAACCTTAGGTTCTATTCCTCCCAACACCGGGCTACTCATTATTCAGGATGGGAATGTAAGGCATGAAGTGAGGTTTTCGGGAGATCTAAAGAAAAATGCAGGAATAACGCTTCGTAGAAAAACGGATTAGCTTTTCAATAATTTGCAAAGTTATTTAATCCGGAAGCCATCAAAATTTGAATCCGGTTCTTGATGTACAATTATATTATTTACCACTGCTTTTTTGGGGCCCTTCCAGGCCCATTCCAAAAACTGCTGAATTTGCAATTCGGTTCCTGAAATTATGGCCTCCACTTCACCGGTTGGTAAATTTCGTACCCACCCCGTAATGAAAAGGCGATCGGCCATTTCTTTAGCGGAAACCCGGTAGAAGACAGCTTGTACTTTACCCGAAATAAGTAACCGTTTAACTGCCATATTCCGTAAGATTTGGAAGTTTATTTTTTGAATCCGGGAAAATTATCCTGGGTGAAAATAACTTTGCTAATTCAAAATCCATCCGGGCATAAGACATAACAATTACAATGTCTCCTGGTAAGCCAAGCCGGGCTGCAGGGCCATTTAAACAACAAATGCCAGAATCTTTCTCCCCTTTTATTACATAAGTTTCTAACCGGATTCCATTATTTACATTAACCACCTGCACTTTTTCATTTTCAATTAAATTGGCAGCCAACAGGAGTCGTTCATCAATAGTGATGCTTCCTACATAATTCAGATTGGTCTCCGTAAGGGTTATGCGATGAATTTTTGATTTAAGTATTTCAATCTCCAAGATCATTAAATTTTGAGGTACAAAGGTAATGGCAAAAAAAAATGCCCCGGTGGGAGCATTTAATAATCTCAGGTAGAAATTCTTAATTATTCATTACGAGATTGAACGGATCGGCATTGGCTGTCTTTTTATCTTTTGAGCGGCCAATGGCATAACCTCCTGCAGCGCCAATCACAGCTCCAATAACTGCCCCTGTACCACGGCTCTTTTTATTAATTACAGCTCCTCCAATTGCTCCGGCAACGCCACCAATTACTGCACCCTTTGCGGCATTGCTCCAGCCTTTTTTCTTTACCTGGGGCTTTTCAACTTCTGTAGTAGTTTCTCCTGATCCCGCTCCGGTGTTTTCCGTTGTCCCTTCTGAAGCGGATGAAGATTCTTTTTCAGAATCCGGAGTGGCAGGTTGTGTAGTGGCTTCCGTTTCATTTGAAACCTGCTTCGATTTTACAACTTGCACAGGCGCTTCCTCTTCCACATAAATAATGCGGGGCGCTTTCGCTTTCTTTTTAATAATAATTGGGGCCTCTTCTTCTGCACCAGGAGCAGGTTGTGGTACATCCGTGGAAACATTGCTAACCAGATAACCGGCGCCATTCAATGGAGCCAGTGGGGTTTGTTTTGCTTCTTCCGATTGTTTGCAGGAAATGAAAACTCCGGAAATAATAAGAATGAGTAATAGTTTTTTCATGATCAGAATTTTAAATGACGAAATATTTTGAACACAATTTCAGTTCCTTGATAAATTGAACCGGGCTATGTTTAAAATTCGGAGACGATAAAAAATTAAAATTTTGTTAAGCCACTCCAAATAAGATATAGGGGGAAAATGGATGAACCATCGTGTTATTCAGTAAATCATCCATTCACAGTTTATTGATTTACAAAATTTTATAACTATGAAAATGATAAAATAAAAAAGATGGCACGATTTTGGAAAGGTAGCGCAGGAAACAAATTTATACCGGAGGAAAAAAATCTACCCCACCTATTTAGTTCAACCTTTAAACTTTAATTCTATGAGTACGAACAGTCCAACATCCCCTGCAACCAACGACCAACAAAGGAAAAATTCGGGGACAAAAAATATTATTATTGGCGGCTTAACTGTTTTATTGGTAGGCCTTGGAGGATACATGGCTTACGACCGCACCAATAATAACAGGGTAATGCAACAACAGGAAACAAAAATTGCAACTATTTCCACCGAAAAAAGTGAACTGCAATCCAGTTTTGATGCTTCCCTGGCCCGGCTCGATTCGATGGCAACTGTTACCACAGGCCTTCAAAGTCAGTTAACAGAGAAAAATGCTGAGATCGCTTCCGCGAAGGAACAAATTCGCAAAATCCTGAATAACAAGAATGCAACTGCTTCCGAACTTTCCAAAGCAAAAAAACTGATCGATGGCCTTAATGAAAAAATTTCTGGAATGGAAACAGAAATCGCAAGGCTAACACAGGAAAATCAAACTCTAACCCAGGAAAAGACAGCGCTTACTGCTGATAAGGAAAAACTCACTGCCGACCTGGTTACCACCACGGCATCCAACAAAGCGCTGGAACAAAAAGTTGATGTAGCTTCCACCCTGAATGCTTCAAATATTGTAATCACTCCGTATAAGGTTAAAAACAATGGGAAAGAAAAGGTTTCTACAAAAGCTAAAAAAGTAGATAAACTGGTTGTTTCCTTTGATGTATCAAACCGTATTGTTCAAACCGGGCAAACCGATGTTTTTGTTGTAATTGTGGGCCCTAATGGACAACCCATAACTTCCGAAAACACTTCAGGCTTGTTTACCACCCGCGAAGAAGGTGATAAAACTTACACCGCAAAAGTTCCTGTTGAACTGGAAACCGCAAAGGCCAAAAACGTGAACTTCACTTTTGCACCTGGATCAAATTTCCAAAACGGCGCCTATAAAGTCCTGATATATCAGAATGGATTCCTGATTGGCCAGGGAACAAGGGAACTAAAGAAAGGAGGATTATTTAGCTAAGCCTTTATAAAAATATTGGCTCTCTGAAATCCAATAATACAAACTGCCCTTTTATTTAAGAGGGCAGTTTGCATTTAAATAATTCGAAACGGATAAATCAATTTGAAAGATAAGAGGGAGTCTGACACTGCTATTACCTGGCTTGCCTTCGTTCAGATTGTAAACGGGTAGGCAAAGAAAATACTTTTGCCTCCGTAATTGGGGTTTCCTGCATTCCTTTCAGCCTTTCTTTAATAAGGGGATCGGAAACCTGAGCAATTTTGCAGGCTTTATCAAAATCGGCATGCATGCCGTAACCAACCAGCACATCCGGTACATTGTTGAACTCAGGGAAGGTCAAATATTTCTTAACAAAGAAATAGTTCTGACCAGCAATTTCTTTAGAATAGGCGTTATACAAATTTTCCATACTTGCACATTTAAAAAATAATAAAATAGAACAAGGTGGAATTTTCAAGGACAGGAAAATCAAATAAAAAGCAAAAAAGCTTTAAAATTCGACTGGTAAAAAGCATATTAGGAGTAAATCACCTAAAAGCAAATCAGGCTATTTTCAGAGGATGTGGTGTAGGTAGCGGTAGGAACTTGCATCGTAAACTTACGCTTTTTAATAGGCAATTCAAAACTTTTCCATCTCTTTTTTTGAACGAAGTTTTTTTCCAGGGCCACTCCTGTTTACAGTTTACGCAAAACCTTAATAATGAATATTTTTTTCCTGGTATTAAAATTATTTTGATATTTATAGGCATTTAAATTTTATGAGAAAATCAATAAAGTCGGTGGCGATCCTGGGAGGTGGCCCTTCAGGATGCTCCCTGGCCATTCTTTTAAATCGAAAAAAAATAAAAACGGCGGTATTTTATATTCCCAAAAGGCCAGAAATAATCGTGGGCGAATCATTGGTCCCAGCCATAATTCCTTACCTTAAAATGCTGGGGGTGGAGGATGAAATTAAGTCGTTCAGTACATATAAACCCGGAGCGTCAGTTTGGCTAAACCAGGCTGAAGTTTTTTCTTCCCCCTTTAGCAAAGGCGGTGGATCCCTTCCCCATTATGCATATAATGTACCCCGGGTAGATTTTGACCGGGCCATTTTTAATCTGGCCTTAAAAGAAGGAGTAAAATTTTTTGACACCCCGGCCAAAATTGAAAAAACCGGAAATGGAGATGAACTTAAATTAAGTAATGTTACTATCGAAGCAATTGACAATTATTTTGACGGCCAGCCAGATTTAATTGTGGATGCCACAGGGAGGTCGCGCACTATTGCCAGGCTCCTGGACATCCCTGCCATAGAAGGCAATCGAAAAGATGTGGCTCTGTTCTCGCATTTAACCCATACCGAACCCATTGAACCGTACAACATCCACCTCCATCGGCTCGATAAAGGGTGGGCCTGGCGTATCCCATTACCGGGCCGGACTTCGGTAGGAATTGTCATTAACCCCAAGCACCTGGAGCCCTTTGGAAAAACAAAGGAGGAACAATATGAAAATTTCTTAATGCAGGATAATGAATTTCGAAAATTCACCGTCGGTTTCCAAAGGAATGTTCCTGTAAACCAATACAACAATTACCAGCTCATTTCGGAAAAAATGTTTGGTCAGAACTGGGTTCTAACCGGTGATGCCGGTGGCTTTTTAGACCCCATATTTTCATCAGGAACCTACCTTGCCATAAAAGGGGCATTTCGCCTTGCGGAGACCATTAGCGTGGGCACGGAGGTTGCCTTTAAAAAGTACCAGAAGGAACAAAAATGGGAGCTTAAAATTTGGCAGGACCTGGTGGATACCTGGTACAATGGCCGGCTGTTTACTCTATTTAAAGTGGGTCAGGACAGAATGGATACCGCCTTTGGAAGATTCATTGGGCCGGTCATGCAAAAACGCCTTACCCGGATATTTTCCGGAGAAGCCGTTTATGGGGCGTTCAGCAGATGGTTTTTATACTTTGTAACCGGTTCTATGATTGACCTGATGAAAATGGGCAGGCTTCATAACAGAGAAAAATCAGAGCTTGAGATTAAATAAGAAAAAGGGGAAATTTTCGGAAATTCCATAAAGAAAATGCAAGGAGAAAGAATACCATTTTTATAATTTCCACTCGTAAAGGGCAAAGATGAAATTACAATTTTGGAGTATAGGGAAACCGCACGAGCCGTTTGTAAAAGAAGGGATTGAATTATACACGCACCGGTTGAAAAATTATTTTCCGGTAGCATGGCAACTGATCCCATCTCCTAAAAATACCGGTATGTTAGGAGAAGCCGATCTTAAAAAGAAAGAAGGAGAAACTATATTGAGCCTGTTAAAACCCGAAGACTACCTGGTAGTGCTTGAGGAAAGAGGAAAAATGTTAACAAGCGAAAAACTGGCATTATTTATTCAACAGAGAGCCAACGAAAGCGTAAAGACAATGATCTTTTTAATTGGTGGGGCATATGGAGTAAGCGAAGGAATTTTAAAAAGAGCAAACTTCTCCTGGAGCCTTTCCTCTCTTGTATTTCCACATCAACTGGTGAGGCTCATCCTGGCAGAACAAATTTACCGGGCAGCCACTATCCTAAGGAATGAAAAATATCATCACACCTAAACAGATATATGGGATTCGATTATAAATCAATTACAGTCATTCTTATCGCCATCAATGTAATAATATCCCTGATTGGATTTTCCAATCGCGATTTTATGCGGAAGTTAATCATGTGGCCTTATGGAGTTAAACGGCAACAGCAGTACTATCGGATGGTAAGTTCGGGTTTCCTGCATGCTGATTATATCCATCTTTTCTTCAACATGTTTACGTTGTATTTCTTCGGTACAAACCTCGAATTTATATTTTCGCAGCTTCATCTGGGTTCGGAAGCCGCCTATCTCCTGTTGTATTTTATGGCCCTGGTTGTTTCTGATTTGCCCAGCTACCTAAAACACCAAAACGACTCGGGATACCAGTCGTTGGGAGCCTCCGGCGCTGTGTCGGCGGTTGTATTTGCAGTTATCCTATTTAATCCCTGGGGAGCAATATATATATATGGCGCGATTAAAATTTCTGCACTCGTATATGCTGTCTTGTATATTATTTATTGCGTTTATATGGGAAAACAGGGTACCGACCATATCAATCACGATGCCCATCTTTGGGGTGCGGTATTTGGTTTATTGTTTGCCATTGTACTGGTGGCATTTATGAATCCGGGTGCCTTCCAGTTTATTCTGGATCAATTAAAAAACCCCAGCTTATTTGGGAGGTAATTGTACATTCGGTTGCCAGCAAAGTTTCAGGAATGAGGCACCGTTTTTTCGAATCGCAAATCGCTCACTAATTCGCAGGCCAACCACCCAAACAATTCGTTTGTCCGATTCAAGCACCCAGGTTTTCTCCTTTTCAATAAGAGAAAGTTTCTCATCAATAAAAAAACGGCTTAGCTTTTTTTTGTGTTTCATCCCCAAAGGGAAAAAATAATCACCGGGCTTCCATTTCCGCAGTATTAACGGATATTTTAAATGGGATGAGTCAATAATCTCCATAAACCGGCTTTCCGTTGGAGAAAAATCAACGACCTCCGATTTTGAAAAATTTCCGAAAGGGGTTGTAACTAAATTATCCTCTCTATTGATAATATAAAATTCGGATGTTATATCCTTACTGGGAGCAATAACCACCCAGCGACGGTCTTTTAAAATACGATGAGAAGGCGAGGCCATGATTTTCCCGGAATCAGCGGAAAGTAATTTTTCAAATTCCGGTAGCTGGGATGCATGAAAACCAGAGTCCAGTAAAATCTGCAACCATACCTGAATACGAAAAGGCGATTTTATTAACCCCCGTGCGGGGTATTTCACAATCCCCTGTTCACGGGTTTCCAATTTTCGAAGAATCTTCCCGGTTGCTTCCAACAATTCACCTTCCAGCCCAATAAACCGGTGAATGGTATCTTGCAAATTGGAAACAAGAGATGGATAATGGGTTTGAAGCAGGGGTATAACTTCCAACCGGATGAAATTGCGTGTATACTTTGTAGTTAGGTTAGAACGATCCTCCCGGTAGGGTATGGCCTTTTCATTTACAAAAGTTGAAATATCCTGTCGGTTAGTAAATAGCAAGGGCCTTACCAGGTTTCCTCTGCGTTCCCGGATGCCGGTAAGTCCCGCAACCCCGGTCCCCCTGAAAAACTTATGCAACAGTGTCTCCACATTGTCGTCTGCATGATGTGCCGTAAGGATTTTTGAGAAGCCTTCAGCTTCTGCCAGGGCAGCAAACCATGAATACCTCATTTCCCGGGCGGCTTCCTGGATGCTCAATTTATTTTCCACGGAATATGCTTCCGCATCTACCCTCTTAATAAATACGTTAATGCTATTCTTCCTTCCCCAATCATAAACCACCTGTTCATCCGCATCGCTTTCTTTCCCCCGAAGCTGAAAGTTCATGTGGGCCATGGAAAACGAATATCCGCAGGTCAATAAAAGCTGGGCCAGGGCCATAGAATCTTTTCCTCCACTCGCAGCCAACAATAATTTATCCTCCTTTTGGAAGAATTGCTTTTTAGCAAGATGCTGCCGGAATGAAGATAATAGGTCCATTCGTTTAGTATGTCAAATCTTCGAATGCTGCCTGCAATTCGTTATAACTGTGCTGGTCTTTAATGGCCTTCGCTTCTTCCATGCCCCGGAGATAGGTCGATTTTGCCTTTTCTATTTCCTGCTCCCTTTCCAATAATTTTCCCAGGTGGTAATAAGATCCTACATAATGGGGATCCCGAAGTAACAAATTTTCGAATAAGAGCCTGGCCTCGTTATCGTTCCCGAGTTTAATATACTCCAGGGCCAGGGCATGTTCCATAAAATTATCAGAACCTGATTCCAAAAGCATTTCTTTCAACTTTTCTATCCGGTTATTGTGCACAGTTCCTTTTTTTGATATTTAATTTGAAGCCTTATCTTTGCCTTTAGTTGCATAAACAACTTTTTATTACAACTTTGTAGCGAATGATCGTGAACAGAGGCAAAAATAATTAAATGAAGATTTTAGTATGTATCAGTAAAACCCCCGACACCACGGCAAAAATAGCTTTCAGCGATAACAATACGAAATTTGCCACCGATGGGGTTCAATGGATCATTAATCCATACGACGAATGGTATTCCCTGGTTCGGGCCATTGAAATTAAAGAAGCGGACCCTTCAACGGTGCTTCACCTGGTAAATGTGGGGGGTGCCGATTCGGAGCCTATAATCCGTAAGGCACTTGCACTGGGAGGCGATGAAGCCATCCGGATAAACCTGGAAGCCGGAGATGCTTTTTGCATAGCTTCTCAAATTGCTTCTGTAGCTAAAGAGGGCGGATACGACCTCATTCTTACCGGTAAGGAGACCATCGATTATAACGGTTCGTCTATCGGAGGAATGGTTGCCGAACTGTTGAATATCCCATATATCTCCCATGCCTTAAAATTAACCCTTGATGGAAATGAAGTTTCCTGTGTCCGGGAAATTGAAGGAGGGGAAGAAACGGATAAGGTAACACTTCCTGTTTTGGTTAGCTGCCAGAAAGGAATGGCCGAACAACGCATCCCCAATATGCGGGGGATCATGGGTGCCAGGACCAAACCGCTTAAGGTGTTGGAACCGGTAGCCGTGGATGCACTGACTCAAATTGTATCTTATGATCTTCCACCGGCCAAGGAGGGGGTAAAATTAATCCCTGCCGACCAACCGGAAGAATTGGTTCGCCTTCTTCGCGATGAGGCCAAAGTAATTTAATTCATCACCGATTTATATTCCAAATAAATATTCATGGTACTTGTTATAATTGATCATGCCGATGGCAAAATAAAAAAATCGTCATTAGAGGCCGCAACCTATGCGGCAGAACTGGCAGCCCAAACGGGAACTACTGCCGAGGCCTTAATTGCCGGAACCATTTCGGAAGATGCCTCTCTGTTGGGGTTGCAGGGAATTAAAAAGGTACATACCCTTTCCGATGTATCCCTTAATAATTTAGATGCGCAGGTACACACTGCCGTTATATCCGAAGCCGTTGAAAAAACAGGAGCCACGATTGTGGTTTTCTCAAATAATTCGTACGGAAAATCCGTTGCTCCCAGGTTAAGTGCGAAATTAAAAGCAGGCCTTGTTGCCGGAGCTACGGCATTGCCGGATACATCCAACGGTTTTGTAGTTAGAAAATCGGTTTTCAGTGGTAAGGCCTTTGCCAACGTAGGAATCCTATCGGCAAAAAAAATTATTTCTTTAAACCCCAATGCTTTCCATATTGCAGATGGCGGCCAAAAGGCAGAACTGGTGCCTTTCGCAGCTTCTGTACCCCAACCTAAAGTAACGGTTACCGGAACAGAAAAAGTTACCGGTGAGGTTTCATTAAGTGAAGCGGAAATTGTGGTAAGCGGGGGCCGGGGATTAAAGGGGCCCGAAAACTGGTACCTGGTAACCGACCTCGCCCATGCACTCGGTGCCGCCACTGCCTGTAGCCGTCCGGTGGCAGATTCAGACTGGAGGCCACACCATGAGCACGTAGGGCAAACCGGTTTGGCAATTGCGCCTAACCTTTATATCGCCATTGGTATTTCCGGTGCCATTCAACACCTGGCGGGTGTGAACCGGAGTAAGACTATTGTTGTAATTAATAAAGACCCGGAAGCTCCATTTTTTAAGGCAGCAGATTATGGAATTGTGGGCGATGCTTTTGAGGTGGTTCCAAAAATTACGGAAGCGGTTAAAAAATTAAAGGGAATTTCCTGATAAATTGAAAATTAACCTCATGTTTTTAATGCCTTCCCTAATTTGGAAGGCATTTATATTATATTTGTAAAAACAGCGGATGGCAGGGATGAAAAAAATTGAACTCGAAATTGTTGCGTTATCTCATAGCATCACGCAAACGCATTCTTATGCGGTAGTTTTGGGCGAGGTAAATGGAATTAGGCGGATCCCCATAGTAATTGGAGGGGCCGAAGCACAAGCAATTGCCGTAGCGCTGGAAAAAATGTTCCCAAGCCGTCCCCTCACCCACGACCTGATGAAAAATTTCATGATGGCTTTTAACATCAAGCTTCATGAAATAATTATTAATGACCTCCAGGAAGGAATATTTTATTCGAAACTTATTTGCAGTTCAGACAAAGAAACAGCCGAGATCGACTCCCGCACTTCCGATGCGCTTGCCTTAGCAGTCCGCTTTGGATGCCCCATTTATACTTATGAAAATATTATTGGGGAGGCCGGCCAGATGATGGAAGGAGAGCAAAGGAAAATTTCTACCGGTGAATCATCCCATGTTTCCAGTGATGAGCCATCGCAGGAAAACCTGAAAGCCATGACGGTTGATCAGCTCAAAAGCCGCCTCCAGGAGTTACTGGAATATGAAGATTACCTAAAAGCGATAGCCATTCGCGATGAATTAAAAAGCCGGAACGCAGATTGATAATATCTTCATGGTTAATTTTCCCAACGCAAAAATCAACCTTGGATTACGAGTTGTAAATAAAAGAATAGATGGTTACCATGATTTGGAAACCCTGTTTTACCCCATCCCCTTTCATGACGCTCTTGAAATTGTACCTGTCTTAAAAGGTAAAGAATCTTCCTTTGTACAAACCGGTTTACCGATCCCCGGCACAATAAATGATAACATCTGCCTGCGGGCGGTAGCGCTTACCCGGAAAAGGTTTCCATATCTCCCACCACTAAATATACATTTACATAAAACCATATTTACCGGCGGAGGGCTTGGAGGTGGCTCATCCGATGCAGCATTTACCCTACAAATACTTAATGACCAATTTAATTTAAGGATTCCGGAGGCTGAACTGGCGGAAATGGCATTAAGCCTGGGTAGCGATTGTCCTTTTTTCTTAATTAACAAACCCTGTCTGGCAACTGGGAGAGGAGAAATTCTATTGCCTGCGCTGGTGAACCTGGAAGGATACAGGATCGTAATAATTAACTCCGGAATTCATATTTCGACCGCCTGGGCTTTTTCGCAGGTAATCCCTTCAAAACCGGAGGTTAATATAGCTGAAATTTTGAATTTACCCATTACCCAATGGCAGGAACATCTTATGAATGATTTTGAAGTTCCTGTATTCAGGGCATTTCCGGTATTAGAAGAAATAAAACAGGCTTGTATCAGCCAGGGGGCTATTTACGCGGCTATGTCGGGTAGTGGAAGCACAATTTTTGGAATCTTCCCCAAAGGCCCGGTTAAATCCCTGAAACTTCCCGAAAGCTGTGTCTTTAAATGGCTATGATTGACTAAATTTGCTTTATCAAATCAAATGCAACCATAGCATTTCTTTCCGCGAACCTCGATTTATTGAATCATCGAGGATAATTCTTCTGCGATTTCACCCCCTGGGTAAACTTTTCTTTTTATTTACGTTTAAACTTTTTGCTATGTCAACAAAATTGATGCATACTACTTCCACCGCACATGCCATTGAACTGGAAGATAAATTTGGAGCCCATAATTACCACCCGATTCCAGTTGTATTGGAAAAAGGCCAGGGTGTTTATTTGTGGGATGTGGAAGGAAAACAATATTTCGATTTCTTAAGCGGTTATTCGGCCGTTAACCAAGGGCACTGTCATCCCGCCATCGTTCAGGCCGCAGTGGACCAGGTTCAGAAATTAACGCTTACATCCAGGGCATTTCATTCTAACCTGCTGGGTGAATATGAAAAATACATCACCCATTATTTTGGGTATGATAAGGTACTTCCCATGAATACGGGAGTGGAAGCCGTGGAAACAGCCATCAAGCTTGCCCGAAAATGGGGTTACGAAAAAAAGGGAGTTCAGGAAAACCAGGCAAAGATCCTGGTATGCCAGAACAACTTCCATGGCAGGACCACCGGCGTAATTTCATTTAGCTCCGACCCAACCGCCAAAAATAATTTCGGACCCTATATACCCGGGTTTGAAATGATTCCATACAACGACCTTTCCGCACTCGAAAAGTCTTTACAGGACCAAAACGTGGTTGGATTTTTATTTGAACCCATTCAGGGAGAAGCCGGAGTAATTGTACCGGATGAGGGCTATTACAAAGGAATACGAATACTGTGTTCAGAATACAACGTGTTAATGATTGCGGATGAAATTCAAACAGGATTATGGAGAACGGGTAAAGCGTTGGCCTGCGACCACGAGGAAGTTAGGCCTGATGTTGTAATACTCGGGAAAGCACTCAGTGGCGGCATTCTTCCCATTAGCGCTGTACTGGCAGATGATGAAATTATGCTCACCATTAAACCAGGGGAACATGGCAGCACCTATGGTGGCAACCCGCTTTCATGCGCAGTAGCAATGAAAGCCCTCCAGGTATTAAAAGAGGAAGAAATGGGCGCCAATGCAACGGTGATGGGTGAACGCTTTAGAAAGGGGATTCAAAACATTCATTCTCCATTCATCCGGACCGTAAGAGGAAAAGGTTTATTGAACGCTATTGAAATTGAACATTCCGACCCCGAAGCCGCCTGGCATATTTGCCTGATTATGATGGAAAAGGGGTTGCTGGCCAAACCCACGCACAACGATAAAATTCGTTTTGCGCCACCACTCGTTATAAATGCGGAACAAATAGATAAAGCGGTTAATATTATCTCCGCTTCGTTAAAACAATTTGAAACCAGTTACGGTAAGTCATAAGGAATGGGTAGAAATCAACAGGGCCGGTTGCTGGCAGATGGGGATTTTAAAAGAAGCCCGGATTTCCCTGGCATAATTTTTATTGGAATAAATGATGGCCTTGTCCTCCCCTTTGCGATTTCAGTAGCGGTTTGTAAATATGCCGGGAATAATTCGACCGTCGTGATAATCACAGCTGCTTTTATTTTAGGGGCTGCATTGTTGCTTGGCCTGGGCGGCTATTTTGCCAGGAAGGAAGAACAGGAGATCTTCCCCGCAAATAATCATTCCGGGGGATCCGATGGCATACCATGGCAGGAAACAGAATTGAAAGAAACAGAGAGCCGGTTAACTAATTTAGGTATTGGAGAAGATATCCGGGAAAAGGCCGGTTTGGATATTTCTGGAGAGCATGACCGTTGGATTCTATTGGTTACAAATTATGAATTAAACCGGGAGTCGGTGTCTGGCAGTTCACCCCAAAAGACAGCAATAACAATTTTTCTTTCATACCTCACCGGCGGCTTTATTACACTCCTGCCCTACATAGCCCTGGACGATTCAAAAGCGGCCCTGAAACTTTCATGTTGGCTCGCCTTTCCTTGCCTGTTACTATCAGGGTATTTCAAAGGCCGGGTTTCCGGAATGTCGCCCACCGGAAGTGCATTAAGGATGCTGATTATTGGATTTGCAGCGGCGGCATTAGGTTATTTTGTAGTGGAAATTTTGGAAAAAATGCAATTTCATACTTAGTCATTTTTTATTTACTATGCGGTTAATACAATAGGGGTATCGCATTATTATTTTGGTTTCTGAAAAATAAAAAACAATTCCGAACCGGTTCTTGGAATTATTGAATTATAACAGGGAGCCAGGGTCTTAATTTCCCATTGGGGAAAGAATAATTCACGGTACTCATATAATGATCCGCCAAAAGGAGGGCCCGATTCAAATTCCCGGTTAAACAATAAACCCGCCAGTCTGCCCCCCGGGGCCAGGAGTTCAAACATCTTGTTGGAATACTGCCTTCGGAAAGAGGGATGCAATGCGCAGAAAAAGGTTTGCTCTATAATTAAATCAAATTCTCCGCAGAGATCAAAAAAATTACCTTCTATGATATGTACCCGTTGCCCGTCATATTGAACGAGCTTCCTTTTCAACTCATTTACCAGTATCCCCGAGATGTCGACCAGGGTAACATTTTCAAATCCCATTTCCATCAGCCAGGCCGCTTCATATGCATTCCCACACCCGGGTATCAAAATACGAACAGACTTATCTTTAAGCTGATTAAAATACCCCTTTAAAGGAGGAGATACTTCCCCCAAATCCCATCCCGTTTGGTCCATTAGATAACGGTTATCCCAAAACGCTTTATTAAATGACAGGCTCATGAGTCAAGACTGTGCTTATGGTTCGCCGATACATTCTCCAGATTCCAGTCAATCCTCTTAACAAAAGGATGTTTCCGTACCGGGCAATCCATTTTTTCACAAATCGGGCATGAAAAATCGACGCAGGCATCTGAATGTATAAACAATTCAATGGATCTTCCGTAATGTTTTTTCACTTCTTCAGAAAGGTTTTCAATTTCCTGATGGGCTTCCACCACATTAAAATACCAGGGAACCGTAAGATGGCAATCAATATGTAACATGGGTCCATATTTGATGATGCGCATATTGTGCAGATCTATCCAATTGGGACTCCGTTTAGAATTCAGCATAGTAATCATCTCGCGCAGCAGGTTCAGATCAGCTTCATCCATAATACCTGCTACAGAACTTCGAATAATCCGTATACCGGTGTACAATATAATAAGGGCAAAGATCATGGCCACCACGCTATCAAGCCATTGTATTCCCGTAAAATAAATTAACAGCAACCCTACTATAATTCCGAAAGTAGTGTACGTATCCGAACTCAGGTGTTTCCCACTGGCAATCAGGGCAAGTGAATTATTCTTCTTGCCAATTCGGATACAGTATAAGCCGGCAAAAAGATTAATTATTGCGGTAATTGCAACTAAGTAAATACCCAGATCCAGTTTACTTACGGCATGGGGCTGGCTCAGGCTAAGAATTGCTTTATAAATAATCAGCAGGCCGGCAAAGGAAATAAGCGCTCCTTCAAATGCAGCAGAAATAAATTCGATCTTACCATGCCCATAGGGGTGTTCCAGATCTTTTGGTTTTGCAGAAAGGTACAGGCTGTACACGCCGAAAAATCCAGCCACTACATTTACAATACTCTCCAGTGCATCCGTTAAAATGGCTACGGAACCCGTGATTATCCAGGCAAAAAACTTGACAGCAAGCAACACTACCGAAAGCAGTGCGATAACTTGTTGTACCCGAAGATTTTGCTTTGCCTGATTCAAAATAATTTTATTCAAAGATACAAGCAGAAACCCCTATTCATTTCTTTTAAGGGCAGTAACCTCAATTTCAATTTTCATTAACGGACTGGCAAGGCCGGCAGCCATCATGGTAGCTGCAGGCATGGCACCGGCAAGCCAGTCTTTTAACAGAGGCCACACTTTTGGGAATTCCTTCGCATCGGGAAGAATATATCGTACCCTTACAATATCTTCGGGCAGGGCACCGGCCTTTTGCAGGGCTCCATTTATATTTTCAATACAATTTTCAGTCTGCGCTTCAATGGATGCGGGTATCTCCATCGAAGAATAATTATAACCGGTGGTACCCGATACAAATACCCATCGTCCATCAACTACCGCACGGGAGTATCCAATTTTCATTTCAAATTCAGAACCGGATGAAATCAGTATTCGTTTCATATTTATCGGTTTTCAATTTCAAAAATTACAATTTATGTTTAGGATTTGGCAATATTCCCCAAATTTTCACTTTCTAAATCCTCCGCCAGGGCCAAAATAGCTAAAATAAACAACTAAAAATCAGGAAAATGGAATCAAACTGGCGGGCACCCCATACCAAAAAATTAAACAGGTCGTAAATTGAAATCTATACGGGTTTAAAATATCCCCAACCGGCATTTATAACCCGCCAATCCTTAATTTTGCGGCACTAAAAACGAACTATGGATTTCAGTTTTTCCGAAGAACAGCTTATGATTCAGCAGGCGGCCAGAGATTTTGCCGTAAATGAATGTTTACCCGGGGTTATAGAACGGGATGAACTTCAAAAATTTCCCAAAACTCAAATTGAAAAACTGGCCGACCTGGGGATGATGGGCCTCATGGTAAAACAAGAATATGGCGGAGCCGGTATGGATACCATCAGTTATGTACTGGCCATGGAGGAGATCAGTAAAGTGGATGCCAGTGTTAGTGTATGCATGAGCGTTAATAATAGCCTGGTTTGTTATGGCTTGCAGGAATTTTGCACAGAAGAACAGAAACAAAAATATCTGGTACCACTTGCCCAGGGGAAAAAAGACGGCGAATTATATATTGGTGCCTTTTTGTTAAGCGAGCCCGAAGCAGGAAGTGATGCCACATCACAAAGGACAACGGCAGAGGATATGGGAGATTATTACCTCCTGAATGGAACTAAAAACTGGATTACCAATGGTAACAGCGCCAGCGTGTACCTGGTCATAGCACAAACGGATCCTTCCAAGGGCAGTCATGGCATCAACGCTTTCATTGTAGAGAAAAACTGGCCCGGAGTACAAGTAGGTGCCAAAGAAAATAAATTAGGAATCCGCGGCAGCGATACACACAGCATCCTGTTTAATGATGTGAAAGTGCCCAAGGAAAATCGCATTGGCCGGGAAGGGTTTGGATTTACGTTTGCGATGAAAACTCTTGCCGGTGGAAGAATTGGGATTGCCTCCCAGGCGCTGGGTATTGCCAGCGGGGCTTATGATCTCTCCATCAAATATTCGAAAGAAAGAAAGGCTTTTGGGAAGGAAATCATGCACCACCAGGCCATCCAGTTTAAACTCGCGGATATGGCTACCCGCATTGAAGCAGCCCGGTTCCTTTGCATTAAAGCGGCCTGGGAGAAAGACCAAAAGATGGATTATGCGCTCAGCTCATCCATGGCTAAAGTATTTGCGAGTGAAACCGCCATGTGGACTGCTACCGAAGCGGTTCAAATTCACGGGGGGTACGGATTTGTAAAGGAATATCATGTGGAAAGAATGATGCGGGATGCAAAAATCACCCAGATTTATGAAGGCACCAGTGAAGTACAACGTATTGTAATAGGCCGTTCAATCCTTAAGTAACATGGGCTGGAACCAGGAACGGTTTACCCGGATCCTTGCGGAGGTTCAAACCTACAAGGCCAAATTGATTGCAGTTTCCAAATTGCAATCCATCGAATCCATCGGGTTTGCTTATGAAAGCGGACAACGGGATTTTGGGGAAAATTATGTGCAGGAATTATTAAGTAAACATACTCAATTACCCACTGATATTAACTGGCACTTTATCGGCCATCTGCAAAGCAATAAGGTTAAATATATTGTTCCCTTTGTATCCCTGATTCATGGAGTGGATAGTGAAAAACTATTAGCTGAAATTTCGAAACAGGGCAAAAAGATCAGCCGTACTATTCCCTGCCTGTTGCAGGTTCATATTGCCAGCGAAGAAACAAAATTCGGACTCGATGAAACCGAATTAGATACCCTTATCCAAAATATGAAGGAACATCCGGAAAGATTTTCTTTTGTAGCACTCCGGGGATTGATGGGGATGGCATCCTTTACAGAAGATAACAACCTCATCCTTTCTGAATTCAAAAAACTAAAGTCCCTTTTTGAGAAATATGCCGGAATACCTGGTTTTACGGAACTCTCCATGGGCATGAGCGCAGACTATCGATTTGCATTACAGGAAGGCAGTACCATGGTACGAATTGGAAGTATGCTTTTTGGATCAAGGGCATAATCCACTTTTTTTACAGATGTTAAAATTCCATTCATTTTATGGAATACCCGGTTTAATTGGAGTCTAATTCTCAATTTTCAAATAACTTTAATTTAAATCTTCAACATGATTCCCGCTTTTGAGGCAGAAAAAAACCGGAAGGCTTTTATTTACACGGTGATTATTTGCGTGTTGTTGTTGATTTTATTTTTCATCATCCGATGGAAAACAGATCCCGTGAGCCAACCTGTGGTTCAGGACCTGATAGAAATTAACCTGGGAAACAATGAGGATGGGTTTGGAGAAGAACAACCGTTGATTAAGGGAGAACGGTCTCCCAATCTGGAAGCAACCGTTACACCCAGGAGGTTTGCCCCACCAACTTCTACCCCGGAAAAGGTGGAACCGGATGAAAATGCGGATGACAATGCAGCACCGGTTACGAAGCCAGTAAAAACCGTTTCCAAGCCCGTTAAGAACGAAGCACCTCCGGCTCCTAAACCGGCACCTGCACCCAAACCGCAAAAAGCAAAAGTTACTTATAACGGCCCCGGTAAAGGAGGCGGCAATAATCCCACTGATGATAACGGTTACCGCCACCAGGGAAATACCCCCGGTGGAAAAGGGGATAATGGCGATCCCAGTGGGGATAAGGATTCTTATGGAGATACACCCGGAGGGCGAAAAGGCGGACCAAAAGTGATTAGAGGGGGTCGAAAAATTGTAAGGTATTATTCCTTTACCGGTGATTTACCAAAGGCAAAAATCTTTGCAAATATCAAAGTCAATGCAGCAGGAATTGGAACATTTATTGGTTTCGACAAAGGATCAACAAGCCGCGACCAGGCCTATGCCAATGAGATAATCCGATATCTTAAGAATATGCAGTTCGATAAAGCCGGCGGTGAATCGATGGTAACTGTTGAATTCAATTTCACGTATTAAATAAGGCGCTCTCATGGCAGTTTCTACCTACGAAGAAACCCTGGAGTACCTGTACCGCCAACTGCCCATGTTTAGCCGGATTGGGGTTGCCGCATACAAAAAGGATCTTGGCAATACCCTTTCCCTCTGTAACCATATCGGCAACCCGCAAACGAAATTTAAATCGGTACATGTTGCCGGAACCAATGGCAAAGGAAGTGTAAGCCATTTTCTCGCATCTATTTTCCAGGAAGCAGGATTCAAAACAGGTTTATACACCTCCCCTCATATTCACGATTTCCGGGAAAGAATAAGGGTTAACGGACAAATGATAGATACGGAATTTGTGGTGGATTTTGTGAGCGGTATCAAATCCTTTTCCGAATCCATTCAGCCCTCTTTTTTTGAACTTACCGTGGCAATGGCATTCAAATTTTTTGAAGAGGAGAAGGTAGATATAGCCGTTATAGAAACGGGATTGGGAGGAAGGCTGGATAGTACCAATGTAATCCATCCCGAGCTTTCGGTAATTACTAATATTGGATACGACCATGTTAACATGCTGGGGGATACATTAGAAAAAATTGCATTTGAAAAGGCAGGCATAATCAAAAAGGATACCCCGGTAGTAGTTGGGCAGTCGCTTCCCGAAACTAAAATTGTCTTTCAGGAAAAGGCAGAGCAGATGCACTCACCGCTAGTATTCGCGGAGGATAAATGGAAATGCCTGTCTCATCATAAAAATGATTTTACATTCCTAAACAAAGAAGAGGGCAAAACCCACACCTATAATTCTGGACTTGCCGGTTTATACCAGCAATTCAACATTCCCACGGTGTTGGTAGCCGTGGAAGAAATGAAAACCCTGGGCTGGAACATTGAAGAGAAGGATATACAAAAGGGAATACAAGAGGTGGTTTTAAATACCGGAATTGGGGGAAGGTGGCAAAAAATAGAGGAGCATCCCGATATTATTTTGGATGTTGCGCATAATGAAGACGGCATAAAACAAGTGTTGGGCCAACTGAAAGAAGAATATCCCAGGAGTAACTGGCATTTTATTATGGGATTTGTTAACGACAAGCCGCTGGATAAAGTACTCGCCCTATTGCCAAAAGATCAGCATTACTATTTCACGAAGGCGCATATTTCACGGGCCCTGGAAACCAACGAGCTTTGCATGCTGGCTGCAGGTTTTGGAATCGCCGGCAAAGAATATGATCATGTTAATCTGGCCCTGAATGCGGCAAAACAAAATGCGGGCCAATCAGATGTAATCGTGATATGTGGGAGTTTCTTTATAATAGCAGAATTAACCTAACAAAGCCGACGGCCCTTCCATTTCCATTTTTTGAAGGAATTCAAATGCATAAAATAAACAAAGCGCGTGCATGCTCTGCTTAATTTCATTTTGTTGCAGCATGGATTTCAGTTTGGTTAGGGGTACCAGATGTACTTCAATTTCTTCATTATCATCGAGAGACTGTCTGCCTACTTTTTTCCCATCTAAAGCCAGGTACATGTGCGTATAGTTATTAAGCACACCCGGATTAGCACAGGTATTTCCGAGGTAATGAACTGATTCAAACTCATACCCGGTTTCTTCCAGCAACTCCCGCATGATAGCCTGCCCGGGTTGTTCACCTGGATCCACAAAACCACCGGGAATTTCCAATAGTTCTTCGTTTATAGGATAACGATACTGCTTAACCAGGATACCTTCGTTAGTTTCAGTTAAGGCCAGGGCACAAACACTAACCGGCAACTCAACTACGAAATATGGATCTACCAGCTTCCCTCCGGTTGTTTCATAACTATCTTTTCGAGCTGTGAAATACTGGTGTTTACTGATATAGGATGAAGTAATTGTTTTAAAGGCCAAGGGATATAATTTAACGTGAAAATACTAAAATCAAACTTCACCCTTTGGAAAATACAAAATCATTTTAATACTTATCTCCTAATCCCAAACCCGGGATTTTCTGGCTAAAACCTCCCGGGTATTCACCCAGCATCAGGAATACTGTATTTGCCTGTATTTAAAGGTATTTCCATTACTAAAAATATTTTTAAAAGAAAATCAACCTGTGAATAGGGGTTTTTCCAAAATCGCAGTTTTATATGCATGGGACCCATTATTTCAGTAAGAAATAATTCCTGAATTTCTTAACCAAAAATAAATACCATGCAGCAGGAACTTATTAATCAAGGGCTTTTAGGTGACCTGGAACCTATTAGCTTAAAGGGGCTGGATAGTGTAAAATTGCTGAACAGGGTTGACCGGAAATACATTGTATCCGTTTCTGACCTAACCCAGGTATTCCAACTATTGATCGAAAATCAATACTCTGTTTTGGAAATTGATGGTCACAGGGCCTTCAGTTACCAGACCATTTATTTTGACACCACCGATTACCGGTTTTACAGAGATCACCACAACCGCCTCTCCAGCCGGATAAAAGTGCGTACCAGAACTTATAAAGAAAACAATCTTCATTTTTTCGAAATCAAGATGAAGAGTAATGTGCGGACTAATAAACTAAGAGAGGGGTTAAGCCAGCCCGGAAACATTTTATCCTCAACCCAGAGGAATAAAATCACTTCGATTTACCAAAAAAAAATAGAAAGCGCACTCAATCCGGCATTGATCAACAACTTTACGAGAATCACCCTGGTGAACAAACACAAAACCGAACGCTGTACCATTGATGTGAATGTGGCTTTCCGTAACCCTGAGTCACCGGAAAATGAAATAAGCCTGCCAGGTATTGCCATTATAGAAGTAAAGCAATCGAAGACCTCCCTGTTAAATGGGATCGTGGTCTCCTTAAGGGCCATGCGAGTTTCACCATCCAGCATTAGTAAATATGTGCTTGGGCTGATTTTAATCCATCCGGAAATAAAATACAACAGCTTTAAACCATTACTTCAAAAAATAAACAAAATTCAGAAACAAACTCTTTCCTTAACATAAAAAATACATATCATGAAAAAATTACTCCTCCTTATCCCCTTATTCCTGATCTTTGGACTCCTTCCGGCATTTGCACAAGACGACAGTATGGTAGATGCAGTAATCCGGGACTTCGACCTTGCACAACTCGGCATCAGGCTTGCCATAAATTTCGCGGCTATCTTTATACTGGTCCACCTGATTTATTACAGCCGTCATAAAAACAAGGATTTTCAATTTACCCTGATCCTATTTAACTGTGTGAATTTTCTGATTTGTTATTTACTTAGCGGCGCTAACCTGGAAGTTGGGTTTGCCTTTGGACTGTTTGCTATTTTCTCCATCATGAGGTACAGGACAGTTACCGTCCCGATAAAAGAAATGGGATACCTGTTTATTAGTGTGGCGCTGGGATTAATCAATTCATTAGCTACTACGCAGGACAACTACATCGTGCTGATTGGCGCTAATGCTTTCGTTATTTTATTGCCCATGTTTATGGATCGCAGCCCCAGTGTTGCAAACCTTCAAAAAGGCGTTTTGGCCATAGCTCCCAACTCAGTGAATTTAACCCAGGATATAATCTACGAACGTATTGACCTGATTAAGCCTTCCCTGAGAAATGAAATGATTGAAGATCTCAGGAACCGTACAGGTCTTGATATCCATAAGGTGGACATTATGAATATTGACCTGATGCAGGACGTGGCCACCATTAAAGTCCATTATAATGCTGAAAATAATAATCCAGTTACATCCTTTTCGGACGACTGGCAGAAAAACGGGAAGCTGCTGAATGAAAATTCTACCCTCTCGTAAAAAGTAAACCAATTCTTTCTATAAATACAGGCGGGTTGAAAATTTCCTGCCTGTATTCCAAACCAACAGAAAAAATTAGATTTATGAACACAATTATAAAAGCTTTAGGGATAATTTGCCTTTTTCTTATAACCAATCAGACAATTGCCCAGGTATTTGATGAATGGGATGCCAGGCCAAATGTATCCTTAAAGTATAAATTCAATAAACGTTTGTCGGTATCAGGAACCTATTACCTATACCTTGAAGAAAATTTCAGACAGTATAACAAATCGGTGCTGGCAACAGAAATTGAATACAAATTTGCACCCTGGCTAAAGGCTGGTATTGACTATCGTTTCGGAATAGACCAAAAGGACAATTACCACGATATCAGATATTCAGCCACCTTTTCTTACAAGGCTTCTTCCAAATGGAAATTTTCTTACCGGCCCATGTTGCAACAGGAATTTATATCTCTTAAAAAAGAGCATCTCCAGGCAGACCCCATTGAATACTATCTGCGAAACCGGGTTACCGTTAGTTTTAAAATAAGCAACAACTGGGAAGTATATGCCTTTACTGAAAACTATCTAAGGGCCGGTTCAGGAGACCTCCGGTTCTACCGGCAAAAAACAGCTACAGGTGCTGAGGTGGAGGCAACCGAACGAAGTAAATTCGGCGCCAGGTTTGAAGTCATTCATAAAAAGAACGGGAAAGTGGTTGCCCGCCCGAATATTAGCTACACCCTAACACTGGGATACAGGAAGGCAAGTGCAGGAAACTAACCATTGCTATGTTATATTGAAACGCATGGTTTCCTCTGTCCCATCAATAAGCATCATTCCCGGGCCTTTGGCCAAAGCCGTAAGATCAACGGAATTGTTTAACGAAAGGACCCAGAGTTCAATAAATACAGCAGGTTAAATGGGGCTTAAGTTCTTTGAAGTCTAAACACTTAACTTTGGAAATAACAGGAGACGAAGGTTTAGCATTAATGAACGCAACATCCGAAATAAGGAAAGACTTTGAGCAGGTTTTCAGGCAACACTACCAAAGCCTATGCAGCTATGCTCATAATTTTTTACAGGATCAGGAAGCCAGCGAAGACTTAGTGCAGGATGTGTTTATTAAAATTTGGGAATCGGGGAAAATGGAAATTGGGATTGACAAGATTAAGTTCTACCTCTTTACTGCTGTTCGTAATAACTGCCTTACCCGGCTTCAAAAAATTAAAAAGAATATAATAAGGGAAATACAGGATGAAGATGCGGTAGAGGAGATAAGCCTGAAAATTGACGATAACGAAAAAGGAAAAAACCCAAAGGAACTGGTTTCAATGGCACTTGGCCAATTACCTCCCAAATGCAGGGAGGTATTTATGTTAAGCAGGTTAAGCGGGTTTAGCTACCGGCAAATTGCCGAAAGCCAGGAAATATCTGTTAAGACTGTGGAGAACCAGATGGGAAAAGCCATTAGCATCCTGAAAAAGTTTGCGCTGGAGAACAGGATTTATATGATTTTATTTTTTATAGTTGAATTGTATGGAAACACAGGTCATTCAATAGGGGTATTGGCAGAAAAATGGTTATATAAATGAGCATGAATAATAACTTTCAAATACAGGAAATAATGCTCCGCTACCTTAATGGGGAATCATCGGCGGAAGAAGCCAATACTTTGCAGGTTTGGATAAAAGAAAGCGAAGAAAACAGGAAAGAATTTGAATTAATAAAGCAATTATGGGAAGATAGTGTATCATCTGCTAAGGTATCTGTAAATACGGAAGATGCCTGGCAGAAAATTGCTGCTTTAACCGTGGATAAGCCAATAGCACCCGTTGTTCGCTTTCCCAGGAAGAAAGTATTCGCGATTGCTGCATCAGTAATCATAATGGCCGGATTGTTTTATCTCTTTTTAAAACCTGTCGCCGAAAACTGGAAAGAAACTTATGCTGAAAAGGGGAATATCGAAATCCAGTTAGCAGATGGCTCCAAAATTACCCTACGAAGGGGTGCAAAAATTTCGCTCCCCGATAACTATAACAAGGGTACCCGGCAGGTTAAACTGGATGGGGAAGCATTTTTTGAAGTGAAGCATAACAATGAAGCTCCCTTCACCATTTTAACCTCAAGGAGTATTATTCAGGATATTGGTACTACATTCCTGGTTCAGCATAATGACTCAACAGACAGGGTAAGTGTTTTAGAGGGAGAAGTGAGTTTGGCAGCAAAGGCAGATAAATCAAAAATTATCAGGCTTCTTGCCGGTGAATCAGCTATAATGAAAAAAGAACTGCCACAAAAAATTAAGGCTGATACTACCAACCTGCTTTCCTGGCATTCCCATATCCTGATATTTAAGAATGCAACCTTACAACAGGTTGCTGAAGATTTCAAAGATTATTACCAGGTAGATTTTGAAATGCCAGATAGCCTTGGCCATTCAACAATTACTGCGGAATTCAATAATGACACCCTTGAACAGGCTATAACAGAATTAGGCCTGATTACCGGATTAAAAATTAACGTAAAGGGTAAATCTGTTATGATATCGAAATGAGAAAAATTGCGTTGATTTTAATATTTTTAGGTATCGGCACGTTCGCCGGTGCGCAAAAGAATATTTTAGAGCGCCCATTCAGTACCAAAATATCCAAAGCCAGCATTGCAGAATTCCTGAATGAGATTGACCGGGTGAGTGGAATCATTATTCAATACTCAACAAGCAGTTTTGATGAAAAGAAAATTATTTCTTTACTGGGCACAGAAAACACGATAGGCAGCATGCTTCAAACTGTTTTGGATGGGCAGCATTTAAAGCTAATTGAACAGAACAATAAAATAATCCTGGTACCTTCCAACAAACCACTTTCAATTGCAGATTATTTACCGGCGCAATATAGTTTTTATGGTTATGTAAAAGAATCAGCCACCAGGGAACCGCTAGTAAATGCCAGTATTTACGAGCCATCCACACAAAGGGGGATGGTTTCGAACAATGAGGGGTACTTTAATTTTCATCTTTCCAGGGGAAAGCACATTGTAGTGATTTCTTATGGAAGTTTCCAGCCTGTAACCCTGGAATTAAATATAAACGGGAACCTGCGACATGATATCCTGCTAAGATTAAATAAGACGCCTCTGCCTGTAGTTATCGTTGAATCGGCGGCACTCACAAACGATGGTTCTGTTAGGATTTCTGATAATCAAATTTCTTATGGTGGATACCTTAACGAAGATGATCCGTTACAGTTCTTATACCTTAGCCCCGGACTGCAAACAGCGGCAAATTCTTTCAGCGACCTGAGCGTAAGAGGGGGCGGATCAGATGAAAACCTTTTCCTGTTGGATGGTAACCGGGTATATAACCCCACCCATTTGCTGGGTGCTGTTTCCATTCTTAATCCAACAGTAATTAAGGCCATGAAAATGTACAAAAGTGATTTTCCGGCAAAATATAGCGGTTCACTTTCCTCGGTACTGGATGTTTATACCCGGCAGGGAAATATGAAACAATGGCAGGGAGAAGTAAATGCAGGATTATTAACCGGTTCAATAACCCTGGAAGGCCCGTTGGTTAAGAATAAGGTAGCAATAATGATCTCGGGGAGAAAAAACATACCCCTCCCCTTTTATGAAGCGCTTCAGGATGGCGTAAAGACCGGATTCTATGATGCTCATTTTCGGCTAACCGCAATTGTTAGCCCTAAAAACAGGATGGCACTCAATATTTATACAGGAGAAGACCAGATAAAGCACCATGGGAAATATGTTGACAACCGGGCAAAATGGGGCAACCGAATAGCTTCCCTCGCCTGGCATTTCCTTCCAGGAAGTAAAACACAGGTACTCACTACCGTTAATTATAACGAATATAATAACCTGGGGAATTATCAGTATGCATTGTTTGAAAATGATGTGGAAGCTGAAGAAGCTGATATAGAAACAGATGATGAAATTGAAGATACGGCTACCACTGAAGACCTGAGTATAGAGAGAAAGTATATTGCCAATTTTTCAAGTATAAAGACCTACTCACTCAGATCCCAGGCAGAAATTTATTTTTCGCGGAAGGTAAAGGTAAATACCGGGTTCAAATTATCACAAACCATCATCAAACCATTTGAAAGCAGGATTTCCATTGATCTTGATCTGGATGAATCAAGTTTTAATTCCTTTAAGAAACTACCATTTGAAGATTACTCGGTATATGCCGAACCTGAAATTAAACTAACCAAAAAGTTTTTTATTAAACCTGGGCTGCACGCAAACCTTTACCGGATTACGGGTTTCAATACCATCGTTTGGCAACCTCGGTTATACTTATCATATTCATTCCTTCCCGGCCACAAAATATTTGCCTCTTACAGTAAGTTGAATCAATTCCTGCACCTGGTTACCAATCCTTATGCCGGCGTAAACAGGGACCTATGGGTTCCCTCTACGAAGATTTTAAAACCTGAAGTAAGTGAGATTTATAATTTCGGATATTCGTTCCAGCAAAGCAGAAAATGGCAGTTCAGTATTGAGGGTTATTATAAGCAATTAAAAAATGTAACCAATTTTGCTGAGGGGAAAAGTACTTTTATTAATGACACTACCTGGGAGCAGAATATTGAATTAGGAAAGGGCAGGAGTTACGGATCGGAGCTGGCTTTTAAGAAAAAGGGCAAAAAACTTTCATTACTTGCCCTCTATACCCTCTCCTGGAGCTGGCGGCAATTCAACAGTATTAACAATGGAAAGGAATTTCCTTTTAAACACGACCACCGGCATACGGCCAATATTGGTATCACCTATTCCCCTTCTGAAAGATTTGATATAACCGGCTTATGGAGTTACTCTACCGGTGATATTTATTTTGGAAGTGGAGTGGTTTTTACCGACACGCTGGTACAGACCCCCGATATTGATCCCATAAATGATTACCAGTTCCTTTATCAGTTTGGAGAAAACGGACAGCACAGGGCTGAATCCTATCAGCGATACGATTTATCAGTTATTTACCACAGCCTCAAAAAAAGAAAAACACAGTTTTCTGTAAAGGCTGGCGTATATAATATAAATGGTGCAGACGGGCAATATTCGTATAACGTGAGGGGCGTACTGAACAGCAAGAGTATCCGTATCAAGACGGCCTCCAGTACATTTAGCCTTATCCCCTATCTTTCTGTTAACTTGAAATTTTAGGAACAGGATTTTACAGATAACCTTAATGCGTAGCAGCAGGCTTCACATCAAGCAGATCGATATCAAATATGAGGGCGGCTCCTGCCGGGATATCGTGTCCCATGGCTCTTTCTCCATAAGCCAGCTCATTCGGGATAAACACTTCCCATTTTGAACCGGGGGTCATTAACTGCAGGATTTGTGTCCACCCCTTAATTACACCGGCAACCGGAAAAGTAATGGGTCCACCATTCTTTTCCGAACTGTCAAATTCTTTTCCATCAATCAGGGTACCCCGGTAATTTACCACCACGGTATCCTGGATGGTTGGTTTAATACCGTTGGGATCTCCCGGTTTAATAATTTTATACTGCAATCCGTTTGGCAGGGTTACCACCCCTTCCTTCGATTTATTTTCATTTAAGAATGCCCTGCCTTTTGCAATTTCCACAGCAGCCAGTTTTTTATCTGCTGCCTGCTTCTTAGCATTGCAGGCCATTAGTTCGGATTGAATTACCCGGTTTGCATCTTCTGAGTTAAGGGCAGATGGGTTTCCTTTCATGGCATCATCCAATGCCTGGGAAACAAGTTTCGCATTCAGCACATCAACACCCTGTTGCTTTAAATTGGAGGCGATATTTAACCCAACTGCATAACTGAATGAGTCATTCAATGATTTCATGATGGGAGCATTGGGTTTTGCAGTTGCTTTAACCGGAACATTTTTTGCAGGTGTTTTTTTTACCTGCGCCTGAGAAAACAGTACAACCCCGAATACGGCGATGGAGGTAATTACGATTTTTTTCATTTATAAATTTTATTGGAATTGCAAAGAAAGTAAAGTTTAGCTTTCGCGTATTTCTTTTCCTGTTAAATGAATGAATACATCTTCCAGGTTAGCGTGTTTTACCTGTTTCGGGCGTTCGAAACCGGTGGCTACCAGGTCGTCGATCATCTTATCGGGCGAGTCGAGGGTAATAATTTTTCCTTCATCCATAATGGCTATACGATCGCAGAGCTGTTCTGCCTCATCCATATAATGGGTGGTGATGATAATGGTAGTACCACTGCTCCGGATATCCCGAATCAGGTCCCAAAGGTTTCGCCTTGCCTGCGGATCCAGACCGGTGGTGGGTTCATCCAGAAAAATAATCCGGGGTTTATTGATGAGTGTAGTGGCAATGGAGAAACGCTGGCGCTGGCCGCCACTCAATTCCTTCGCCTTACTTTTTGCCTTATCGGCGAGGTTAACCTTTTGTAATAATTCGGCGGCATTGGTATCCTGGTTATACAAGCCTGCAAACATATCAATAAGTTCTTTCAGGTTCAGGCCGGGATAAAATCCGGATGTTTGCAATTGTACCCCAATCCGCTTTTTAATTTCACCGGGGGATTTATCCAAATCGAATCCGTCTATCATCACCTTTCCACTGGTTTTGGCTTTCAGGGTTTCCATGATTTCGAGGGTGGTAG
This sequence comes from Bacteroidota bacterium, assembly GCA_018266615.1. Classification (GTDB taxonomy): domain Bacteria; phylum Bacteroidota; class Bacteroidia; order Chitinophagales; family Chitinophagaceae; genus Ferruginibacter. The sequence continues at coordinate 48,118 of JAFEAB010000018.1, forward strand.
ATTTCCCGGCACCATTCGGGCCAAGGAGGCCGAAAATTTCACCTTCATATACATCAAAGGATATCCCCTTTACGGCTTTAAAATCTCCATAATTTTTTATCAGTTCTTTCACTGATATGATTGGTTCGGCCATGATTACTTATTTGTTTGGATGCGTATGCGATTCTAATTCATCCATCATTAATTTACTCCCAATGAAAAAGGGAGTGCGTTGGTGCAGTTCTGTAGGTTGTACTTCAAGGATTCGTTTTTCGCCATTGGTGGCTTTTCCTCCGGCTCTTTCCACAATAAATGCAAATGGATTGCACTCATAAAGCAGGCGTAATTTCCCTTTGGGTTTATCGGTAGTTCCCGGGTACATAAAAATGCCACCTTTGATCAGGTTACGATGAACATCGGCCACCATACTTCCTATGTAGCGTTGTGTATAAGGACCGCCATCTGCTTTTTCCTTTTTCTGGCAGGCGGTTATATAGCTTTTCACATTTTCATCGTACCGGTAAAAATTACCATGGTTCACCGAATACATTTTCCCTTTTTCCGGGCAGGCAATATCCGGATGACTCAGGGTAAATTCACCAATAGCCTGATCGAGTGTAAATCCATTTACTCCCCTGCGGGTTGCATAGACCAACATGGTGGAGGAGCCATAAATCACATAACCAGCGGCCACCTGGCGTTCTCCCTTTTGCAAAAAATCATCAATGGTTGCCGGTTTACCCAATTCACTAACCCTGCGGAATACACTAAATATGGTTCCAATGGAAACATTTACATCAATATTACTGCTTCCATCGAGGGGATCGAAGAGGCAAACGTATTTTGATTTGTTG
>JAFEAB010000019.1 GCA_018266615.1 Bacteroidota bacterium
GGAGGTAAGGATAAGATCCAATAAAAAGATTACCCACCTTGGAGCAAACCGATCTAAAATTGGCTTCAACATATTTAATTTAACTCTTCAAAAAAAGCCATTAATTATTCTGCTTTCAAAGGGACAGAAGAGTTTTGGTTTTCAAAGGATTAAATCCTAAGTATAGGTTAACAGCCCCGAAGGTAGTATCTTTTTTGAAGCAACCGGAGTATTTTTTATTGTTTGTGGGAATCAATATGTTATAAAAATGAAAGTATTTCGCTTTGCGGAAGTCCGTGCTTATTGAAAATGGAAATTTTGCCCCTGGGTACTACCTAAAATAAGGGTTTAAATTAAATAGAAGGTTAAAAAGAGAGGAAGGGATCACCTTGCGAAAACCCAAAGGGAATGGCAAATATTTTCATTCGCTAAGTGAAATCAACCTTTTGGATTAATGCAGGGCCTTTTAACAAGGAGAATGCAAGGTTCCGAAACGATCTGTCAAAAATGCAGATACCGTTTCATACCAATCAGCAACATTAAACAGAGGAAAAAATACCCGAAACCGGGTAATGCAGAAGGCAGGAATAAATCAGCCAAAAACCGTACGAAAAATTATTCGCAGGTAGTTGAAAATGGTGGGATTCTTTATAAACACCTGGTTTAGCCTTATTTTTTGAGGCATGATGTCTTGAATATAGGTTTGCTCGGGGTCGATGGATTGAGCTAAAATTTCATTTTCATTCCTGAACTCAATAGAGGCCATATCGGTAATGCCTGGACGAACATTTAAAATCTGCCTTTGTTCCGGAGTGTACAGGTTTACATATTTGCGAACTTCGGGTCTTGGCCCCACAACACTCATATCACCAAACAAAACATTCAAAAGTTGGGGAAGTTCGTCGAGTTTATATTTTCGGAGGAAATAACCGGCACCGGTAATCCGCGGATCCCTCCCCCCCACGGTCAGCAAACCGGCTTTGTCGGCATCTACCCTCATCGACCTGAACTTAAATAACTGGAAGTCTTTTCCATATCTTCCTACCCGTATCTGCCGAAAAAAAACCGGACCACGGGAGTCTGATTTCACCCATAGGGCTATCAGTAAAAGCAGGGGCGATAACAGCACCAGGCCTACGAAAGAAAACAGTATATCAAGCAGCCGGATCACCAATAACTTTGTTATAAGCATTAACCACACTATTAATTATATACTCCACCTGCTGGGAGTTGAGTTGCGGATAAATAGGCAGTGAGATTTCGCGTGAATAATTATCATAGGCTACCGGAAAATCTTTCACATCATACCCTAATCCTTTAAAAAGACTTAGCATAGGCATAGGGATAAAATGCACGTTTACGGCCACTCCGCTCTTACTGATCTCATCAATCAGGGCATCGCGTTTTGCTTCCGAAATCGCCTTTATTCGCAGGGCATACAAATGATAGGATGAATTTCTGCCCGGCAAATTTTGGGGAGGCAGTTGAGCCCAGGGATAGGTGGAAAAGGCAGATGAATACTGATCGAACACCCGCTTCCTTTCCAATAAAAGTTCGTGATCATATTTTTTTATCTGCGCCAGGCCAATGGCAGCACAAACATCGGGCATGTTAATCTTGAGCCCTAAATCCACAATATCATAACGCCAGCCTCCCGCTTTTGACTTGGTAAATGCATCTTTGGTTTGTCCATTCAGGGTCATCATCCTCAGATACGCATATTCGTCGGCGTTATTAAATGGCTCAGGCAGGTTGATGCAAATTACGCCTCCTTCTGCCGTGGTGATATTTTTAACGGCATGAAAAGAAAATATGGTGATATCGGTTAGCGTTCCTGTTTCTTCTCCGTTAAAAGTAGCCCCAATAGAATGGGCTGCATCCGATAATACAAGGATCCTTCCCAGTTTCTCCTGGTTTTTATGCGTAGGGGTAAACTGGGTTTTAACGGCAGTATCCTGTACCAAATCATTGATGGCTTTATAATCTGCCGGCCATCCTGCAATATCCACCGGCATTATCACCTTGGTGTGGGGGGTAATTCTTTCCCTGATTTTATCAATATCGATGGTGAAATCGTCTTTAATATCCACCATCACCGGTACGCCACCACAGTGCAAAACAGCCAACGCAGTGGCACTGTATGTATAGGCCGGAATAATCACTTCATCACCCGGGCCAATCCCAAACCATTTCAACATCAGCATGGCTCCGGAGGTCCAGGAGTTCACACAGAGTGCCTGAGGCGCTCCACTCAGTTTAATCACTTCCTGCTCCAGTGCCTTTACTTTGGGGCCGGTTGTTATCCATCCCGATTTTAGGGTATCCACCACTTCATTCAGTACATCATCATCAATATAAGGAGGAGAAAAGGGTATGTTCATAAATCACTTTTTTGTTTTAAATAGACCCAGTAAGAATCCGCTTCCATAGGCCAGGTGCAGGGTTAAAAAGGCAAGCATGCCGATTAAAATATCGGTCCACTTTTTAAATTCTTTCCAAAGTACAATCGTTGCCAAAACGAAATACAGGATTAAGGGCAGCAAAAATATCCAATGTAACCAGGCGAAAAAGGGAAGGGTAAAAAGGTACAGCGTAAACAGGCCTGGTACCAGGTGGCGCAACCGGATCCCCGACCGGATTTTATTTAGCACCATGGGTTTATACAATCCATACTGATAGTACTGTTTCCATAAAGAACGGAGATCCTCCCGGACGTAATACACCGATTCCATTTCGGGTTCCATTAAAATCCGGAAGCCAAAATGATTCAACCGGTAATGAAACTCATCATCCTGGTTTCGAACAAGGGCCTCATCAAACAATCCCACTTTATCAAATACATTTCGGTTGTAAATGGCCATGGCCACGCTATCCACATACATCCTTTTTTTGGAAGTACGGAACTCCGTATCGCCCACACCAAATTTTGAACTCATGCAAAAAGCAATAACTGCAGCTTTCTCAGATTTACCTTGCTGAATTAGGGGGCCACCCACCGCATCGCATTCCCCGGCATTTAAGAGGGCCAGGCCTTTTTGGAAGTAATTGGAAGGATACTCGGCATGCGCACCCATCAGGGCAATGTATTTAGATTGAGTTTGATTAAATGCGAGGTTAAACCCATGACTAACATACCGCTCCGGGTTATTCACCAGCAGGATATTGGGATACTTTTCCTGCCATCTTTTAATCAGGTCAATCGTTCCATCTGTGCTTCCGCCATCAATCAGCACGATTTGTTTGGAAACCGGTTCCGTTTCAATCACAGAAAGGATTAATGAATCGAGAAAGCGAACCTCATTAAATACCGGAAAGCAAACCGTTAATTCCTGCATCAAAGTTTTTTATAATATCCCATCACGGGTTTGTTGGTGATTTCAGGCTGCCACCCCGTCTTTTCATAAAATCTTCTTGCTCTTTCATTGGAAGAGTAAACCGACAGGCGCACAAAATCATATCCGGCCCCTTTCGCCTGGTTAATAAATGCCTCCATCATCCGGGTTGCAATTCCACTCCCTTGTGCATTCTCAGCCACTCCTATGCCCACTAAGGAAAGTATTTTTCCTTCATACCTTGCACTCGTTTTTCCAATAAATTTATTCAACCCCAGAATCGTTTTTACACGCAGGCATACCGAAAAGATTATCTTTTTGTGCACCAGTAACCAGGGTCTTTTGAGCATTTCAATGGCTGCAATTTTAAACAATGATTTATTCATTTGTTGCTGGTAACCCCAGGTGGCACCCACAATATACCCGCCGGTGGCACCCTGATCCATAATACCTACTACGTTAATACAATCAGCGCGACCAATAAACCATTTCAGGAAGGCACGGATGTAGGTTTTTCCGAGCAATACGTTCAGGTGGTCTTTAAATGCCCACATGTGCAGGTCGCACACCGCATCCAGGTCTTGTTCCTTAAAATTTCTTACTTCCATGCGTTAACCTCATTTTCAAAACTGGTAAAATTATGCCCTCTTTGGATGCATAAATCGATCACCCATTCAAACCATTCCTTATACAAAGAATACGCCGGATGGAAGAGCATATCATGAAAATTTATTACGAAGTAAGGTTGCCCCGATTTTTCTGCCTGGTTCAATTCTTTCATGGTATATTTTTTTGCTTCTTCCAGGGTTTTGTGGGTAGGCCGCACACAATACACATCCATAACAGAAATTGGGAATTCCAGCATGGTACCCACTTTATAGGGTGATGCGTTTCCATAAAGAGTGGAATCAAAACGGTATCCCGTATGCGCAAGTCTTTTCAGGGTACCCTCATCATTCCGGAGGTAGTGCATTCTCACGCCAAAATTTTCAATCCCGGTGATTTTTCTAAAATTATCAAACTCCTCCTTCATGAGCCCCTCATCCTCGTACGCCATCCCATGAACACCGGCATGCTGTCCATTTTTCAGCACCTCCTTTATCATTGGTATCGCTTCCTCGTGTGTATAAGCTACCCCTAATCCAGGCCGCATCACAAAAAAATAAGTAGCACAGATATTCTTTGATTTTTCAAAGGTCATAAGTTCTGCCAAACGGTTCATCCGGTTATCGCTCCAAAAATTCATCCGGGAGAAAGCTGTTTTAAAAGAGATCACTCCCTGCAATGCCAGCTTTACCGACCTGAACCAAAGCTTGGGAATATAGAGGTCCCGGAAATAATGTTCACTCCAGGTGAGGTGGTCCACATCATGAGATACAATTACCTTCATTTAAGCAAAGTTAAAATATCAATAATCTGCCTTGACGTGGTGCCATCACCGTAAGGGTTAACCGCTTTTGACATTTTATCGTACATCCCATCCGTATTATTCAATAACCCTTCCAGGCTGGATACAATCATCTCCTTATTCGTACCCACCAGCCTTGCAGTTCCGGCATGCACCCCCTCCATCCTTTCTGTTACATCCCGCATTACCAAAACCGGTTTTCCAAGTGCGGGTGCTTCTTCCTGTATACCGCCCGAATCGGTGAGGATGATGGCACTTCTTTCCATCATCCATATCAACCGGGGATAATCGAGTGGGTCTATCAAATGAATTCCGGGTACGCCTGATAATTTCCGGCTTACCACATCCCGTACATTCGGATTAAAATGAACCGGGTATAAAAATTGCACCTCCGGGTACTTTTGTTTTACTTCCAGGATAGCATCACAAATTTGCTCAAAGGGTTCTCCAAAACTTTCCCTTCGATGTGCAGTAATTAATATCAGGGGCTTTGAAAAATTAAGGAATGGAAATTCAGGGCTATAATCAATCGACCTTAACTTCAGGTTTTCCAATCCCAGCAGCAAGGCATCCACCACGGTATTGCCCACTACCCAAACATTTTCGGAGATTCCCTCTTTCAATAAGGCGTCGGCCGCCAATTGGGTGGGTGCGAAATGATAATCGGCCAGTATCGAAACCAATTTACGGTTTGCCTCTTCGGGGAAAGGCGAATATTTATCGCCACTGCGCAAGCCTGCCTCGAGGTGTGCAATTTTACATTTCAAATAAAATGCCGCCAGGGCACCTATAAACGCGGTGCTGGTATCGCCCTGTACAAAAACGAGATCAGGCCGGTACGACTTCAGGATGGGTTCCAAGCCGGTTAAGGCACCTGCTGACACATCAAAGAGGGTTTGATTGGGTTTCATCAGGTTCAGATCGTACTGGGGTTCAATCTCAAAAAAATCGAGCACCTGTTGTAACATTTCGCGGTGCTGACCGGTAACGCATACCCGAAGTTCAAATGCAGTCTCCTTCTCCAATAATTTTATAAGAGGGGCAAACTTGATCGCTTCGGGCCTTGTGCCCATTATGATGAGTAATTTCATGAGGTTTTTAAAAGATTTTGATAAAGCGATATGTAATTAACGGCAAACGAACTATGACTAAAACCCGCTACTACATTTTTTCTTGCAGCCTGGCCAAGTGTTGATACCAAACCGGGTTGCTCCAACACCTGTGTCATTTTTTGGAATAGCCCTTCTGCATCGGGCGTGGCACACAATAAACCATTGGCATTATCCAAAATTACTTCCGGAATACCCCCTACCCGATTTCCAATTACCAGGTTACCGGTAGCCATGGCTTCCAATGCCACATTGGGTAATCCCTCTTCGAGGCTGGGCAAAAGAGCTACATCGCCCTTTCGGTGAAAGCTGGCGATTTCAGAAGGGGCGATTTTCCCATAGATTTCAACTTTTCCCGGTACCCCGAGCCCTTGTCTCCAATCCCGAACCAGTTGCAAATCGGCGTCTGGCCCGGCAAATAATAGTTTCATTTTTGACGCAGGATTCTCCTCTTCCAATTTCTTCCACGCAGCCATCAGGTTCATTCCGCCTTTGGTATTACGGCCATGGGTAAATGTAGAATAGGCAGGTAACCCTCCCAGGAAATAGAAAACAATTTCGTCCTCGGCTTTTGTATTTGAAGGATGAAATATATCCGTATTCACACCGCGGTAAATTACCTGAGAAACGGGATGTGATCCAAATAGTTGGTTGAAGTATGACTGTAGCGACTTGCTGTTAAAAGTTACTGCATCCAGTTTTTTCAACCAGTCCTTCATCCAGGATTTACGATAAATTTTAGTCAGATCCTGGTTCAAATCACCTCCAATAAACTGTACGAGCAATTTGAATGAAAAACGCTTCTTCAGCCAGGATGCCACCACTCCGAGGTTCCCATCACTGGCATGAACCAAATCGGCATTCCTCAAAATTCCAAAAGCGAAAAGCTGGGTAAACCGGTAAATAATCCGGTTATTGAAATAGTACAACTTCTCTTCTCCTACCGGGCTGTATGGCACACAAAGGATAATTCGGTTAAACCCGTCTTCCTTTATCTTCTCCACTAATTTTCTCCCCGGTTTAAAAATCCGGTATTGAATAACGGTCAGGTTTACATGCTCTTTTAACGCATTCGCTGCCCGCAGATTGAAAATCCCATGGGAAGGATTATCCGGTGTGGGGAACCCACTGGCAAGGTAAACTACGTTCAATCTCACTGAACTCAAAATAACTTCTTTCTGATCTTAGCAAACAACATGGCAATGCCGGCTCTTGTCCGTTTAATTGGCGATTGGGCGTACCCTGCAAACCGATCGGCGTAGATGCTCAATTTATCTTCTCCGCTCAAACGGGCCAGGGCTTTAAGCTGACATACATGCAGGTTGTGATACATGGCACTGGCAATGTAGTGCGGCTTATTAAGCCAATACCAACTCCAATATCCATTATCAAAAAAATGAATGGATTCAACTACCGACTTAATTCCCGTTTCCAAATATTCTTTCACCCAGCGTTCGCCAGAAACAGCATACAAATCCCGCAACCCGAACAAAGAATAATTATGTCCATTCAAAATCATCTTACCCCCTTCGAGGTACCAGGGCGCCCCATTCGGCTCCAGGTAGCCACGCACTCCATCATGACCGTAATCTTCGCCAAAGGAGATTGCCATTTTTTTTGCAGCATCCAGGTAGTTGCGATTATTTGAAATGCAATAGGCCCGGCATAACACGCTTATGCTCTCTCCCTGGTTCATACCGCAGGTAACCCCATTGTCTCTCTTATCCGAATCATAATCCAGGATCATCAGGGATCCATTACTCCGGGGTTCTGCCATTTTAATAAGGTAATCGGCCACTTTCAGCACATGGCCTGCATTGACGCTATCGCCGGTATTCAAAAACTCCTCCCAATGAGCAAAGGCAAAGGAGCACATTCCGGTGCAGAAATGTACCAGCTCGCCGGTGCGGGATGGAAACATAGGTAACCCTTCCGCATCAAAATCGATATAATGCCCCTGGTATAACCGGTCGCGAAATGAAAGCGGGTAATAGCCAATAGGGTATTTATGAAGTTTATCCGGATCCGTTAGTTTCCAATAATCCGGCATCGCTTTAAAATACATCTTAAATTTCTCGAACAGATCGCGCAAGGTTAAATAAGTTAGGGTGACTGAAGCCGGCCCTGCTCATACAGGTAAAACAGGAAATAGGCCAGGCTCAAATAAACCGGCATAATATCCGGACGGGAAGTAATCATCTTCTCATCAATGGGAAATTGATAACGCCTTAGATGCTGAACAGCTTCAGAAAATAATTTATACTTAGCAATATAATTTTGAAAATCCTTATTACCGGCCTGGGCAAATTTTTTGTCCAGTTTTTCCTGGTATAAATCTTTGGGTGAAAATTCTTTAACCAGGTACTTTAATTTATTCTTCAACGGCTCTCCCTGTGTAAAACTATATCCATATCCGCTGGTAACAGCAGCCAGTTCAGGGTCCATTTTCCGGATCATGGCCTGTTGAAATCCGTACGAAATTCCCTGGTGCGGCAGCGACCGGTATGAAGTTTGGGTAAGTTGCCTGTCGATTAATGGAGTAATAAAATGCCCAAGCACATTTTCAGAGTGCGTTCGAACTCCAAGAAGACTTGCAACATATACCTCATTGTAATACTTCTTAATATATTTTTTTGATATCCTCTTTTCAGAAGAATTCAAACCTAATTTTCGGTACAATTTGGATTGCAGGTACTGAAAGTAATTCTTCTCAAATTCCGGATCTGTAAAACTCTTGCCGGACAAATGATAAGCCAGCCCGTAGCGTACAAAATAATCGGCACTCCAGGAGCGACGCTCCAAATGCCATTCGTTGCGGTATTGTTCTCCACCGATACCATTCATACCCAGCCTCATATTTCCCAGAATTTTCATTCTGTGTTCAACCGTATGATAATCTTCCATCAAAAAGCAGTGCATCCGGATATGGCCATCGTAAAAATATAATGACTTTCGAAGGGTATCTGCTAACTGTTCTTCCGTTTTATCAAATTGGTGCGTCCCTTCCACCATTTTCAGGGGTACGCCCGCCCTATCTGCCACTTTTTCAGCCACCGCTATTTCCAGATCTTTTGATTTTCGCCAGAAGGAATGAACCTGAAAATTATTAAAATGCTTTTTCAATTCAATCAAAATCATCCGGCTATCATGCCCTGCCGTTAGTCCCGAATCTACTCCATAATAATTTCCAAAATTCTTGATATCGGAAAAGAATTGATCAATGGCTTCCACCTGTTCATCCACACTTTCTTCAAACGACTGCCGTTTTTCATTTGGGAAACCCAGAAGCTGGGTATCTGAAATCACCTCAATATCTGCCAAACGCGGAGTAAGGCTTATTTCCAGCCGTTGGATTTCATTAAAAAGGGTATCGGGGCCAATCTGCCTTCCAGAGGTTATCACTTCTGTAGCAGCCAAGGAATGAAGGGACACTTTCTTTTCCAATCCAAATATCACCGCAAGGAAAGAACTGGAGATAATATTCATCCCGGTATCGTAGTACAGATTTGCAATTCCCGCCTGATCTGTGTACAGTTTAATTTGGTGCCCGTCCTGGGAAAAAAACAGAGAATAGGAACCCCGGATATCGTTAAAATCAAAAGTCTGGCGGATCAGGTTCTCAAAGATGGAATTAAGACTTTCTTTAAAGTTATGCGACCCTTTATATACGGGTGTCCCGGTGCAAATCAGGATCGCTTCATCTTTACGTATAAAATGGGGTTCTTCCGAAAGTATTTTACCATAGCTCCAAATATCCCAGGCTCCAATAGAAAAAGTTTGAGGAGACTTTAATCCCATCCGTTCAAACACTTCCAACGATCGCTTTACCGCAATGCCGGAACAATTTCGTTTCACCAACAATAAAGATCCCAATGAATTATTTTATGGCGTTATGGTATTTATAAAATGCTTTAACGGCCGGATTTTGAAGAAGGGGAGCGTGGGCCTGGTGAAGTTTCAAATCGGCGCCATCATTGCCTTCCAGAATATAAAAACTTCCATCCTCGCCTGCAACAATATCCCAACCGATATAAGAAATGAAACTCAGTTTTGAATGCAGGGAGAGTATCTCCTTTCTCAGCTCTTTCCAATTCGGAATAACCACCCCTTCAATAGGCGCTTCCGAATCGGGATGGGTAGCATAATAAGGAGGAGTTGAAAATTTAAATTTGGTAGCTGTGGCAGCGCCCAATTTTCCCGTTTCTAAATCAATGGCAGCCGTATATCCACCCATGGCACAATTATCAACCGGTGCGGAACCGGTATTTCCTATCCGGTGAGCGGCAGCCCCAATAAAAGGTGCTCCGGTTTGTGGATCTACCATGGTTAGCAATCGGATGGTATTTACGCTGCCGCTAAAAATTGTATTACTATAAGAGGCCTGGTTCACAAAATCAGAAACCATGTAACCGTTCAGCGTCGAAAAATTTTTAAGCAGTTTGTCTTTTGTAATTTCTACCCCGTTCCATTGAAAAATTTCTTCATTGATGCAGGAAACTTTTACAATCCCTATTCCGCCATCGCCATCAAAAGGTTTTAAAATTAATGGTCCGCTGGTTTTCAGGTGCAGGATGGCAGCCTGTTCGTCAAAAGAGGAAGCAGTATGATAAGGCAGGAACTTCCCGGCATAAATAAGGGCCCGGGTTTCCGGAGTTTTAAAATAACTGCCGATAACTTCTGGAAACAGTAATTTATTATTGAGAATTTCTGTGTTTTTATTGATTCGGCAAACACGAAAATTTTCTTCATAATCGGTTACAAATTCGGAAGGGTTGGAAGTAGCTAATTTGAAAAGGATAAAATTTTTAGGGAAGAAGCCATTAAACAGACACCAGATAATATTTGAAATACCAATTGGCTTAAAATTGGCTATGAAATATTGAATGAACCGAAAATACCGGTATGGGATTAATAACAATCTCTTCATTTCTACTTATTGACGTTATTTATCATCAGTCTGTGTTTGCCGCCTACAGACTTGACAAATTCAGTAGTATTATTCAATTCAATTATAAACTCCGGGCCCAACCGTTGTTGAAAAACGGATAAAAGGTGATTCTTCTCCTCCCCGCTTAAATCCGTGGAAAAGGGTTCATACTTGAATGTTATACTGCCGGGCTGGGTCTGTATTAGCTGGTATCTCTTTATCTTTTCCGAAAGTCCGGAAATCTGCATGGTTTGAGTTGCCAGGATAGACGAAACATAACTCCCATCTGCTTTCAAAAACATATCGGCCGTTCGGCCACTCAACTCCTGGATTTCAGTATATTTTTCTCCCTGCACCAACTTTCCCGTGTCGCCATTTAAGTACCTCAATAAGGGTGTCCGGTAATTATACAAAGAAGTAATCAGGAACGCATTATCAATCCCTGTTTGCGGATGTTTACAATTCTCCATGTGTACAATCTCATCAGGAACAATATAGTTTCCACCCATTTTAGTTTGAAAACCCAGGCAGTTGATTTCGGCACACCCAAAGAATCCTTTCACATCACATTGAAATACCTCACTCATAAAGGTTGCCTGTTCTGGCGGCAGTTGTTCGGCTGTGGTAAATGCGCCTTGGATATGGAGGCCTTTAAAATTTAATTCTTTGGCATAAATGGCCAGCGTGTATAAGCTGGAAACATAACCTTGAATGAAGGTCTTCCCTTTGCTTTTGATAATATCAAGATATTGTTCAGCATTCTCCCGGGTTAAATTGAAAGCCGGAAGAAACAGTTCATTGGAAACCCACTTTTTTATTTTATTCTTTAAAGTTGGAGCGTTGTTTCCTCCAAGGCTCCCGCCAAAAAATTTTACCATAGGTTGCCCGGGAGAGTATCCCATCCACCGTAAACCCCGGTAATAAAAATAGAGATCGTTTATGCGTGCCTGTTTATTAATCTCCATCTTAATGGGTTCACCCGTTGTTCCTCCCGAATTCCGGGTAATACATTCCGACGAGTCAATATTTATTGAAAGAAGAGAATCCCTTTGTGCTTTAATATTATCCTTTGTCAGAAAAGGCAGCTTTTGAATATCCGATATATCTTTAAAGGAGGAGATTTCCAATCCATGTTCTTTAAAAATCTTTTGGTAATAGGGGCTAAACCCATATACCTGTTTGATGAGATTTAGAAACGCCTCATTTTTCATCTCTTCAATACCCAACCTATCAGCATTATCTGCCCGGTCTAACAATCGGTGAGCAGCCCGTACCTCAGCATTGGTTAGTTTTTCAAAAAACAGGGCAGCATCAAAAAGAAACTTCATTTCAAATGATTAAAGAAAAACTTTTCTAATTCGGCCAATGCCGATTCAAAATTATATTTATTTAAAACAGCCTGCCGGGCATTATGCATTGCCTTTGATAATACCTGTGGTGATTGCAGCAGGGAAATGGCCTTTTCGGCAATATCTTTAGGCGATTGTGAGTTAACCACCGCTCCGCAGGAATTTTTCTCAATTACGTTCTTTACTTCCGGGAAATCCTCGCCCAAAACAGCCAGCCCCACATACATATATTCATACAAACGATTGGGAAGGGTAACCCGGTTGTTGAGATTATCATTATAAAATACACAACCTATATGCGCAGAAGAGATGCGCGTGAAATTCTGCATCCAGGGCAACATACCGGCGGTTTCAAAATTTGAAGAAACGCCGAGTTCATTTGCTCTTTGAATCAGTTCTTGTTCATACGCAGCAGGTTGGAATCTCCCCACAAATTTCATCATCACATGGGGTATTGCTTTTACCATTTCGGGCAGGGCTTCCACCGCTTTCATACAATTCCTTTTATCAGAATGGGTACCAGATGTGATGATGGTAGGTCTTGTATCTTTTTGTATAGCCAGTTGCACATCGGCGAGGCGTCTTAAAAAAGGGACATTATCCACCACGAGAACCGGCGTTCCGCTGGGTGCCAGTTTATTGGCCATGGTTTGGGTTACCACGGTAATTCCATTAAAACTCCGGCACAAC
>JAFEAB010000001.1 GCA_018266615.1 Bacteroidota bacterium
AAATGCTCCATCGATTTATCGATAAGGTTATTTATATCCTCGGCATTCGTTACATCGCAGGGAATAACGGGGGCCTTAATTTGTTCAGCAAGTTTTTTAATTTCACCCATCCGCATAGCCACCGGAGCATTGGTAAGGATAATATCCGCGCCTTCTTCGTGGCATTTTAACGCCGTAATCCAGGCAATAGACTTTTCATCCAGGGCGCCAAAAATGATTCCTTTCTTTCCTTTTAACAGGTTATATGCCATCGCTTTCAATTTTAATAAGAGGTAAAATTATTGATTTTGCCGATATCTTAAAATTTACCGCCACAATTAAGTACCTCCTCCCTCCACATACTGCTTCACTAACCAAATCATTAAAAACTTAAATAGAACCACCACGAGGATAATAATAATAAAATGAATTCCAAAGTAGGCCAGCATTCCCCAGAACGATTCTTTTACTTTAAGACGCCTGGCAAGGGGCTTTCCCATTTTCCAAACCCCTATGGCGGAGAAAATTAAAAAAGAAATCAATGAAATTTGAATCAAAATTTTCATACTGTAAACGGGGGATGGGAATTAGCTTATTGATTCTTTTTATTATTTGTGGTATTAGCTATTCGCCAATTTCAAATTTACCTTGTTCTTATTGTTGCACCGATAAGCCAATATACGGTGCTTTTTAGGATGGTTTCTATTTTAATTCTTAAGGAATATTACAACCAGGAATTGAAAAAAACATCTATAAATATATTAATAAATCTCCACTTTATGCGATGGGGTGTTTAGGTGCTTCCCCTGCTGATACTTTAACCATATTAGGTAAATAATTATAACCTATCAGTGAATTTTCTTCAGTCAAATTTCTTTGTTTGAATTTTTTCCGGCACTATTTTTACCCCCGGGGCGGGGGCAGCAAAGGGTAAATATATTTTTGTCAGAAATCGCTAAACCGCCTGTAATTGCAACCTCCATAAAGCCGGTGATATTCCTTTCATTCAGGGTCATCAATTAATAATTAGAATGAAAGGCTAAACCCGGCCACAAACATATTTTCAAACCAGCATTTGAAGGTAAGGGAAACAGAAAATAACCGAGACCAGCATTGGGGAGGTTAACGATTTATCATTTCACGGGCATTCTCTAATGCAATGGCAGATGGTTTTTCGCCACCCAGCATCTGTGCAATGGCCAACACCCTTTCTTCCGTATTCAAAATTTTAATTCCGGCAACCACCCGGTTGTTTCTGGTTTCTTTAAAAACAAAATAATGGGCCCCGGCTTTAGCCGCAATTTGCGGCTGATGAGTGATGGAAATTAACTGATGATGCGTGGCGAGGTCCTGCATGATACGCCCAACCTGTTTAGCTGCTTCCCCGCTGATGCCACTGTCGATCTCATCAAATATCAGGGTTGGTAATTCGAGTTTTGCCGCCACCAGCGATTTAATACACAACATCAACCGGCTTAGTTCCCCTCCGCTGGCCACCTTTCCTACCGGCTCGGCCTTCCCGCTCTTATTGGCATCGAATAAAAACATAATTGCGTCTATGCCTTCCTGTGCTAATTCCCTTTTTGCCAACTCAATGTGCAATTCAGCATTGGGCATGCCCACCTGTTTCAACAAACCATTTACCTTCTTTGTAAAAGGGGCCATCTGTTCCTTTCTCTTTTCCGACATATTTTCGGCAATGCGAAGTGCATTTGCATATGCCCGGGACTCCTTCCTTTCCAAATCCCCAATCGTCGATTCCATATTGGAAACCGATTCCAGTTTCACCCTCAGGTCCTGCTGTATATTGAGCAGTTCGTTAGTGCTGCTTACATTATGTTTGCGCAACAATTTAAAGCCGGCGGATATCCGCTCTTCAACTTCCTGCATCCGTTGTGGATCGGAGCGGATTCCCTGTTGCATGCGGTTGATCTCCTGCGAAGCATCCCGCAGTTCCACCAGACTTTCAGCAATCCGTTTTGCCAGTTCTTCCATGCCCGGCACAAACTGCACAAGGCTTTGCACTTTTTGCTGAATTGATTTCAATTGAACCAAAACAGGTTGTTCAGCGTCTTCCATTTCATACAAAACGGTTTGAAGCTGCCGGGTAATGGTTTCCGCATTCGATAATAATTTCAGTTCCTCCTCTAACCGTTCCAGTTCGCCCTCCGAAAGGGAAATCTTCTCCAATTCATCGAGGAGGAACCGGTTATAATCAAATTCTTTTTGGGCAGCTTCTTGTTTCACTTTCCATGATGCCAATTCTTTACGAATGAAATCATACTCCGCAAAGGCTGACTGCAATTTCTTCAATTGGGATTCATTTCCTGCAAAGGCATCTAATACTGATAACTGGAAATCATCTTTGTTTAATTCCAGGGTATCAAACTGTTGGTGAAGATCAACCAACAAAATGCTCAGACTCCTTAACTGGCCCAGGTTTACGGGGGTATCATTAATAAAACTTCTCGATTTCCCGGTGGCCGACAGCTCCCGGCGGAGCATGAGTTCCGGTTCGGGGTCCAGGTCGTTTTCTAAAAAAAAACTTCTGATCTTGTCATTATCATCCACCATAAACAGGGCTTCTACAAAACATTTTTTGTCCTTCCGATTCAAGGAGGAAGAATCGGCCCTGGCCCCGAGCACCAGGTTAAGCGCACCCACCAGGATACTCTTACCGGCGCCGGTTTCGCCCGTGATGATGTTGAGGCCTTTTTCGAACTGAACTTCCAGTTCATCGATGATGGCATAATTGCTGATAGACAGTTTCTTTAACATGTAATGGGCAAATTACAAAATAGCAGTTGTGTAAACCGGGTTGTGAAAAGATTTCGGAAATAAAAAACCGCCGGAGTTTGTCCGGCGGCAAATATGCAAGAAAATTATGTTTATTTAACTTCGATGGAATCATTCAGGTCGGTATCCACCAGGATCCTTCCGCAGTTTTCGCAAACCATTACTTTTTTCCTCAATTTAATTTCGCTTTGCTTCTGGGGCGGGATAGAATGGAAACAACCGCCACAGGCATCTCTTTCGATAGGAACAACGGCCAGGCCGTTTTTAAAATTCTTCCTGATTTTATCGTAGCTGGTGAGGAGGCGTTCTTCCACATTGGCCCTGGCTTTGGTGGCGGCTACATTAAAATGTTTTTCTTCCTTTTCTGTTTCACCGATAATTTTTTCCAGTTCCGTTTTCTTATTCGTCAGGTTGGCCTCTTTGGTAGCCACCGCTTTTTTGGCAAATTCCAACTGGCTGGCTTTCACTGCAATTTCCTCTGTGGCTTCTTTAATATGCCTTTCGCAGAGCTTGGTTTCGAGCTGCTGCATTTCAATTTCCTTATTTATCGCCTCAAACTCCCGGTTGTTCTTAACGTTCTCCGATTGCTTTTCATATTTCTTAATCAGCGCTTCGGCTTCTTTAATTCCTTCTTTCTTCTGTTCAATAAATTCCTGGATGCCATTAATTTCTTCTTCTATCCGGGTTTGGCGGGCATGGAGCCCTTCAATTTCATCTTCCAGGTCTTTTACCTCCATCGGTAATTCCCCTTTCAATATTTGAATTTCATCCAGTTTACTGTCAATTTTTTGAAGCGTTAATAACGAAGACAGTTTTTCTTCTACCGAAAATTCTTTAGTTGCTGCCATATTGAAATTTAATTTTAGGCCTGTGTTCCGGTAAAATACCGCACCGGGTTTGTACATGACCCTGTTTTCAGGACGGCAAAGTTAGGAAAATTTGCAGTCAGTTTGTCAATTATCAGATCCATGGTAAACTGTTCACTTTCATAATGCCCGATATCGGCCAGGAGGATCCGGTTATCCGCATCAAAAAACTCGTGATATTTAATATCCGACGTGATATAGGCATCCGCTCCCTGATTGATGGCCGTGGCAAGGAGGAAACTGCCGGCCCCACCACAAAGTGCAACTTTTTTGATGGATTTTCCAATAAATGAAGTATGCTTTACAACCGGAATTTTAAATACATTACACAGTAGATCAAGCAATTGCGATTCGGTAATAGGTTTTTCAAATTCCCCTATAATACCGGCGCCGGTGTACCCTTCTTCATTTTCCATTTGAAAAATTCCATAAGCCACTTCCTCATAAGGATGGGATTTTCGGAGGGCCTCCATCACCCTTTTCTTTAAAAAAGAGGGGAATACCAACTCCAGTTTGGCTTCCTTTTCATAATGGCGTTCCCCCGGTTTACCCACAAAGGGATCGGCACCCTCCAACGGCTTGAAACTGCCGGTTCCCTCCACCTGGAAACCGCATTCACTGTAATTACCAAGTTTTCCTGCTCCTGCTGCAAACAAAGCATTGGAAACGGAATCGATAAAATTAGTAGGAACATACACCGACAGCCGCCTTAAAATTGAATCCATCGGGCTTAGCACCCGGCCATTTATCAATCCCATCAGGCTGGCCATTTTTCTACTTACCCCATCCGGCACGTTATCGAGGTTGGTATGCATGGCAAATAGGGCTACATCCTGTTTTATGGCGCCAATCAGGGTACGCTCCACATAATTTCTTCCTGTAAATTTTTTAAGCCCCTTAAATACGATAGGGTGATGGGCAATAACCAGGTTGCAATTCCGAAGCGTAGCCTCTTTAATTATTTCCTCCGTACAATCTAAAGAAACCAAAATTCCCTTAACCTCCCATTCGGGGTTGCCTGTAAGGAGGCCGGCATTATCATAACTTTCCTGCAGCGAGGGGTGGGCCCAGGCATCGAGGAACTGAATTACTTCTTTTATCTGCATATCCGAAATTAAAAAATCCCAGCCAATTGGCATAACCGCAATGGATAAGGGCATCCTTCCATTATTTACCTGTGGATTTACTGTAGCAACAATCACTTCTCCTGGTTTGGCATCTTTTCACAGTATGATTTTGGTACTTTGCAGAGGCATAAAAAATGGGATGTGGAAAATAAAAACTACAAAAAGTACAAAGTTGAAATGCAAAAGGTAGCGCACCTGCGCTATGCTTCGGCCGTATTACAATGGGACCAGGAAACGTATATGCCGGTAAAAGGGGCCGGGTACCGGGGGCAACAAATTGCTCTTCTTTCTTCTTTGTCGCACCAATATTTCACGTCGGCAAAGATGGAGCGGTTGCTGAGGGCGCTGTTGGAAGATGAATCCCTTTCTTTCATCCAAAAAAGAAATGTAAAACAAAGCTTCCATGATTTCGAACGGTTGAAAAAATTGCCTGTTTCTTTTGTCAAAAAACTATCTGAAACCGTGAATGCCTCCTTCCATGCATGGATTGCAGCGAGGAAGAAAAATGACTTTCTTATTTTTGAACCCCTCCTATCCAAAATTGCACGGTTAAAAATAGAGGAGGCGGAGTATATAGGTTACCAGGACAACCGGTACGATGCCCTGCTGCAAGAGTTTGACCAAAGCCTGGATGTAGCCACCATCAATAAAGTATTCGGAGATTTGCAACCCGCATTAAAATCGCTGGTCCACAACATCTACCGTAAACCCATACCTGCAGATTCCTTCATGCGCCAGCATTTCAGTAAAGAGAAGCAATGGGAATGGGGTTTGGAATTATTGCGAAACATGCACTTCAAC
Organism: Bacteroidota bacterium; assembly: GCA_018266615.1. Classification (GTDB taxonomy): domain Bacteria; phylum Bacteroidota; class Bacteroidia; order Chitinophagales; family Chitinophagaceae; genus Ferruginibacter. The sequence goes on from JAFEAB010000001.1 coordinate 5,570, forward strand.
TTTGAATCGGGCAGGCAGGACCTTAGCGAACACCCCTTCACTACCAATTTTTCGGCAGAGGATGTGCGTGTTACAACCCGGATTAATGAGCAGGATCTTGCCAGCATGGCCTGGAGTTGCATCCACGAAGGGGGGCATGCCCTTTACGAACAGGGGCTTCCGGCAGGTGATTATGGATTGCCATCCGGCGAATATTGCAGCCTCAGTATTCATGAAAGCCAAAGCAGGTTATGGGAAAACTGCCTGGGAAGAAGTAAGCCGTATTGGGAATTTCATTTCCCCAAATTGCAACAAATTTTTCCCGAACAATTAAGGGACATCGATACAGATGAATTTTATCGTGCCATAAACAAGGTGCAACCCTCACTCATCCGTACGGAGGCCGATGAGCTCACTTATCATTTCCATGTCATGATCCGGTACGAGCTGGAGAAGAAAATCATCAACAATGAAATAACGGTAAAGGATATCCCAGCCTATTGGAATGAACAATACAGCCAAATTATAGGGGTTACTCCGCCTGATGATTTGTCTGGCTGTTTACAGGATGTACATTGGAGCCATGGAAGTTTCGGTTATTTTGCCACCTATAGTATCGGCAGTTTATATGCCGCCCAGTTCTTTCAAAAAATCGGAGAAGCTACCCGGGGTCTTGATGCACAACTGGTTTTGGGAAACAGCTTACCGGTATGGCATTGGTTACGGGAAAATATTTATGCCTGGGGAAAAATATACAATGCTGAAGAACTGTGCGAAAAGGCTACCGGTGAAAAATTAAACAGCCGGTATTTTCTCGACTATGCGAAAAAAAAATATGGTGAGATTTATAAATTATAGAATCCCCTTTTCGTAGGCCAGGTGTAATGCCTGTGCCCGGCTGTTCACATGCAGCTTAGTGTAAATATTCATCACATGCTTTTTCGCTGTGTGAGCGCTAATGCAAAGTTTGGTTCCTATTTCTTTAAACGACAGCCCCTGAATCAGGAGTTGTAAAATCTCTCTTTCGCGCTGGGTGAGGTCGAAGAAATTTCTTTGTGGCTGGGCTACCGGTTTACCCGGCATATTTAATTCGTTCTTTTGAACGAGTTGAAGAATTTTATAAGCAATCCCCGGAGAAATGGGGCCAATCCCATTTTCCTGCATCTGCCAAAGCATATCTACAATTTGTTCTGCGGGTTCGTCTTTTAATATATATCCAAAGGCTCCGGCCTTAATAGCTTTAAAAATTTTTTCTTCATCATCAAAAATGGTGAGCACCACAAATTTAATTTGAGGGTAAAGGCAGGATCCCACGGCAATGGCATCAACTCCATCCATATTGGGCATCTCCAAATCCATGAGGGCTACATCCGGCAATTCAGAATCTTCCAATACCTTTATTTTATCCATAAACTCCCTGCCATCACCCGCCATAAGCGTTACCTCAAACTGTCCATGGCGCATTAGTTTATCCTTAAGAATATGCCGGTTGCTGGGCTTATCGTCAATTATGGCAATTTTGATGGACATTTATTCAAAGTTGCTACGAGTAAATTTAATAAAATATAATCCCAGGGGATTAGCTATAATTTAAGTTTCAACTCCACGGAGGTACCCCTTCCGGGTTGGGATAAAAGCTGAAAGGCTAAATCCCCTTCTTTTGCCCTGTCGGCCATGTGTTTTAATCCATTTCCTTCTTCGTCTTTACTTGCCTCTTCCTGGTTAAATCCAATTCCATCATCCTCTATCCGGATGATCCAATATTGGTTGTTGAAGGAACTGTTCACAACAATGTTTTTACATTTCGCATGTTTGATGGAATTGGTAATGGCCTCCTGTACAATCCGAACCAGGTTCAGGGCATTGGCAGAAAGCACCATTTTATGGGGGGGCGCATCGCCCAATACAGTAAAATGAATGGAGGAATAATACTTATTGAGCGATTGTACAAAATTCCGGATACGAATCAGGCAATCGGAGGCCATAAAATTTTCATTCTTTAAAGCCCAAATAGTTTCCCGCAGGGCCGTGATAATATCCTTTGATGCATATTTCAAATCATCCAGCAACTCCTTTCGTCCAATTTCCTGATCCTCCAGCACCTGGGTTTTATACAGGACGGTATTGGCATACGCCCCTATACTGTCGTGAAGATCGCGCGAGATACGCTCCCTTTCCATTTGGATTTCCTTTTCGGATTGCAATCGCATCATTTGCTTCTCGTACCGGCCCCGGTAAATAATCCGGAATATATAACCAACAACCAGCAACACCAGTACCAACAACAACAAGGCAAACCACCAGGTTTGCCAGAAGGGGGGACTGATGATGATATCAATTTCTTTCTGTGGAACAGCATTTGCATCGAAAGCCCTGGATGCGTAAACCTGAAATTTGTACTTGCCGGGTGTCAGGAAGTATCGTACGGTTTGGGTGCCTGTATTTTTTATCCAGTCTTCATCAAACCCAATCATCCGGTACTGGTACACAAATTGGGTTGGGTTCCCTGCCGACATGGCAAGGAAATCGAACGACAGCGCATTTTTATTAAAAGGAAGCTCCAACTTATTAATCTTAGTTAGCACTTCTCCGGTAAAGGACTGGTTATTAATCCGGATATCCGTAAACAGGATTCTAAGGGAATCCTTCCGTACAAGGATAGCGGATGGATAAAAAGAATTGAGGCCGTTTACGCCTCCAAAAAACATCTCACCATCTGCACATTTAAAAGTTGACTGGGTGTTAAATTCATTATCCTGCAATCCCTCATCCTGGGTTATTTGCAAAATGGATTTATCTTTTCCCACTCTGAAAATTCCACGATTACTACTACACCATATCCCACCCGTATTATCACGTTGCATGGAATATATACATTCATCAGGCAACCCCAAATTTTTATCCCAATGAAACAATCGCACCCCACGGTCGCTTACCCTAAAAATTCCCTTATTGGTTCCCATTAAAAAACTGGAATCTCCATCACTTAAATAACACCTGACACCCCCGGTATTTGGCAGATAGGCCGATTTAATGACCTTCAGATCTGCCGGGTTTATAAATAGCAATGAATCGTTGCGATGAAATATAAAAAAAGGAGACCGGTATAATCCGGATGTAATGGCGCCTCCGGAAAGCCTTCTTACAATAACCGACTTCTGATGGAAATTAATAGTGAATATATAATTCTCTAATTGGGAAATAGCTATATTCTTATCCTGGTACAAAGGATTGGCATAGTAAGAAGGGTAACTGGTAAACTGCGCTCCATTTTCCTCTCTTATTTTAATTGGCTTTATTGAATTTAGATCAGGACCCAGATAAAAAAGGAAAGGGATAGTATAAGAGAAAAAATAATACCCTCCATCAGGGCTTTTTACTATTTGATTGGGAGAAAGATTTTGTGATAACCCAGGAATACGATGCCATTTCTTAATTAAATGTTGCGAAGTATCATAAATAAACAGCCCGCTACCCAGTATCCCAACCAACACCCTGTTGGCCGCCTTATCCGGAAAAACAGATATGGTAAAATTATTTGTCTGGTAAAAATTTCCATAATATTTAATAGGAAGAATATTATTTACAACTTTTGAAATTCCATTCATTAATGTTTGAATAAATAAATTCCCATATCGATCTGTTGTAAACTTCACTACAGAAGCGCCATTTAAAAAAGGTTCTCCATTAATATTAGTAAGCTCCAGCCTGGGTTTAAGGGTAATAGAGTCTAATTCAAACACCCTATCTTCTAATCCAAGCAATAACTTTTCTTTCCAGTAAAAAAGATTTATCCGTAAGGAAGGTACCCACCTTTGTTTCAAAGAAAACAGGAAACGGGGCTGCTGTAAACCAAAATCGTATTTAAAAACAGTAATACTGTCAGCATGCTGTGTGAGATAAATTGCATTGCCCTGTTTATCTATATTCAAATAATACAAATAATGATCCCCCAAATTTTTTGATACAGATTCAACTCCCAAATCACCTAACCGCCATTTGTACAATCGATTTTGATAAGAGCCAACAATACAATGATCCACAATCAGGCTTTGATTGGAGAAAAGTACCTTTTCTCCTAATGGATCGCCTGGAGTAATACTTTTTCTTATAACAAGTTTAAATTCTCTGTTGAACCCTGAAACTTCATTTTTTTCCCCCAGGAGATAAATCATTCCATCATCATAACCCAAAAAACTAAAGGGATCAGCCAACGGTTTTTCCCATCGGATCACCATCCTGAAACTATTATTGGAAACATGGTAAAGAGAAACCCCATAAATATGACTGATGAGCAAATCGCCGGAAGGTAATTGTTGAAAATAAACCCATTTATCATCCGGTAACCCGGGTTGAATGGGAACACTCGTAAACCGAATGCCATCAAACCTTTGGATTCCATTCGGGTAGGATATCCAGCCAAAATTATTAAGGTCGAAGGCGATATCCCTGATGGTAGATTGGAGCATCCCCTCATTAACCCGGAAATTAAAATTATTATAATGCTTTATACCCTGCCCCGTTACAGAAGATGTAACCAAAAAAAGAAAAAAAAATATTAGCTGCAGAAAAAGTTTCATTATATAAACTGAAAGTACAAAATTCCCTGCTTATTCGTCAATTTGAAAGGCCTGTGATAACCCATAATAATGATTACGTTAACCGGAGGGGCAGGCGCATGTTTTACCCTCAAAATGAGGCTGATTCGAAAACCGCAATGAACAATAATACTATTATTCTTTCGTTTCTAAAATTTATAGAAATTGACGGAAGAAATTTGATAAAAAAATAGATATTAGCACCTAAATAAAACAGCCCGTGCTAAAAATCCTTACAAAAACCTGCCTCTCCTGCCTTCTCCTCCTGGTTATTTTTAGTACCCTCACCCGTTGTAAAAAGGCAAAGGATGATATAAGCCAGGATATCCTCCAGCAATATTTCGATACCAATATCCTCAACCGGGATTTTAAAGTTAAACTGGCTACCGATAATGGCACCGACCTTACCTCCAATTATACAGGATATGTATTCCGGCTCCTTAAAACTACCAATTACGATGGGCCCATGACGGCCAAAAGAAACGACAGTACCTATACCGGCACCTGGAGCACTAATGAAGATTTCAGCAAACTCACGATTACCATTACCCAGCCTATTACCCCACAATCTTTTTTATTCTTAAACCGAAGCTGGCGTTTTACCAAAAAGGCACTCCCGGTTATGGAACTGGCCCCCTGGGGCAATACAACGCCCCTCGTTCTCCACATGGAAAGGCTTTGAAATTTCTTTCAGCCAGGGCAATAAATAATCAAAAAGAATGTTTTATAGAGAACCAATGTCCAATTCATTGGCCGAAACAGAGCTATAAAACAATTTCCTATGACTACCTTAAACCTGAAAAAAACAGGCCTACTAGTCTTTTGCCTTGTCCTGTGCACTCTATTTGGAAAGTCCCAAATAAACGCCAATTTCACTGCCACTCCTACGGAGGGATGTGCCCCCTTGGTGGTGCATTTTACTGATGCCTCTACCGGCAACCCCACTCAATGGAAATGGGATCTTGGGAATGGTACGATATCATTCCTGCAAAATCCATCGGTAACCTATTTTACCCCGGGGCAGTATAACATTAAACTGGTAGTGAGCAATGCACAGGGTGCCGATTCGGTGGTACGCATTGCATATATTCGAATTTACGATCAACCGGTCATAAATTTCAGCGCTACCTCAACCAACGGGTGCTTCCCTTTAAATGTACAGTTTACCGACCTTTCAAATCCAATAAGCGGCTCCATTAGTGCCTGGCAGTGGGATTTTGGAGATGGCACATTTGATACAACGCAAAACCCCTCTCATATATATACGGCATCCGGCAATTTCAATGTTTCGCTGGTGGCTACCAATTCTCATGGATGCTTTAAGAGTATTACCAAATCTCAATATATTACGGTTGCACCAGGTGTAGACGCCGATTTTACCAATAGTTCTCAAACCGGATGCAATGCGCCTTCCACTATCAATTTTCAAAATACTTCGCAGGGTACCGGTAACTTAACATACCATTGGAATTTTGGAGACGGAGCCACCTCCTCGGATGAAAATCCAAATCATGTATATGCCAGTACCGGGAACTACACCGTAACCCTTATTGCAACCAATACAAACGGATGTTCTGATACAGTGATACGTCCGAATGCCGTTTCCATTGGAGCCATCCATTCCGATTTTACCGCACCGGTTACTGCCTGCAGGGCAACCAGCATAAATTTTGCAAATATTTCTACCCCTGCTCCGGGTACCGCATTTTGGGATTTTGGAGATGGCACAACCTCCACCAACATCAATCCACAAAAAACTTACCTGGTGGCAGGAACCTATACCGTAAAACTCATCAACAATTTTGGAGCATGTATTGATTCGGTAGAAAAACAAATTGTAATTACTCCCAGCCCAACGGTAAATTTCTCAACACCCGATACGGTAGCTTGTAACACGCCTTTTACCGTTCATTTTACAAATACCAGTACCGGTGCAGATACCTATACCTGGTACTTTGGCGATGGCGCTACCTCAACAGATATAAATCCGATTCATACTTACAGCAGCTTTGGAAATTTCAATGTAAGGCTGGTCGCATTTAATAACCAGGGTTGCTCCAATAATACCACCAAAAATAGTTTTATAAGGATTCAACGACCGGTTACCAATATTACCCAACTGCCCCAGGAAGGTTGCGCTCCATTTGAATGGACCTTCAATTCAAATACCAGCAGTTCGGAACCGGTTACCAGCTATTTCTGGGACTTCGGAGACGGTAGTACTTCCACAGACGCCAACCCAACCCATATTTTTGCACAGGGCACCTACGACATTAAACTGATTGTTACTACGGCATCCGGCTGTACCGATACGGTGATCGTTACTAACGGTATTAAAGCCGGTAACAAACCCAATACCGGTTTCAACGCCAACCCGTTAAGTACCTGTGCCTATGTACCTGTAAATTTCTTTGATACTACCCTGGCGCCGGTTGACCGCTGGTTATGGGATTTTGGTGACGGATATTCTTCTACCGTACAAAACCCCATCCATACTTACGCCGATACCGGATATTTTAATGTAACGTTGATCGTATGGAACAACGGGTGCTCGGATACCTTAGAAAAAGTTGACTATGTTCATATCAATCCGCCCATTGCCGTTTTCACTTCTTCCTTCAGTTGTGCTACACCGTTAGTAAGGACCTTTACAGACCATTCGGTAGGCGCAGATACCTGGGCCTGGGATTTTGGAGACGGAACCACCTCTTCGGATGTAAACCCGGTTCACACCTTTCCGGGAAGCGGAACCTATAACGTAACCCTCACCGTTACTAACCTGATTACCGGTTGTAGCTATGAGGCCCATGAAACGGTTCGAATAATCAATGAAACTCCGGATATCACGGCTTCGCAAACCACCGTTTGCCGAAACACACCCGTAATTTTCTCTGTAATTAATACCGTCCCCGGAAATGTTACTTCATATAACTGGACCTTTGGCGATGGCACAGGCGGCAACGGAATCAATAAACCCCATGCTTATTCCCAGAGCGGCGTTTATGATGTTCGGATGATCTTAATTGACCGCAACGGTTGCCTTGATACAGTATTAAAACCCCAATACATTACGGTGAATGGCCCCACAGCGGGATTCACGGTATCGCCAACCACCTCCTGCCTGATGGCAGACGTAAACTTTACAGACACCTCCCACAGTGATGGAACGCATCCCATTACTTCCTGGATATGGAATTTTGGCGATGGTAATACGCAGACCTATACTGCCGGGCCTTTTGTTCACCACTACAATACAGGCGGCGTTTATACCGTATCCCTAACGGTTACCGATGCGGTAGGTTGCACCGACAGCCTTGCAACTACCAATGCCATCACAGTTTCGCGGCCTGTTGCTCAATTCTATTCTCCCGATACCCTCTCCTGCCCCGGAAAGAATATCCGGTTCATTAACAGCTCCACGGGTAACAACCTTACTTATAACTGGAGTTTTGGAGACGGTTCCATAACCAATCATTCCCAATCTCCTGTTTACACATACAGTGCTGATGGCGTGTACCCGGTAAAGTTGGTAGTATTTGATCAATTCGGCTGTTCCGACTCCCTCACCAAACCAGCCTATATAACCATTGCATCGCCCGTGGCTAACTTCACCGTTAGTGATTCATTGGGCACCTGCCCACCCCTGATTGTAACCTTTACCAATACTTCGTCTAACTATACCAGTTATTCCTGGGATTTTGGCGATGGCTCAACCTCGAACCTTCCAACCCCATCCCATTTTTATGATATTCCCGGAGAATACTTTGCAAAACTCACGGTTACCGGCCCCGGTGGTTGTACCGCAGTAAAAACACAACGGATACTGGTTCGTGGCCCGTATGGTCACTTTACCTACAACCCGCTGGTAGGTTGCACCCCCATGCAGGTACAGTTTACCGGTACCACCCAGGGAAGACTTTCTTTTGTGTGGGATTTTAACGATGGATCTACTTTAGCCACCACCGATTCCATAGTTTCACACAGCTACACGACCCCGGGATTTTATGTACCGAAAATGTTGTTGATTGATAATACCGGATGTACGGTGGCCATCCAGGGTACCGATACGATTAAGGTATATGGCGTAACCGCCGATATGTCTTTCAACCCACCGGTAGTTTGTGATTCTGGAACGGTTGTATTCACTAACCATACCACATCCAATGATGTAATTACCGGTTACCTCTGGAATTTTGGGGATGGAGCTACTTCCACTGCTTCAGACACGACACACTATTATGCCAATCATGGCATATATAACCCTACTCTGGTGGTTACCACGCAACATGGTTGCCGGGATACCGCCTTTGCAGGATCACCCTTAAAGATTGTAGGGACACCCAGGGGCATAATTACCCAATCAAACAATGGTTGTACCCCTGTATCCATTACGTTTACAGGATCACTCCAGGTGGCTGATACCTCCGCCATAAACTGGAACTGGAACTTTGGAAACGGGCAAACAAACCTCACCCAAAACCCACCGGCCGTGCTGTATCAAACTGCCGGTACCTATAACATAAACTTAGTGGTAACCAACAGCCTGGGCTGTAGCGATACCGTTCAAACACAAATTGAAGCCTATCCTATACCCCAAGTACAGGCTGGTGCAGATATCACCTCCTGCGTTGGTACAGGTAAAATATTGCAGGCAACCGGGGCCGACAGTTACGTATGGACGCCATCACAGGGCCTTAGTTGCATAAATTGCTCTTCCCCTTTGGCAAATCCCGCCCAGGAAACCGATTACATTGTAAAAGGAACCACCATTCATGGTTGTAGCGCCAGTGATACCATAAAGGTTAAGGTGGCTTACCCAATACACCTTACCGTTAGTCCGGGCGACAGCATTTGCCGCGGCAATGCGATTGCCCTAAGCGCATCGGGTGCCAGCAGCTACCAGTGGTGGCCGGCAGATGGGCTTAGCAGCACCACCGGAAACGAAGTGGCAGCCAGGCCACTCGCTACCATCAACTACCAGGTAATTGGTTCAGATGATGTAGGTTGCTTTAAAGATACGGCACACATTCCGGTACGGGTATTCAATATACCTACCGTGAATGCTGGTCCGGATGCCACCATCAACGTGGGGCAATCGATTGATCTTATACCGCAAATATCCAGTGATGTAACCTCCGCCACCTGGAGTCCTACCGGCGGCCAATTCCGGAGCGACTGGCCATCCATTACCGTTAGGCCCAGGGAAACCACTACCTATACCATTGATGTGGCCAACGCGGGAGGATGTACCGCAAGGAGCAGCCGTACCGTTTACGTAATATGCAATGGCGCCAATGTGTTTATTCCGAATACCTTCTCTCCCAACGCCGATGGGGCGAATGATATATTCTATGTGCGCGGAACCGGATTATTTAATATTAAAACCATAAAAATATTTAACCGTTGGGGTGAAATGGTATATGCCCAGTCGGGCATCAGACCAAACGACGCAAACACGGGATGGGATGGAACCTTTAAAGGACAAAAATTGAATCCGGATGTGTTTGTGTATGTAATTGAAATCACCTGCGACAACAACTCGGTACTTACTTACAAAGGCAATATAGCTCTAATCAAATAGGAAAAAAGCCGGCGGTATTCCTATCGCCGGCAATTTTAAAACCTCAAAATTTAATACTAAACCATACTAACCTTTCGTTTATTACTAACACCAAGTGCCTGTCCAAACCATGAAAAAAACCATAAGACTCTGCATAGCCTTAAGCATACTTATATGCGGCCAGCAGGTAAAATCGCAAGACATTCATTTTTCTCAAATATTCGAAACGCCCCTGCTCCGTAATCCTGCCCTTGCCGGCTTATTCCAGGGTGATATCCGGATCCAATCGGTTTACCGGACCCAATGGAACAGCGTTACCGTTCCTTACCGCACCGGCTCCCTGGATGGAGAAGTAAAACTTCCCATTGGCAAAGCCAACGATTACCTGACCCTTGGTGCCCAGTTCCTTTACGACAAGGCCGGGACCGTAGCTCTAACGGCAACGCATATCCTGCCAACAATCAATTACCACAAATCGCTGAGCGATGATAAGAACAGCTACCTTTCATTGGGTTTTATTGGCGGGTGGGTACAGCGCAGCATCGACAGAAGCAAGATGACCACCAACAGCCAGTTTGACGGGGTACATTACAATGAAAACCTTTCCAACGGAGAATCTTTTACCTCCGGTAATTATTCCTACTTTGATGTGGGTGTGGGAATGAGTTACAATTCACAGATTGGCGAAAATCCCGATAACAATTATTTTATCGGCCTCTCCTATCAGCATTTTAATAAACCCAAAAAACTTTCATTCTATACAGATAATTCGGTGGAAGGCACCCCAAAAATTGTGGGTTCTGCCGGAATCAGGATGAGTATTACCGACCTTTCATATTTTACAATCCAGGCCGATTACAGCAAACAGGGGCCTTATACGGAAACCGTTGCCGGCGCCCTCTACACCTGGAAATTCGGCAATGGCGAAAACCCCCAATACGCTTTTCATACGGGAGCCTATCTGCGATGGAAAGACGCCCTCATCCCCGTGGCCAAATTACAGGCTAAGTCAGTTGCCCTTGCGTTTAGTTACGATGCCAATATATCGCCCCTCAGAACGGCCAGCACGGGCAGGGGAGGATTTGAAGTATCATTAACCTATCAAAAATTCTTCGACCGGTACAACACAACAAAAGAAGCGATACGTTGTCCCCGGTTCTAAAATCCACAATCCGTTGTCTCGCTGTTGCTAACCTCTGAAACCTTTTTTTGTTTTATGGATTGTTTGGATAACAGGAAGCCCCGTGTAAGAAGCGGGGTTTCCACTTTTATCAGGTTGAAAACCAATAAGATTTGCCGGTTAGCTGCACCGTTAAAATAATTTTAATAATTACCGTTGAATCCAAAATAAATGGGTACAATTTTAGATATTTAAGAAAATAACATTAGTTTTACTTTGATTGAAATGTAAATTCTACATACTGGCTTTATTTTTAGGACTCAGTTTCAGCGCTGTGGCACAATCGCGTTCCGATCAACCACAGAAGCTGGTGAAGTATTATCCTAACCCTGCCACCTCGGTAATCAATTTCGATTTCCAACGGAATTACAATAAGAATTACTCGCTTATGATTTTTAATTTCATGGGCAAAAAAGTGTATGAATTAAAGAATACTCCCCCCAGTATCAATATTAATCTCTCCGATTTTGTTAGGGGTTTGTTTGTTTTCCAGATTCGCGACCAAAATGGCGCTGTGATTGAATCTGGTAAGTTCCAGGTAACCAAATAAATAGTTTCTGTGTCAATTTGGCTGTTCATTCTGCATTGGCAGTATGTTTGACTGCCTTACCTTTGCATCTATTTTATTGAAAAGTAATATGAAAGATCATAATATGACTGAGAAGGAAACATTTGATGTAAATGATGATTTGAATATTAATGCGGATTCTGAAATACCGGGATCCGTTAAATTGTCGAACCAGGAGGAATCAGAAATTTCCCTGATTGAAAAACTGGAATCGGAAATAAAAGAACAGAAGGACAAGTATATCCGTTTAACCGCCGAGTTCGATAACTTCCGCAAAAGGACTGCAAGGGAAAGGCTTGAACTGGAACAGGTGGCGGCCAGAAATACCATCTTATCGCTCCTCGATGTGCTGGATGACGCAGAAAGGGCCGAAGCCCAAATGAAAAAAACCGATGACATTCAAATTGTAAGAGATGGTTCTGCCCTGGTCTTTCAAAAACTGAACAGCGTATTGCAACAAAAAGGACTGAAACCCATGGAAAGCATCGGCCAGGAATTTGATGTGGAAAAACATGAAGCCATTTCAGAAATCCAGGCGGGTGCCGAAATGAAAGGAAAAGTTGTGGATGAAGTGATGAAAGGATATTTTTTAAATGATAAACTGATCCGCTTTGCTAAAGTGGTAGTTGGAAAATAACCCCAATTCCTTTCCTGTTATGAAAAGAGATTATTACGAGATCCTGGGGATTACCAAAGCTGCCTCCCACGAAGAAATAAAAAAAGCGTATCGAAAAGTTGCGATGCAATACCATCCCGACAGGAATCCGGGAGATAAAGTAGCCGAAGAAAAATTTAAGGAAGCCGCTGAGGCGTATGAAGTCCTGGGCGATGCGGATAAAAAGACGCAGTACGACCGATTTGGCCATAATGCATTTAGTGGCGGCCGGGGAGGTTTTGGAGGCGGTCATGGCATGAATATGGACGATATCTTCAGTCAGTTTGGAGATATTTTTGGTGATGAAGGATTTGGCAGCTTCTTTGGCGGTGGAAGCAGAAGAGGCGGACCCAGAAGAGGCTCGCGCGGGACCAACCTGCGGGTTAAGCTAAAATTGAATTTTGAAGAAATTGCCAAAGGCGCCCATAAAACCATCAAGGTAAAAAAATATGTATCCTGCAATACCTGCCAGGGAAGTGGCGCAAAAGATAAAAACAGCGTACAAACCTGCAGCACCTGCCAGGGAAGTGGCCAGGTAAGAAGGGTACAAAACACCTTCCTGGGGCAAATGCAAACCGTAACTACCTGCCCGGCCTGCAACGGAGAAGGAACAACGGTAACGGCTAAGTGTAATGCCTGCAAAGGCGAGGGCCGTACCTATGGCGAAGAAACTATTTCAATCGATATCCCTGCCGGCGTGCAGGAAGGAATGCAGCTCAGCATCAACGGAAAAGGCAACGCCGGTGAAAGGGGCGGCCAACCCGGGGATTTGATTGTGCTTATTGAAGAAGAAGCCCACCCGCAATTGCAAAGGGATGGATTGAATGTGGCCTTCGAATTATATATATCTTTCCCCGATGCAGTTTTTGGAATACAGGTTGAAGTACCTACCATCGATGGCAGGGCAAAAATTAAAATCCCCGCCGGCACCCAAAGCGGTAAAATCTTCCGCCTCAAAGGAAAGGGGTTCCCGCACGTAAATAGTTACGAGAAAGGCGACCAGTTAATTCATGTCAATATCTGGACTCCCCAGCACGTTTCCACCGAAGAAAAAGAAATGCTTGAAAAGATGCATGCTTCTGAAAATTTTGAACCGAAGCCAGAAAAAAATGAGAAATCATTTTTTGATAAAGTGCGGGAAATGTTCACCTGATACCAAAGGGTCAATTAATCCTTTTTGCGTTTAAATCGCCGCTTTTTCTTTACATCATAAATATCCATTGCCTTGTTGATAAGGCCAAGGAATTCCTGTTCCAGATACAGGTTTTTATCGGCGGCCAGTTCGGCAAACGACTTTATAGTTTCAAATCCGAAGTCTTTTGGAAAATATTGAGACTGCTTTAATTTCAAACCAAACATCGTAGCTGCAATGGCAAACCGGTAGGGCTGGCTAATTTGGGCCAGTGGCTGGTAATTTTGTGTAACCTCATGCGAAATATACCGTTTCACCGTATCGCCGGGATTGCTGTAACTAAGGGTAAGATAGGCGGGGCAGAGATCTACATTCTGATTTTCCAGCATTGAATTTTCGTTGGGTACAATTTCAAAAATGGCAATGGTATTATCGCCACTGCCCACCTCCCCTCCTTCCAAGATGCTGGCCGTGTCGGATATGGTTTCCCTTTTATTATCAAACCCGATCAGCCGGTATTCTTTCACCAGAGATGGATCGAAGGTTACATTCATCAATACATCATCGCCTACAGCATAAAGCGTTTGTGTTAATTCTTTTACCAACACCTTCTCCGCTTCCCGGGTATCATCGAGATAGGCATAATTTCCATTTCCCTTCTTGGCTAAAACCTGCAATTTGGAATCCTTAAAATTTCCCATTCCCACCCCCAGGCAGGTTAAGTACACGCCGCTTTGCCGTTGCTTTGTTATGAGTTCATCCAGCGCCTTTTCGGAGGTTTCACCCACATTAAAATCTCCATCCGTTGCCAGGATCACCCGGTTGTTCCCGTTTTTGATATAGGTGCTTTGGGCCAGCTTGTAGGCAGCCCGGATAGCCGATTCTCCGGGTGTATCGCCCGCTGCAACCAGGGAATCAATGGCTTTATTAATTTTTTCTTTATTTGCACCGGATGTAGGTTGCATCCAAATACCTACCGTGCCACCATACGTTACAATCGATACCGTATCCACGGCACGGAGGTTATTCACAAACATCTTAAAGGCAGTTTGCAATAAGGGAAGCCGGTTGGGCATATCCATACTACCGGATACATCAATCAGGAAAACAAAATTCCCATGCGGGATGTTATCGAGTGGAATTTTCTTTGCACTAACGTTAATGAGTAATAGCTGTTCTTTGGGATTCCAGGGGCAATCCGTTATTTTGGACGATATCTTAAAAGACTGCTGGCTATCCGGGGTCTCATAACCCAGATTAAAATAGTTAATAATTTCCTCTACTCGCACTGCATCAGGTGGCACTTCACTCCCCTGGTTCAGGAAACGACGCACATTACTATAAGACGCCTTATTTACATTCAGCCCATACCCGGTATTAGGATATTTCTTAGCATCTACAAAATTATTTTCTATCAGTTGAAAATAGGTTTCGTCGCTGGCAATGAGGTTAAACCGGGCCGAACGGCTCAGGTCCTTTGTTTCTGAAATAAATCGCGGTCTGTTTTTACTAAGATTAGAGTTGGAAATTTTCAGAATAATAGTTTGCCAGACATCGGCTTTCACTTTGATGGTGAGTGGTTCATATCCATCCAACGATACCGTAATAGAATCATATAAATTGGGCAGGGTGATACCAAAACCTCCGTAGGTACCTGAATAAAAATAGGCTTTTGCCGAATGCACAAAAATGCGGGCATTCTGTAACGAGAAATTTTTCTCGTCTTTAATTTCGCCGCGTAAATAGTATTGAGCCTGAACCGTTAGGCACAGGAGGGAAAGAAATGTGTATAATAATAATTTTCTCAATCGCCGAATTATCTGGTTTGCGGCATACTCCTTTATTCTCTCTCATCCAATTGATAAATTTCTTTCAGGTTCCTGGCCAACCCGTCAAAATCCAGGCCATATCCCAACAAAAACTTATTCGGTACGCTAAACCCGAGATAATCAATTTTAAGTGGATAAACCGTAGCCTCCGGTTTGTGCAGTAATGCAGCAATGTGAAGGGAAGCGGGCTGCTGGTCCTGCAATTGAGGCATAAATTCGCTTAGTGTTTTTCCGGTATCCACAATATCTTCCAGCACAATAACGTGGCGTCCGCGAAGCGACTGATCGAGGCCAATGGAGGTGATTACATTTCCCGTACTTTTTGTGCCCTTGTAGGAAGCCAGTTTAATAAAGCAAATTTCAGCCTCTATATTTAATTCTTTAAACAGGTCGCTGGCAAACATAAACGAACCATTCAGGATGGCAATAAACAAGGGGCGCTTCCCGGCAAAATCCCGATTCAGGGCAGCACCCATTTTTGCAATTTCGGCGGCAATATTTTCCTGGGTAAGATACGGAATAAAGGTTTTCCCATTTACCTGAATAGAGGGCATATTTATTATTTTGATATAATCAGTTCCTGGCCAATTTGCAAGTCGTCTGTAATAAGATTATTCCATGCCTTTAATTGCTGCACAGAAACATTATACTGGCGGGCAATAGCGTAAAGCCCTTCCTTTTGTTTTACCTGGTGGTAGGATATTTTATCCTTAGCCTTAACCGGAGTAGGTGCTGCCATGTGCCCTCCGCGAAGCCACACCCGGCTTCCGGGTTTTAAAACGGCAGTACCCGGCAGGTTGTTGAACTTCATCAGGGAAGCGAGCTGGATGGCATTTACCTGGGATATCCAATACAGGGATTCGTTTCCCGCGGTAATATAATGATCGCGGTTGCCCTCCTTATTTTTTCTTTGAAGGAAAATCCATTGCTCGTCATGCAACAACCCGTCTTTTTGGAGATCGTTAAAATCCAACAAATCCGATAATGCTATTCCGTACTCACTGGCAATGGCAAGCAAGGAAGTACCGGCAGGAACAAAAATAGCTTTCAACCCATTAAATAAGGTCTTTCCTGCCTTAATAGATGCCAGGTTTTCTTTCATGTTCATTTCGGTGTATTTCACCGGCTTGATAATTTCTTCCTCCGGTTCGCTATTCAGTTCCTCCTGTTTAGCCACATCAATTACCGGGCTTCCATCAATGTTGGTATCGTATTGCTGCAAATTATATTTTTCAATATTCCGAATGAGGATATCCGGATACTTCGGATTGGTGGCATACCCTGCTTTCTTTAGGCCATAAGCCCAACCTTTGTAATCGTTAGGTGAAAGTTTAAAAAGGGAGGCATAGCGGGCGCTTCCCCTTAAAAAATTAGAATGATCGCGGTAACTGTCGGCGGCCGAATTATATACCCTGAAACATTCACCGGGTGCATCATCATCGTGCGAAACCGATGGCCCTGTCCAGGTACTTTTACATTTTATCCCAAAATGGTTATTCGACTTTTTAACGAGAATACTATTGCCGTTTTCGGTTTCAAGGATGCCTTGCGCCAGGGTAATGGAGGCCGGTATCCCCGACTCTTTCATCTCTTCTATGGCCAGGCTTTTATAAGCGGCGATATAATCCTCTACGGTCATTTGCGCAAACAAAGCCGAAGTGCATACCAACATCGTAAAGCAAAAAATTGCTGCCTTTTTCATGGGGATATTTCTTTAAAAGTCTTCCTCTGCATCTTTTTCTGATGAAGAGAATCTATTTTTTTCGAATCAGCATAATACCATCCCGAAGCGTTACCATTACCTGCTCAACCCGTTGATCTGCAGCAACATAATCGTTAAACGCCTGGATAGCTTTTGGATTCTTACCCGGTGGTGGATTTTCCAATACCTGCCCGTGAAACAGGACATTATCAGCCAAAATCCAACCTCCCGGCTTAATCCGTTGTAAAGATAACTCGTAATATTCAATATAGCTAACCTTATCCGCGTCTATGAAAACGAGGTCCCATCCGGGTTCAAGAGAGGGAATTATTTCTTTCGCATCCCCTACATGCAGCCGGATCTGGTCTTTATTGGGGCTCCGGTTAAAATACCCCCGTGCCGTGGCGGCATCCTGTTCCCTGATTTCGATGGTATCAATCCATCCGCCAGGCGGTAATCCCTTAGCGAGGCAAAGGGCACTGAAACCGGTGAAACTGCCGATTTCAAGAATTTTATGCGGCGAAATCATACGGGAAATCATTTCCAGGAATTTTCCCTGTACCGCCCCGCTGTGCATATTGGCATGTGGATGGTTGTGAAGGGTAAACTGTTCGTTTTCCTGGAGAAGATGATCGGTGGGGCTGCTGTATCTGGCAGCATACGCTTCTGCTATTTCATTTACTAACTGCATAAACTTCAGGTTTTTGGGAAGGGTTTGAGATAGCAAACAATCCGAGGAAAGTAAGAATTCCATTAATTAACAATACTTCAATACCGATTTGATATCCTCCTAATATTTTCGGGGCATAGATTTGCAACAGGTAACACAATACAGGGCTAACCACTGCCACCAGGGCAATGAGCCAGGTATTGGGAAGGTTCCGCCGGGATAATATTCCAAAGCCAAAAAGCCCAAGTAAGGGGCCATAGGTGTAGCCTGCCAGTTCAAGAATTTTATCAATGATGGAGCGGCTGTTGATCTCCCGGAAAATTAAAATGCAAATAAAAAATACCAGGGTCATACACAGGTGCACGGTCAGCCTGATTTTCTTTTTCCGTTGTTCGGAGGCATCCTTCATTTTCTTAATCCCCAAAATATCAATACAAAAAGAGGAAGTAAGTGCGGTTAGGGCTCCGTCGGCAGAAGGAAAAAGAGCCGAAATCAATCCAATCAGAAATATCACACTCATTACGGAAGGGATGGGTTCGAATAGCCCTAATGCCACCGATGGGAACAGGTTGTCGCCGGTAATGTTGAGCTGGCCATGAAAAAATCCAAACACACCGTTTTGGGTTCCAAAAGTTGCGCCGTGATTATAAGCATAAATATACAACAGCCCGCCAAGCAGGAGAAAAATCAGGTTTACGATAACCATGATTACGCTAAAGGTCATCATGTTCTTTTGCGAATCGCCCAGGGTTCTTACACTGATGTTTTTTTGCATCATCTCCTGGTCGAGGCCCGTCATCCCGATCGTAATAAATGCGCCTCCAATGATATGTTTAAGAAAGAAGGACTTACTGTTCACATCGGTATTAAACAATTGGGTAAGTTTTTTTGATTCCATCGCATTGATGGCATCGCCAATACCAAAATGGAGGTTGGAAAGGATATACCATACAAAAACAATCAACCCGAGGATCATTAAGAATGTTTGCAGCGTATCGGTGTACACAATGGTTTTCACTCCTCCTTTAAAGGTATAGAGCAGGATCATAATAAGGACTACCAGTACAGAAACCCAAAATGGAATATGCATTTGAGAAAGGATGAAGATGTGGAGGATGTGTACCACCAGGTAAAGCCTTGCCGTAGCACCCACAGTGCGTGACAGAATAAAAAATGAAGCTCCTGTTTTATATGCCCAGTTACCAAAACGATGATCGAGATAATTGTATATGGAAGTGAGGTTTAACCGGTAATATAACGGAAGCAAAATAAAGGCTACTGCGATATAACCGAGGAAATACCCGATAACCACCTGGAAATATCCGAATGCATTGGGAACAGCCCCGGCACTACTCAGGTTGCCTACATTTCCCGGTACACTTACAAAAGTTACCCCGCTGAGGGAAGTGCCAATCATACCAAACGCAACCAGCTTCCAGTTAGAATTCCGGTTACCAATGAAAAAAGATTCATTGTTCGCATTCCGGCTGCTATACCAGGCAACAATAAAAAGTAAAATAAAGTAGCCTAATACAAAAGCAAGGAGCGTTTGGGGAGACATATAATGGGTTTGTTGTAAAAATAAGATTGAATCAGGAAAAAAGTTTGGAACATTGCTATCAAATTCATCCAACATGGGCATATCGGCAGTGGCTGTTTTTTGCGGCAGTAAATCGGGTAACAATCCCCTTTACGAAAAACATGCTGCACAAATTGGCGTCATTCTGGCATCGAAGAAAATACGGTTGATTTACGGAGGAGAAAACAAAGGGCTGATGTGGAAACTGGCAGAGGCTGCCCTGCTTTCTAAAGGAGAAGTGGTGGGAATAATTCCAAAGCTGCTATTAGATGATGACAAACCCAACCAGTTACTTACCGAATTCCGGGTGGTAGATAATTTGCATGAAAGGAAACAGTTGTTTTATCAAAGCTGCGATGCTGCGCTTGTATTACCGGGCGGTTTTGGAACCCTCGATGAGATGTTTGAGCTGTTAACCTGGAACCAGTTGAAAATCCAGGATAAGCCGATTTTTATTTTAAACAGCGATGGATACTATCAACACCTCATCCAGCATTTTCAAAAAATGGAAGCAGACGGGTTTTTGTACGGCACAAGCCTGGCCAGGGTTTCCATCCTGTCGGCACCCGAAGAAATTATCCCCTGGTTATAATGAATTTAATAGCCGCTTTCCACTAAATAGCGGCACCTGAATGCCGGCCCTGATGATGGGGAGTGCGTTCACCCGACCACTGGCAAGGGTTTCCACATAAGGAGAGTTGGGACGCCTAAGCACATCAAACGACAAAGAAATATGATAGAAAAAATTGCCCACGCCTTCTCTCCCACCCGCGTAACCTGCACCCACCAGCAAACTGGGGACTGAATGGCTCTCCCTTTGCACGGGCCCGTTCACCGGGTCTAACTTTTGTGAGATGAAGTTCATTTCGCCCTGAGCGTGCACAAATAAAAATTTGAGTGGATATACTTTTACAAAAGCACCCGGGCCATAAATTATTTCCTTCAGTCTGTCGTCGGTATAATAATAATTTCCACTTCCGTCTTCATAAATCACATGGTTATTTGAGGCGTAGGTAAAATTGGCCACGATGCCTGCATCCACCCACTTATTAATGCTGTAACCCAACACAGGGCTGATGCCGCCCACAAACGTACTGTTCGCAAAAGACAACTGAAGACCACCGCCGGTAAACAGGTTTTCCTTTTTAAAGCCCCCCTGATGGGCATCATCTTCATTGGAGTTTTGGGCCTGGAGTGTAACGCTGATAAAAAGAAATACCAGCCACAATAATTTTTTCATAATAATACGATTAGTCGAATATTTTTCCGGCGTTCAGGATATTATAGGGATCAAATAATCTTTTAATACCCCGCATCAGCTCTAATTCCGTTTCTGTAAATACCAGGGGCATATATTCCTTTTGAATTAGCCCTATTCCGTGTTCGGCGCTGATGGTTCCGCCTAAGGATTTTACCAATTCGAATAATGCGGTGAGGGCGGGGATAACTTCGGGATTATTAAGGCTGTATTGACAACCGGCTTTCTTTATCCGGATATGCAAATTCCCGTCTCCCGCATGGCCATAGAATACTGCTTTAAATGAAAATTTTTCGCCCAGCTCCCGAACGCCCCGGATGAGTGCGGGTAGTTGTGCCCTGGGTACTACGGTATCTTCTTCGATGCTATACCCATCCAGCTTAACCGCTTCGGCTACCCTTCGCCGTAATTTCCATAAAGCTTCTTTTTGTTGTGCATCATCGGCAAACAACAATTCACCGCAATCGAATGCTGTTAAAAGTTCTGCAATGGAAGTCATTTCTTCCATCAGGGTTTCCAAATGGTTGCCATCCAGTTCAATTATAAGGTGGGCTTCTGTTCCATCATTCACTTCCACTGCATGGCTGTCAACAAAACGGCTCACGATTTTTAAAGAATCAATTTCCATTAACTCCAATGCGCTGGGAGTAAACCCCGCCTTAAAAATGGCGCTCACAGCAGCGCCTGCATTCTCCAGTTTATGAAATGGAGCGAGCATCAATAAATCGTATTTGGGAAGCGGAATTAATTTCAACACAATTTTTGTAACCAGCCCGAGGGTGCCTTCGCTGCCCACAAATAGTTGAGTGAGATTATACCCGGTTGCATTCTTTAATACATTGGCTCCCGTCCAAATAATATCCCCATTGGGCAATACCACTTCCAGGTTGAGCACATAATCCTTAACCACACCGTATTTAAGAGCTTTGGGGCCTCCGCTGTTTTCGGCAATATTTCCTCCAATAAAGCAGGTTCCCCGGCTGTTGGGGTCGGGCGGGTAAAATAGGCCCTTTGCTTTAACTGTATCCTGCAATACCTCGGTAATTACACCAGGCTCGGTAGTAACCTGCAAATTCTCTTCATCAATTTCAAGAATGGTATTCATCCTTTCAAAGCTGATTACCACACCGCCAAACTGGGGTAAGGCGCCTCCGCTTAACCCGGTACCAGCGCCTCTTGGGGTAACCGGAATTTTATGGGCAAAGCAGATTTTCATTATCTCCGAAATTTCAGGAGCCGTTCGCGGGCGAATCACCACATCGGGAGGGAAATGCAGATTCTCCGTTTGATCACTTCCGTAATCCGCTACCCTTTCTGCAGTGGAAAGGACAAACTCTTTTCCAACTATATTTTCAAATTTTTCGAGAAAATGATGTGCTATCGAAGTATTGCCGGTGAAAGGTATGCTCATGCTTGAATGATCAGAGGCAAAATTCGGGAAACTCGCGCAACTGAATTGATAAAAAAATCAGAATTTAGGACAAAGCACCTGCCGGTCGGTATTCTCGGGGTAAAATCCGTTTTTAATGATATTATACTCCGTGGCTCCCCGGTAATTATTGTATTTACTCATCCCGGAGCTGGTAACATCGTAACTGAATGTAAAGCGGATATTTTTAATCTCAAACCCCAGCATGGGAATAAATGCATCATTGTAACGGTAATACAAGCCGGCAATCAATTGTTTTTCACCCGCATTGGCCAGGTTAAAATTCGCATTCATCCCGGCCATAAATTCCATTGCTTTCGCCTGGGTGGTAAAATAAATATTGGGATTCACAATCAGGTTGGGATTCAGTTTCAGCAAGGCATTCATAAACCCGATGTGCCGCATGGGAATGATGGCATCCGTTGATTTACTATCGAAGAAACTCTCCTTCGGGCGGTTTACATGGTGAATGGAATAACCGGCATTTATATAAATATTTTCCTTTGGGAAATATGCATAGTTCAATCCCACCTGCATATCAAAATAACTGATGTTGTTGCTCGTGAAAACTACGGATGTCGGTAATTCATTATCAAAAAAATGTCCATCAAACTGATCCGGGAATTTTAATGCAGCCGGATCGATTCTCTTATTGGCCCATCCCACATTAAAACCGGCGCTGAGAAGGCTGCTCAATCCCAACATCTGATGGTATGCGATGGATCCATATATCTTCGTGGATTGAAGAGCCCCACTTCCGGCTTTATCATTAAGCACTACCGCCCCCACTCCCAACCATCCGTTATCGAGCCGGTCTCTGAAAATCTGAGCATCGGCAAAAGCACTCATGGTTTTATACGGTACCGACATAACACTGCTCCACTGGTTCCGGTAATGGGCGCCAATCCGGTAATCCGCATCCGGAATAAACCCGGTATTTGCCGGGTTGGTGGTTAAGGGCGTATTAAAAAATTGAGAGAAATGGAGATCCTGTGCCGATGGTTTTAATACCGGAATTAGCCCCAATAGTATCCATATAATTTTCAACCGCTTCATTACCTGATCAAAGTTATGTCGCCTTTTTTAGTTACTTTCTTACCATCAGCAAATTCCGCATCCAGGATATATGCATAAACATCCATGGGTTGCAATTTACCTTTGAATTTTCCATCCCAGCCCTGTTCTTTGCTGGCAGACTGAAATACAAGCTGGCCCCACCGGTTATAAATTTTCCATTCCATCTTTACAATACCATAGCCAATAACCCGGATTACCGCATTGGTTCCAAAACGGCCGGGAGTAAAGGCATTGGGCACATCAAGTAAGGGATCAATTTCTACCCGAACCGGCAACCGGAATGTATCGGGGCAACCTAATGCATTATATGCTACCAGTGTTACCATATACTCACCGGAAGCCAGGTATTCATGAACCGGGTTTTTTGTGGTTCCTGTTTGCCCATCCCCAAAATCCCAGGAAAAACTAACCGCATCGGGAGAGGAAATATTCGTAAATGAAACCGGGATATTCCTTTCCGGAGGATTGGGGCCCCAGGAAAAGCCGGCTGTTGGCTTATCAACCACATGAATGATAAAAACTGCAGTGGTATCTCTTTTATTGCAGGTACCCGTATCAATGGCTACCAACACCACCGGGTAATCGCCGGGCGTTGGATATAAATGCGTTGGGTTCTCTTCTGTTGAAGTTTGTCCATCGCCAAAATCCCAAATGAAATCGGTGCCCGCCAAAGACGTGTTATTAAAAACAGCTTCGTAAGGGATACAGCCGGCCGGCGGGGTTTCAAATTGTGCGGTAACGGTAGGGTTTATCCGAATTGTTTTACTGATGCTGGTGGGCGCATTACAAAACAAGGGGTCAATCAAATACAGTGTAACAACATAATTCCCCGGTTGCGCATAGGAATGTATCCTGGGAGGGAGTTTATTCGTGGTATCAGGCGCCGAGCCATCGCCATAATCCCACACAAAAGTTTGAGGGCCAAAGGCTCCTGCATTTACGGTTGACGTATTATTAAACTGAATGGTGAGGCTTTGGCAGGGAGGCAATTTATTCCATGCAAAATCTAAGTTTACTGCATTATTTCCGACCACAATAGTCTTATACGCCGTATCGCGGATGTTGCAGGTAGCGCTGTCTTCTGCAATCAGCATTACCTGGTAGGTACCGATGGTTGAAAAAGTATGGGTAATATTGGCAGCGGTGGTAATTTGAACCGGAGTGCCATCATTAAAAGACCAATAATACGTTTTGCCTTTGTGCACGGTATCCTTAAACTCTACCGTTAGGGGAACACAACCCAGGGTATCTCCTGATTTTCCATCAATATACGACTGGAGATTAGCACCCACCCCGGTAAAATTCATTTCAATCTTTAACAACGCTTCGTTGCAATTGGAGCTTCCATTTTGTGGCGACCAGGACCCTGCCGTGGTGGGGAACCGGGCCTGCCCTCCACAATTAGCACACACGGCCTGGTAAATTATCCCATTGGCATCATAGCGGCTGGTACCTCCATCTACATGGTCGCCCAAGCCCCCATTCTGGCCGAAATGAGACCCAAACAATTGACCGGCTGCATTGCGTTCGAGCACGAAAAAATAAAAATCACTGCCATCTGGCGCAGGGATACCGGCAAGCGGATTCACTTCCGGCAAATTGGCTGTTCCCGAATTGGGAAATTGAGCCGAACTGTTTATTCCACCACCCCAACCCGACACATAAACATTTTCACAACGGTCAACCATAAACGCTACCGGAGAGAGGTTGGGCATGGCCGCATTGGTTCCAAAAACAGTGGAATACACAAAAGCTGATAAATCGGGTTGTAATTTGGCAATAAATTGTTTTCCACCCGTATTGGAAAAAGCTGCATTTACAATAGGCCAGTTCCCGGTAGTGGTACCCATGATGTACGGAAACCCATGCTTATCGAACTTTAAGCCATACAGCATATCGTTTCCGGATGTGCCGATAAAACTTGTTTTAATAATGGATGAAGCATCCGGATTCAGAATGGTAACAAAGCCATCGGTAATCCCTCCCTGGTATGCATTACCGATAGTACCGGCAGAGGGGCCGGGCAGGTTGCTGCCCGTGGTATTCCCACCCACATAAATTTTTCCGGTAACGGGATGAACATCCAAAACAAAGCAGGCATCATCCCCCGGACCGCCAAACAGCACAGCCCACAATAAGCTTAATCCTGAATTAAATTTCAACACTACGCCATCCTGCCTGCCGCCCCCAAAACTGGTTTGAATCCCGTTTCCTGCCGATACCGGAAAATTAGAGGCCGACTGGGTACAGGTAGCCACAATCACATTGCCCTGCTTATCCAAAATTATTTCTCCTCTTGCATCATCGCCATAATTACGGCGGATGGCATCTGCTCCTTCCGGAGGACGGTATTTCGGGCGGATGTTAACTCCGTCTTTTCCGGAACCGCCAATTTTTACGGACCCCAATAATTGAGTACCCGTACTGTTAAATTTACAGACAATGATATCTTCCTCCCCACCGGGTCCGATAAGTGGCGTGGTTACAGGGAAATTGGAAGAGGTGGTTCGTCCGGTAACATACAGGTTTCCCTGGGCATCCGTAATCAGGCTATGGGGTTGTTCATCACCACTGCCGCCCAAATAGGTGGCATACATTCGTTGGTTCCCCGCGGCGTTCAGTTTAATGATTCCAATGTCAAAACCATCTGTTGGATAGGTATTATCGCCACCGGCAAAAGTTTGGCGGATGGCGCCGGGAGAAGTGGGGTATCCGGCACCAAACACAATACCGCCTCCAAACATGGCTCCATCCGGGCCCGGCGTGGCTGTATATCCCCAGTTGTCGGCCGAACTCCCGGTAAAGGTGGAAAAAATTACAGTAGGATCAATGATGAGGGTCTTTGTGGCATCAAAATTTTTAACCGAAAAAGTGACGACATTATTCTTCAGGATAAAGCGGGTATCCGTTTCCGTTCTCCCCTTTTCTGTTATATAAAAACTGTACGGGCTTAGTTCTTTTATCCCACCGGCCTCTGTATGAATTAGTAATTCTTTATCTTTTATTTGGAGCGCCACGGGGCCTTCGTATTGCATGGCAATGGCATTCGGGTTTCCTCCCGGATGGATAATGAAATCGTATTTTAAACTTCCTCCATTGCTATAATAGCGCACATCAATATTGGGATAAATATGCTTCAATAAAACCGACTGGAAAAGTCCGCAATGGGATGCCCACAGGGAATGATCATTTCCTAAAAAATAATTATTGTAACTGTTCAGTTGTTTTTCCGGCACCGCCGGAGGATTAGGATTGCCTCCTAAAAATTTTACTTTATAAGCTACACTTAATAAGGAAAATTCTTCGGCTGGTTTCCCCGCCTCATTATGCATGAAATCGCCCAATTTCCGCAGGCCTGCCGTATCATGCAAAAGCATGGTGAAACCACCTCCTTCCACAAAGAAGGAACCGGTGGAAAAATCGCCCCGATACAAGACCTGCTTATTCCACTGCCCCCTGTTCTCAACCAGTTCCATTTGCGCTTCTGTTGCAAAGGAAAAAAACAGGCATAAAAGGGTGAGTGCAATACAAGTAAAATTCCTCATCAAAACAATAGTGCTTTAAGTACAATTTACTCAATAATAACGAAATGCCTGGCCGGGTAGTTCAACTGGCAGGCAGATTAAAATGGCTTTAACAATAAATACGTCAGGCAATGCGGCCCCAGGCCGTCTTTTCTCTAAATCCTGCCAGGAAATTCTTAAGCGGCAGGTTGTCTTCCTGGATTAATCCCGGGTCGTTTTGAATTATTTTTTCTGCGGACTGGGAGGCCGCTTCCAGCATAGCGCGATCTGCCACAATATTGGCCAGCTTAAACAACACCGCCCCACTCTGCCTGGTTCCTTCCATTTCGCCGGGTCCCCGTAGTTCAAGATCCTTTTCCGCAATTACAAAACCATCCTGGGTGTTGGTCATGATAGCAAGCCGTTGCTTTGCATCCTTCGATAGTTTATTCCCGGTAAGCAGGATACAATAGCTTTGATCGGCTCCCCGGCCCACCCTCCCCCGTAACTGGTGCAACTGGGAGAGACCAAACTTTTCGGCGCTCTCAATTACCATAACCGTTGCATTGGGAACATTTACCCCTACTTCAATTACCGTAGTGCTCACCATGATTTGTGTATCACCTTCTATAAACCTACGCATGTTGGTTTCTTTTTGAAGCGCATCCTGCTTACCATGCACCATACTGATCCAGTACTTAGGTTCCGGAAAAAAGGATTTCACTTCCTCATATCCTTTCATCAGGTTTTCATAATCGAGCTTACTGCTTTCTTCAATCAATGGATAAACGATATAAACCTGCCTTCCTTTTTTAATTTCTTCTTTTATAAAATCCATAACCTGAGGCCTGGATTGTTCGAAGCGGTGCACTGTTTGAACCGGTCGTCTTCCGGGAGGAAGTTCATCAATAATACTGTAATCGAGATCTCCAAAAGCTGTTAGGGCCAGGGTGCGTGGAATGGGTGTGGCAGTCATTACCAGGTTATGTGGAGGAAATTTATTCTTTTTCCATAACCTGGCACGCTGGGCTACTCCAAATTTATGCTGCTCATCAATCACGGCCAATCCGAGGTTATTGAAATTCACTTTATCCTCAATTACGGCATGGGTGCCAATCAGGATATTCACTTCTCCCGATTCGCAACCAGTAAGAATTTCTTTTCTTTCTTTCCCTTTGGTTGAACCGGTTAGCAATGCCAGCTTAACGGGAAGGGTATCCAGGTATTTAATCAGGGATGCATAATGTTGATTGGCTAAAACTTCGGTGGGTGCCATCATGACGGACTGGTACCCGTTATCAGCAGCTAACAGCATCGAAAGGAGGGCAACCATCGTTTTGCCACTTCCCACATCCCCTTGTAATAGGCGATTCATTTGCTTCCCCGAGCCCAGGTCTTTTCGTATTTCCTTAATCACTTTTTTTTGCGCCGAGGTTAATTCAAATGGCAAACCCTGGTTGTAAAACCGGTTAAACAAAGGACCCACATTTACAAATACCATTCCCTTTGAGGTTCGGATACGGTTTAATTTTAATCGCTGGATGGTGAGTTGCGATAAAAATAATTCTTCAAATTTCAACCGGCGCACCGCCTGGCGGTAAGCCGGTTCATTTGCCGGGAAATGCACCTGATTAAATGCAGCAAATCGGGAAATAAGTTTATATTTTTCAATTATAGAAGGAGGAAGGCATTCGGGCAAATTATCCGGAACCAGTTTTTCAAATAGCTTTTTCATCAGGGCAGATATTCCCTTTCCATCGAGCCCCTTACTGCGTAGCTTTTCCGTAGTTGGATACACAGGCTCTAAAAAATTTTGCGGCTTTGCTGTCCCGTGCTGTATTAACTCCAACTCCGGATGCGCCATTTGTGGCTTGTGCAAAAACCAGCCTAATTTTCCAAATACCCGATAATTATTCCCCAGGGAAAGTGATTTGATCACCCAGCTTATTCCCTGGAACCATACCAGTTCCATGATGCCGGTGCCATCATCCAGTTGGGCAACCAGTCTTTTGGAACGTTTCTCCCCCACAATTTCGTAGCGGGTAAGCCTCCCCGTTATTTGAGCATAATCGGAAGAAGGGGAAAGGCTGGAAATTTTATCAATCCGGGTTTTGTCGATATGCCGCAAGGGGAAATGCTCCAGCAAATCATTAAAACTGAAAATATTTAGTTCCTTTCGCAACAAATCTCCACGGATAGCGCTTACACCATGCAGGTATTCAATGGGGCTGGCCAATATGTTTGGAACAGAAGGAATGATTTTTTTTTTGCAAAGATATTTATCAGGGAAGAAGGAAGAACGGGGAAAATAACAGGTATCAATGTACTCTTTCTCCCGGGCAGGCCATCTTACCTGGATAGGAAAAAAATCTCATTTGTATAACCGGAAGAACCTCCTACTTCCCGGGGTTACGGGGTTTTCCGTAATATTTTCTCTTTCCCCCCGGCCTGCCATGCTGTTGGGGTTGCCTGGGAGAATAGGCGGGTGTTGCGCCTAATTCGGGAGGCACAACGCCATGAGGCACGGTGCGTTCAATCAGTTTTTCAATTTGCCACCACTTCCGCTGATCTTTTGGGCTAACCAGGGTAAAGGCGGTGCCATCTGCTTCTGCCCTGGCGGTACGGCCAATACGGTGTACATAATCCTCTCCATCGTGTGGAACATCAAAATTGATGACCAGATCGATGTTATCGATATCAATTCCCCGGCTGAGAATATCGGTAGCCACCAAAATAGGAAGCCTGCCACTTTTAAATTGCATCAATACCTCTTCCCGCTTATCCTGTTCCAGGTCGCTGTGAATTTCATCTACCTTCAATTTTTTTCTGCGGAGTTCGCGGGTGAGTTGTTTAACGCTCAGTTTGCTGCTGCAAAAAACGACGATGCGGGAGAAGTTTGAACCAGACAACAGTTGCACCACGAGGGGTACTTTTTGTGCCTCAAATACATGGTAGGCCGTCTGTTTAATTTTTTCCGGAGGCTTGCTGATGGAAATATTCACTTCGGCAGGCTGGGTCAAAATCCTTTTTGCCAGTTCCCTGATTTTTGAAGGCATGGTTGCAGAAAAAAGCAGGTTTTGCCTCCGGGCAGGGAGGTGGTTAATGATGAACATGATGTCATCATAAAAACCCATATCCAGCATACGATCTGCTTCATCCAGCACCAGGTATTTTAATCCGGATAATTTCACATACCCCATTCGGATATGCGCCATCATTTTCCCGGGGGTACAAACCACAATATCGGCGCCCGTACTTACCGCTTTCTTTTCCTGGACAAATGCATTGCCATCACCTCCTCCATAAATGGCTATGGAACTGATGTTTGTATAATAGGAAAGTCCCTCAAGATGCTGTTCTATCTGGATAGCCAGCTCCCGGGTGGGAACGATAATCAGCGCATTGATGGTATGCGGATCGTGTGCAGAAGTCAACATCCGGTTTATCAGCGGCAGTAAAAAGGCCGCAGTTTTCCCGGTTCCTGTTTGAGCCGAGGCAATTACATCCTTTCCTTCGAGGATTAGAGGAATTACCTGTTCCTGTACCGGGGTGGCGGTATCATAGCCGGACGCTTCGATGCCTTCAAGTAATCGATCATCAAATCCAAATTCAGAAAATCTCAAATCCAAAAAATTTTTGCAAAGATAGCCGATTCCAATTGGGTTATGGTTTCCTTATGCCGCCTTAACTTGCATAAAATAAAAGGATGGTAAAAGTTGGAGAATTAAACCGGTTGCGTGTATTGCGAAGGGTAGATTTTGGAATGTACCTGGATGACGGTAAAAACGGTATCCTTTTACCTAACCGATATATTCCATCTCAGCTTAAACCGGGCGATGATATTGAAGTTTTCGTGTACCATGATGGAGAAGACCGGTTGATTGCCACTACGGAGAAACCGAAAGCCATGCTGGGCGATATGGCCCGGCTTAAAGCCGTATCGGTAACGCCGCATGGCGCCTTCCTCGATTGGGGGTTACCTAAAGATATTTTCGTTCCTATTTCCCAGCAATTGGGAAAAATGGTGCCCGGGGGCGAATACTTAGTTCAAATCGTATTGGATGCCCAAACTGGCCGGTTGGCCGCCACCGAAAAATTCCAGCACCGGTTCTCAAATGAAAACCTAACCGTTTCACCCCTCGAAGAAGTGGATTTAACTGTTATCCGCCGTACCGATATTGGCTATCTGGTGGCTATCAATAACCGGCATACCGGGGTGTTGCATTTTAATGAAATTTACCGGGATATCCGAATCGGTGATACATTTAAAGGTTTTATTAAACAAATAAGCGATGACGGAAAAATTGATGTAGCGGCCGGTAAACCCGGTTATGCCAGGGTGGAAGGGGAAGGAGAAAAAATACTCCGGCTACTGAAAGAACATAACGGGTATTTACCCTACTTCGATAAAAGCGATCCGGAAGAAATTTATCAATTCTTTGGAATGAGTAAGAAAACCTTTAAGATGGCTGTTGGCCAATTGTATAAACAACGAAAAATTTCAATCGAAAAATCGGGGATAAAATTGACTGAATTATAATGGGACGAATTAAAGTTGATTTACATGAAGTTTACAATAACAGCCGCGGAATTGAATCTGCTTTGGAAGATGCGTTTCGACGTGCTGTGGAAAAACGCATTCCCGAAATTGAAATAATACCGGGCAAGGGCTCCGGGCAATTGCGAAAAAAAGTGGAACGCTTTTTACAACAACCCCACATCAAACCCCTGTATCACCGAATTGAAAATGACAGCAAAAATTTTGGCAGGTTGTTTGTATTTTTTAGGTTCTGACAAAAAATTAACAGCACGGCATAACAGAAGAAAAAAATGAATAAACTACTTCTCCTTCTTATCTTTTTCAGCAGTTGCAAGGCGCCCGCAGAAGCCCAAAAAAAATCCGATTCTTCTTACCGCGAATTGCCAATGGAATACCACACAGGCAATGTAACCCTTTTTGGTACGCTTACCCTGCCCGAAACGGCAGCCAGAAAACTAACGGTATGCCTCCTTATTTCGGGATCAGGGCCAACCGACCGGAACGGCAACAATCCTGCCATGAAAAATGAAAGCCTCAAAATGCTGGCCCACGCCCTTGCCGATTCAGGCATTGCCAGCCTCCGATACGATAAACGGGGAGTAGGCGAAAGCGCTATTCCCAATATGAAGGAAAATGATTTGCGATTTGAAGATTATGTGCAGGATGCCAAATGGTGGATATCCGTTTTAAAAAATGACAAGCGTTTTAACCGGGTTGTGGTGGCAGGCCATAGCGAAGGTTCACTTATCGGAATGATTGCTTCTCAAAAAGACGTGAACGGATTTATTTCCTTATCGGGTGCAGGAAAACCCGCAGGACAGTTGATTTCTGAGCAGATTTCAATCCAGGCCCCTATGCTCGCAGAAGAAACCGACCGCATTATTGATTCCCTAGAAGCAGGGAATACAGTCAGCCAAATCAATCCAATGCTTTCTTCTTTGTTTCGTCCCTCCGTGCAACCTTATCTTATTTCCTGGTTTAAGTATGACCCTGCAGTAGAAATTTCAAACTTAAAAATACCGGTATTAATTATCCAGGGTGATGCAGACCTCCAGATAAAAACAGAAGATGCGCAGGCGCTTTTTGCCGCTTCAAAATTTGGAAAAGAATACGTTATCCACGGAATGAACCATATTTTAAAAAAAGTTGGATCTTCCAATGCTGATAATATGGCTTCCTATAATGACCCCTCCCGGCCATTACATCCCGAACTAATGGCTCCAATTGTGAATTTTATCAAATCTCTTCCATAAAAAAAGGAGGTACCCGAAGGCACCTCCAGAGGAAATATATTTTCCAAAATTACTGTTTCACCAAACGAATTGTTTGTGATTCATTCCCCGATACAATTTTCACAAAATACACACCGGGTTTCCAATTGGAACCAATGCGGATCATTGATTTCTGAATCGTTGTAGTTTTAAATACCATCTTGCCGAGGATGTCGGTTACTTCCAGATGTGTCCCAGCCTTCAACTGCCCAACCTGAAGGTTAAATTCTCCATTGGATGGGTTCGGGTAAGCCAACACCTCCCCTTTTAAATCCTGGGCAGGATGTTTAACAACTGGGGTACGCAAATTATTGTTTAAGCACTCCTGTGGACCCACTTCTACTCCGGTTAATACGCCGATACAAGTCTTTGAATCTTTCACATACACATCATAGGTACCTGCCACTAATCCGGTGAAGGAATTGGAAGCCTGGTAGTTATTTCCATCCACACTGTAGGTATAAGGGCCTACACCACCCGATACAAATATTTGAATTTGTCCATCCGGTGTTTCACAATCGCTGGCATTTACACTATGTGTACTTACATTGATCAGGGAAGTAATGAGTGTAACATTCAGGGTACCGGTACATCCTTTGGAGTCTTTCACTGTACCTGTATAAGATCCCACTGAAAGATTGATGAATGTATTGGAAGGCTGGAAATTTACTCCATCGAGGCTATACGTGTACGGTGCGGTACCTCCCAAAGCAATAAATTGAATAGAGCCATCATCTATACAGGCACTCACATCCGATTTATGACTGCTAACAGATACTCCCGAACCCTGAGGAACATTCACAACCTGAGAATAAGTACATCCCTTTGAATCCTTCACATACACCGTATATGAACCAGGGGTCATATTGGTAAAGGCATTAGATGACTGATAGGTTACATCATCCAGGCTATAAGAATAAGGAGGTATCCCACCATTTCTATAAACAAAGATCTTACCATCATTAGAACAACTGCTGGATGGCAGCACATACGGAGTAATTGTAACGGGTAATGCTTTCCCCACTACGGCTACCTTTGTATTCTCGCAACCTCCGGCATCTTTCACATGGATGGTATAATTGCCATCTGCAAGGTTGGTAAAGATATTTGATGGCTGATAGTTCACTCCATCCAGGCTATAGGTGTATGGTGCAATCGCAGCTGCAGCATAAATCACCAGGGTACCGGTTGGTGCACACTCGCTGCTGATAGAACCATTATGCGTTATATAGGGAAGGAATGCCTTCATCACATGAATATTGCTAATGGTTTTAACGCATCCTGTACCATCAGTAATCTGTACATTATAAAAACCATATTGCAAACCCGTTTGAGTGGGAGCATTTGTACCATTGGTATAAGGAGTGTTTGCAGGATTCCCCGAACCGATAATGCCCGTCCACACATAAGAATAAGGAGCGGTACCACCATTGGGTGTCAGACTAATCTGGCCATCGGGAGAATTGGAACAAACACTTACATTCCGAATATCCACCACGGCATCTACCGGAGCACCCACTACAATAGTTCCTGTTGCAGACACTTGCTGACAAGGCCCGGTTGTTGTAACGGTATAATTATAGGTTCCCTGGGCTGCATTATCACCACCCGAAATGGTGAATGTGCCATCGGCAAATGCACCCTGGAAACTTGGCGGCAATCCGCTGATCAAAGCGCCATTTCCACCACCTCCCACTGCATAGGTAATGGGAGAAACCGCACTTCCCGCACAAAGTATTTGGTTATCGGAACCTGGGGCTGAAGACAGGCTGATGGTACTGTTTTGATTTACTGTTACCACATTTCCAGCCAGGGAAGTACTGCATCCTGTAATCGGGTTATACGAAGTAAGGGTATAGCTGGTGGTTTGTGTGGGTGATACTGAAATAGTTGCATTGGCTGCAGATGGGGTTCCGGCCCCTCCCGGTAAACCATTTACTGCTGGCGCGGTATTGGCCGACCAGGAATAAAGCGGAGTGGAATTCCCATTTACGAGCAGGTCGTCAATGGCCCACCAGGCAGACTGGGAAGAAAAGAATCCGGCAGAAACATTTCCCACAAAAATAAACCGAACCCAAACGGTAGGTTGATTCAAATAGGAAGCATTCAATGTTATACTTTCTGAAGCAAACGCATTCGCAGCCCCCACATTGGCAGCATAGGATTGTAACACCGTCCAGTTGACATTATCTGTCGAAATTTCCACAGTGGCAGAACTTCCGGCAACATTTCCCTTTTTATATGCCTGTGCCCAACTAAGGGTTACGGAAGAAAGATTATTGGTACTGAAAGAGGCGGAGGTCATGGTGGTATTTGCAGCAGCAGGGCATCCTCCCCAGTTAAAACAACTGGTAATGGCTGCCATGGCCACTTCAATACCGCCACCGTTGGGGCTTGTAAAGGCCTGGACTCCGTTTACGGATACTCCATTACTTTCTTTTGTCCATACTTGCCCGCTGTTATCTGAAGTACCAATTACGGTAACATTGGGTGTACCATTGAAATTTTCAGAGGCAATGGTTGATTGCGCATTAATACTCGAATTTCCGGTGAGGGATTCGGATTCCCCTACACAAATAGTAGCCGAAGAAGGGGAGACAGATAAACCCGTAGGTGCATCGTTAACGGTAATACTACCCGTTTCAGGAACAGAATTACAAATGCCCGTACCTACAACCGAATAATTAAATGTTCCGGAAACAGTTGGAGTTCCCGAAATAGTGACAACTCCACTTGAATAGGTTCCAGTTACACCGGCAGGTAAACCCGTTACATTCCCTCCACTTCCTGTACCTCCTACGGAATAAGTTATATCCGTAAGCGAACTATTCATACAGAGGACTTGACTGGTAGTTGACCCAGCCGATGTAAGCGTAAGCGTTGCCGCTTCGGTAACATCAATTGTCCCCGGCAAGGAATTATTACCACAAGGGCCTTCTGCCGTTACTGTATAAGCAAAGGAACCAAATACGGTGGGTGACCCACTGATGGTATATACTTTTGTTCCACCATTGTAGGAGCCGCTGACCCCTGCCGGAAGCCCGGTAACAGAGGCGCCGGTGGCCCCGCCACCCAGTTGATATGTTATATTGGCAATTGCAATATTCTGGCAAACAGACTGCGCATCGGTTCCTGCTCCGGAGCTACGAATAATCGTAGCCGCTGCAGAGATATCCTGGTTTGGAGATGTATAGGCAGCATTACCAGGCCCTACTCCCCCCAGGTTTTGCCCAAAATTGGAAATGCCTTCATAAATCACATCCACAGAAATATTGTTTACCCCAATAGCTAACGGTGTAGTATAACCGCCCGGGTTCACATAATTTGATGTGGTGATTGGCAATACATAGGTACCGGTAGCGCCGGGGGCAAGGCCACCTGCATCAACCTTCACAAAATAATCGCTCCAGTTGGCACCATTGGTATTCCATTTAATCCCAATATTAATGTCCGGATTTGCATCGGTCCAGGTAGCAGTTCCATTATTTTTTATTTGAACCGTAACATTTCTTGTTTCGGGTTCGCACCAGGTGGTAGCGCCAGCATCCACACTTAATATCTGCGATTTATAAGTTAACTGTGTATAGGTGATGGAAACTTTTCCTACACCACCATCGCCACCCGAACGATTTGTACTTCCTGTAGCCCGTGCCGCACCTCCTCCTCCACCAAACCCAGGCGTGCCACTTACACTCCCGGATGTAACACCATCATACCCGGCACTTCCACCGGTAACGGCAGCAGCACCAGTTCGATTGGTAGCATCATTTCCATTAGCAGCATTACCGGCACTGGAACCACCCCCTCCTCCATAACTGGTGGAAGAACCGTTGGCTCCCTTACCACCGTAAAAACTATAACCCGGTGTAAACCCAATATTTCCGGATATTTGCTTAGGCCCTCCATTTGCACTCGTATTGCTATTTGGGGCATCACTCCCTCCCTTCCCTCCTGTTGCAAGAATGGTAGAGGAAGAACCAAACCAACTGCTTCCACCATCCGTTCCATCGCCGGTTGAACCGTTACCACCCGCCCCAACAGAAATATTATACGTTACGCCCGGTGTAACCGAATAACTGATAGCCTTAACATAACTACCACCGGCTCCGCCACCGGCTGCAGCATTGGAGTTACCGGTTGCACCGCCACCGGCTCCTCCGCCTCCCCAGCACTCCACAGTAATGCTACTTACGCCAACCGGGCAGGGCCATTGATGGCTCCCGGAAGTAGTAAAATTTACTGTGGTTTGCGCCTAAACCGATGATATTCCAAAGAATAGGATGGCGCCCATGGCACTAAAAAGCAAATAAATGAATCTGTGGAAAGTGGAAACAGGCAATCCTGCCGTTCCGGTTGTTTTGGTAGTATTCATTGCAGTGTATTTAAGAAAGAAAAACAATCGTGTTCCGTTGGTTTTTCAAACTGTTATTCCAATGAATAACCTTTATAACACCACACAATGGATTAAATATGGACGGATTTACATGGATATTACCCGGATTCAAATGCTATTTACATGTATTGAAATAGCTATAATAGTAACTGAAGGATTATGGGAAAAAGTTGGTTTTGGGTGGGAATTGGAGGGAAACGGAAGTTAAAAGTAAAATCATTTTATTTGAAATGCAAGCATTATCATAAAAAACTTTCAACCTACTCCAAAAGGATTAGGTATTAATTATAAAAAAAGAAATTCAAAAAAGAAGCTGAATTTATTCGGTTGGAAATCAATAAATAACCCAAATAAAAATTCAAATTAACAAATTCTGGCACAGGATTCAGCAATACACTTAAAATTATAAAAAAATGAAACCGGAATGGTAGAAAAATAAAACGCCCCGCACAATTTGTGCAGGGCGCCTAAATTTTGCCGGTTTTTACAGGAAATCAGTTTTCAAAAACAGGCGCCGGCATATTACCTGTTCCTGAGGTGAAAATTCTATTCTTTAACCAGTTTTACAGACACTCGTTTCTCTCCCTGGGCCACACGCACATTGTAAACTCCGGAAAGAAGTTTCTTCCCAATTTGATATTGCATTTTCCCGGTTCCTTCTTCCTGCAGGACAATACGGCCCAGCAGGTCGGTAACGGTAATGCTTACCCGTTCATTCACCTTGAATCCTTTAAGGTTTAACATAAATTCATTCGCCGAAGGATTGGGGAATGCACTTACAGAAAGGGAGGTAACATCACTCATAACCGGTTTGGAACCGCGGGCATTATTATTGCAATTTTCGGGGCCTACCACAATCGCATTGTCTGCAGTTTGACCAACACAGGTCTTGCTGTCTTTTACATAACCGGTATAGGTTCCGGGTGTGATTCCTGTAAATACGCTACTGGCCTGATAGTTATTTCCATCGAGGCTGTAGGTATAGGGGCCTACACCACCGGTACGGTAAAGTGTAATACTTCCGGTACCTGCACAGCTTGGTGCATCTACTTTGTAATACGTTACTGAAATATTATTTACATTGATGCTAACGTTGGAATT
This sequence comes from Bacteroidota bacterium, assembly GCA_018266615.1. GTDB lineage: Bacteria > Bacteroidota > Bacteroidia > Chitinophagales > Chitinophagaceae > Ferruginibacter. Next base: position 43,594 of record JAFEAB010000001.1, read on the forward strand.
ACCGGTGCAGCCACGGGAATCAGTAACCGAAACCACATAATTTCCTGCAGCCAGTCCGCTAAAGCTGTTCGAGGGTTGCGGTGAGCCACCGTTAAGGGAATAAGAAAAACCCGGAGCTCCACCACTCACAACTACCTGGATGCTTCCATCATTTATACAGGCACTGGCATCCGATTTACGGATTGTTAATGAAAGCCCTGCACCCTGTGGCACCACGGCCGCCTGGGAATAATCGCAATTCTTAGAATCCTTAACATGAACGGTATAGTTTCCGGCAGCAAGATTTAGGAAGGAATTGGATACCTGGTAATTTACCCCATCAATGCTATATGTATAGGGAGGAATACCTCCTGAGCGGTAAACCATGATCGAACCATCATTGCTGCAACTGCTTGCTGCGCCCACATAATTGGTTATAACAATTGGCGCAGCCTGACCCACGGTAACGGCTTTTGAAGTTACACATCCGCCATCATCTTTCACATAAATAGTGTACGGGCCGGCAGCCAGGGCAGTAAAGGAATTTGAACCCTGGAAGTTAGAACCATCCAGGCTGTATGTATAGGGAGCCACACCGCCGGCTGCATAAATTATCAACGAACCGGTTGCTCCACATGCACTGCTGATACTTCCATTATGGGTGATGGTGGCTGCAAATGCTTTCCCTACATGAATATTATTGACATCAATATTACAACCATTTGCATCTGCAATGTGCACATTATAGAAGCCATACATCAGGTTAGACTGGGTTGCATTATTTGTTCCATTAGTATAAGGCGTAGTAGCCGGGTTACCCGATCCAATAACACCCGTCCAGGTATATGTAAACGGTGCAGTACCTCCATTTGGAGTAACCGTTACAGAGCCATCGGGTGTAACTGCACAAACACTTTGGGCTTTAGTAACAAAGCTGGCCGACATGGTTTGAGGTTCCGTAACTGTAATGCCACTAAGTTGGGCGGAGAAACCATCTTCATCCGTAACAGTAAGCGTATAAGTACCTGCACCTACTCCGGTAAATGTAGTAGATGCCTGGGCAGGGAAACTGGCCGTGCCGCTCAAACTATAAAGCAATTGACCATCGCCTCCGCTTGCACCTACGGTGAGGGTGGTAGTACCCCCACTGCATGAAATAGACCCGGGGGTAGCAGAAAGGTTAGTGATTGGAATATTGGTAATTGTACCAGTTGGAGAAGATTCAAAACTATAGGAATAATTATTACCATAATTTCCATCATTCACCATTCCAGCGGGGATTAGCATAATTCCTGTTCCGGCATTAAATGAAAAATACGTTTCTGTAAACATGAGCACATCCGATCCCTGAAGTGCCCCGTTTGAAATATAAGGAACAGCGGCTGCACTCACATTGCCGTCATAAACTTTTGTATTTGGTGATGCAGTAACAACCAGCGCTCTGGTATTAATATCGCCCGAAGTAGAGGACTGCATGGAGGCTATATTATAGGCCCCAGCCTGCACACCCATTAAAGTGGCAGTACCGGAAAGTGAAATATTCTTAGCTATTCCCACATTTTTATCATCGTAAACACCGGTTACGGAGCCTGCACCCACAGTAACCGCATCTCCATTTAATAATCCGTTTGCTACTGCAGTTGAGAAATCGAGATTGGCAGAAGTACCCGCATCATAAACTTTGGCGGTTGCGTTAATTCCGGAAATTGTAACCGGTTGCGAGGAACCAAACACCACATTACCGGTAGAGGCGGGAGACACCAAAGCAGATTGGGTTATTTGTAGTCCGGAATTGGAAACTAAGCCTGGGTATGCCCATGTGGAACCATTGTAAACCCCCTGCCGCAAGTCGGCGTAATTAGGGGATCCTACTACATCTGCTGCAAGGTAATTGTAAGCACCAGAATACGATCCGGCAAAAGTACTTCCGGAAGGTTTAAATATCGACCAGGCTCTGTTGATGGTGTTGGTTGTTCCCAAACTCAGGCTGGAATATCCGGAAACTGCATTTAACGGAGTACTGGTTGAAACCTGCAAATCGCCGGCAGTAAATCCGGATCCATCAATAATGAGGCTAACAGGAAGGTAATTGCTTGCATCACCAATGTCGAAACCCACCGCCCCAGATGCTGAAATACTCCGGGCCAGGTTTCCATTCACCCATCCATTGGCAGCACTTGCTCCACTTACAGTGGCAGCCGTAATCACATTGGAACCGGTAGTAAGAATAGCCGGAGAACCGCCCTTGGCAGCAAAACTCAGGGTACCCGTTACCTTTAGTGAAGCGGCATCTAAAGATACCGAGGTATTATTGATGATGAGGTTATTCATCGCAGAAACGGTTCCACTACCTGGGAATGACTGGGGAAGGCTTCCGCCCAATTTGATGGTACCGTTATTCTGAATATTACCTCCGCTGATGAATATTCCGTTAATGGTTAAGGTCTTTCCCGCATCTACTACCAGGTTGGCACCGGCAGGGAGGGTTACGCTTCCAAAAGTCTGATCCTGGGAAATTCGCAAAGTAGCACCATTTGCCACACTAACTGCATTCCCGGTTTTAATGGTATTGGCCGAGGCCCCATTCAATTGAAGGGTACCGGCACTAACGGTAGTAAGTCCTGAATAAGTATTCTGATTGGTTAATACCACGGTACCAACACCATACTTTGTAACTGTATTGTTACTCGATTTATTGGAAATTACGCCGCTTACCGTGAAATTATCACCGGAATTAGCCGTAAGTCCAACCGTAGTCATATCCGAAATAGCCAGGTTTTCAAAAACTCCATCCCGGTTTAATCCCAGATCGGCAATGGAAATTTGTTGAAGTTGACCCGTGGTGGTAAATGACCGGATATTCAACCGGGAGCCACTTACAACCTGGAAATTAAATTCCTTATCAGAAATCACTTCTACTTCATAGGTTTGTCCGTTGATAAAATCACCAAAACCCGGCATTCCAGTACGGATGGTCCCACCCCCATCAACAAGTTGGGAAGCAGCCTGCCCGCCTTCATATTCGAAACGGAGCATATCGGCATCAAAAAACCGGGCCTGTGCATCGCCACCATTATAAAAGCTGGTTTTGTTTTTTAAGGCAAATCCAATACGGCCACCCGACTGAATTCCGCTCCGTCCTCCACCAATGGGAGCCGAAACTTTAATGGTAAGCTTTTGTCCTACCATCATGGATTTGTTAGTACCCGAAGTGGTACCATCGGAGGTGAAGTTTCTTGAATTCACCTGGCCATCGGTAGCCGTAGATCC
>JAFEAB010000020.1 GCA_018266615.1 Bacteroidota bacterium
ATAAATTGTAAATCTTTTCGGCCTAAGGGCTTCATTCTTTACCAGGAAGCAGGCATTAGTAATATAAGCTCATTTTTAATTGGAATTATTTGGCTTTAATTTACTTTCCTGGTATGGAGCAGGAACTGGCGCTTTCCCTTCCGGAGTTACCTGATTGAAAATTTTATCGATATAAACCCATTTTCCATTGCGCCATTTAAGCGCTTCATAATCTCCATCGGGAATCAGCGTCCATTTTTTTTGTGGCTGATTGGATTCTGAAACCAGGTGTTCCATCACGATCAGATCCAATTCCGGATCGTAGTTTAACCTTGGGCTCGCATCTTTCTTAAATTCTATCACATACCGAGCAGGGTTACGGGGAAAGGCATTATTATTGGGAATGCTGAAATAGTGCCCGCCAAACTCAGGTTTCCCGTTTTCAAAATGCAAAACCTCAACTATTTTTTTGGTACTTCTGATATTGTTTTCATCATAACCCAATAAGGTATAATAGGATTTCCCATTGTATTTCTTTTCGATTAATTTATAATATACGGCACCCATCCATCCAAAATTGTCGGCAATGGTATCCTCCGGATTTTCTGTAATATCCGATTTATCAATTAGAGGGAATAGTTTTAAACTTCCATCTGCAGTTTTCATCTGGATGGCGCCGTGCTGGCGTACCAGGTTTTCATTAACCAATAATTGCCAGGTGAATATCCGGAAGCTGCTGTCGGGAGGATAAATTTTTGAGATAGTTTGAAGAGAGTCAAAAGGAAATTCAAAAGAGTTTTGAACTGCAAGTGCCCTCACGAAAATTCGGGTGAACTGGCTGTCGGCTTCAAAGCGGTCGGAGGCGTTTATCCCTTGTACAATCTTCCAGGAAAGCGGGGTCATGGAATCCTCTTTTTGTTGTAGGGTCTTAAATCCAGTGCGGTTCAAAGATTGGGAAAACAGAAGATTGCCAATAAGAGTTCCAAAAGCCAAAGCCAAAAGGTATTTCATGAAATAAATTTAAGGCAATCGATTCAGCTAATACCCCGCACTCAAAAATCTTACCTGGGTTTTAACGAATTGCCTAATGTAAATGAAGCCTCCTGGCAAATTGCAAAAGCGAATTGAAACAAGCATCAATTCGTGCGTCTTTTCGATCTACTTCCGGGCGGGTAGTTGCCAGGAATACTGTATACATACCCATGTTGCGCCCAAATTCCATATCACTCAGGGTGTTTCCTACCATTATGGATTTTGCAGGTGAAATATGTGGGAAATCCTTAATAGCCTGTAATCCCATTCCCGGGTTCGGTTTTCGGTTGGGGCTGTCGTTGTTAATATCTGGCGCCACATATATTGCATCCAGCTTGCCTCCCTGGCTAATTATCTCCTTTGTCATGTTTTCGTGAATCAAATCCAGGTCTGCAGGCTGTGTTAACCCCCTTCCAATTCCACGCTGGTTAGTAACCACTATAATCCGGTTAAAGGTCTTTGCAAATTCCTTCATGGCATCCAAAACACCATCATAGAATTTGAATTCTCCCCAATGGTGAATGTAGTCATCCTTCTTTTCATGATTGATAACTCCGTCTCTGTCGAGAAATAGACTCCAGCTATGATCAATTTTATCGTAAGGTATTTGCATTATTCGGAAAGTTCTCTATGGGCTTTTTGGAAATCACTGGGTATGCCGATATCAATAAAGTAGCTATCCTGTATCAGTGCCATTATCTTTTCTGTGAATAGTTTAGCTTCCAGGAAATCCTTTTCAAACGAAAATTTGGATGGTAGATTCAGTTCGTTTAACCGGTTGATATTTAACGCATATACGCCACCGTTAATCAACCCTTTTTTACATACCCCCTTTTCTTCAAATGCCCTGATTCGACCGTTATTATCCAATTTTACTACCCCATACCGATCGAAATTCTGCATGGGTTTAAGTGCGAGGGTACAGGATGCCTTTTGTTGTTGGTGAAATCCCATGAGTTGTTTCAGGTTTACTCTGAATAGGGTATCGCCGTTGAGTACTATACAATCTCCCTCCTTACAAAATCGGGATGCTGCCAGGATTGCCCCACCGGTTCCCAGGGGGCTATCCTCTATACACAAATCATAATGAAGGGCAGGAAAAGCCCGTTGGAGGTGATTCGTAATTATTTCATTTTTGTATCCCAACGAAAAAATAAAATGATCCACCCCGTTTATTAACGCCTCCTCAATCACAAAATCAATAAAAGGCCTGCCTGCCACAGGTGCCATGCATTTTGGAAGGTCAGGAACGGAATCCCGAAGCCTGGTACCCAATCCGCCGGCAAGTACGATAGCCTCCATTATGATTTTGAAAAATAAAGTTCTTCTACCAACTGGCAGATAATATGGCCTACGAGTATATGGCTTTCCTGAATCCGTGGCGTATCCGTGGACGGAATATTAATAAGGTAATCGCAGGCCGTTTTCATTTTTCCACCCGTTGCTCCGGTAAAGGCGATGGTAATCATTCCCTTTTTCTTCGCTGTTTCCATGGCATTTAGAATATTGGGGCTGTTTCCTGATGTACTTAATCCTACCAGTACATCGCCCTTGTGTCCTATCCCGTTTACCATCCGTGAATAAACCACATCATAACTGTAATCATTTGCCACGGCAGTAAGGTAGGAAGTATTTACATGGAGGGCTTCGGCAGGAAGTGCCTCTCTGTCGGTATAAAACCTGCCGCTAAATTCTGCTGCTAAGTGTTGGGCATCAGCCGCACTGCC
>JAFEAB010000021.1 GCA_018266615.1 Bacteroidota bacterium
CCCTATTCAGAACCTGATAGGATCTATCATAGCGATATTAAACAACACTTCCTACACCGGTTCTTTGCATGGCGCAGGCGTTACGGTAGGCGAGAGTTTTGAGCACGATGTACCGCTAAACAACCTCCTACAGCAACAGGGCCCTGCAACCCCTTCAAATAATGTAAAGGCATATCTGAACATCCTTTTTTTCGATTTGCAGTTTAACTTTATATGCCAACAAAGCCAATATTTGCAATTAAGTGTTATGGGCAGCCCGCAAACCATTACCCTTCTTGGATCTTCCATGATAAAAGCGCCTGCTAACGGTTATGTGTACATCTATGTGAGCAACGAAAGCCGCAACCCGCTGTATATCGATAACTTCCAGGTGCTGCATCAGCCGGGGAGGATAGTGGAGGAAACACATTATTATCCGTTCGGGTTGGTTATGAGTGGCATCTCAAGCCGTGCCGCAGGAGGTTTAGAAAACAAAAAGAAATGGAATGCAGGAAGTGAATTAGAGTCTAAAGAGTTTTCTGATGGAAGTGGAGTTGAATTATACAGTACATTTTATAGAAGCCTTGACCCACAGTTAGGAAGATTTTGGCAGCTAGACCCCAAGCCAAATGAATCTGAAAGCCCTTATGCTTCGATGGGAAATAATCCTATAAGTAATGTTGATCCGAAAGGAGATTATTTCTTTGGTTTGTTTGGGTCAACAAGAGGACAAAGAAAGTCCGCAAGATCAATAGCTGAAGAGACAGGAGGGGATGTAAAGAATATCACATCTAAAAACGTAAGTGTTAAATTTACCTTTAAAGCAGGAGAGGGAAGCTTAAATTATGGTGTAGCCGAAACGAAATTTTCTAAAAATGGCGCACCTACGATATTGGGTAAAGGTGTCAAGGAAATTTATGATGGAGTAAAAAATGGATGGGGAAGAATCAATCCCCAGAGTAATAAATTTGAAAGAATACAGGCAAGTGGTAGAGTCGAGATGGTGGATGATCCTATATCAATGTTGGGACCAGCGTTTATTAGAGGATTAATTGCCAAAGTAACAACTTCTATTGCTTCAGTTGCTTCAGAATCAGTGGTAACAGAAGCAAATACGTCATTAAGCATTACAAGATTATCTAGAGAAGGAGAATTATTCTTTCGTTATGAATCTTCAAATACAGCCTTCAGTCGTGTTACGAGTACGGGTGGCGTTACTCCTGGAACTTATGCAGCTCCATTGAGTGACGGATTAGTTCCGATCGAAAGTCGTGCTGCAACGTATAACCTTCCTGATCCTGATATATTAAGAACAAACGTAAGTGTCTTAACACCACCGAAAGGGACTGTTATTATCGGCCCTAAGCCAGTGGCTGGAGGCACAGGCAATGAAGTAATTTTCCCCTTTGGGTTCTAAACCTATCAAATAAAAAATGATAAAATTATCGGAAAAATGGGCTAAGCTACTTGTTTCAAAACCGGAAACAGGAATGGGATATCAAGTGGTCTCTATAATTCTAAAAAATGGAATGCGTTACGATCAGGTTGTAATAAACTCAGGGTATATAACCCATATGCGCAATTATGATAACATCCCATTTGAGGAAAATGATATTGAGCAAATAATAGTTACTCATGAGAAATGGAAGTGGTAAAACCAAAAACCTCAAGTCAGAAGTAATTGAGTATTTGTGATGTTGTTCTGATCAGAGACATGGGTAGACAAGGTAGCCACGAATGCACGAATAAAATACCCTACTGGCGAAAGTGTTCGGCTTTAGCCGGTCACTTGATGCCGGTTATTCTTGTCCTGATTGCATCGGGTATTTGAAAAATAAAAAATGAGTTGACGTATCTGTGCCGTGAAAATTCAACTGCAGATGCGGGTATTTTCACCTGCATCACAAATTTAAATGTGTTATTTTTAGATGCCTGTGCGCCGAGGCGGAAAGCCTTTAACTTTATATGCCAGCAAAGCCAGTACCAGCAATTAAGTATTATGGGCAGCCCGCAAACAATAACCTTTCTTGGATCTTCCATGATAAAAGCTCCGGCTAACGGTTATGTGTACATCTATGTGAGCAACGAAAGCCGCAACCCGGTGTATATCGATAACTTCCGGGTGGTACACCAGCCGGGAAGGATAATGGAAGAAACGCATTATTATCCCTTCGGGTTGGTTATGAGTGGGATATCCTCAAAAAGTTTAAACTTCGGTACACCCAATAACAAATACAAATACAACGGCAAAGAAGAGCAGCGGCAAGAGTTCAGCGATGGAAGCGGTCTTGAATGGTTAGATTACGGAGCAAGGATGTACGATAACCAAATTGGACGATGGATGACTGTTGATCCGAAATCTGAATTAATGCGCTGTTACTCACCTTACAATTATGCATTTGATAATCCGATTAGATTTATTGATAAGGATGGAATGGCGCCTGATGATCATGTTTATTATACCTATGGCGGTAAAGAAGTACATAGAATTAAAGATGGAAGTACAACATTAACTCCTGTAGTTATTTCAGAAAAGAACCAGTCGGTTTTTAATGCTGCTGTTGCTAATGGCGGTGCAACAATCGAAAGCCTAAAAGGTTTTGGAATTACTTACAATACAAAATCTGTATCTAAATTTTATACTGAGAATAAGAATAAGTTTACGGCTAAATATTATGAGGCAGCGAATGGTGAAACAAGAATTATAACTGATAATACAAAAATAAAAGTTGATGGAGTTCAGGTTACGAACAGAAGTTTAAAATCGGAGGCCACTATAAATACTGTTTTAAATGATGGGGTTGTTTCCATTGGTAATAATCCTGCTAAATCAGCTTATATGGTAACAGGATCTGTACAAGATGCAGGCGATGAGCCAGGGAGATCTGGTTCAGCGCATTTACATCTGACGGCAGGTGAGAAAACTGTTGAGTTCAACAATGTAGGTGAAATAACAACAGATTATATTCATGGAGGAAGCCCGTCACCTAATGATTATCAAGAACATACAGATTCTTTTAGAAGAGGTGATGCTACCAATGGAGTTCGCTCAATAATGGTAGATGAGGAAAATATTTATTTATATAATTCTAGCCCTAACCAAACGATTGTAGTTCCAAGGCCAAAATAAAAATTATGAAATATTACCTTTTAATAATAGCCCTGACACTGTTTAGCTGTAACTTAGGTCAGCGGAATTCGAAACAGGAAACTAAGAAAGGTATAAACAACAAATGTTTTGTATATCCTTCTGAAGTTGACAGCTTGCATTTGCAAGATTTATATGACAGTGCAAGGTGGTATATATATGCCACATATTGCGACAAACTTTATCAGCCTAAAGACAACATGTTACCCAAATATTATTTTGGGCAATTAGAGTTACGATTTTCTGACTTAGTAATAAAGGGCGATACAGTCATTATTAATTATGATTTTTTTGATAATAATGGCAACCTCATATTACCAAGCATAATGAAAACGTTCAAACAATTAGTTACTGGAGTTGGTTTCAATATGAAAAATAGGAAAAAGATTTTTATGGAATCATCGAGTGGTTTTTCTGTTGTAACGGTAGGTGGTGAAGATAATCGTTACGAGAATCCTTTGCAACCCAAAGTGCTGGCATATATAAAAAGCAACTGGGATAAGTTAAATGATTGCTTTAGAGAAATTGCCGAGCTAAAAGGGATAAAAAAATAGTAAGAAAGCCCACCATCTGGCGAAAGTGTTCGGCTTTAGCCGGTCACTTGATGCCTGTTAGTCGTACCCTCCAGCTATCCGTAGATTGTCTGAAAATAAAAAAGTTGTGGGTTACTACGGATAGAGGGGGTAAAATAAATTATACCTACACAAAATTTTCTTCAGTTTAAATCTTTGGTCAAAATTTTAAAAGTCCCGATTTTGTACCTGGGAGCAAGGGGCGACAGCCCCGGGGTGGAAAGCCAATTTTATTTCTTTTCATATAAGGATCTACCTAGTTATTTATCCGGATACAATCCGGCAATTTAATAAGACGCCAGTGACCCTTCGGAACACTGGCGCCATTAGTGAGAAAAAAATAGCCATTTTTTAATCCTTAAAAATTCAATCCCTTCTTTTCGTCACCTGGAGATTCAAATTCCTACTATTGGTTTATTTTACCAACTCATCAAAAAGCCGGGTAAAGGTTGCATCCAAATCATTTGTCATGCCTGGATGCGGGCAAGAAGTTTGGATTACAGCACTTTTAACTGCAGTCAGCCATCGAAACCTCTCGGCTATCTCCATTTTGGAAAACGGGCCGGAAGATTTCTCCCCTTTTGCTACTTGTTTAAATGCTTCCAAATTATTATCTATCTCCTGAAAGTCGAGTTCATGTTTCAAAACAGAAAGCTTTTCTTTATCAACCACATACTCCACCCTGATATAATTAGCTTTTTTTGAAAATAAAATAAGCCCAATATTGAAAAATTCTTCTCTTTCAACTTTAGGCACCAGGCGAATTACCGCATATTCATAAAGTTTGTTCTCTGGCATTTAGCGCTTCGTTTAGAAAGATGTGGGAATGGGCGAGTCTTGAAGTTAAAAATTCAAAATAAACTCTTTTTATTTCTTTTGGAGTCATTTCAGTGTCTTTCCATTGCAACCATTCTTCAGGGATTTCCTGGACGATTTCATCGAAAAATCCTTCATCCAGGGTTTGATGCGCATCATCATCTGCTTCTTGTAAGTGGCTGGCTTGCGAAAGCAACACATGATCTTTTATATATTTGAAAGGGTTTTTAGAAGCACTGTCAAAATCCTTCCAATTATAATGGAAATAAAAAGCAGCTCCATTATCAATAACCCAAAGTTCTTTTTGCCACCAAAGAAGATTAGTATTTTTAAAAGTGCGATCGATATTAGTAATAAAAGCATCCAGCCAAACAATCCTTGAAGCTAAAAATGGATCTAAAATTAGGGTAGGATCATACGAGATAGCCCCGGAGAGGTAATGAATACCCAGGTTGAGTCCTTCAGAAAATTTCAACAAGTCCTGAATTTCTTCATCGGCCTCGGTTCTTCCAAAATCAACATCTAAATCAGCAAATACAATTTCGGGAATTTTCAATTGTATTTTTTTTGCAATAAGGCCACCAAGAAGTTCTGCAATAAGCATTTTTGGACCCTGACCGGCACCGCTAAATTTAAGAACATACTTAAAATTGTCATCCGCCTCTGCCAGTGCGGGGAGGGATCCTCCTTCACGTAGTGGCAAAATGTAACGCATCACCTTAACTGTTCGAATAGGATTAATAGCCATAGTCAGAGAAATTATATAAAATTAGATAAATACGGGTGATTATTTTTATTATCGTCTCCTGGTTCCGATGCTTTATGAAAATATCAGGTTTACTATACCTGCCTCAACTATTTATGGAATAACCATGATAAGAGTTTAGTGAATTACCAGGTTGGGATAGTTCGATATCAAAGAAAACGAGGCTGATGTCCTGGGGAATTGAATTCAATATTTGAAACTTCGGGGGTCATTAAAGTTATTGATTTATAAAAAAATATAAGGCCCTATGCTGCCCCCACCCCAGGGGTAAAAATAATGCCGGAAAAAATTTGAACAAAAAAATAAGACTAAATAAAATTAAGCTTCACTGTATCTCATTTCAGTAGAAAATTTGAGCATTAATCCTAATTCACAAACCACCATTTAATCCCCAACCTCAACATGAAACCCTGGGTAGGATAATGAGGCGCTGCAAAATTATTATTGGTAAAACTAAACCCATCCGTAAAATTAACGGTATTCAAATTCTCTCCCCGTACATAAAGGGTAAACGCTTTAATACGGAAATGTACAAACGCAGCAATATCCGGAAGGTTCTTAATAGTTACCTGGTTCTGGGGAAAGAACTGGGCGGTGATGGGGGAGAAATTATTGGCCTTAAAAGGGGTAAAATACCGGAGTTCAATCCCCGTACTGATGAGCAGATTTTTAAAATAGGTCCCTTCAAATGCCAGGTGGTTGCGGGTATAAAGCAGGGGAACATGAATAGGCGCCGCACCATCGGTTTGCTGGAAAGTGAGGGTACTGTACCAAAACCATCGTTTGGAAATACGGATTTTTTTTGAAACGCTGATTTGAACAAGATTGATGGGTTTGTTGTACTGGTCTTTATGTATAAAGTCTGTGAAATAAGAATAGTTATTGATGAGATGGTTGGTAAAACTAATTGTGGCAAATTTATTTTCTGAAACGGCTCCAAACGAAATAATATTTTCTTTCTTTAGTGAAATGGTATCGCTTAAATTAAATCCCGACTCTCCATCAAATACAAAGGAAGGCGTTCGATTGGTATTTCTGAAAAAGATACTGATGTTACCCAACCCCTTATTGAGATACCGGTTGATTTTACCATACGCCATATAATCCCCGCTATATGGCCCGCCTAAATAAAACTCGCCTTTTAATAATACATCCCAAAGCCGGTTTCGGGTGCGGTTACGATATTCGCCATGTACCATCAGGTTATTGATCTGCATTTTAGAGGCCGAAACAGATTTTGTACCTCTAATTTGCTCTGTGGTTATCCCTGCCCTGATGAATTGAGTCGGGTTTTTTGTTTCGGGAAATGAATAAAGAGAAAAGTCATTACTCAGGAGCACCCAGTCTTCCTGCCTGAGATAGGTACTGCGTACCGTATCAAACTGAATATGGAACCAATCGTGGTACAACGCGGAATCAGCAAACTGATCAGTAAACCGGTAATTGAATGTACCCAGCCGAAACGTATGCTGGATGCGCAGTTTTGAATAGAATAAATATTCGGTGGTGCTATCATTGATGATTAGAGAATCCTTCTTTCCCAGGTCGTAGCTATTACGGAATAACAGGTTGAAATCTTTATAAATATTTCCCGTGTTCACTTTCGTGGAGAATGGGTTGGCAGAATAATTACTGCGGTTGGCGAGGTTTACATCAATACTAAACCGGTCTTTATGGTTTATATCCCGAAGCAAACTGTCGTTAATGATTCCTCCATTTTGTGATGCCCGGATGCTATTTCCAACTATTATCAGGCTGCTGTTGTATCTCTTTTTCTTTCCCTGGTAGGTGGCATAAAGCCGATAGCTGTTGTGGTTGTTGTTTTGGGAGATGAAGAATCCGGGAGCGGAAATCATGCGGTAATCGAAACCGAAATTCAGATTGGGTTTTGGATTCTGGGTATGAATCGCTTTTATCATTTGCTCTTTTCCGGATGCCAGTTGATAATCGAGTTCGCTAAAAGGCCGGGTAGTACGATACAGTTTGGTTCCTTCGATGGTAGACCGGTAAATATCAAAGGCATGAAAACCAGGATCCCAACCTGGCTGGTAATTCGGTTGAAAAATCAGGGGATATGCCGCTGCCCCATTGTTTCCCAGATATAAATAATTAGAAGGGACTGAAAAATAGGTGTCAAAATCATTAACGGATGAATCGATATGCCTCCGGTTGGTAGAATCGAAATAGGTGAAATAAATAGTAATAGAGTCTTTCCGGTCATCGCGCCGCTTGAATCCGGAACTGGAATCTTTGGAACCGGTATTAATCTGCCCTATGGATTTTAACCTGCCCGACAATTCGCCGGTGAGGTTCCGCTTAATTTGTGCACTTGCCATGGCAGGCGCCATTGCCATCAGCAGCAAAATCAATAACCATTTAAGGGGGAAACAATGCATCATTAAACCGGCAAATTTACAATGATGGGAGCAAAACCGGAAAGAGATAAACGCATTGGATCAGAAACCCAAACCGAAGGCTTCCCGGGGATCAAATGCCTTTTTAATTATCTTCGCGAAAATTTTTTCCCGATGAATTTACATGAATACCAGGCCAAGCAACTGTTAAAAAAATACAATGTACCGGTTCAGGAAGGTATCCCGGCAAGTACTCCTGCCGAAGTGGAAGAAGCCTACCGGCAAATCCATACCCAGTTTGGAGGCAAATTTACAGTGGTAAAAGCCCAGATTCATGCCGGTGGCCGTGGTAAAGGAACCATCATGGGAAAAGACCAGCGTGGTGTTGCAGTGGGTAAAGGTGCAGAGGATGTGATGCGCATCGCCACCAGTATCCTGGGTGGCACTTTAGTAACCATACAAACGGGGCCCGCAGGAAAAGTGGTGAACAAAGTGCTGATTGCGCAGGATGTTTACTACGAAGGACCTAACCCGGTAAAAGAATTTTATCTTTCTATCCTGCTCGACCGGAGCAAAGGACAAAATGTAATTATGTACAGTACCGAAGGCGGTATGAGCATTGAAGATGTGGCCCATGATACCCCCGAAAAGATTTTTAAAGAATGGGTGTACCCTGCCGCCGGCTTACAACCCTTCCAGGCACGAAAAATTGCTTTTAACCTGGGGTTAAGCGGCGAAGCACTTAAGAACTGTGTGAAGTTTGTAACTAATCTTTATAATGCTTACGTAAGCCTCGATTGCGGCATGATTGAGATTAACCCGATGTTTAAAACCAGCGATGAAAAAATTATTGCGGTGGATTGTAAGATGAACATCGATGATAATGCATTGATGCGTCATGCTGATGTAGCTTCCCTGAGAGATATAACCGAAGAAGACCCCACCGAAGTGGAAGCGGCAAAATTCAACCTCAACTTTGTTAAACTGGATGGTAATGTAGGTTGCATGGTAAATGGTGCCGGATTGGCAATGGCTACTATGGATATGATCAAACTGAGTGGTGGCGACCCGGCTAATTTTCTGGATGTGGGTGGAACAGCCAATGCACAAACCGTAGAAGCGGGTTTCCGAATCATTTTAAAAGATCCCAAAGTAAAAGCCATCCTGATCAATATTTTTGGAGGGATTGTGCGTTGCGACCGGGTGGCGCAGGGAGTAATTGATGCCTATAAATCCATTGGGAATATCAATATCCCGATTATTGTCCGCCTCCAGGGCACCAATGCCGATATTGCTAAAAAATTGATTGATGAGAGCGGGCTGAAAGTGGAGAGCGCCATCTTATTGAGTGAGGCGGCCAGCCTGGTTAACAAAGCGGTTGCATAAATTTTTTATTGAAATGCGCACTTTAAATGTTGACTTCTCCGTATTTCCGGTGTTGAAAACGGAGCGTTTGCTGTTTCGAAAACTGGAAGATGCGGATGAAACCGTATTTCATCGTATGCGTTCAGAACCCCTCATAATCCGTTACCTGGATCGGGCGCCAGATGCAGATTTGGAAGCCACCCGAATGCATATGCACCGGATAAATACCGATCAGGGAAACAATATGGCTATCTTTTGGATGCTGGAGTTGCGAAACAATCCCGGAGTGGCCATCGGAAACATCGCCTATTGGCGAATGGAAAAAGAAAATTTCAGAACCGAAGTGGGTTATACCCTTCTCCCTGAATATTGGAAAAAGGGAATCATGAAAGAAGCTTTACACAAAACCACAGATTACATTTTTAATACCTGCGGATTCCATAGTATTTTGGCGAATATCAATCCCGACAACCAGGCTTCCGCTTCCCTGCTTACGTCTTGCGGGTTTAAACGAGAAGCATACCATCGGCAAAACCTGTACTATAACGGGAAATTTATTGACTCGGAAATTTATGGCTTATTAGCCACCGATTAATCAGAAGAAAATATCCGGGATGAAGCTGATTTCCGGGATTAATAATCGTTTGTTGATTTTACCGGCGGTTTCTTTCCTTCCTGATTTTTTCCGGAAGGCATTTGAGCCCCGGGCTTTAATTCTTCCTTCTTTGGATTATTCTTCTTTGATGTGTCGTGCTTCTTTTCAGGAATTGCATAATCTTCCGAACCCAAATCACCAAAGAAATCGCCGGCGTCTGCATCGTTATTCATATCCGTTAGGCTGTCGCCGCTATTGGCAAGGTTAAGAAAATTGGCATTGGCATAAATGGGATCATCCCTGAATTGAGCCGGTTCATCAAACCTGGTTTGCTTCCCATAACCCAATTTTTTATCCGTATATACCCGTTTCATAAACTCCCCCCAATTGGGTGCTGACATTTCGGCCCCTCCCCCATTATTCTGGTATATTGGAATGAAAGGGTCTTCGCAACCTACCCAGGTTCCGGCGAGCAGTTCGGGACTGTAACCAATAAACCACCCGTCCGTATTTCCATTGGTAGTACCGGTTTTACCTGCTATTTCGGTGGGAATGTTATAACTGTTCAAACGCCTTGCCGTACCAATGGCAATAACCCCTTCCATCATCTTCACCATGGTATAAGCATCTGCCTCGCTAATAACCTGTTTGCTTTGTGCTACTTTAAATTCTTCAATCAGGTTTCCATTCTTATCCTCAATCCGCGTTAAATAAACCGGAGGCGTATTGTATCCTTTATTTGGGAACATCGTGAAGGATTGCAACATCTGCAGCATGGGAATTTCCGCAGCACCAAGAGCGATGGAAGGATAAGGAGGAAGGGTAACGGTAATACCGCATTGTTTGGCAAACTCGATGGTACGTTTTACGCCAATTACTGCCATTAGGTGCCAGGCAGCACCATTTACCGACCAGGCGAGGCAATTGGCCATCGTGCCGCCGCGGGTATTTATCGTTTTACCTCCCAATGTAAGTGGCCCGCCCTCAATATAAGTAGCGGGGGTATAACCCGCATCCGTAACGGCAAGGGTATAAAGCAACGGTTTAAATGTAGATCCTACCTGCCGGTTTGCCGTAACATGATCAAACTTGAACCATTTAAAATTAATCCCTCCCACCCAGGCCTTTATTTCGCCGGTAATGGGATCCATTGCCGCAAAGGAGGTTTGCAGGAGTTGTTTGTGATATTTAATAGAATCATAAGGCGTCATCACCGTATCCTTCTCGTGTTTGTCGTTTCCCGACCAGGAAAAAATTTTCATCTTTACCGGAACCTTAAACGACTTTTTGATATCCTCCTCTGCCACTCCATCTTCTTTCATTTTCTTCCACCGGTCGGTATATTTCATAGCGGCCTCAATCACGTTATCGTGGCCTTTCCAAATTTTATCTCCTCGTACCTTAAAGTATCCATCCAGTTTCTTCTGTACAACCGGCATGTGTTTCTCCACTGCGTCTTCGGCTATGGCCTGCATCCTGGAATCGATGGTGGTGTATATTTTCAGGCCATCCCGGTAAATATTATAGGGATCTCCGGTTTTGGGGTTCTTATGTGTTTTTGCCCAGTCTTTAAGCTGGCCTGCGAGCACTGCTCTGAAATAGGGAGCAATCCCCAGGTTTTCATCTATTATTTTATAATTTGTGATGAGGGGTTTTGCTTTCAGTTTAGCCGCCATTTCCCGGCTCAGGTAATGTTGCTTCGTATCCACCATCCGGTCGATAACTGTATTTCTACGGTACAAAGAAGCAGAAGGATGGCGAATCGGATCATAAATAAAGCCTTTCAACATACCAATTAATACAGCGGCTTCCTCAATACTCAGGTCTTTGGGTTCTTTCTGAAAATAAGTACGGGATGCGTTCCGGATGCCGTACACATTTCCCCAGGGAGCGCGGTTAAGGTAAAGGGTAAGGATTTCTTCCTTGGTGAAATTCCTTTCGAGCTTTACAGCTACTACCCATTCTTTTAGCTTATCGATAATCCGCTTAAAAATATTTCCTTTACCCTGGCCCAGCATCATCTTTGCTAATTGCTGGGTGATGGGGCTGCCACCTCCGTCGGTTCCAAGTTTTGCAACGGCCCTTGCTACGGCTTTTGCGTCTATGCCTGAGTGTTCGTAAAAATTTTGGTCTTCGGTGGCAATCAGGGCATGAATAATGTTCGGTGAAATCTCACTGTATTTTACTTCACTCCGGTTCTCTGCATAATATTTTCCCATCTGTTTACCATCGGCACTAATGATCTCACTGGCGAGGTCGGCTTCCGGATTTTCCAATTCCTGCATGGAAGGCATTTTCCCAAAAAGGCCCCAACTGGCCCCGGCAAAAATCAATACCACCAGGCCCAGCCCAACAAAAAATACCGTCCACAAAATTTTAACCGCTTTTGTCATGATATGATTTTACAGAAACAGGCTTAAAACCTGCCAGGATATTGTTTATCAAGCAATGCTTTATAAGAAAGAAAATCTTTATTCTCTTTGAGCTTATCCAAATTTGCTTTGGAAATAATAAAGAAACTGTATTTATTAACCGGCAGCCACGACAGTTCTACTGTGGCATCTTTCTTAAGCTTGTCGTAATAGGCCAGTGCATCATCCGCATTGGCAAAGGATTCGAACGTAATCCATTGTTGGTTGGGATTGAAGGTTTCTTTTTTGAGCAGAATATTTTTGGAGGAATACTTTTCCCGGTTGTAGCGGTTCATGGCATTTTGCGCTTCATTTACATACACACCATCCACCTTATCGAGCACCATCACCACCAGGTGGGGTAAATCAGCCTGCCATACAAAATTTCCACTAACCATGGATGCTGGCAGTTGTATGGAGTCGTTTGCGTTTACCGGCGATTTCAAAACAGGGGAAACCATTTTGGGCGCTTCGGAAACGGGTGCGCTTTTAGGAGCTGCCGGGCGAGAGTTATCGTTTATGAGGATTTTATCATCTTCTTCGGCCCGGGTAACCTGAAGGTTGGTAAGGTATGCTTCAATTTCTTTGCGGCGGCTTAAAACTGACAACAGGGTTTCTGCTTTTTCTTTAAGGGGCGATTTGGGGTAAAGCTGAATTAAATTATTCAACACGATTTTGGCAAGGCTGTCTTCCTGGTTTTTCACATGGGCCACGGCTTCTATATAAAGCAACTGGGGCGACCAGTAGTTTTTTCCATACACGCTATCCGCTTTCTTTTTGTCTTCTACCGCTTCCACATATTTCCCTTCAATAAAAAGGTCATAAATCCGTCCATATCTTGCCATGGCTTCGGGGTTATTCCTTTCGGGATAAAGAGAGGCCGGGTTGGTGATGGTTTTTGCAGCCACCGTACCCGGATGTTTAGTAACCACCAGGTTTTTATAATAATCCGCTTTGGCTGTATTGCCCAACTTATTATAGCAATAATATAAACCCAGGTACACTTCACCGTTAGCATCACCCGGAGGAAAACGAAGAAGGTATTCATCGTAATTGCTTATGGCTTCCGAATAGTCTTCCAGTTCATTTTGGAAGAGCTTAGCGAGGGTAATCAGGCTGGATGCAATTAATGAATTACTGCTATCCATTTTCTCCTGGGTGAGGGGCAGGTTGGCTATATATCCTTCAAAACTGGGAACAGCCTCTGCTTCCTTTCCGGGTGTTTTCCCATCCATACCCAGGGCCTGGCCGGGAGGCGCGAGGGGATCATTCAGGTTTACATTCTGGTTGATATTTCCTGCAGCCACCATGGCGCTTTTCCTACGCCAGTTATCTACATTATCCCGTTTCCCCCACTGGGCAATAAATTCGGAATATCCCTTCGATTTCATCTGGGGATTATTAAAATACCAGTCGCCTTTAGAAGGGGCGGCAAAAAGATCAATGGGTTCATCCTTGTCGTTGGCAAAGGTGATGAGGGTATTGCCGGCGAAATCATCTTCCTCAGCCTTGATACCCTGTGCTTTCCGGGCCTGTTTAACCAGTTTCTTCACAAAGGCGTCCCTATCAGCCGGTGACATATTCGCTATTCGCTGCAGGCTGTCCTCCCGCTCAATAATTTTTATTTGAGCCACAATATTGCTCAATGTATTTTTCCGGGCATTGATTTTATCGGCATCCGGCCTCAACGATTCATCATCCAGCAACAGGCTGTCGTAATAACTGGATGCTGTTTGAAAATCTTTCTCGAGGTAGGCAAAGTCGCCTAAATGAAGAAAGGATTTATTCCGGTAGGATGGATTGCTGGTATTGTATTTAATGCTCTTCGCAAAGTAAATTTTAGATGCTGCCGTATCCGGCTTCTCCAGGGATAACTGAGCAACAGAATAATAAATTATATCGCGGTAGGCTTCAAACCGGTCTTTTCTTGCCATCTTCAACAGGTTGGCAATGCTTTTCTCCAGTTCACGCTGATTGCCTTCATCCCTTTCCATTTTGGCATTATTAAGCCGGGCATAGATGTCCATTACCGGATCTACGGTATGCTTAGCAGAAACCAGGTAATAATGAGAGGCCTTATCAAATTGGCCGGTCATTTCACACATTTGGGCCAGGAGAAATTCCCACCGGCTTTTATCCTGTTTTGTATCGGCGGTATTCAGTGCCAGCTCGAGGTGCCTGGCAGAACTGTCGTAAATCTGTTGCTTATAAAACCAATAGGCTTTTATTTGTTCCAGGCTTGTTTTTAACCGGGATGGCAAATTGGGATCAGCCGATAAAATATTCATGAGCCCTGCTGCATCGCCATATTTTTCCTGTTCTATGAGGGTACGCACCAGCCAAAGCAGGGCATCGTTTCGGCTGGGGGGCAGACCGGTTACTTTTTGAAGAACATTTTGTTTTTCTTTATTGGCAATAGATAACACCCGGGCACCCGATTCATTAGAACCTACTGTCCGGTCGTCGTCTTCATTCTTCTTTCGGGGGAATAAATTATAATTGATGAACTGAAAGGTTAGGGCGGCAGAATCAAAAATCTTTTGATAGAAATAAGCCTGCCCCATCAGCAGGTACATGTTATCCACCCAATCGCTGCGCAGGTCGTGCAACAGGATCCCTCCGGTGGCTTTATAAATTACAGAGTCCAGTTCTACCTTTTGTGCTGCAGTTGCATCCAGGGAATAAGGATAGAAACTTAATAATTTGCTGTAATCATCTTTCTGGGCAAGTTTGGCCCGTTCAATTACCGCATCAATCTTATTAGTAGCATTGAAATAATAGTTATACCGCGTGGTATTATTTTGAAGAAAGCGACGAAAGGCGGTGAATTTTTTTTCACCGGTCTTCTCAGAAGGAAGTTTCTTTTCTTCGTATTGTTCGGGTTTCTTTTCGTTCCCAAAAAGATCTAAGGTCCAGGTTGGCTGGGCAACAAGATGGTTTGAGAGGAACAAAAAGGCCGGAATAAAAACAGCTTTCAACTGCTTGGAATAACGCATGAAGTTGAATTGGTATATGTTATAATTAAAGATCGCTATTTTTCCTTAAGCCTCCACAAATTTATCCTAAGGAATTGCAATTTTTTGTGAATAATTTTAGGCTGATATTCACTTACTAACCATACGTTCGCTTCGGGTATTTAATGTACCTTACTTCCTATGCCAAAATCTGATGTTACCAACCGATTGAAAAGGCTCCGCAATCATTACCGTTTGGTGGTAATGAATGAGGACAGCTATGAGGAAGTGGTGCAATTTAAACTAACCCGTTGGAGTGTTTACGTGGTTTTGAGTGCCGTATTTATCATCATGATTGCTCTCACGGCCTCGTTGATTATATTTACTCCTCTAAAATACTACCTGCCCGGATCGGGCTACGGTGATGCCCGGCAAATGAAGGAATACCGGGATTTAAAGATCCGCACCGACTCGATGGAGCGGGCCATGTTGCAGCAAAACCAATATTTTACCGACCTCGAAAAAGTATTACAGGGTAAGGTGAAACCCAGGGATACCACCCGTTTAAAAATGCCCAAGCTGGAAGATTTTGATGATTAACCGGGATGGGAATGGGGATAAATATTTCTCAAATTATTAAAGAACACGCAATAATAGCTCCTGGTTTACGTTAGAAAATGAATAATCCATTCCTTACCAAAAACCCTGAGCTATGTTCGGAATAAAATCAAAAGATGCCAGCCATCTTCCCATTGCGGGATGCACCATCATTGGCGCCGGAGTAATTATTTCAGGAAATATAGAATCGGAAGGCGACATCCGGATTGATGGCGTCCTTAAAGGGAATCTATCCTCCAGGGCTAAAATTCTGCTTGGCCCCGAGGCGGTTGTAGAAGGGGATATCATGGCCCAACAAGCCGATATCCTGGGGCGGGTTCTGGGAAAGGTAAGTGTAAACGATATTTTATATCTACACGGGAAAGCCGTAATTGAGGGGAACATCCATACCTCCAAACTGCAAATTGATGCTACCGCCAGTTTTAATGGAGCCTGCCACATGGGGGCCAATGTGGTGGCATTTGGAAATGAGCAGTTGGCGAAAGCCGTAAATGAATAAAAAAGATTCTTACCAGCAATTACTTCGCTTTATTGCCAATGCCACGCTATTCCTTGCAGGGATAGAAACTTCCTTATATTTTCGGTTAAAAGCAGGTGAATAACCTGAACTTTCTACTCCCTTTGGCGTTTGGGTTTTACCTTTGCTGTTTATTACCGGGGTACTAATTAAACCAGTGATATAATCTCCGGGGAAATCTAAAAGCAAATGATCCATTCGAAATTTATCTTTATTCCTTTAGTCCTTATTTTTATTCTGTGCAGCAGTGCGATATATTTTTTAAGGGATATCCTTTCTTCTCATCATATCGACTGGCGCATTGTATTGGGGGCCAACCTCCTTTTTATGCTGT
This sequence comes from Bacteroidota bacterium, assembly GCA_018266615.1. Taxonomy (GTDB): domain Bacteria; phylum Bacteroidota; class Bacteroidia; order Chitinophagales; family Chitinophagaceae; genus Ferruginibacter. The sequence goes on from JAFEAB010000021.1 coordinate 16,430, forward strand.
TGGCGTCTGTTTCAATTTTAATCCAGATTCGATCTTTCCACAGTTCAAATCCGCATGCCTTTGTGAGATCGGTAATGTCGGGCATGTTTTTAAAAATGCTTGGGGTAATTCTTGCGGTGGTAGGTTATGTATTCATTGCCGGAGATGGATTTAACAAGCGGGCGGTTTTTGCTTCGCTCCTGCTTTACCTGGTTTACCTTTTTTCGGAAGTGTTCTTTTCTGTGAGGTATTTAAAACACCGGAAAACGAATGCCTAAAAGGGAAGTACCGCTTCATTCGTTAAGAGATTTCATCCCGGAAGGCACCTTCGAACCGGTGCTTCGTTATCTTCAGCTTTACCAGGTTCACCTAACGATTACGCGTAAGCGGGAGAGCCTGTTAGGGGATTACCGGCATGCTCACCGTGGGAAGGCGCACCGCATCAGCGTAAACAGCAACCTCAATAAATACAATTTCCTCATCACCCTGTTGCACGAGATGGCTCACCTGGTTACATTTGAGCAATTTGGCAATAAAGTACAACCCCATGGCAGAGAGTGGAAAAATACATTTGGCAGCATTCTCGCCCACTTTACCGGCAAGGGCTATTTCCCCTCCGATATTGAGGCCACTCTTTTAAAAACATTAAAAAACCCGGCTGCTTCTACCTGCGGCGATGAAACCCTGCTGCGGGTATTAAAAAAATACGACAGTCCAAAGAAAGGGTTAAGCCTGGTGGAAGAACTTCCCAATGGGCAGGCATTTAAAATAAAGGGCGACCGGATATTTATTAAGGGGGAAAAGATCCGTACGCGGTATAAATGTTTTGAACCGGCCACAAAAAAATTCTACCTGTTTAGCGGGTTGTATGAAGTGGTCATTTTAAACGGATAAGGTTAATCGAGGAGGCGGGTTTCGCCGCCATCCAGCAAGGGGATATCCGAAATCCCGGATCCGGCAATTCCTTTTACTGAGCCAAAAAGGCCGCTGGTATTGAGTAAAACTTTTTCCAATTGCTTTTCCCTTTCCTTCCAGTTCTTTTCCATTTGGGCTCTCTCTTTGCTGATGGCATCCTTCATATAAAAGAATCCTTCGGCGATGGCTTCCACATGGCCCCGGAACTCGTTGCCGGTAAGGTAATCGTACATCATCTGCATCTTATCGCCTTTATTCTCGTTGCTGGCGCGCAGACCGTGCAAATTGATAACCCCCTGCCGTAAGAGCAGCGCCACTCCCTGCACTTCCTCAAAGCTGCAAACCCACACCCCTTCCCGTTCGCCAAATTTATCCATGTCTTTTGGAAATACCTGGGTTACGAGGATTGCCACATCGGCATTCCGGTTGCGCTTATCGCTTTTCAATTTATCTACCCAGGCCTGGTTCCAGCCTTTGGTGCGTTTGCTTTCGTAAATAATACTCCCGCATTCTATGCCAAATTCATTCCGAATAATTTGGATGCAGTCTGCGCCTTCGGCACCTTTCTTCACTTCCGAAATCACATCAAAAGGGAAATACTCCCGCAACATTTCTTCCAGTAAGAGCTCTTGTGCTTCGCCCTGGCGCTGCATAGAGCTTTGCTCGGCGCGGCGCTTCATTTCTTCGGCCAGTTTGCGCTGTTCCTCCAGTTGAATTTGCAGTTCCTTTATCTCCAATTGTGTTTTTCTTTCCTGGATGGCAAATTTTTGAGATTCCTGCTCCCGTACCTGCCGCGAAATTTCTTCGTTGGCCTGTTGAATCTTTCTTTGCATTTCGAGCGCCATTTCTTCTTCCTTCATCTTCATTTTCTGCTCCTTTTGCAATAGCTCAAATTCTTTCTGGCGGGCAAGTTTTAATTTCTCTGCATTTTCTTCGTTGGCCTGTTGCAATAGTTTAATCCTGTTCTCAAAATCTCCGCTTACCGTTTTCCGGATTTGTTCCTGCAATTCCGATTCTAATTTCAATTTTTCCTGCTGAAGTTTTTGGGCAAAAATTTCATTTTCCTTTTTCTTTTTTTCTTCGAACAGGAGCATATCGTTTTCCAGCTTCTTCTTTTCGCTGTCTAATTTTCCAAGCGACTGCTGAAGCCTTTCCTGGTATTCTTTCTGAAGGCGTTGTTCGATATCTTTTTCGAGTACCTTTTCTACTTCAAATGCATGGCCGCAATGAGGGCAGGAGATTGTATTTGCCATAGTGGGTGAACCTTAGGTGCAAAAATAAGATGACCTGCAGAATTTGCAGGTCATCCATTAACTGTGCGGCAAAGGAGATTCGAACTCCCACACCCTTTCGGGCGCTACCACCTCAAAGTAGTGCGTCTACCAATTTCGCCATCGCCGCATTGGGCGGCAAATTTAAAGAAATAGATTGAATGGATGAAGCCCTTTTCCTATTTTTTCAATTCAATTCGGAAGGTGGTGCCTTTGCCGGGTTCGCTGTTCTTTACAAACAATTCCCCCTTATGGTATTGGGAGATGATTCGCCGGCTTAAAGAGAGGCCCAGCCCCCAGCCTCTTTTCTTGGTGCTGAAACCCGGTTTAAAAACAAGGGGAAGGTTTTTCTTGCTGATCCCTTTCCCGGTATCGGTAATATCAATTACCACCCGGGTGGCTTCGTTATGAATAAAAATATCTATCCTCCCCTTTCCTTCCATGGCATCGAGGGCGTTTTTGAGCAGGTTCTCAATCACCCAGTCGAACAACGGGGGGTTTATCAAAGCCGTGGTTTCGGGATCGTCGTTCTTCACTTCAATAGCCACTTTATGGGTGGCCCGCTTCCGCATATAACCTGCCATATTCTCTACTTGTGCCACAATATTTCCTTCTTCCAGCTGGGGGGTACTTCCAATTTTTCCAAACCGGTCGCTCACCAGTTTCAGCCGTTCCACATCTTTACCGATTTCGGATACAATTTTTTCGGGTACCGATTCGCTTCGCAACACTTCCACCCATCCTTCCAGGGAGGTGATGGGGGTGCCCAACTGGTGGGCTGCTTCTTTGGCAAGACCGGCCCAAACCTGGTTCTGGGTAGATTTATTTCGGGCAGAAACGGCAAGAAGGGTAATTAAGATAAACAGCCCAATGATGATTAATTGCACAATGGGATAATATCGCACTTCCCGTTGCAATTTGGAATCGCCATAATAATACTTATTAATCAGAACGGGGTCATCGCTAAACTTTACCAGGATGGGATCGTGCAGGCTTTTAAACTCCTGTACTTTCCGGCGGAGGTAATTGCTGTCTTTTTTGATGAGGTTGGTATCGAGGTTAAGGCTTTCACCCAGTGGGTTGTCGTTTTCATCGGTACCTACTATGGGGATGTCGGTGTTTTCGGAGGTGATGAGGTTGGTGAGGTTAAGGGTGGCATCTTCGGTAGTGGCTGCCCGGGCCTTTAGAGATTCAACCCATACATTTACTTTATGCCTTTCTTCCTCTGCAATTTTTCGGGCGATGTATTGGGAATAGAAGATGGTTCCACTGGCAATAATAATTGCAATGGTTGCCAACACCAGCCGCCAGTTGAAGAGATTTGAAAACATAGGTTAAAAATACATAATAATGAGTGGCCTCTGCCTCTTATTAAATATATTAAGTTTGTAATAAATAGCCGCTTCATAGCAGCACTGCCGATGAACGAAATGCGACGCAACGATGTGGAAGGAAGTACAACGGCCGGGTCAAAAAACAAACCCCGGGTAGCAGTAGTCATTTTGAATTGGAATGGCAGCAATTTCTTGCTGAAATTTTTGCCTTCGGTACTTGCTTCCACTTATCCCAATTTGGAAATTGTTGTGGCGGATAATGCTTCCACCGATGATTCGGTTACTCTATTGAAAGAAAAATTTCCAAAAGTTACGCTATGGGAGAATAAAAAAAATGAAGGCTTTGCCGGGGGTTATAACAGCGCCCTGAAGCAGGTGGATGCAGATGTTTTTGTGTTGTTGAACAGCGATGTGGAAGTTACCCCGGGATGGATAGAGCCTATTGTTGCGTTACTGGAGAGTAACCCCGGTATTGCTGCCTGCCAGCCCAAAGTTTTATCCTTCCATAAGCGGGATACGTTTGAGTATGCAGGTGCATCGGGTGGCTGGATAGATCGTTTCGGGTATCCGTTTGCGAGAGGAAGGGTGTTTGACGATTGCGAAACCGATACGGGCCAATACAACAATGCAGCACCCTGTTTTTGGGCTACCGGCGCTGCCTTATTTATCCGTTCCGAAGATTTTATAAAGTCGGGAGGATTTGATGTGGCATTTTTTGCCCACCAGGAGGAGATCGACCTTTGCTGGCGGCTCCACAGCATGGGGCGCGAGATTTATGTGCAACCTGCTTCGGTTGTGTACCATGTAGGAGGCGGAACCCTGGCCAGCAGCAGCCCGCAGAAAACCTATCTCAATTTTAGAAACAACCTGTTTCTCTTATATAAAAACCTTCCGAAAATGAAGTTGCTGATCCTGCCTGCCAGGATGTTGTTAGATTTGGTTGCGATGATGCGGATGCTGATGAAGGGAGAACTGAAGATGGCCAGGGCCATTCTAAAAGCGCAATTTTCCTTTTTAGGATACGTGATATTGGGTAAAGTAAAACGTGGGGTTACAGAAACCAAAGGGAAAAATTATGACGGAATGTACCGCGGGTTACTGGTTTGGGCTTATTTTGGGATGAAGAAAAAGCGGTTTTCTGAAATTGTTGGAGATAAACCTTGATGTTTAAAAACAAGACCTTATTTTTGTGGCGAAAATAAATTTACATGGAGCAGGAAGTTATTGAAACCAAACAACACGATGTACGGTATAGCTGGGTGTCCACGTCCCGCTTTTTATTTTATCTTGAAGTTTTTGCGATGGTAGCATTTTTAGTTGGTGGCAGCTATGGGCTTTATACGCATCGTTACAAAGGCCATCCCAAGGTGAGCATCCCGGATAACACCTTATACAGCCCCAAATACAAATAATTTATTTGTGAAAATGGGTGA
>JAFEAB010000022.1 GCA_018266615.1 Bacteroidota bacterium
CCGGTTATTTACCGGAAGGAACATTTAAATTTATGGGTAACCGTTAATTATCCTCTATTAACTCGTAGAGACTCGAAGCAATGGATGCTGGAGAATCATTTTGTTGGCGAGTGATATTATTTTTTATATTTAGGTTAAATAATCGGATTGTTATGAAATTTTTACCCCCCCCCCCCCCCATAATGTTATTATTATTTGTGTAATTATTTTCTTTACTTCCTGTAATAAGAAAATTTTAGAGACCACCCCACAATACCCGCAGTTGTCATCATCAAACATGATGAGAAAACACACGAAATCCTTTGTAAACAGGAATGATATCAAGATTTGGTTGAATAATCAAAAAGGTCCAATTGATTCAGCCATTAACCGAAATAAGTTTATAGATAATATTATCACCGGTGCCGAAACAGGAGAATTTATGGTTACTGAATGGAATAATGATGATTTTATTATTACGATCGCATTAAATAACCTGTATTCGCTTCACGGGCTTCCAAATTCTAAAAAGTTTCTGACGATATATGAAGACTCAACCGGCTCTATTTACAGAGGCGAGTTAAGTATCATCACTCCCGATCAGGATACATCTGCTTTTAATCAGGTTGATTTACCGGATATTATAAACAATTACAATAGAGGTTTTTATGGGACTTTAAGTTATGTGAATTTTTACGATTACGAATTTGCAAAAAAGCAATTTGGCGGTTCAATTAAAGTATATGAAAGTAATTGGGGAGCAAGAGTGGCATTAGGTGAAGATTGTGTTCATTGGTATCACCTTCATATTGATTACGACCTAACTACAGGTGAAATATTAGATTATTACACAAATGATCTGGGTTGCCTTTCTTGTCCTCCCACCAGCCTGTGTGATGAGTTGGATCCGGTTTTTGGCGGCGGCGGCGGGTTGGGATTGGATTCTATTGCGTTTTCAGTTAACCGTAAGGTAGAGATGTTTAGGGAGATGAAGCCTTACAGTATGTTTATATTCTTTGGACAATACATCGTTAAAGGGGTGAAGTATCCTTATTCTTTGCCAAACCCGCCTGGCTACTTCACTGATGTTTCCTATATTGATCATAATTTAGAGGTATTACAAGGAACAACATTACCGAATTTTTGCACACTGGAACACTATTTCATTCATGCTGAAAACATGGGTACAGTAACCGTAAAGTGTAATTTATGGGTAACTGTAAATTATCCCAATCAGTATAATTTGAAAAGAGAAATTCCGGGAGTACATATTTTTAATATCTCTCAATTTTAGCCTTATGAAAACCGGGATAGTATTAATATTCATTATTTTGTTTTTTTTCCAAAGTTCGGGCAATGCGCAGGAGCAAACTAATTCGGGCGTTGTCAGGATTCATTTTCTTATTTGTGATTTTGATCCCCGTAGCGGTGTAAGCGACAATACATTTCGGGTTTGGTATTTAGACAGTTTAACAGTTATGGAGAATGTGGCCGAAGTATTCAATTGGAATATCCCAATTGAAACAAGGCCGCCTGCAAAACTGGTTACCTCGAGTTTTGTTTACATGGATGTAAGAACCGGGCTTTGCCAGAATTACCTTCGTTTTGATAAGAATGAGAAACCTGTATTTAATTTTAAAGCCAATTGGGGAGATAACCCCGGTTGGAATTTTTATAAAACGGATAGTGTTTCTCCGCTTTATGCGTTTCCGCCGTTTGATTTACCCGATACCCTAATGGAAGGGATTCAGTATAAACGGGTGGCGGTTGAAAATACGGATGGACAGTTTACTTTGAGAAAAGTATTTTATTTAACCTCCATGTTTAACGATCGCTTCATTCGTATCGCTCCCTTTATAGAAAGTAAGAATCCGGGGTACAAGGTGGTTCAAACAGATTTGTTTATAAATGGAGCGTTAGAGTCTTCTGTTTTTATACAGCAATTGAGTACCCGGCTTTCTAGTGAGGAGTTGGAAATATTTAAGCAATGGGGCGAAAATGCACGGCAAACCAAATTGCCGGTATTAACACTTAGAGACTCGAAGCAATGGATGCTGGAGAATCATTTTGTTGGTGAGTGATATTTTGGTAGTGGTTGCAATCCCGCCTCCCGGTTGGCTACAGGGTCCAATTTTTGAAAAGGCTTTTTATTGAATTGCCTTTTAAAGATTGAGGCTTAATAAAAATGCGGGCATCGGGTCTGTCTTTTGGCTCTTTTATCCCACCTGGCTTCTTCATCTATCTTTCCAAGGCGTACTCCCAGTTTTAAAACGATAGAAAAGTAAGCATCATTATTTTTTGAATTTCCCCGCATGGTTCCCGGTGCATAGCGATTAACACCGGGCGTTACAATACCAAACGTTTTATCGCTAATAGCTCTGGCAATAATGGCATCCTGCGGACTGAGATGGGCATCAAAATATATGGGATCGATATAGGTGGTGCTAACATCATCCATATAATCGGTGAATGTTTTTCGGTATAGGAGCTCAGGAGCTATATTGATTCGTTCCGTTACTTTGATTTTCATTCCAAAACCCATCGGGATATTGATCTGGGTAAGGCTATAAGGTTTCTTGTCAGGATATTCGGGAAATCCTTCTCCTTCGGTACTCAGCGGTTTTAACCGGTGCCAGGTTTTGTTCCCGGCGGCATCGGTAAGAGAACCTTTGGGATCGAAATGAAATACGCCAACACCAATAAATCCATAGGGTTTAAAGGTGGGTGAATAATCGGGGTTGTTGGTATGAAAAAGGGAGATGGGAAATAATTCTACGGCGCTGTATCCTTCATAAACCGTACTCTTAAAATCGAGGTTTCGTTGCTTCCTCCAGAGTTCATTTACTCCATCTGTATTGATGATATTATCCTCACCCGAAACATAGGTTATTTGGCCTGCCATCCGAATCCCCATCCAGGAATTGGGATACACAGAAACAAAAACCCCCTTCATCATTTTGGTGAGTTCGAGGTTTACATCTTTTAGCCAATAGGTTCCATATCCGGCGTTCCCACCCAGGTCGCCTAAGAAAAAAGTGGGGCCAAAGTTGATACCCGCTTCTACGTATGCTTTTTCGCCTCCGAAACTTATATGTTGAGCGTCTGCCTTTGTGTAGAAGAAAGATGCAGCAGCGATGAGGAGCAGCGCCTTACGCACAGCGATGTAGTGTTTTTTCATCTGCAACCTGTTTTGTCTTTCTACGGATAGGGATATTAAAATCCCCTGCTTCATGCAGGAAATCAGTAGTAAAACGGCTACAGTAGCTGAATATTGTAAGTGGGTTCAGGTTTTTATTAACCGCATCCCGATATGCGGAATGTCGTCCTCCAGGTAGGGGTTACTTATTATTTTAAACCCTAATTCTTCATAAAATTTTTGTAGGTAAAGCTGGGCGCTGATACGGATAGGACTATTGGAGAATTCTTTAAAGCAAGCGTCTATGGCATTTTGCATCAGCAATCGGCCCATACCGGTACGCCTAACCGTAAGTTTACTTAGTACTCTTCCGATGCTTGCTTCTTCATACATAATCCCCGGCGGTATTAAACGGGCGTATGCAATTAGGCCGTTTTCTTCATATCCGCATAAGTGAAGACTGAGTTTATCTTTCCCATCCGGATCCAGATAGGGGCATGCCTGCTCTACTACAAATACCTCCGCACGTAATACCAGAATATCGTAAAGGACTCCGGTAGTTAGTTCTTCAAACCGGTATAATTTCCAATCTGTCATTAGTACCCGTATTTATTTTTCCATCTTTCCTTCAAGAAACGCCTGATTTCCTCCTCTCTTGCATTTTTCTGTGGGGAATAAAATACCTTTCCCGAAATTTCTTTTGGCAAAAATTCAAGTTCTACGAAATTGTTTTCAAAATGGTGGGCATATTGGTAGTCCTTTCCGTAGTTTAAGTCCTTCATCAGTTTAGTGGGTGCATTTCTTAAATGTAGAGGCACCGGGAGATCGCCTGTCTTTGAAACGGTAGCCATTGCATCTTCGATAGCCATGTAAGAAGCGTTACTTTTTACCGAGCTGGCCAGGTAAATGGCGCATTGAGATAGGATAATCCGCGATTCAGGATACCCAATCACATTAACAGCCTGGAAACAATTGTTTGCCATCAATAGCGCATTGGGGTTTGCATTGCCGATGTCTTCACTGGCAAAGATCAACATGCGCCGGGCAATGAATTTAACATCCTCACCTCCCGCAATCATTCTGGATAACCAGTACACGGCACCGTTAGGGTCGCTTCCTCGCATACTTTTTATAAAGGCCGATATAATATCATAATGTTGCTCACCCCCCTTGTCGTATAGTGCAATCTTTTGTTGGGCAATTTCCATTACGGCAGAATCAGTAATAACTGAATTCTTTCCCAGCGTATTTGTTACGAGTTCAAACAGGTTCAATAATTTCCGGGCATCTCCTCCCGAAAAATTAAGTAAGGCCTCACTTTCCTTCAAATTAATTTTCAAACCCTGGAGTGTTGTATCCATTTCCATTGCATGACGGAGCAGTTTTTCCAGCCCCTGTTTGTTTAATGCCTTCAATATATAAACCTGACACCTGCTTAGTAAGGCCGGGTTTATCTCAAATGAAGGATTTTCGGTGGTGGCACCAATAAGCGTAATAGTTCCCTTTTCAACCGCACCCAAAAGTGCATCCTGCTGCCCTTTATTGAAACGGTGGATTTCATCAATGAATAATATGCTTCCGGGCCTTTTTGCGGAGAGTTCAATAACCTCCCGTATATCTTTTACTCCCGATGAGATGGCGCTTAACGTGAAAAACGGAGCATCTATTTCATGGGCTATAATATTGGCAATGGTGGTTTTTCCCACCCCGGGAGGACCCCAGAGAATCAGGGAAGGAATTTTCCCCTGCTGAATTGCCTTTCTCAAAATACTATTTTCCCCAGTTAAGTGCTCCTGTCCAATTAAGGCATCCAGGGTTTGTGGACGCATCCTTTCTGCAAGCGGTGTTCCAGCCATGGTAGAGATTCTTGAATGGGTAAAGTTCGGACAGCCAGCCCAAATTAGCAATTCAAACCACAATGGGTTATTGATTCTCCAGGAAGGGGAGAATTTCTGATAGTTCAACCGGTTTTTGTAGGTCATTTATTTCAAAGACCAGCACATATCCCTTCGAACCTCCGGATGCAAGTAAAGCGTCCACCATTTTTCGCTGATCACTTACTTTAATAATTCCTGTTTCTTCATCCCAGATCTCTTTAGTTGTAAGGCAACCCTGGGTGGGGGTTAGCGGGTAAAAAGGCATCGATTGATAGTATTTGGGATCAACCGTAGTGCCATGTGCAATGATCTCTGTACGCCCTAAATTTCCGGCATAATAACTTTGAAATAACGGGGTGAAATTTCTCAACGGCCCTGGGAATAGGTCTCTGTATTTTTCTAATTGCCAGGCACTATCGATAGGATGAGTTTGCAAAAAAGTGGATGGCCATATTTCGAAAGGCATACGCATTTGTAAATTGGGTGTAGGACCAATAAAGGCAGAACTGGAAACGCTAAACCCTGCCATCTGATATATTCCCTGCGGAGTATTTCCGTTTTTAAAAAACCAGGGAAGATTCGTCAGGCTTCTTGCCAGTTGCGGGTAATGTACTATAATGCCGTTGCTGTCTTTGAGGAAATCCCCATTTGCATTTCTGAAAATCATCAACCCGGGATAATTCCGGTTGTGCCGCTGGATACTGATTAATAATTCATTGCCCGGTAAAAAGTTTTTACTGAGCAGCAATTGGAGTTGGCCGGTATCCGGATATTCTATTTTATTAAAAAAGTAGTCTTCCAATTGCTTTAATAAAATATGGTCCGGATTCTTTTTTATTTTTTCAAGGATCAACCTGTTAATGTTTTCGTGATCTCTTTGGGTATTTTGCAAGGAGGATGCCACGGCCATGGCGAAAACGGAAAGTACAGTATCTGTATTGGCAATGGAATTAATTTCCTCCGAATATATCCCGGGATACAGGTTGTATACCATTTCTAAGAGGGAGCGCTTGAAATCCGTGCTTCTTTCATGAATGCCCTGGAAGGCATATTGAATTTTGTTGTTAACCCAGGGAGAAGTGTAGTTTATGACCAACATCGACCAGAATGCATCCTGCCAGTATTCTTCCGTAGAGTCAGTTAAAGGTTTTGAAAGGTTGCCGTTAATGGAATTCCGGATGATATTCCGGTAAAGCCTGTCGCGGTTTTCTCTTTTGGTTTCTTTAAATGCGAGTTGGGCAAATGAAGTACAGGTAATCCCGAGAACTATTCCTATCAACAACAATTTCCGCATAATGCAATTTACCTTATAAATGCGGGGATTGTTTGCAGAATAAGAAATGGTTCCGGATCATTAAAGTTTGTCCTGGAGATTTAATTTAATCTGCAATTCATCCAATTGTTTTTGATCAATTGTTCCGGGAGCATCCAGCATTACATCTCTTCCGCTGTTATTCTTGGGGAAGGCAATAAAATCGCGAATGCCTTCGCTGCCACCCAGGATAGCACAAAGCCTGTCGAAGCCAAAGGCAAGACCCCCATGAGGCGGAGCGCCATATTCAAAGGCTCCAAGCAGGAACCCGAATTTGTGCTGTTGTTCTTCCTGGTTCATACCGAGCGCTTCAAACATCTTTTCCTGCAGTTCGCGTTGGTATATGCGGATGGAGCCTCCACCAATTTCATTCCCGTTTAATGTGAGGTCGTACGCATTGGCTTTGATGGAAGCATACGGATGGGCCAGGTAGTTGGCCGGGTCGTCAATACGCGGACTGTGGGCAATCATGGTTTCAATTTGGTCAGGCTTGGGTGCCGTAAAGGGATGGTGGCGTGCAACCCAACGGTTTTCCTCTTCAGCATATTCAAACAACGGGAAATCTACTACCCAAAGAAGTTTAAACGCTGCTGCTTTCCGGAAGCCCAGTTTCTCGGCCATATACATTCTCAGATCGCTGGCTGCTTTCCTTGTCTTTTCTTCCGGACCAGCTAAAATCAATATAAGATCACCGGGTTGGGCAGATGCTGCATTGGAAATTTGTTTCAATCTTTCTGCCGTATAAAACTTATCGATACTGCTCTTATGGCTTCCATCTGCATTGCATTTAATAAATGCCAGTCCCTTCATTCCAATTTGTGGGCGTTTAACCCATTCCGTTAGTTCATCCGTTTGTTTTCGGGTGAATTCTGAACAGCCGGGTACCGAAATGGCAATAACCGTCTCCGCTTCATCAAACACTTTAAAGTCCGCTCCTCCAATCAATTGCCTGTAGTCTTCTTTTTGGTGAAATACCGTGGGAGGTTTTTTAAGGTTGGCCAATTTCATTTCAAAACGGATATCCGGTTTATCATTTCCGTATTGCCACATGGCTTCTTCCCATGTTATCCGTTCCACGCTTTCGGAATAATCAATATTTTTTACATCCTTAAATATCCTTTTAATCATTCCTTCAAACATTGCCAGGATATCTTCCTGTTCCACAAAGGCCATTTCGCAATCTATCTGGGTAAACTCCGGCTGTCGGTCGGCGCGAAGGTCTTCATCTCTAAAACACTTTACTATCTGGTAATACCGGTCGTACCCGCTTACCATGAGTAATTGCTTAAACGTTTGCGGAGACTGGGGAAGGGCATAAAACTGCCCGGGGTTCATCCGGCTGGGCACCACAAAATCCCTTGCCCCTTCCGGGGTCGATTTTATCAGAAATGGCGTTTCAATATCCATAAACTGATTTTCATGAAGATAGTTCCTGGCGCTCCTGCCTACGGCATACCGTAATTCGAGATTTTTCAGAATTTGCTGACGCCTCAGATCCAGAAACCGGTATTTCATCCGCAGGTCGTCCCCGCCATCGGTATCGTCCTGAATGGTGAAGGGGGGAGTAATGGATTTGTTTAAAATTTTAAAATCAGATACATTAATTTCTATATCGCCAGTTGGGATCTGTTGATTTTTGTTGGAGCGCTCACTTACGGTACCGGTTACCTGTAATACATATTCCCGTCCTAATGGATTTTCTTCCAGTTGTTTATTCAGGGCTTCAGAGAACAAAAGTTGCGTAATGCCATACCGGTCGCGGAGGTCTACGAAACTTATACTTCCGAATTTCCGGATGGTTTGCACCCATCCTGCAAGGGTTACCGTTTTATTTACATCATTTAACCTGAGCTCACCGCAGGTTGCTGATCTGTACATAATCTTCGCTGTTAATTTAAAAATCCCTGTTCGAAAGCTGTAATACAGGTAATCAAACAGGGATGCAAATATAAGCCAGAACCGGCGGCTGCGAATTAGTTACCCACTTCCAATCGCTGTCCACTGCTATGGCCACTGAATTCGGGGGCGTACATACATTGTAAGGTGGCCAAGCCGCTGCTAAAATCACCCCGCTGGGATATAAAGGCCGGGTATTCGAACACATAAGTCCCTTTGGGAAGCCAATGAAAGAAATAATTGGTGCTGGCATCGCGGGTGCTTTGGTAATACCCCAGTCCGTTTTGCCATTGATAACCGCTCAGTATATTTCCTGGTTCTAATGTGGCAGGCCTTGTATCTTTTAAGTGAACATATTCCAGGTTTCGGTCAGCCGTAACTTCCAACCTGATTTTTACTTTATCACCTACATGGTATTCTTCACCCTGTTTAAGTTCAACCAGCACCGGCCCCTTGTCAGAATTCTTTTCAATTAAAATTTTCTTTTTTACAGTTATGCCGGAAGCTGCTGCACTTATTTTATCCTGGTCTTCAAAATATTGCCAGTAGGCAGCTCCCCAGGTTACGGCATTGCCGTGTTTACCCTGTTCGGGAACCTCTACCGTGATCCTGCCGAGTGATGGACTTATTTCTTTTTCATCGTAAATCTTCTTCTGATAGCCCGTTCCCGCTTCAGGCGGAGGCATGTCTGCCGGTTTCCCTCCCAAACTAATGGAAACTGTTTCCGAATTACCGAGCCAGTCATCTCCCCCAATTAATAACGCATAGCAGGCTTCGGCAGTGGCTTTGGTTGTACCCCAGTCCTGTGTTTGTTTCTGGCGCAGCAACCAGGTTTTTAATAGATTGATTGTTTTAGAATCTTTATCAATTTCTGTGAAAGTTTCAATCATCATGGCCTGACTTTCAATGGGGGCCTGGTACCAATAATAGCCGCCCCGGTTGAACTCTGCCCAGTACATACCCATTTCATCACTGAATAATGCGTTTTCTTTTAACGACTTTAAGATTCCGGATGCAGTTTTATGTTCTCCCGTTCTTTCTAATGCTAAAGCCCCCATTGCCTGCATATATTTTGATTGCCTGAGCCAGTATTTTTTGAGTTGGCCTTCAAAATAATTTATTACTTGCTTTGTATGAGTGCTTAACTCGATTTCGGGATAAAACGATCTTAAGTATAAATATTGGATAGCCAAATAGGAAAGATGGTCATCTTTCAGGTTCTGCTTCGTTCTTATTAGTTCCTGGTATTCTTTCACTATTTCATTATCTGCGTACCGTATCCCCGAAGTAATGAGGTCATTAATAAGGGCTGTGTTGGCATCATCCAATACCTTAAGCTTTATCAAATGTCCAAGCCCTGTAAGAATGTATTGCGACATATACCGGTTTGGTTCACCACCCTTAAACCAGCTAAAACCTCCATTGGATTGCTGAGCGTCTATTACTTTGTTCAACGCCCTGAATTGTTCGGCCCCTAATTTTTCTAAATTAAATAGTCCGGCAATCCTTTGTTTTCTTTCGCTTTCACTTTTGGCCTGCATTACCCAGGGCGTCTCTTCCAACAAAGCTGATTTTAATTCCTGATTCTTTTCAAGGTTACTTAATAGGGCACTGCTGTCTTTGGTTTTCCATTGTTCAAAAATGGATTTTATTTTGGGATACTTGTTGATGATGCCTGCGGCAATGCTATTGGCATAATACCGGTTAAAAGTCTGTTCCACGCATTCGTAGGGGAATTCCATCAGGTAGGGAAGCGCCTGAACGGCATACCAGGCCGGATTAGAGCTATACTCAATGGTATATCGGTAATTGCTGATACGTTGATTTTCGCCCTGGTTTATGAGTTTATTGAAAGAATAATTCTTTTTTCCGGGTGCTGAACTGTACATGGGTAGTGTTTCGGTAACCAATACCCGATTTGTAAGTACCGGCAAAGCATCTGTCTCCCCATCCGAATAAAGCTTATCGTTGGTAATAGCCTTAATCTGCCATTTTAAGGCCGAATTGAAATTTACAGGAACAGCAACCGGGAAATAAAGTATGACCGATTGGCCTGGGGCTATTTTGAAATATTGGTTGGGAAACTGATTTTGGAACCACCCGTCTACCGGCTTACCGGAAGCCAGATCAAATAACTCCAGGTTTGAGGATCCGGAAAATTCCTTATCTGAAAGATTTACAATTTTTACAGGAATCTCAATCCTGTCGCCCTCCATAATAAACCGGGGAAGGTTTGGTTGTACCATCAGTTTCTTCTGGGTAACTACAAATCGTTCATCATAACCCGATGCCAGATCTGGGGTATGTGCCATGGTCATTAATTTCCATTGGGTAAGTGCTTCAGGGATGGAAAAACTAAATGAAGAATTTCCGTTTGAATCCGTCTTTAATTGCGGGAAGAAGAATGCAGTTTCATTAAAATTGCTTCGTAAGGGTACTTGTTCGCCTTCACTTTTGCCTTGCGAAAGCGTTTCATCGGGTTCAACTTCTCTATTTTTCTTTGTATTAAAAGAAAAAGACACTTCCTCACTTTTATTTTGGGCTCCCCTGTCATCCAGCATTTTCGGGCTGCCGGGAGCGCCTTCCATCACAGCCTCTGCATTGGCAAATGAATTTCTTTGCATATAATACCTTCCGCCACCAAGGCCCATTGCCAGTTTTTCAGCATAATTAGGGTAAATTTTATTTGTACCTGTATATCCTTTTTGAGGCGGATTAGCAATTAAAGAACCGGTGCCTGCCTTAAAAGATAGTCCCGTAAAAGAATGAGCAAAGGGATTGTCTGGCCAAAGGGAAGATAACTGCGCCCAATTGTGTCCTACAATTTGATCGAGAGAGGCATCGTACATACTGGCCAGGACTTCCGTTATTCTATTTTTGTTTTTCCTTTCATTTATATGAACTGTCCAGGTTTCCTTTGTTCCCGGCTCCAGTTTATCCCGGAAACTCTCATAACGAATATCCAGTTCCTTTCCGGAAAATGGAACATGAATTAATGTGTTTGAATTATAGTATCGGTTGCGCATTACCGTTACAGCAGCATATCCAATGCCGCCAAGGCAGGAGGAGTCGACAGGTACTTGAATTTTTAATGGGTCATCAAGTTTAATGTTGTAATAATCAATAGCCTTTCTATCGATGATGGATTGGGTGGCAATAACATATATTTTTTCAAATCCTGATTGGATACGGATTGTTCCTGTTTCACCGGGCTCCATAACCTTTTTGTTGGAAATAAGGGTGATAGCCGGTTGTGTGCCTCCAAAATTTCCGTTCCCATCGGTGATCATCAGAATCTTTTCTGCTCTAATGGTATCACCGGATATGTCCTTGGTGAAGGCAATTATTTTGTACCACCCGGAAGGCAATTGGCTAAAGCCAAGGGTATATTTTCCGGATTCACTGGTGGTGTCTGTACGGTCCAACATTTTTCTTTCCACTGCCCAGCTTGAAATTTGATCCTCATTTTGATATGGATCGAATGGGAAAAGCCGGTCGTGTTCGGTTTTAGTCATTGAGAATACATCGGGGATTTCCCAATAGCGCATTTTATAAATTTTATGCGGATCTTTTAAATAAAGGAGCTGAGTGGTGATGGTGGCCGGAACTGTATTCCCTGAAAGGTTTTTACTGAAGATCAGGATGCTGTTAAGGCTGTCGGAACTCAATTTTTCGGGAGATACAATATCCAACAACATGGATTGATAAGCGGCCGTAATGGTTAAAGAGGAAGATCGGGTTTCCCCGTTGATATCTGTTACATCAACCGATAATTGATAATTAAACCGGGGTTGTGATGCCCGGTCGATGCTCTCATCCGGAATGGCATTAAAACGAATTTGAAATCCCCCTGATTCATCGGTGGCTAATTCACCACTGGCAATTTCCGCCTTTGAAGCAGGAGGTTGAAAATACCGATAATAGTACCACCATTCGGGGAAACGGGGTTCGCGGGTAACATGATAAGTTACCCGGGCCGCTGAAATACTATTTCCGGCATAGGCCATTGCAGATCCCTTTATGATAACGGTATCTCCTACTCGAAAATTACCCATGGGCTTATCCAGGGTAACTTTAAATTTGGGGCGTTTATATTCCTCAACCCGTATGCTGTTTGTGGCAAGAGAGTAACTGTCTGTCAGGGTGAAAACCCCTGTTAACCCGGTGGCAGGTAAATCAAAATCCGCAGCATAAGAGCCAAACTCGTTCGTCTTAACAGGAATTTCCTTTACATTAATCCCATTCGCATCCAATAAGCTGAGTTTGCTTTCTGTATTTGCCGCAATTGATTTGTTTAACCGGGAATGAATATTGTAAAGGATTCCTTTTACAAAAACTTTCTGCCCCGGCCGATAAATGGCCCTGTCGGTAAAAATAAATCCTTCCTTTTCCTTTTCTGAAAACCCCGGATTACGATATAAATAAAATTGTTCCTGCGTGGCAAGTTGATCGTTGTTTGTTGTTACCTCTATGAAATTTCCATAATAAGTTTCATCATCCCAGTTTTTGATTTCAGTATGCCCATTGGTATCGGTAATTTCTACTTCACCCTTTCTTTTCCAATCATACCCATAGGTCTTGTTATTGTACTGTTTTATCCAAAGTTGAACACGAGCATAGGGTACGGGCTGCCCATTACTTCGGTTCACAACGGTTACATTTTTTTCCTGATCGTATAAAATAGCCAGGTTACTGATATATAGAGGTTTTGCAATGATAAGGCTCGTATTTAATGAAAATGCCGATTCATTGGATACGATAAGTATGTAATTTCCGGAAGGGATTGCTTCAAAAGCAATCTCCGTTTTATGTTCGCGGTAATCATCCACTTTTGGTAAGACTAAATTTGAATCTTTGTATATTTTCTTATTCAGGAAAGCCTTCAATTTATCGGTATCGTAATACCGGTTGTTGAAATCCTTTATTTCCTGGGAGGAGACCTTATACAACCTGAAATAGATATTCTTTACATTATTAAATGTCACCAAAGTTTTAAAAGGCTCCCCAGGTACAATTACCATTTCGGTACTTACCTGAAGGGAAGGTTGCAAAATATTACTGAGTAAATTGCCGGCAAGTTGAGCCCCATAACTTTTTGGGTATTTGTGAATAATTGTTTGGCACAAGTCGTAACACCGCCTGATTTCATTTTTATAGTTCAATTTTGAAGGATAATCATATTGCTGCCCCTGGTTGTAATATAAACTGGCTCTTTCAGCCATCACTTCGGCCAATTCGGGAGTATTATTGAATTTATTTTCGAGGGTTAGAAGTGCGGTTTCAAAGAAGGAATCCGGTGATGGCAGGGTAGTTTTTTCACGAACAAATTTTAATCGTTGAAGGTCTGCGTCAATGAATGCAGCCGGGTTGGCATCTCGTTGATGAAATTTCAGGAGCGTTTGGTAAATGGAAATAATTTCAGCTAAAATGTCGGGTTTATGAGTTGCAGTGACGGGTATTGCAATAAATTGTTCGGCCGGGCCAAAATATTCTTTTTGGTTTATTTCGAGTGCGCCTAAGGGTTGCACCCCGATTTTCAAAATTGACGAGAGCCCGTTGATGGCCCTGTTCGCCAACAGGTCGAAAAGGGTGGGCCATAAGCCGTTTGTATTTTCTCCCTTATTCAGGATACTTTCAAATGAAGCGAGTGAAAAGGATTTTAAATCTTTTTCATTGTGTAATGAACGCGCATAGTTTTCTGCAATTTCTTTCTTGTATTTTTCTTCTGACCATAAATCAATATTATCCCCGGATTCATTGGCCAGTTGCGTAATGGTTTTGATGCGATATTGGTTCCGCAGCAGATTCCCGGCAAGTAAATCTGCTTTAAGACTCAAAAGCATTGATTTTACAGGCTCCGTTGATCTGCCCTGAAGGCTGTCTATAAAGCCAATAGCTGCCTTTACCGGCGACTCTTCCTTTATCAAGGTAAATTTCATAAGGTATAAGGCCGCTTTAACTTGTTGAGGTGAATTATTCTCACTAATCGCTTTTTGGAGAATTAATTTTACTTCATTTCTTGCCGAATTTATCAATCCTTTTTCGGTGAAGGAGGTAACCTGGGCCCATTCTTTATTGTAATCCGGAAATTTTTGTGCCATAAGCCATTCTGGAAAAAAGATAAGAAATGATATTCCTATTAAAAAGGGGAATACATAGCGCATAGTAGCAGTATTTAGTACAAGTTACAAAGTTGGTTTATAAAAGTAAGGGATGATTGAACCTGTGATTCTTCATAACCCTGCCTGTCTTTTTTCTTTAACTTTTATTTGGCGAGTCCTGTTTGAAACGCGGATAGGAATTATATTCCGGGAAATTAGGGTGGACACAGGTTGCCGGATACTGGATTTTTAAAGAATCAGAAAATCGTATTGTAATCCAAATGGATACCTCCCCGATTCAATCCCAGGTTCAACATTTGGAAAAATAGATTTAAAAATTATGCGCCTGCCAGGTCATTAAATGGACTATAACAGATTCTTCCATTCCCTTAATTTTAAGGATCATTTTACACGCTTAGGGTTTGGGAAGTTTGTACCTTAACTTTTTCTTATCTAATTTGTTTTTAACCTTTATTCCAAAATAAACTCAGACGATTGCGTTAAACAAAAAAAATTTAGCTATGAGACAAATTTTTACCCTTTTATTTTTCTTTTCTTTCTTCAGTGCAAATTCACAGGATGCTGAACGGCACAGAAATTCCGACTATGGTTCATCCGTTGTGTCTGTAAGCGGTTCATTTAACCAGCCGTACACGGTGTATTTAGATGGACGGGAACACAGACCAGACAGGAACAATGAGGTGTATATCCAGGTCAGGCCCGGAAACCACAGCCTCCGAATCATGCAACAAGGAAGATATGTAAGGTCGCAGATCGGCCGGCAGATATATAGTGCCCGAATTAATGTAAGGTATCAATCGCAAATGGATTTCATGATAAACCGAAATGGCCGGGTGTTTAAAGATGAATTTGCCGTGCGGTATGATGATTATGATCCGGATTACCCCAATTATCCCAGTAATCCCAATTACCCTGACTATCCCGGAAGGCCCGATTACAGGCAACCCATGAGTGCAACTGATTTTAGTGGGGTTATTCAAACCATGAAAAATCAGGGGTTTGATAACGAAAGGTTATTGATTGCAAAACAGGTGATTGGAGTAAATTATTTCAAGGTTAACCAGGTGAGGGAAATGATGGCCTTGTTCAGTTTTGATGAAAGCAAACTGGATATCGCAAAAACAGCGTATCCTAAAACCGTAGACCGAGAAAATTATTTCAAGATTAACGATGAGCTGACCTATAGCAGTTCAAAAGAGGAACTGAACCGGTTCTTAATGAGTTATAAAGATTAACCTACTGAAAACTACTGGATGGGGATCGGCATAGGCCGGTCCCTTTATTTTTTGAGTGCCTCTGCCATGGTTTTTCCAATATCTGCTGGGCTTGCCACCACATGGATTCCACATTCAGCCATGATCTTCATCTTGGCGGCAGCCGTATCATCTGCACCACCCACAATAGCACCGGCATGGCCCATCCTTCTTCCGGGAGGAGCAGTTTGTCCTGCGATGAAACCTACCACCGGTTTTTTATTGTTCACCGATTTGATGTAGTGGGCAGCTTCTGCTTCCATACCGCCACCTATTTCACCAATCATTACAATGGCATCGGTATCCTTATCATTCATAAATAATTCAACTGCTTCCTTGGTAGTTGTTCCAATGATCGGATCTCCGCCAATACCTATGGCAGTGGAGATTCCAAGTCCGGCTTTGGCAACCTGGTCGGCCGCTTCATAGGTGAGTGTCCCGGATTTGGATACAATACCGATTCTTCCTTTCTTAAAAATAAACCCTGGCATGATGCCTACTTTACATTCTTCGGCGGTAATTACCCCGGGGCAATTTGGGCCGATGAGCCTTGTGTTTGAACCCTGAAGAACGTGTTTAACTTTTACCATATCCTGTACCGGGATACCTTCGGTAATACAGACTACCAAACCAATACCGGCTTCTGCCGCTTCCAGGATGGCATCTGCTGCAAAGGCAGGGGGTACAAAAATGATACTCACATCAGCACCTGTGGTCTTCACCGCATCGGATACAGTATTGAAAACAGGCCTTTCCAGGTGCATTGTTCCGCCTTTCCCGGGTGTAACCCCTCCCACAACCTGGGTTCCGTATTCCAACATTTGGGTTGCGTGGAAAGTGCCTTCGGTTCCTGTGAAACCCTGTACAATGATTTTGGATCCTTTATTTACCAATACCGACATGGGAATGACTATTTTTTGAAAAAAAATGTGGCGCAAAGATAGGGGGTAAAACCAATATTTCCGGGGGTCAACCCATTATATTACCTTCCGGGTCGATGAGTCCTTTATCCTGCATGATGCGCAAATTCTTAGCCAGTTGCATAAATTTTGAAGCAAAGATGAACTCATTCAACATTTTATTCTTTGAATAGATAATCTCCTTATTAGTGCCCGACCATTCTTTCCGGCCCCTGGCTATATACATGATGTTATCCCCAATATCAATTACACTATTCATATCATGCGTATTGATTACGGTGGTCATATTGTATTCCACCGTTATTTCATGAATCAATTGATCAATGAGCATAGAAGTTTGTGGATCCAGGCCCGAATTGGGTTCATCACAAAAAAGATATTTTGGGTTCAGTACGATGGCCCTGGCAATGGCCACTCTCTTTTTCATCCCTCCGCTAATTTCGGAAGGATATTTTTTATTGCTTCCAACGAGGTTTACCCTTTCCAGCACCTGGTTCACCCGGTCCTGCTTTTTATGCGGGCCGTCTTTGGTAAACATATCCAGTGGAAATTTCACATTTTGCTCCACCGTCATACTATCAAATAGGGCAGAACCCTGGAACAGCATTCCGATTTGTTGTCGTAATTCCTTTTTTTCCTCATCCGACATTTTCAGGAGGTCTTTCCCATTATAAAGTATTTCGCCTTCATTGGGAGTAATTAAACCAACCAGGCACTTTTGCAATACCGTTTTTCCGCTACCGCTGCTTCCAATTATCAGGTTGGCCTTCCCCGGTTGCATTACATGGCTGATGCCATCCAACACCATTTTCCCGTTAAAGCTTTTGTGTATATTTTTTAATTCGATCATGCAAAAAATTATAGGAGGATGGCCGCCAGGATATAGTCTGCCAGGAGTATCATGATACAACTTACCACTACAGACCGGGTGGCACTTCGGCCGATTTCGAGGGAGCCCCCTGATACATAATATCCGAAATAGGCAGAAATGGTGCTGATCAGAAATGAAAAAGTGTATCCTTTAATCAGGGCGAACAAAACATTATAAGGAACAAAGTCTTTCATCAGGCCGGTATCAAAAATATAGGGTGAAAGAATACCCGACATGGAACCCGCAAAGCGGCCACCCCAAATTCCCAAAACCATAGCAATTATGATCAACAGGGGAAGGGTAATTAATGCAGCAGCCACTTTGGGCATAATCAGGTAGGTCTTGGTGTTGATTCCCATAATTTCCAATGCATCAATTTGTTCACTAACCCGCATATTTCCCAGTTCACTGGCAATTTTACTTCCAATAACACCGGCCAGTACAATACAAACCAGCGTTGGTGCAAATTCCAGGATAACGGTATCGCGTACTATCTGGGCAATGGTACTTCGGGGTATCACGGGGCTTACCAATTGGTAGGAAGTTTGAACAGCACTAACTGCCCCCATAAAAACGGAAATAATGGTAACAATTCCGAGTGATCCAATTCCAATTTCATTGCACTGGTGCATGAATTCTTTCCAGTACAGTTTTCCATTTTCCGGCTTGCTGAACATCCCTTTCAGCATCAATATATATTTTCCAAAATGGCTGATTAGTTTCATTCGGTAAAATTATAGCCCTGTACAGATTTTAATTGTTGACCGGTACGATGCGTTTAATCGCCTGATTTTCCCGATCTTTTCCACCACCTGCTCTTTTTTATTTCTTCGCTGGCATTGGTTTTAGATTTTGCCTGTGCATCTACCACCGCAATTACCACCATATTATAAATTGACCTGACCGAGCTGCCCAATTGTAACACATGCACCGGCTTGTTTAATCCCAGGAGAATAGGGCCAATGCTATCAGAACCCCCTACTTCCTGGAGGAGGTTATAGGCGATATTTCCTGCAGAAAGGTTAGGGAAAATTAGCGTATTCACATCGGAACTGGCTAATTCGGAAAATGGATAATTTTCTTTCAGCAGTTCTTTATTGAAGGCAAGGATCCCCTGCATTTCCCCATCGCAAATTAATTCGGGTGATTTTTCTTTTACGATGGTTCTCGCTTTTGATACCAGGCTGGCTTCCTGGGAATTGCTGCTTCCAAAATTGGAATAGGAAAGCATGGCAATTTTGGGTACAATATTAAAGTGCTTTACTTCCTTGGCAACCAGGAGTGTTATTTCGGCAAGCTCTTCTGCGGTGGGATTAAAGTTTACCGTGGTATCGGCCAGAAATAAGGGACCCCGTTTTGTAAAAAGCAGGTACATACCGGCAATTTTTTTCACCCCGGGCTCGGTACCAATTATTTCGATAGCAGGACGAATGGTATCGGGGTAGTTTCTGCTTAGCCCGCTTATCATGCAATCCGCTTCTCCTGTTTCAACCATCATACAACCAAAATGGTTACGGTCTTTCATGGCTTTAAATGCTTCGTAGCGGTTTACTCCTTTTCTCTGTCGTTTGGCAAAAAATAAATCTCCAAATTGCCTTCTTACATCTTCGGTATCGGGGTCCTTGGGATTAATGATAGGCATCCCCTCAATATCAATGGAATTAACAGTGGCAATTTTATCAATGGTCTTTGGATCGCCTAAAAGAATCGGGAACCCGATTTTCTCTTCCTTGGCTAATTGCGCCGTTTTTAAAATTTTTATGTTTTCCGCATCAGCAAATACAACCCGTTTTGGATCACTTTTGGCTTTGTTACCTAATACCCGGCTCAACTGGTTATCGAGCCCCAGGCGTTTATTCATTTCAATTACATAGGCATCCCAGTCTTCAATTTTCACCCGGGCCACCCCACTCTCCATTGCGGCTTTAGCCACAGCAGGAGCAACGGTGCTAAGCAGCCTGGGGTCAACCGGTTTGGGGATGATATAATCGGGGCCGAAGCCCATATTTTTCTGGTTATATGCCAGGTTTACTATATCCGGAACGGGCGATTTTGCAAGGGCACAAAGTGCATGTACCGCGGCCAGCTTCATAGATTCATTTATTTGCCGGGCCCGAACATCTAACGCGCCACGGAATATGTAGGGAAATCCTAAAACATTATTTACCTGATTGGGAAAGTCGCTGCGGCCGGTGGCCATGATCAGGTCCTTTCTCGTTTCGCTGGCAAGCCGGTACGAAATTTCGGGGTCGGGGTTGGCCATGGCAAACACGATCGGGTTTTTCGCCATTGATTTCACCATTTCGGGTGTTACCACGTTCCCCACGCTAAGCCCTACAAACACATCGGCTCCTTTCATCGCTTTTTCGAGGTTCAGGTCCTTGTATTTTTCTTCTTTACAAAATGGCCTTTTGAGTTCATCTATATCGTTGCGTCCTTTATGTAAAACGCCATCCTTATCAAAAACAGTAAAATTTGCATGTTTGGCACCCAGGGAAACATACAATTGGATGCAGGCCATTGCCGCAGCACCTGCGCCATTTACCACAAAGTTTACTTTGTCGATTTTCTTCTTTTGGATTTCGAGCGCATTCAACAACGCGGCCGAAGAAATGATGGCAGTTCCATGCTGATCGTCGTGCATAACGGGAATGGAACAACGCTTTTTTAATTCCTGCTCAATAAAGAAGCATTCAGGAGCCTTGATGTCTTCGAGGTTGATGCCGCCAAATGTAGGTTCAAGGGCTGCTACAATATCTACAATTTTTTGTGGGTCGGTTTCATTTATCTCAATATCGAAAACATCAATATCGGCGAATATTTTAAAAAGGACGCCCTTTCCTTCCATAACGGGTTTACTGGCTGCAGGTCCGATATTTCCCAGCCCCAAAACTGCGGTGCCATTGCTCACAACGGCTACCAGATTCCCTTTTGCCGTATATTTATATACGTCATCCGGATTCGATGCTATTTCTTTACAAGGTTCAGCCACCCCCGGGGAATAGGCAAGAGAAAGATCCCGCTGGGTCTTTGCGTCTTTACTTGGAACTACCTCAATTTTCCCTGGCCGCCCTTTGGCATGATATTCTAACGCTTCCAGCCTTCGCAACTCTTTAGCCATGGTATTTAAGTATAATAACTGTTTAAGGGTGCAAGTTAGTTATTTAGGATTTTTTGGCTATCGTTACTTTCCAGCCTTTCAGTCGGTTTTGCTTTAAATGACCAGGTGATTATAAATTCGGCAACAATTTCTCCGGATTCGTTTCTGCCGGTGCTGCGAGCGGCAAAATTTACTGTTTTTCCAGAGGCAAAGGCTTCGTCCACAGCCTGCGAAATGGCAGGTCCGTCTTCACAGGTAAATAGGGTTGAAGTGGTTGCCCTTTTTAAAAAATTTGCTTCTGTTCTAATCACCAGCATTGAAACAGGCGGTTTTTTACCATATACATTCATCCAGGCCAGTATCCCGGTACTCATTTCAGCAGCCATGCTTAAGCATGCAAAATAGGTACTGCGGAATGGGTTTTTAGTAAACCAGCCGTATTTGATTTTTACCCTTGCCTGGTTATGGTCTACATAGTTAATACGCAAACCACTGAAGAATGCAGAGGGTAATTTGGTAAGTAAAAAAACCCTGAACCGTATGGGATGCTGAACAAGGTCTAAAAATTTCTGGGCGTTCTTCATGCGGGGAGAAGTTATTGCTTATCGATCTCCACAATACATGCAACCACCTGATCTTTTTCGGCTGCCTGAGTTTTAAAATACACACTGTTGTTTTGGCCACTGCTGAAATTCACATTTCGCTCTGCCATGGAAGCCATTACCCGGTTAAACTTCTCCGTATAGTTATCTCCCTGAGCCTGGTTAATCTGGTTGTTGATGGCTTGATAATCCAGGGGATGCTTGCTCACCACGATTGCCATAAAATCTTTATCCCCGATGGCATCTGCCTGGATGGACTCTTTCCTGGGGAACAACCGGTAACCGGTAATGCCAAAATAAGGGGAATGAATGGGTTTGTATGGAAACAGTACAAAACTGGTACCGGTTGAATCGGGTGTAAAAATATACGCATAACATTCAACGGCATTACGAAGTTCAATTTTGAATGTGGAACCCTTTGCAATCGGTTTACTGGTTTCAAATATATTACCCGATTTCACCCGGATGGGAATGGATGATTTAGTTGCATTATCCAGCAGTCCGATGTTGCATTCAAAAGCAATATTCAGAGCAGCGCCCCTTTTGGGGAGTGGATCCAGGCCGTAAGCTTCCTTAACGAAATCCCTGAAATCACCATAACGGATATACGCAAATCCGTTTTGCCCCCATTCGGGCCCCCAACTGTTCATGATTTGAAAGGCCCCGCCTTCTACCCGGACGTCGTAGCCAACTACACACATGGCATGGCCGCCAAATCCCATTTGCTGCCTGTCCATATCGGAAGGATGCCACACTTTCTGACCCATCATTTCCTGCATAAAAGAACCGCCAACCATCATGCCA
>JAFEAB010000023.1 GCA_018266615.1 Bacteroidota bacterium
AAGTTAAGGAGCAGCAAACTGGTGCGGTATGCCGAACCCATGGGGTATGAACCGAAGGAGGTGGCAGCAAAAATTACCAGCGATAGTGGTTGTGATGGAAATGGACCGGAAACAGGATTGGCGGCCGGGGTTGACTATACGGTTATTGCTCCCGGGAGCAAACAGTCCTGGAATTATGCATATCAGAATATTCCCGCTGCCTGGGGTAAATCAACCGGAGCCGGCGTAAAAGTATTTATCATTGATACGGGTGTGGAGTTTGACCAGGAAAACCTGGGTTCGGCATTTAATCAGGGTTATTCTGTTGGCCGTTCCATCGAAAGGATTGTAACCTACCCTCGCGCTACCATTTTTGGAATTCCGTATGGTTCAGTTGAAACACCGGATGATGCGTGTGGACATGGTACCTGTATGGCAGGCGTTGCCGCTGCACCAAGAGGAGTGGATGGTGCCAGTTGTGGAGTAGCCTATAATTGTAACCTCGTAACCTGCAGGGGAGCAGAAGATGTTTTTCTGGATGGTAGCCGGGAAGTGAAAGGTACTTCGGATGGGTTTACCAATGCGGGTAACCGGAGCGATGTAAAAATTATCAGTATGAGTATGGGAAGGATTACATCCAGTTCGCAATTGAGGGATGCAATCCGTTTTGCCTATGGAAAGGGAAAGCTTATTTTCTGCGCTGCAGGAACTTCCTTTAGCTGGACGGCAGGATGGTTTGGGGTGATATTCCCTGCCTCGATGACGGAAGTGAATGCCGTTACCGGGGTGCGGGATAATAGTTTCAATACGGCATGCACCACCTGCCATGAGGGTAGCCAGACCGATTTCACCGTAGTAATGGAAAGGGCTACAGACAGCAGGCACCCTATCACTCTTGCTGCTTTTGGAAATACCCCCAGTACAGTGGGAGGTTCCTCGGTAGCTACCGCCACTACGGCCGGTATTGCGGCCCTGGTGTGGAGCCGGTATCCTGCTTATAACCGGGATCAAATCCTGAATAAACTAATTGTGAATGCATCGAATTACCCTGTAAAAAATTCCTTGTTTGGATGGGGTAATATTGATGCCGGGCTAGCCACCAATTAAAGCTTTCGGTTCCTGGTCATCTCTTGCGATATTTGCAGGTGATGATCCGAATTTTTTTTCCTGCAGAGAAGCCAAAACTTAAGACCGAAGGAGGAGTAGAGAAGATATTCTGCCCTATTCGGAAGAAGTGGCTGAAGGTTATCCCCGAGGAATGGGTGAGGCAGAATATTATTTTATACCTCCATCTCGTTTTAGGGTATCCCTTAGCGTTAATAGCAGTGGAAAAAGGTATCCAGGTTGGAGAGTTGAAAAAGCGGTTTGATGTAGTAGTTTATAACCGGGACCACCAGCCTTACTTATTAATTGAATGTAAAGAAATGAAAGTGCCGCTTTCTGAAGATGTGTTGGAGCAGGTACTGGCTTACAATACGGTTTTGAGAGCCGCTATCATTGTTGTAACAAATGGATTGCATTGCGCAGCGGTGAAAAGTGAAAACGGGAAGCCGGTATGGCTGAGCGAATTGCCGCTGATGACAGATGAGTAATGTAGATTTGAATCGCTTTTCTCCGGGGTTATCGAAAAGATTTTTTCCTTCATTTATTATCCTGATCTTTACTTTTTAGGGATAAATATTTCTCGGTAAATCGATTATGAAGAATTTGTATTTTTTTAGGGCAGGATCTGTAGCGATCTTTTTCCTGACGACTTTATTATTTTCAGGCTGTTCCGAAAACTATTCGAATGGCGAAAGGATTGGCCTGATTACCCAGTTTTCAAGTACGGGCCTGGTATGGAAATCCTTGGAGGGCGAACTGCACGTAACCCAAACCGGTATGAACAGTACGATGAAGGATTTTGAATTTTCAATTGATAACGACCGGGAAGATCAGGCGGTTATCAATCAAATAGACAGCGCTGCCTTTCATGGCTGGAAGGTGAAACTTACCTACCACGAAACCTTTGGTAAAAACTGGTTCAGCAACCGGGGAGAAACAAATCATTTTATTACCGGAGTACAAATCTTGGACCGCAACCCGGTAAGCAATATTTTTGGTAAAGAAGATAGTGTGCGGCAGGGTGGTAGATACCATTTATGTGATTATTGATAAGTCGAAGAATTAATTTTTTCCAGTTCTAATGTTTTCCAAATTTTTAAAGTATATTTTAGAGGTTGTATCAAAAATAATTTTGCTGGCTTCATTCGCCGTTATTAAAGGCAAATGAGGATGGCGGTTGTTTTCTTTCCACTTCTCAAAAACCTTAATATCGAAGGGAGTTATTTGATTTGAAAGGTTTTCGGTAAGGCTTGCTGATGTTATTGTATCATTATGAAGGTCAATAGATTTAGTTATGTATTCGTTCTTGCCTAATTTAATGGTTGTAAGCATATCTCCCCGGAAATAAGGAGCATAATTTTCCTTTGATACGAATACCATTCGTTTTACCACGAAACTATCGGCAAAGGTTTTTATGGTAAAATACCGTTTATATTTTTTCCCGTTTTCTATGCTGTCTGATATCCTTGTATATTTTGCCATATCCCTTTTTAAACCGGTAGAGTCACTTATTCGGGCATGGAATTTAAATGCAGAGTCGGCAGGCCCCAGTTTGTAATTGTTAACCGGCATAGCGGTATCGTTAAACTCAACATAATCCTGACAGGTATAATTTCGCAGGTTAATAAAGGTATAATTAAGGGTTTCCAATGTTGCCCTTTTCCTGCTGCTGTCTGCCTTATCTACTAACATTATTGTGTTGAACTTAAAAATCAGGCTGCTATCTCTGTACCAAAAATCGTCATAGGAATCAGTTACATCAAAAATCGGGTTTACCCAATATCGGAAAAAGTGTAATCTGGCTTTTATCATCTGCCGGGAATCTGATAAATTTGTTGTGCTGTTACAGTACGAAAAAATGAACAGGAATGATACGAGTAAGATTTTTATATTTCTCATAAGCCAAGCTCCTCCGGAGTGAATATATGAATGCCAGTATATGTTGCTTGTCTTCCGCTTTGGTTTGGATAGATACAATTATACTGTATTTTACCTGTTCCACTTGCCCCTCCTGCATATATGGATGTAGTCACACTTTGACTCTGAATGAAGAAATAGTACAGATGAGTGTGGGTAATTACAATTTGCCCAGGGGGACGAATAACGCCACTTTTATTCAAAAAATCTATATTGGTATACCTATTTAACGATGGGTTATGTTTATTTCGCGTCCCTCTTATCCGCCAATCAGACAATATTTCCCAAACATTATATCCAGGTATTTCCACCATTGAAACCATTGTTCTTGTAACAACGGTGTCCACCTTTTCAATTTGCTCCAACACCCCACCGCCACCACCAAAGCCATCCAACTCATCACAAAGGCTGTTTGGCGCGCAGGAAAGACAGCCCAGGTCCAGAGTATAATAGTCTAAAATTTCCCCTGTAGTTAAATCATAATCTATGTGCAGCAGATACCAATGCGTACAACCATCACCTAATGCTACCCTTGCACCCCAGCTACCTTCGTAAGATTTGATAGCGCCTGCAAATTGTTTTTTCGCAAATTGGTAATCATAGAAATTTACATATTGTAAGGTTCCATAAAATCCAATGTTATTATTTATGATAATGTTTGGAATGTCTTTTTGAGAAAAGCCGGCTGTATCCTGTTCAGGAGTTATTATTCCTAATTCTCCCCTGTAAATGGTGCCAGCCGAATCTTCAAATAAAACAAGGTATTTTTTAGAATGGGAAGATTCGTGAATGGAGTGTAATTGATTCAATGCAACGATAATGATAAACTCTTCTTCGCCCCATTCCGAAGCCATTAACTCGCCGGTTTCTATATCTGCAATAATATTATTTATAAATTTATTTCGGCTGATGGCGCTATCTTCTGGCCCTTTCTGGCTGTTGAGCCAAATTTTTATATCGTTTTTATTTACAAGGGATTTCGTTCTCTTACGCATTAGATTTTCTGGAGACGATGACTGCGACAGAAGAGTTACTTCTGAAATATTCTTATTGCACGAAAACAGTAAAACAGTCATGCAAATAAAAATTAATTTGCGGGGGGGGGGGGCTAACCATAACAACCCGTTTAATGGCTTAAATATAGATTTTAAATGGGGGATTTCAAATTTTAGTGCCTTTTTTAGTTGAAGTTCTTAGGGTAACATTTTACGGCTTAATAGCTTATTATTTATAGGAAATAGGTGGTTAGCCATTTATTATTACCCCAGGCATTATACCATGAATTCTTGCGCTAAATTTAAATTCAATTTTGTATAAAAGTATTCTCCTATGTGTAGCACCGTTGCAAAAAAAAAGGCTGCTCTTCCGAAACAGCCTCTTAAAAAATATCTATAAAACCTACTATGGAAATATACCCAGTTCAGCGTAGCTGGTAGCAACCTTGTTTATAGCGGAAACATAAGCTGCGGTGCGCATATCCGGGATTTCGGGGTTACTGTTCCATACGGCCATGATTTCCCGGGTGGCGGTAATCATGCTTTCTTCCAAACCACTTTGAACGAGGTCGATTTCATCCGGGCCCTGGAGGATAAATTTCCTTTCCTTTTCATTTACCGTTTTACCGGTAAGAGTTTCTATTTGTTGAAGGAGTTCGGTATTCTGATTTTCAGCGAAGCGTTTTTCGAGACGGCCATAACGTACATGGCTCAGGTTTTTCAACCATTCGAAATACGAAACCGTAACGCCCCCGGCATTCAGGTACATGTCCGGAACGCAGAGGATTCCTTTTTTAAGGAAAACTTCATCGGCTTCCGGGGTACAGGGGCCATTGGCTGCTTCTCCTACAATTTTTGCTTTCACCCGGGGTGCGTTCTCGCCATTGATTACATTTTCTAAAGCGGCGGGAATAAGAATATCGCATTCCAGTTCCAGTGCATCGGAGGAATTGGCAAGATTGGTGGCTCCCGGGAAATTTAAAATAGATCCGGTTGTTTTACGGTGCTGGAATACTTCTTCTTCATTCAATCCGTCCGGATTCATGATGGCACCTTCGTATTCTGCTAAGGCGATCACTTTCGCTCCACCTTCCCTAAAATATTTTGAGGAATGGTAACCTACATTTCCCAAACCCTGCACCACTACGGTTTTATTTTTTACACCTGTGGACAGCCCTAATTTTTTCATTACATCCTCCATCATACATACTTCCCGAATCCCATAGAATACGCCCAGCCCGGTGGCTCCTTTACGGCCGCGTACACCACCCTGCGAAACCGGTTTGCCGGTAACACATCCTGCCGCATCAATTTCTCCGGGTTTTAAGGAAGAATACGTATCTACTATCCACGACATTTCGCGTTCGCCGGTTCCGTAATCAGGAGCGGGTACATCAATACCGGGCCCGATGAAGTTTTTCTTTACCAGTTCGCTGGTATAACGGCGGGTAATTTTTTCGAGTTCGTAAACACTGTAATTTTTAGGGTTTATTTTAATTCCTCCCTTACCACCTCCAAAAGGTACATTCACAATCGCACATTTGTAGGTCATTAAGGAAGCGAGGGCCATCACCTCATCCTGGTTTACCTCATCACTAAACCGGATGCCCCCTTTGCAGGGTGATTTGTGCTGGCTGTGTTGTACCCGGTAGGCCTCAATCACTTCAATGGTGCCATTATCCCGCTTAACCGGGAACCGCATCTGGTAAACACTGTTACAGGCTTTGATTTGCTCCAGGATTCCCTGTTCCCATTTGGTGAATTTTGCGGCCTTGTTGAAGCTTCTTTCCACACTTTGAAAAAAGCTATACGGTTGTTGAGCGGACATAAAGTAGGTTTTTGTTTTTTATAATTCAGCAATCAGTGAGATTTATGCTTTTCAATTTTCGAAATCTTACGGTCGATGTAAAACATATAGGCAAAAAGACCGAGAAGTATGGTGAGGCAAACCGCCACTACCACATAAATTTTCCCATTGCTTCTCATAACATCGGCCATCTCCACCTTTTCCTGGGCCATGGCAGGTATAAAGGCCAGGCAGGCAAAAAGGAAACTGAATACAATCTTTTTAACCATGTAATACGTTTTTATCTCTGTATAGTTCGAACCGGATCCGGAGGGTAGATATCCAAACCCCCAAAAGAGTCCAGCCTATCACAGCCGGGTAAAATACCATCCTCAGCCTGCTGTCGATATCATTAAAATTTAATGCGGGATTCCCGCTGTCGCTACCCGGTGAGCCGGGGTGAAGGCTGCCAACCAGCCTGGGAATGATCCAGATGCTGGGAAATAACATGGCAAAGGCAAAGATGTTATAAACCGCACTTACTCTCGCCCGTTTGTCAATATCGGTAAAGGATGCCCGAAGTACAAAATAGGCGCCATAAATAAGCAGTGCAATGGCTGCCCCAATGAGTTTGGGTTCTTTTAAAATATTGGCCAGCGACTGGTGCTGATCGGTTACCCAGGTATAATTAGCCCAAATGGTACCGGTGAGGTAACCCAAAATACCAAAGAAGGTGCCCACGGCCGCAAAATTGCTGGCATAAATATCTTCCCGGTAATTAAATTTAAGCAGGTATCGGATGCTGTAAATCACACTGGTAATGAATAATACCATCATACCCATCCACATACAAACGTGGAAATACAGGTTGCGGATTGTTTCGTTAAGAATAAACAACCGGGGTACATCCAATAAAAAACCCCCAATTATTGTGTAAATAAGCAGGAGAAGGGATAATATTTTCCACCAGTGTTTGCGCAAAGCAATGGATTTTTCAAATAGTGGCGCAAAGTTATGGTAAGCAGGAAGAGTTCTCAAAATATTTATCCGTTAGTCTTTCCATAAATACGGAAAAAGAATAAATGCCAAAGCGCCAACCGCCAGGTTTAACAACATAACCAGGCCGCAAAGTTGCAAAACCGCACCCTCCCTGAATACTTCCCCAAAAGCCGCCCGGCTTAACCGCATCAGCAGCATTAATTGGGGCAGTATTACCGGGAATCCAAGTATGGCAATCAGGGCAGCATTTTGCTGGGCCTTTGCGGCAATGGCACTCATCAGGGTAAAAACCAGGCTGATACTAAAGCCTCCCAGCAACACAATACCGGTAAATTTTAAAGAATCATTTACCGGGTTTTCCAAAAAGACGAAAAACAAGATTAAACTAATCAGGCTCATGATAACCATTAGGATAACATTGTATATCAGTTTGGCAATAATAAAATCAACCGGCGAACTAATACTGTAGAAATACAGCATCCGGCCTCTGCTTTCCGATAAAAAACTCTTCGCAACGGTGTTAATGCATACAAATAACTGGATTACCCAAAACAGGCTGTTCCAGGTATTGGGCTCAGGGGCAGCGGGAAATGACAGATATAATACATAAACCGTAGCGGCAATGTATAATATTACCCCGTAAAAGCTGTGTTTTTGCCGAAGCTCTAAGAGGATGTCCTTTTTAACCAGGGTAGCAATTTTTTGCATAGGCCAAAATTACTCATTTTCATAAGTTCCCCTTTTATGCGACTCAATATAAAAGGGTAGAAGGAAGTGATTTTGAAAAAGAAAATTTGATTTGGTGCCTTTGATTTTTTGCGGGCGAAGGAAATGTTGGCTGCCAGCCCTTTTAATCCTTTTCCTGGGCGCAGGTTCGGCAGCGTGGTTCGTAAATGTCCTTTTCACCCAATAATACCTGGCCGGTGGCAGGCACTTTCCGGTAACTGATGTTGGCAATATTGCCACAACGAACACAAATAGCATGCAGTTTGGAAATATAATCGGCTTTAGCAAGCAGATTGGGCATTTGTCCGAAAGGGTTTCCCTGGTAATCCATATCCAATCCCGCAACTATCACCCGAACTCCCCGCAGGGCAAGGGTCTCGCAGACATTGGCAATTTCCGGGTCGAAAAACTGGGCTTCATCTATCCCCACCACATCTACATCCTGAGCAAGCAGCAGGATCCGTTGGGAACTATCTACCGGAGTGGATAAAATGGCATTGGTATCGTGGCTCACAATATTTATTTCATCGTACCGGACATCGATGGCGGGTTTAAAGATTTCCACTTTCAGGTTGGCGATTTTTACCCGCTTCAATCGACGGATAAGTTCTTCTGTTTTACCACTAAACATGCTTCCGCAAATGACTTCAATCCATCCCTTCTTTTCTCCATGAAGGTGCGGTTCAATAAACATTAGATAAAAATTTAAAATTGTGTTTGTAACTTTAGCCGGTCGGCGCAAAGATTATCGTTTCTGCGCAGAAAGCAAAACATATTTAATAAGCAACATACCTAAACCGGGATTATGGAAAGAGTGGAAACACTCGCAAAAAAGTTATTGGAGCAGGTAGGAAGAAAGGAACCCGCCAGCCAGATCATGCTTACGGTTCAAATGCTTCAGGTGGAGTTGCAGCATTTGGCTGGTAATTCCCCGATGGCAGAAGGCGCCATTTTTGCAGCCAGCATTCAAATTCCCACAGTGCCTCCGGTAGCATTGCCTTCGGGCGGTGCCGTTGCGGCTACTGTTCCTTCCCCGGTGGATGAACCGCAACCGGCAGTGGAAGAAAAGACCATGCTGGTTTTGCAGGTTGATGAAGAGGAAATAGAAGCCGAGCTGGAAGAAATCCGCCGGAAAGCCAAGGCAAACGAACAAATTAGTTTGCATAACAAACCTCAACTCCTTTTCGATCCTATTGAAGACATTCCAACGCTTACTCATCAGGCTCCAAAACAAGCAACCGATTCGGCAAAGGAAATTAATGAAGCCATGGGCGATGCGGGCTCTTCCCTGAATGAAAAACTCAGGCAGGCAAAACTGGAATTGAGTGAAACCCTCCAGGATGTACCCGTTAAAGACCTCAAAAAAGCAATTGGTCTTAATGACCGGTTCCTGTTTATTAAAGAATTGTTTCGCAACGATGAAACCATGTATGAACGAAGCATAAAAACGATCAATGCCTTTGGGATTTATGCAGAAGCCGAGTTTTGGATAAAACGCGAGTTGAAATTGAAATTGGGGTGGGATGACAAATCGCCCTGTGTGAAGCAATTTGATCAGTTAGTTAAGAGGCGGTTCCTTTGAATATAGTCCAGGATTTTTTTTGTGGCCCCTTGCTTTTCTCTCACATATTTCCCAGCCGCCAAGCCTGCAGCATCAAGGGCAGATTTATTGGAGAATAATTTACTTAGTTCTTTCTCGAGGTCCAATGGATTTTCGGGTGAGAATGCCCCGCCACAGGTTAGCAGGTCGATGGTTTCCTGGAATTTCTCATGTTCGGGTCCGAAAAAAACAGGCTTTCCATATACTGCGGCCTCCAGCACGTTGTGAACCCCATTGGCAGAATATCCACCTCCTACAAAACACACTTCACCATAGCGATAAAGCACAGATAACATGCCAATATTATCAATAATTAAAACATGGGCATCCCCATCTCCGGGGTTTGATTGAGACAGGCGCGAGTACAATACGGACTGAGGAAATACCCGGGTTATTTTTTTTATGTTTTCTTCCAGGATTTCATGCGGGGCAATGATAAAGGCAAGGTCTTTTCTTTTTTGTACAAAATGGGAAAGTTCAATGATGTCTTCCTCCCAGGTGCTGCCAGCCACCAGAGCCCTCCTGCCCCTCAGCCAATGTTCTATGGCTGGAATTCCGGGAGAGGAGGCGGCAACGCTTATCACCCTGTCGAAACGGGTATCCCCGGCAAGTTCATATCCCTTTACATCGATGCTTTCCAGTAATTCGACCGAGGTTTGGTTTTGCACAAATAGCCGGGTAAAACAGGCAAGCATTTTAAGCCATAAACCACCATACCATCTGAAAAACGGTTGTGATTTTCTAAAAATCCCCGAAATAAGCAGCAGGGGGATGTTTCGTTTATTTATTTCCGTAAGGAAGTAGTACCAGTATTCATATTTTACCCACAATACCAACTGGGGGTTAAGCATTCCCAGCAACCTTTTTGCATTTTTGGGGCTGTCGACGGGGAGATAAAATACAAAATCTGCCTGGGGATAATTTTTCCGGATTTCATACCCGCTGGGCGAAAAAAAGCTGAGTGCAACCTGGTACTGGGGATATTGGGCCTTCAGGGCTTCCAGTACCGGCCGCCCCTGTTCAAATTCTCCCAGGCTGGCACAATGCATCCAAATTAGGGGAGCCGAGGGCTGCCAGGAAGGAAATTGTTCCCTGCCCCTGAACCATTTTCTGGCTTTTGGGCTCCAAAGCCCGGCAATCCGGATTCCTAAACGGAAAAGAAATAAGAAAATATGGTAAATTATCCGGTTCAGCAGTTCAATTTCATTCAAAAATAGTGCATAAACCCCAAGCCCCGGAATAGCTATTTTCCCTTGCTATGCGTATATTTGCGCCCGTTTAAATTATGGATATGAGGCCTTTACAAATGGTAGATACCCTTACACAGTACCATCGGATTAAAGCCGAAGTGGATGCTGCAGTAATTGGCGTGATGGAAAGTTCCCAGTTTATTGGAGGTAAGGAAGTTAATTCCTTTGCAGAGGAACTGGCAGCCTATCAGCATTGCAAACACGTGATCCCCTGCGCCAACGGAACCGATGCCCTGCAAATAGCGTTGATGGCATTGGGCCTTAAAGCCGGCGATGAGGTAATTACTCCCTCCTTTACCTATATTGCCACCGTGGAAGTGGCCGCCCTCCTGGGTATTAAACCCGTTTTTGTTGAGGTAGACAGGCAATCATTTTGCATTGATCCGGATGCCATCGAAAAGGCGATCACGCCCAAAACCAAAGCCATTGTTCCGGTACATCTTTACGGGCATTCCGCAAACATGGAAAAGATTATGGGCATAGCCCGCCGCCACCGGCTATTTGTAGTGGAAGATAATGCCCAGGCTATCGGTAACGATTATACGTTTAGTGATGGATCGGTAAAAAAAACCGGAACCATTGGCGACATTGGCTGCACCTCTTTTTATCCCTCTAAAAACCTGGGTGCATTTGGCGATGGCGGCGCTATCAGCACCAATAATGACGCGCTGGCAGGCCTTATTCGCATGATCGCTTCTCACGGGCAAAGCAAAAGGTATTACCACGATGTGGTGGGTTGCAACTCCCGGCTGGATGCTATGCAGGCAGCCATCCTCCGCATCAAACTGAAACACCTGAATGAATATATTGATGCCCGTATCCAGGCGGCAGATTATTATGATAAAGGTTTTTCGGGGCAAAAGGGGATTACGGTTCCTTTTCGAGCCTCTAATAACCGGCACGTTTTCCATCAATATACCCTTATCCTGGATGGGATTAACCGCAACGAATTGCACGAATATCTGGCGGCAGAGCATATCCCTTCCATGATCTATTATCCTGTACCCGCACACCGGCAGAAAATGTTTGAAAGTTTTGGCGGCGCCAATTATTCATTGCCCGTTACCGACTGGCTTACCGAAAGGGTAATTTCATTGCCCATTCATACTGAACTCGATACAGAACAACAGGATTATATCATCTCAAAATTGTTGGCTTTTACCAATAGGTAGGCTAACCGGCTATTATTTATTATGAAAATTGCAGTAGTAGGAACAGGATATGTTGGATTGGTTACCGGAACCTGTTTTTCAGAAACCGGAAACAATGTGGTTTGTGTTGACATTGATACTTCGAAAGTGGAAAGATTGTCGAGAGGGGAGATTACAATTTATGAACCCGGGTTAGAAAAAATATTCCTGCGTAATCAGAAAGAAGGAAGGTTAAAATTTACTACCAACCTGGCCGAAGGAATTAAAGATGCCCAGGTTGTATTTCTTGCGCTTCCCACTCCGCCCGGCGAAGATGGGAGTGCCGATCTAAAATATGTTTTGGGAGTAGCCTCTCAACTGGGAAAAATTTTACAGCCCGGCGATTATAAAGTTATTGTAGATAAGAGTACCGTACCGGTGGGTACTGCCGATAAAGTGAGGGGAGCTATCCTCCATGCTGCCAATGAAGCGGGTAACGCCATTGCTTCGTCTTTTGATGTAGTATCGAATCCCGAATTTTTAAGAGAAGGAGTAGCAGTAGATGATTTCATGAAGCCCGACCGGGTAGTGATTGGTACGGAATCGGAACAAGCCATGCGGGTGATGAATGAATTGTACACACCCTTTGTACGCCAGGGCAACCCGATCATTTTTATGGATGAAAAATCGGCGGAGTTGACTAAATATGCCGCCAATTCATTCCTGGCTGTGAAAATCAGCTTCATGAATGAAATCGCCCAGCTGTGCGAAAAATTGGGAGCAGATGTAGATATGGTAAGGCGTGGAATTGGCAGCGATGACCGCATTGGCAAGCGCTTCCTGTTTCCGGGGATCGGATATGGCGGAAGTTGCTTCCCCAAAGATGTACAGGCGTTGGTAAAATCTTCTTCAGAAATTAATTACAATTTCCAGATTTTAAATGCGGTAATGGATGTAAATGCCAAACAAAAGTTGCATTTGCTCCCCAAAATAAAGTCCTATTTTAAGGGCGACCTGAAAGGGAAACATTTTGCGTTATGGGGGCTGGCTTTTAAACCCAATACCGACGATATCCGCGAAGCGCCCGCCCTGTATATGATTGAAGCCCTGTTGAACGAGGGCGCCACTGTTTCTGCATTTGATCCGGAAGCCATGAATAATGTTAAGGTCCTGCTGGGCGATAGAATCCACTTTGCCGAAACCCAATATGGAGCGTTGAAGAATGCCGATGCCCTGCTGATTGCAACGGAATGGAACGAATTCCGTACACCGGATTTTGATATGATTGCTGCCGGTCTGAAGAATAAAATAATTTTCGACGGCAGGAATCTCTTCGATCTGTCTCGGATGGAAAACCTGGGATTCCATTACGAAAGCGTGGGAAGGAAAATAATTACTCAACAAAAATAATTGCTGTGGCTAATAAGCGAATATTAATTACCGGCGCTGCAGGATTTTTAGGATCGCATCTTTGCGACCGGTTCATTAAAGAAGGGTTTGATGTAGTGGGTATGGATAATCTCATTACCGGCGACCTGAAGAATATTGAACATCTGTTTAAACGCAAAGAGTTTGAATTTTACCATCATGATGTGTCTAAGTTCATTCATGTTTCAGGGCCTCTTCATTATATCCTGCACTTCGCTTCTCCTGCCAGTCCTATCGATTACCTGAAGATTCCGATTCAGACCTTAAAAGTGGGTTCTTTAGGCACCCACAATTGCCTTGGGCTGGCGCTTTCTAAGAAGGCCAGGATCCTGGTAGCCAGCACCAGCGAAGTGTATGGCGATCCCCTGGTTCATCCCCAAACTGAAAATTATTGGGGTAATGTTAATCCGGTTGGCCCCCGGGGTGTTTATGATGAGGCGAAGCGCTTCCAGGAAGCTATCACCATGGCTTATCATACCTTCCACAAGGTAGAAACAAGAATTGTGCGCATCTTCAACACCTTTGGCCCGCGAATGCGATTGAACGATGGCCGGGCCCTCCCGGCCTTTATCGGACAGGCTTTAAGAGGAGAAGACCTCACTGTTTTTGGAGATGGCAGCCAGACCCGGAGCTTTTGTTATGTAGACGATCTGGTAGAGGGAATCTACCGGTTACTAATGAGTGATTATGCCCAACCGGTAAACATTGGAAACCCCGATGAAATTTCGCTTAAAGATTTTGCAGAAGAAATTATAAAACTCACCGGAACCAATCAGAAAATTGTGTACAAACCGCTGCCCATAGATGACCCGAAACAACGCCAGCCGGATATAACCAAGGCAAAAGAAATTTTGGGATGGGCACCCAAAGTGAGCAGGGCTGAGGGGCTTAAGGTTAC
Organism: Bacteroidota bacterium; assembly: GCA_018266615.1. Classification (GTDB taxonomy): domain Bacteria; phylum Bacteroidota; class Bacteroidia; order Chitinophagales; family Chitinophagaceae; genus Ferruginibacter. Next base: position 13,813 of record JAFEAB010000023.1, read on the forward strand.
TTACGAATATTTCAAAAGCCTCCCGCAGGAAGAATTGAACAAACAACCCAAAGAATTTCAAAGTAATAAATAAAAAACTCCCGTAATCGAATAATGTATCAGGACCTTCTCGAAAAAAAGAAATCACTTGCTGTAATTGGACTGGGCTATGTTGGACTTCCCATTGCACTCGAATTTGCTAAGAAGATTAAAGTAATTGGATTTGATATCAATGCATCAAGAGTTGAAATGATGCGAAATGGAATAGACCCCAGCAACGAATTGGATTCCTCCAATTTCAAAAATTGTGATATCGAGTTTACCAACGACCTGGATGTTTTGCGAAAGGCCAGTTTTTATATAGTAGCTGTGCCCACTCCCGTGGATGACTCGAATGTTCCGGACCTGGTACCGGTTCAGCGCGCCAGCGAAACAATTGGCAAAGTGCTGCAAAAGGGCGATTACGTGGTTTTTGAAAGCACTGTTTACCCGGGTTGTACTGAAGAGGATTGTGCCCCCATCATAGAAAAGTTTTCCGGATTAAAAATGGAGCGGGATTACAAGTTGGGATATTCACCAGAAAGAATTAATCCCGGGGATAAAGAACATACCATCACCAGCATTACCAAAGTGGTGAGCGGTTGTTGCGATGAAAGCCTCGATATCATTGCTAAGGTTTACGAACTGGTAGTGAAAGCCGGAGTACATCGGGCATCTTCCATTAAAGTGGCAGAAGCTGCCAAGATTATTGAAAATACCCAACGGGATTTAAATATCGCCCTCATGAATGAATTGTCGATTATTTTCGACAAGATGGAAATTAACACGTTCGAAGTACTGGAAGCCGCCGGTACCAAATGGAACTTTTTGAAATTCCAACCGGGGCTGGTAGGAGGGCATTGCATTGGCGTGGATCCCTATTATCTGACTTACAAATCGCAAAAGCTGGGATACGACAGCCAGGTGATTCTTGCGGGCCGCACCATCAACGATGGGATGGCAGGATATGTGGCCAAAAAGATCCTTCAGCACATCATCAAAAACAGCAATAATGTGAAAGATGCCAAAGTGCTGGTGATGGGCGCCACCTTTAAGGAAAATGTAAGCGATATCCGGAACAGTAAAGTGGCGGATGTAGTTAAGGAATTGAAATCTTTCTCTTTAAATGTGGATGTTACCGACCCGCACGCCAGCAGTGAGGAATTGCAGCATGAATATGGATTTTCTCTCACCGAAATTACGGGTACGGATTATGATGCGGTGATTGTAACGGTACCGCATAACGAATATATAAAATTGGATGATGCCTATTTTGCTTCCATCACACGGCCCGGAGCAATCGTTGCAGATCTAAAAGGGAGCTACCGTGGAACAATAAAAAGCAGAAAATACTGGAGCCTGTAACCTATTAATGCAATGGCAAATCTATTTCATCAAAAAGACATCTCTTCTTGCCGGTTCCTGGTTACCGGCGGCGCCGGCTTTATCGGGAGCCATATTGCAGAGTACCTGTTGAAGAACGGTGCAGGGTTGGTTCGGGTATTGGATAATATGGCCAATGGTTTTGGCCGGAACCTGGATGCGCTGAAGCAATATGCTGCTTTCGAGTTTTTGAAGGGAGATATACGAAACCTGGATACCTGTTTGAAAGCCTGTGAGGGGATTGATTATGTAAGCCACCAGGCAGCATTGGGTTCGGTTCCCCGCTCCATAAAAGAACCGGTTTATTTTACAGAAGTAAATATCCTCGGTTTTGCCAATATGCTGGAAGCCGTGAAATTTCATAAAGTGAAAAGGATGGTGTATGCCTCCTCCTCTTCTGTTTATGGCGATGAACTTACCCTGCCTAAGAAGGAAGAGCTGGTGGGGAATTGTCTCTCACCTTATGCCGCAACAAAAAAGACCAACGAATTATATGCCGGGATCTTTTCCGATGTATATGGGATGGAGCTGATGGGATTCCGCTACTTTAATATTTTTGGCCCCAGGCAGGATCCGGATGGTGCTTATGCCGCCGTAATTCCTTTGTTTGTGAAATCCATAATCAAGCAACTCCCTGTTTATATTAATGGAGATGGCAAGCAGACCCGCGATTTTACCTTTGTTGAAAATGCCGTGCAGGTTAATATAAAAGGAATGCTTACGGATAATAAGGAAGCGCTAAACAAAGTTTATAATGTGGCCGTAGGGGAGAACTTTAGTGTAAATTATTTATATAATGCCTGCCGGGAACAATTGAACAGTCAGTGGCTGCCGGTTCATCGGGAACCCCGCCAGGGCGATATCCGGGATTCATTAGCTGATATCTCTCTTGCCAAAAATCTATTGGGCTATGTACCTGCAAAAAAATTTGAAGCCGGGCTTGCCGAAACCATCGAATATTTCCGGAAAATTTATTCAGGATCCTAATCTTTGCAGTATGCCGTTTATTAAAACCGAATTTGAAGGGTTATATATATTTGAACCTGTTGTACACAACGACAGCCGGGGCTATTTTTTTGAGAGCTATAACCAGGAAACCTGGAAAAAGCAGGGAATTAATATTCATTTTGTACAGGATAACCAGGCAAAATCTTCCTATGGAGTGGTAAGGGGGTTACATTACCAACTTAACCCGCACGCACAAACGAAACTGGTGCGGGCGCTTTCCGGTTCAATTCTGGATGTGGTAGTGGATATCCGGCAGGGATCACCCACTTTTGGCAGGCATTTTGCCATTGAATTGAGCGCTGAAAACTGCAAACAACTCCTGGTTCCACAGGGTTTTGCCCACGGGTATGCCGTACTTACCGGTACGGCCGAGGTAATGTATAAATGCGATGCCTTTTATAATAAGGAATCGGAAGCCGGAATTTCTTATAACGATCCGCAACTGGCAATCGATTGGAAAATTCCTGCCGATAAGCAGGTTATTTCAGAAAAGGATATGAAACAGCCCCTATTTGGAGAGGCCAAAAATAATTTCAGGTTTTAATCATGAATAAAAGGCCCGTAATATTGGTTACCGGCGCCAATGGCCAATTGGGAATGGAGTTTCGTGACCTGGAATCTTCCTTTTTGAATTATCAGTTCATTTTTGTTTCTCGTAACGAATTATCAATTGAAGACCCGGAACAGGTTGATCGCTTTTTTAATTCCCATGTGGTGGATTATTGCATCAACTGTGCCGCTTATACGACCGTTGATAAAGCAGAATCAGACATCGAGGCGGCCTTTTCCGGTAATGCCACCGCTCCCGGATATTTGGCAAAAGCTGCGGCAAAACAGGGGGCTGCATTTTTTCATTTCTCTACGGATTATGTATTTAATGGGAATGGCACACAACCCTATTCGGAAACTCTTCCCACCGACCCGGTAAACGTTTATGGGGAATCAAAAAGAGATGGCGAGGAACGGGTCCGCGATAACCATCCGAAAGCCGTTATCATCCGTACTTCCTGGGTGTACAGCAGGTTCGGAAAGAATTTTGTAAAAACCATGTTGCGGCTGATGCATGAAAAACCGGAAATTTCCGTAGTGAACGATCAGTTAGGCAGCCCAACCTATGCCCGCGACCTGGCAGCGGCTGTAATGCACATAGTACAAACGCATACCCCGGCACAAATAATTCCGGGAACCTATCATTTTGCGAACCAGGGGATCATTAGCTGGTACGATTTTGCATTGGCAATTAAAGAAATAGCCGGCCTGGGTTGCAGGGTGAATCCCGTCCCCTCATCCAGTTACCCCACTCCTGCAAAACGGCCTTCCTACTCTGGTTTGAATACGAATAAAATCAGAGAAATATATCAGGTGGAAATTCCGGAATGGAAGAACAGCCTTCGCGAATGCATTCAACTCCTCCTTAAAGAAAGGTAAGGCGCCGGGCCATACCAAGCTTCTTACTCCTACGTGTAAACGAAATTTACCTGGTAAATCTTTTTTTCAGGATCCGGGGGTTAAAAAATCCGTGTTACTTTTCCTTGTTTCGGATGTACACCAGCTTGATTCCTGCCTTATCCGTATCCCGCTTATCAATTTCAATGCTTGGTATCGATTTTATGAGATGGGTAAGTTTAAGGAAGCCATAGTTTCTGGAATCAAAATCCGGTTGTTTTTTAAGCAGCAGGTTGCCAAGGTCGCCAAGAAACGTCCAGCCATTTTCATCTGCGAGGTCATCAATGCTGCTGCGGATAAGGTTAAGCGTTGCCCTTCCGGGCTTTTCTACGCCCGATTTAGTCTTTTTCTTTGTTTCCTTTTGGGTTGAAATAGAAGCTCCTTCTTTTTCATCCTCCTCTTCCTGGCCAATGATTTCCATATAGATAAACTTATCGCAGGCGGCTATAAAGGGGTTGGGGGTTTTCTTCTGGCCAATGCCATATACTTTCATTCCCGCCTCCCTTAACCGGGTAACCAGCCGGGTAAAATCGCTATCGCTGGATATAATACAAAATCCATCTACCCTGCCGGAATACAAAATATCCATGGCATCGATGATCAGGGCGGAGTCGGTTGAATTTTTCCCCTGGGTATAACTATATTGTTGAATGGGGGTGATGGCATTTTCGAGTAAAACCCCCTTCCATCCCGAAACGGTAGGCTTTGTCCAGTCTCCATAAATCCGTTTAAAGGTAGGCGTGCCATATTTGGCAATTTCTTCCATCACTGCCTTTATATTTCGATAAGGCACATTGTCGGCATCAATTAATACCGCCAGCCTGATTTCTTTTTGTGTGTCCATATTACAAGGTAATCTATTTATTTCCCCAGGTGGAGGTGCAACAATAATTTTCCCAAATAAGAAAGGGAAGCCTTCGCCTCCCTTTGCTAAATTCAATTTAATCCCTTATTCTTTTACCCGTTCAATATAATCGCCGGTTTTGGAGTTAATCCGGATTACATCGCCTTCATTCACAAAGAGGGGTACATTAACGGTGGCGCCTGTTTCTACGGTGGCCGGTTTAAGGGTGCGGGTAGCGGTATCGCCTTTCATTCCCGGTTCGCTATACGTCACTTTCAATACAATTTTGTCTGGTAATTCCACGCTCATGGGTTGTTCGGTTTCGCCGTTGATGAGTACAAAAACATCCTGGCCATCTTTTAAGAATTTGGGTGCATCCACCATTTCTTCTCCTACGGATATCTGTTCAAAAGTTTCAGTATCCATAAAATTGTAGCCGGTATCGTCTTTGTATAAAAATTGAAATGGCTTTTTTTCTACCCGAACAGGAAAAATGGTTTCACCGCTATTCCAGGTCATTTCCATGGTTCGGCCATTATCCACTCCTTTTAATTTTGCCCAAACTTTAGCTGCTGCCCGGGCGGTTTTATTTTGGCCAAATTCAATTACGGAATAAAGGCCTCCGTCGAGCTTAAGAATAAGTCCGGTACGTATATCTGCTGTAGTAGCCATATTGTTTAATTTTTATAGGCTGCAAAAGTAGGGAACTGAGGGTAAATGAGAAAATCGGATGGTAATTGGATTAATTTTCCAAATCAATTTGCATTAATTTTAGGGGATGAAAAATCTTTCTTTCCTCGCAGCATTCCTGCTTGTTGCTCTTTCTGCCTCTGCCCAACCCTTATCAGACACCATACCGGTGTATAAGAGGTTCCCGGAATTGCCCCAATTTACCATCATGCGGCTTCCCGACAGTACCCGTTTTACCCGGGAAGACCTCCCCCGTAAAAAGCCCTCCATCATCATGCTTTTTAGTCCAGATTGTGAACATTGTAAGCATGCCATGCACGACTTGTTGGCCAAGTATGATGAATGGAAAAATGCAGAACTGGTATTGGTTTCTTCCCTGGATTTTGAGCATATTAGAAAGTTTTACGACGAGTATCAGCTAAGTAAGTATCCCAACATTGTAATTGGAAGAGACGGTTCATTTTACCTGGGTTCTTTTTATAAAATCCGGTCGTACCCCTCCTTGTATGTATATGATAAAAAGCAAAAACTGGTTACCGAGTTCCTTGGGAAAATTAACCCCGATGACCTGCTGAAAGTGCTCAACTGAGTACCCTTCCATTGCTCCTTTTAATTGGTCACCAATTCAGTTTATTGATTGAATTCCTTATTTCATCCGCTGGGTGGGATAAAAAAAATCTACATAGCCCGTGGCAGCTATTGGTCTATCTTTGCGGAAATTTTTGAACATCTAAATATTTTTCTCATGAAAGTAACGGTTGTAGGCGCTGGAGCAGTAGGTGCTACCTGTGCCGATAATATTGCACGCAAGCAATTATGCGATGAGCTGGTCATTGTTGATATTAAGGAAGGGGTTGCTGAAGGTAAGGCTATGGATCTGATGCAAACCGCACAAATTGAGGGCTTCGACACCCGCATTATCGGTAGTACGAACGATTATGAAAAAACTGCCGGAAGCACCGTGGCTGTAATTACTTCGGGTATTCCCCGTAAACCGGGTATGACCCGCGAAGAGTTGATTGGTATTAATGCAGGAATTGTAAAATCCGTTACAGAAAATATCTTGAAATATTCTCCGGATGCAATTATTGTGGTAATCAGCAATCCGATGGATACCATGTCGTACCTCGCTCTAAAATCGAGTAAACTGCCAAAGAACCGGATAATTGGAATGGGAGGGATCCTCGATAGCTCCAGGTTCCGTTATTTTCTCAGCCAGGCTATGAAATGTTCACCCAACGATATCCAGGCCATGGTAATTGGCGGCCATGGCGATACCACCATGATTCCACTTACCCGGCTTGCCACCTATATGGGCACTCCGGTTTCAAATTACCTCGATGCCGAAACCTTAAAGAAGGTAGCGGCAGATACCATGGTGGGTGGCGCTACGCTTACCAAACTCCTCGGTACATCTGCCTGGTATGCACCGGGAGCATCCGGCGCTTCTCTGTTAGAAGCCATTGTGCGGGATGAAAACAGACTGATGCCCTGCTGTGTAATGTTAGATGGTGAATACGGCCAATCCGATATCTGCATCGGGGTACCGGTACATATTGGTAAAAACGGCTGGTCGAAGGTGGTGGATGTAAACCTTAATGATGAAGAAAAGGCCCAATTTGCCAAAAGCGCCGAAGCCGTTCGGAATATGAATCATGTATTAAGCACCCTTAATATCTGATTTCCCGGGGTTTATTAAAATACTCTATTATCCCAGGCTACTCCAGCCTGGGATTTTTGATGCCTTTTTGGTAACTTGAGTTCCTTAATTTTCTGCCTCCCATGCTACACCTCTCCGGAAAGACAATGATTGCCTTTTTGCTGCTTTTTTTTGTATTCCAATCAAAGGCGCAAATGACGGTGAACAATGTGGCCACTGCCACCGCACTTGCCCAGAAACTTGTAGGGGACGGAATTTCAATAAGCAATGTAACGTTTACGGGTAACCTTCAAATGACCGGTATATTCACAAAGACCGGCCCCCAGCAGCCCTTGTTGGATAGTGGCATTGTTTTAACTACGGGATTTGCTAAAACATTGGGCGCAAATATTGGAGTTAACAACACCAATGGGAATACGGCTTCTAACAATTTTGCCAGTAAATCCTGGGGGCTAAATGGAGATGCTAACCTTGCCAGTGCGTTGGGTTTACCTCTCTCTGATTTAAAGGATGCCTGTGTGCTGGAATTCGATTTTGTACCGATTGGCGATAGTGTACGGTTTAAGTATGTTTTCGGTTCGGAAGAATATGATCCCATTTTTGCCTGTAGCCAATATAATGATGCGTTTGCATTTTTTATTTCAGGTCCGGGAATTACCGGTTTAAAGAATATTGCCCTGGTGCCAAATACCAACCAACCGGTTTCCATTTCTACAATAAACCAGGTGTATGGCGCTTCTGGTGGGCCTTGTTTTGCCAATACCCAGTATTATGTGGATAATACCAATGGCCGGGTAGTTAATTATGACGGGCTTACCAAAACTCTCGTAGCCCGCGAGCAGGTTATTCCCTGCCAAACCTATCACCTGAAACTGGTGATTTCTGATGTGGTGGACGGTGTGTGGGATAGTGGTGTTTTCCTGGAAGCCCGTAGCCTGGAATCGAATGTGATTACGCTGCAAACATCCGGCCCGGTGGATGCCTCCGGTAATACGTATGTAGTGGAAGGATGCACACCTGCCGTTGTTGAGGTTCGCCGGCAAAGCTCCGACCCGCTCCCTGCTACGGTAATGTTAGCCTATGGTGGTACCGCCTTAAACGGAATAGATATACAGACCCTCCCGGATAGCGTAATCATCCCGGCCAATGATTCCATTGCCACGTTGAATGTTTCTGCCATTGCCGATAATTTGCCGGAAGGAATTGAACAATTCATTATTTATACGCTTCAATATAGTGTGGTAGGATGTAATGTGGTGGCGGCGAGCGACAGCATCATCATCAATATACACGATCAGGACACCCTGTTGATTTCTCCGGATACGATTCGCATTTGCCGGAACAGCAGCACTCAGTTTACGGCACCGCCGGGTTTTGGCTCTTATCAATGGTCCCCTGCCGGAATTTTTAATGATCCATCAATAAGTAATCCCATTGCACACCCGGTGGCAGATAGTACCAATATTATTTGTATTGCAGCGAATGGAACCTGCGAATCAAAGGGCACGGCGTTTGTGTATTGGAAAATGCTTAAAAAAGATTCTGTTATTAACGTGAATTGTGCTGGGCAATCCACCGGAACTATTTTTACCTCTACCGGCCCGGAATGGAACAATCCCCAGTTTACGCTGGATGGAGGAACAGCCCAGGGCGCCGGTGTATTTACCAATCTTCCCGTAGGAAATTATGTGGTAGAAGTGTCGGATGCCAGCATGGGATGTACCGACTCTTTACATATTTCGATTATTCAACAATACCCCGATTTGCAAATCACAGGTGCAAATATTGTGGATGGTGGATGTACGTATGGAGCCAATGGGACTGCAACCATTACGGCCACCGGAGGTAATCCAGCTTACCAATATTCGTCTGATGGCACCAGTTTTCAGAATACCCCTGCATTAAGCCTGCCACCCGGCACCTATACCATTACGGTGAAAGACCAAAGTGGATGCCTGGCCACCTATCCCAATGTAGTGGTTACTTATATCAATTCTTTAACGCTGGCATTAAGCTCCGATACAACCATAATTTGTGAAGGCACCTCAACTAACCTCCATGCACAATCGAATGCTGCTACCCTGCAGTGGCTGCCCGCCGGGTCGCTTAATAACCCTGCGGCCCCCAATGTGGTTGCTTCTCCCATTGTGCCAACTATGTACCAGGTGATTGCAACGCTGGGTATCTGCCAGATGAAGGATTCTATTTTCCTTGACGTAAATGCGGCTCCGCACCCCAATGCCGGGCCCGATCAGATAATTTGTTTTGGCGGTAGCACCGTTTTGGGAGGAACCGGTGGCGTATCCTATATGTGGACTCCTGCAACCTACCTAAGTAACGCTAATATTTCCGATCCGGATGTGAACCGGCCTCAAAATATCACTTACCAGCTTCACGTAGTGGATGCCAATGGATGCAGTTCATTGATTCCGGATGATGTGAAGATTACCCTGCTCCCTCCCGCACAATTGTATGTGGGCAATGATACGGTGGTAGCTGTAAGCCAACCCCTGCAATTGCACGCCATGGATGTGAATCATACCGGCTTCACTTCCTACACCTGGGAACCTGCACAGGTATTTAATAACCCGAATATCTCCAGCCCGGTAGCCATATTAACCAATGAATTTAATACCCTGATTGTATATGCGGAAACGCCGGGGCATTGTGTGGGAACCGACACTATAAAGGTGCGAACTTATGTAGGCCCTTACGTGTATGTTCCGTCTGCATTTACGCCTAACGGTGATGGAACAAACGATGTGTTACGCCCCATTTTGGTCGGTATGAAGCGGTTCGAGTTTTTCAGGGTATATAACCGCTATGGACAATTGATGTTTTCCACCTCCCGCGAAGGAGAAGGATGGGACGGCATGTTTAAAGGGAAACGCCAGGGTCTGGGAACTTTTGTGTGGATGGTGGATGCGGTTGATTACAAAGGGAACCATTATTTCAGAAAGGGTACCACCACTATTGTTCAATAGGATCTTAGGTAATTATTAACAACGGGATTTTGGAATCGTTTCCCATTCGAAGTTATTTTTATTCTGCCTGTATTTACTTTAAAAACCTTACCGTATGTTCAAATCCACTTTCGGGGCAATGGCCCTGCTTACAGGCATTTTTATGGTTTCCTGCAAAAAGGAAAATACCACGGCACAAAATACAAGCCCGAAAATTAATTTTATTTTTCATTTTGATTCGACCCAGGCAAGGTTGAATGCATTAGGGCAGGAAGTGACAGTTGGCTCGGGCAATGGAGCCCAGTCGCCGGTGTTTAACAAAATGAGTTCCCATTATGTGGAGCTGGCTCCTGACCAGTTTACCGCTCTGGGAGCAGGGCAGGTGCTTTATAAATCGGCAGAAACAACGGCCGGTGGATCACGTGCCATCGATTTCAGCCAGTCGAAATTGGCGGGACAGGATGAAGTGTTTTTGAGTGTACCAGTTTCAGGTGTGGCAGCCGGAACCTACAACTGGCTCCGGGTATCGCTTGCTTATCAGAATTACAATATCCAATACCGGTTTATGAACCAGTTGCTGCAGGGAACGCTGGCTTCCTTCATTGGATTCAACACCTACCTTACCACGTATAAGGTTAAAGATTCCTCCCTAACGGTAAACGGTAATCGCTCACAGGGATATTGGGCTTTCGAGAGTAATTATTTGGGTTATGGGTTTGTGAGTTCAGGACAGGCTCCCGCAGGAGCCACCACCGTTCCCAACCCCTTGTTCGCTTCTTCACCCATACCGGCTGGATCCTGCGTGGTAACCGGAATGTTTGCTTCGCCACTGGTAATTACGGGTAATGAGACCTCCGATATAAATATCAGGGTATCTCTTTCTACTAATAAAAGTTTTGAGTGGACAGAAGTTGCCAACCCAGGTACTTACGACCCTGCCGATGGGGATGTTCCGGTGGATATGGGAATCCGGGGAATGATTCCAAAAGTGTTATAATGAAGGAGTGGGCAGGCCGTAGTAAATTATTGAACGCCGTGGGTAACCGCCGTTTTATCTATTTTTAAAATCAACCCTTGTAATACTTTCCCAGGACCACATTCGGTAAATTCGGTAGCGCCATCGGTAATCATAGCCTGGATGGTTTGCGTCCACCTAACCGGTCCCGTTAGTTGTGAAATGAGATTTTGTTTTATTTCTGCGGCATCGGAAACTGCGCTGGCAGTTACATTTTGATATACGGGGCAAAAAGGTGTATTGAATGGGGTGCTAAGGATGGCCTCTTCCAGTTCTTCCCGGGCAGGAAGCATCAGGGGGGAGTGAAATGCGCCTCCTACGGGTAATACCAGGGCGCGTTTTGCGCCGGCCGCTTTCATTTTCTCGCAGGCAATTTCTATTCCTTTAATGCTTCCGCTAATTACTAACTGGCCCGGGCAATTATAATTTGCGGCAACTACAATTTCTCCGGTTTCATTGGTAACCGATTGGCAGATTTCTTCCACTTTTTCATCCGCCAGCGCCAGGACGGCTGCCATGGAAGAAGGGTGCAATTCACAGGCTTTTTGCATGGCATTGGCCCGAATGGAAACCAGTTTCAGTGCCTGCTCAAAAGGCAGGGTCTGGTTAGCTACCAGGGCAGAGAATTCACCGAGCGAATGGCCCGCCACCATATCGGGCTTAGCCCCTTCGATACTTAGGAATGCAGCCACCGAATGGATGAAAATAGCCGGTTGGGTAACTTTTGTTTGTTTTAACTCCTCATCTGTTCCTTCAAACATGATTTTTGATATGTTGAATCCCAGGATTTCATTTGCCGATTCAAATAATGATTTCATTTTTCCGGATGAGGCAAATAAATCTTTGCCCATACCCGGAAATTGGGAGCCCTGACCGGGAAATACAAATGCATGTTTCATAGTGCCCTGTTTAGACACAAAGAAAATAAAAAAACAGACAAAATAATCAATGAAGGTCGGCGGCAATCAATCGCAGGAATTCACTTCTGGTTTCGTGCCTTTCAAATTCACCACAAAAGGCTGAGGTAGTGGTAACCGAATTTTGCTTGGTAACACCGCGCATCATCATGCAAAGATGGGATGCCTCAATTACCACCGCTACCCCAAGGGGATCGAGGGCTTTACGGATGCACTCCATTATTTGGTGGGTTAGACGTTCCTGCACCTGCAACCTCCGGCTGTATGCATCAACCACACGGGCAATTTTACTCAATCCGGTTATATAACCATTAGGGACATACGCAATATGTGCTTTCCCAAAAAAGGGCAACATGTGGTGTTCGCACATACTGTATAATTCAATGTCCTTCACAATAATCATTTCGCTGACTGGTTCGTGAAACTTGGCGGAATTAAGAATGGCATCCGGATCCTGCGAATAACCCCTTGTCAGGTATTGCAACGATTTGGCAATCCTTTCCGGTGTTTTAAGCAACCCTTCCCTTTTGGGGTCTTCTCCAATATTCTCTAAAACGGTATGATATACTTCCATCAATTTTTCCGTTACTTTTTCGTCGTAATTTTCTATTCTCTGATACATATTTTTTAAGCTGGGTATTCTACAAAGTTTCTTTCGGTTTCATAAAGCCTTACCTGAAGGTCAAACCGGGAATCAATGGAAGGCCTCAGGAGTTGATATATCACAATAGCAATATTTTCGGCGGTGGGGTTAAGGTTTTTAAATTCAGTACATTCTTCATTCAGGTTGCGGTGGTCGAAACGGTCAATTACCTTTTCATGAATAATATCACTCAGCAGCTTCATGTCGTAAACAAACCCGGTTTCAGTATTTGGGGTTCCGGTAATTTTTACAATGAGTTCGTAATTGTGCCCATGAAAATGCGGGTTGTTGCATTTCCCAAAAACCTCATTGTTGGTTTTGTCATCCCAATGGGGATTAAAAAGTCGGTGTGCGGCATTAAAATGTTCTTTCCTGAAAACAGCTACCTTTTGTTGCATGTGCAAAAATAACAAGCAGGTGGCGGAAAAGTTTAAAAATGCGTGAAACTAAAACTTCATTTCAACAGGATTTGCGAAATTTGGATATGCAAATTCTGGTGGTATCGGCAACAGAAATGGAGATTGCCCCCTTTATGAAAGCATTTCCGGAACAGGAAGTATTGATAACCGGTGTGGGTGCTCCTTCGGCCTTATTTCAACTTTGCCGAAGATTTTCACAGGCTGATTACCAGTTTGTAATCCAGGCCGGCATTGCCGGAAGTTTCAAACAGGAAACTCCTTTTGGAATGGTGGTAGCGGTTGCCCGGGATTGTTTTGCTGATTTGGGAATTGTAGAAAATAAACGGATTATTGATTTGGTTACAGCTGGATTGGCTACAGCAAATGATGGTATGGTATGTGCCGGTTGGATTGATAACCCTTCAGCTGCAAATCGGGAACTGGGTATAGCTTGTGTGGATGCCGTTACGGTGAATCTTACCGGAGATACACCCATTTTATCCGGGATGATCCAGGATAAGTATCATCCCGACATTGAATCCATGGAAGGCGCCGCTTTTCATTTTGCCTGCCACGAATTCAAACAACCCTATTTGCAATTACGTGCCATCAGTAACCACGTGGGCGAACGGGATAAATCAAAATGGAGAATAAAGGAAGCCATCACGAACCTGAATAACGAACTCGTACGCATCATGGCCCAATTAAAGAAGGGGAATGCTTTGAATGAAGTATATAACGATCATGACTAACCGAAAAATATCCCTGGGCTTCTCGCCCTGCCCAAACGATACCTTTATTTTCGATCAGATGGTAAACGCTTCAGTAGGGGATGCTGCATTTGAAGTGTATATGGAAGATGTGCAAACCCTGAATGAATGGGCTCTTCAGGGAAGGCTGGATGTAACCAAAATTAGTTATGGGGTTTGGCCCATGCTAAAGGATAGGTATGTACTGCTGCATGCCGGAAGTGCCTTGGGCAGGGGAGTAGGCCCTTTGTTGATTGCCCCTCCCGGAAACTCAGAACGGTATTCGGATGAAACGCCGGTAGCCATTCCGGGTAAGAATACCACAGCGCATCTTCTTTTTTCACTGGCATTCCCCGATTCAAAGAATAAAATATTCCTGCGATACGATGAAATTGAACCCTTTGTACTTGCCGGAAAAGGGCTTGGAGTAATCATCCACGAAAACCGGTTTACTTATTCCGGGAAAGGGTTAATTAAAATAATTGACCTGGGCGATTTTTGGGAATCCAGTACGGGGGCGCCAATTCCGCTTGGAGGTATTGTAGCTAAAAAAGAATTGGGAAAGGAATTGATATCTGATATCGATTTCAGAATCCGGGAAAGTATTGAACTTTCTTTTGCCCGGTATCCCCGGCTTTCCGATTTTATCCGGTCTAACGCAAGGGAAATGGATGAGGAAGTGATGCGCCACCATATCGATTTGTATGTGAATGAATATTCTCTTGCGTTGGGTGAACCCGGGATGAAAGCCGTAAAAGTTTTGGAAGAGGTATTTGCCCGGATGAATCCTCGGGTGTAGGGCCTTCGTAAACAGGCTGAGGAAATTACATTTATTAACCCGGAGGAAATATTTCGGGATAATCTTTTTTAAGTGTTTCAAACAGGGTGGTACTAAAGGCATGGGAAAATTTCACTCCATCCATATTTTCCACCCAGTTTATTATTCTGATGGAATTGCTGATAAAGATTTCATCTGCACTTTTTAATTCTTCCAGTGTAATGGCCGTTTCCATAATAGGGATTTTTTTTGTTGTACAATGCCGGATTAAAAAATTCCGCATGATGCCGGCAATGGGTCCCTCGTCCAATGAAGGGGTTCTTAAGATGCCATCCTTTACCATCCAGATATTCGCAATGCAGGTTTCGCATACTCTGCCGGCCGGGTTGAGGATAAGCGCATCGTCTGCTTCATTTTCCCTTGCATAATGCATACCCATTGCGAATGGCAGAAAGTTGTTGTGTTTGATATGGGAGAAGGCATCAACTGATTTTTTCGCTTGGGTATAAATTGTCAGGTTTAATCCCTTATTGTTGAGTGTCGGAATATCCTTCAATGGCCAACCCTGGATAAGCAGGTTGGCTTCACCGTTAGCAATATCATCCAAACGCCCATCCCCTCTGAAAACGGTTACCCTGAATCGGCCGGAGGATATGTTATTTGTTTTTATCAGTTCCTCAATTTGCTTCCCTATATTAGTTTCCCGGTTCGGTTCGGGTAGGATCAGGCTTAATAGGTCCATCCCTTTTTTTAAGCGGTGGAGATGCTCGTTTAATAACACCGGTCTCCCCCCCATTACAAGGATGGTTTCAAACAATCCATCTCCATATAATAAGCCGCGGTTATTGCCCGATACCAGTGGCTGGCGATGATCTGCTATCCTACCATTAAAATAAACCTTAAGCATGTCCTAAAATAAAAAATCCCCCGAAAGGGGGGACTCATTATGAGTATATTTTTAATTAGATTTCTTCAATTATTTTGTGTTTTACCGCATACATAATTAATCCGGCGGTGGTTTTTGAGCCGGTTTTTACTTTGAGCTTATCCCGAATCGCCTCCACGGTACGCGGGCTAAGTTCTACGATGTCGGCAATTTCCTTCGTGCTTTTTTCCTCGCACATCAATCGGAGGATGGTAGTTTCTTTATCATTTAGGGCTACCTCGGGCGAATTTCCGCCTCCGGAAGTACCCGGTGTACGGTTGCGCAGGTTATTCAAAAATGCCTTGTTGGTCATGGCATTGAAGAAATATTCCTGTTCCATACAGGTCTTTATGGCCTCATAAATTACTTCACTGTCGCTGGTCTTGGTGAGGTAACTGTTGGCGCCAATTTCCATAAGTCGGGTAATCATGCTGTTATCTTCCAGCATAGTGAGCATGATTACTTTTGCCTGTGGGCATATCTTTTTAATTTCAGGAAGTGTTGCCACGCCATCCATAATGGGCATTTGAATATCGAGGAGGATGACATCCGGAGTCAGGTTTTTAATCAGGTTCAGCAGGTGAACGCCGTTATCTGCCTCCGCTATCACTTTAACATCAGGCTTTGTGCTAAGGGCAGTCTTCACCCCTGCACGATAAAGCACATGATCGTCGCAAATAATTACTTTTATAGGTTCCAGGTTCTCGGATTTCATATTAGGATAGTAAAAAGGTAAAATTAAGGGATTTAATAAATAGTAGGTTTACGTTGCATAATAACGGATTATCGCATACCAAATTATAAAATATGCATAGAACGGGGGATTGTACGGATATTTTTGAATAGGGAATTTACTATAAATATTGAATTCATATAATATACGGACAGGATTCACCCTGTTTTTGTCGCTTATCTTTGGCTTATGATGAGTAAACTGAGTGGTTGGGATGATACGATTGTGGCATTGGCCACCCCTCCGGGAGTGGGAGCTATTGGAGTTATCCGGGTTAGCGGAACCAATGCTATTCAGTTGGTGAACTCCCTTTTCCCTTCCAAAAATCTATTAAAAGCTCCTTCTCCTTCGCTGCATGTAGGATTATTAAAAGAGGGAGAAAACGTTATAGATGAGGTAGTGATCTCTCTATTCCGGGCGCCGAAAAGCTATACCGGGGAAGACGTGGTAGAAATAAGCGGCCACGGCAGCCCCTTTGTTTTGCAACAGATTTTGGAAACTTGTATCCGATCGGGGGCCCGACTTGCCCGCCCGGGTGAATTTACCCAGCGGGCATTCTTAAATGGGAAGATGGATCTTACGCAGGCCGAAGCAGTGGCTGATTTAATTGCAAGCAATACCGCTGCTTCACAAAAGACCGCTTTACATGCTATTCGGGGTGGATTTTCAAATAAATTAAGGGAACTCCGGGAAAGACTGATAAAATTTTCGGCACTTATTGAATTAGAACTTGATTTTTCGCAGGAGGATGTTGAATTTGCCGACAGGCGGCAATTTTATGCCCTGGTTGAAGAACTGGAGGATACTACCCACCGACTGGTGAATTCTTTTCAATTAGGGAATGTAATTAAAAACGGGGTGAGTGTGGCCATAGTAGGAAAACCCAATGCCGGAAAATCCACTTTATTAAATGTGTTGCTGAACGAAAACCGGGCGATTGTTAGCGATATCCCCGGAACTACCCGCGATACGATTGAAGAGGTCATCAATATGGATGGCATACTGTTCCGGTTGATTGATACGGCCGGTATCAGGCAGCATACGGCCGATGTCATAGAAAGCGAAGGAGTAAACCGTAGCCTCGAGAAAATGAAGCAGGCCGGACTGGTTATTTTCCTTTTTGATGTAGCCGACGAAGTACAGGAGGTAAAAAAACAAAAAAAGGAAATGGAAAACCAGCAATTGAATTTCCTGATGGTAGGGAATAAAATTGACGGATTGGAAAATTATAAAGTGAAATTTTCCTTCCTTGAAAATTCGATTTTTATATCGGCCAAGAATAATCTTCATATTGAGCTGTTGAAAGAAAAGATGGTTGATTCAGTATTGAAGAACAATATTCCGGCGGAAGATACCGTGGTAACCAATGCGCGGCATTATCATGCATTGCGGGAAGTGCAACTTGCATTGGCGGATATCCGGAATGGCCTGCATAATAATCTTTCCGGCGATTTACTTGCACCCGACATTCGACGTTGTCTGCATTACCTGGGTGAAATCGGCGGAGAAATTACGAATGAGGATACACTTGATTATATTTTTAGTAAGTTTTGTATCGGAAAGTAACATTTCATTCGCCATGGACCTGGATGGAGAGCAGGTTGTTTCCCAACCAGCAGCAGATTACCCGTTTTTCTCCCATTATCTCAATTTCCTTTTCCTTAAATTTGGTATAAGGAAGGCAATTATTCGTACAATTTTTGAAATTTAAAATACCGGCCATGAAATCAAAACTTTCATTCTTTTTAGCTGCCACCCTTTTTATTTTGGTGGCCTGTAACTCTAATCCAAAAGAAAATACCGACAATCCGGCCCAAGGTACCGGCGATACCAGCATAGTACAAAACCCAACCCCGGTTCAACAGGATTCGGCCGTGCTGAGCCATGACTCGGCAACAGTTAATACCGTTAAAAAATCGAAAGAGGAAGAACAGAATGCCATTCAGCAGGAAAAGGCGGAAGCCCAAAAACTGGAGGCAGATAAAAAGAAAGGAAATTAACCCGAATCATTTCTAATCTGTATTTCTCTCTCATTCCTCCAAATTGGAAGAGGTATTCTTTTGTATATGCATTGATATTTTTGTATCCCACCGGGATGATATTTCAGGATACCTTTTAATCTAATTTTTTGCTGCCGGATTTCCTTCTAATTCTTCCGGAATAAAATTGAATATTTTCTGCAATTGCAGGGACCCGCTTTCCGGAGAATTAACAAATTGCAACTTCCATAGAATATATTGATTCCCGTGTGGGATACGGGGGTATATTTTTTTACAAACCCTGAGCGCCAGCTCTTCGGCCAGGTTATTATCGGCGGGTAATACCTTACTGTTGAAAATGCGGAGGTATAATATTTCTCCCAACACCGGGCCATCCTTTTTCTTTGTTTCCTCATTAAAAATATCCAAACTATCGGAGGCGGTAAGCGGGGAAACCAGGTTATTGAGCTCAATTTTTTGCCGTTCGGTTATTACGGAAACCCTTTTTCGTTGAGTAAGGGTACAGGCCGCCAAAAGTACCAGCCATAACAAAGCACCCTTTTTTGCAAAGGAAGGGCAGGGGCCTTCAGGACTAAAAAATTGTAATGGACTAATAGTCATTTTTAAAATTTACATCCGGTACGATTCTCTCCGCAATGCAGGTAATGAAGATAAAGCATTTACGAAGGCACTAAAGGGCCCGAGTATTCCTGAATACGGGTAACCGGATACGAAAGGTTTAAAAATTCCTGCTTTTAACCATTCTTTCCCCTGTAGCCGCCGGGGATTAAACCCCGGTCAATAGGCAGGCGATAAATTTGTCCCTATTCAAAACCCCGAAATAACCCATTTAATTTAAAGAAAAAACACCGGTGATGTTTGTTGAATTTCCTTTTTCTGTAATATTGTGAAGGCAAATGCAGGTTATTTTGGCTCTTATCCGTATGGCTTTTCTTCTGCATTTTGCATCTTTTTTAAATCCTTTCCATTCCTGTAATTAACCT
>JAFEAB010000024.1 GCA_018266615.1 Bacteroidota bacterium
ATCAATGCATTTAATACATCGGAAGCCCTTTTGGGATTTACATCCTGGTATTGCAGATTTACAACGGTAGATAGTTTGCTGGAAGCGGCTGCGGCCAGGCTTTGCAACATATCCCAACCTACCGTGGAGGGGCGTGTAAGGCTAAAGTATAATTGCTTGTCGGCAGGAACAGGCTCTCCGGAATAATTTTTATTTGGAGAAAACCGGAGGTTGCCAAATGGCGTTTTGAGAAATTCATTCAATACGCAGGAATATTTTCCCTGTAGTAATACTTTTTGTGTGGCAGGAGAATAGCTGTAGTCAATCCGACCATATTCTTTTAGCGAATCGGGATTCTCGATTTCGATAGAAACCGGCGAGGAAATATATGCTGATACGGTCTTCACTTTTCCTTTTTCATACATCGGCGCATATAGCGCCAGCTTTTTTACAACTTCAGTCATCAGGGTGCGCGACTGAATCACCTCAATTTCATTTTCCACTAACTTCTTGGATGAGATGAGGTCGAGCGATTCCGTCAATTTCGAATTTTCATTCCCCTTTTTCTCATCCTTAATAATCAACCGGGCCGTAGCCTGATACAGCGGCGTGGTATAATATCGCATATACACCCAGGCGCCTGCCACAGCCAATGCACCAAACAGCAGAAAGAGCGGCCAGTAGGGCATATATTTCGACACCAACTGCTGGCTAAGGTTTTCTTCCCTTTCCTTTGCTTTAATATTTCTGTGCGGTTTCTGCATTTTCTATTTAATCAGTGCTGTGATAATTACAACAATGATTGAGAGGCTGCTTAACAGAATCGGAACCACCTGTTGCGACCTGCTGGCCCCCGCAATCTTAGCCCGGTTTGGCTCTACGTAGATTACATCGTTGGGTTGCAGGTAATAGTAGGGTGAATTCAGGAAATCGGGCGAGTTGAGGTTGATATGACGAACCATCCTTTGCCCGGCTTCTTCCCTAATCAGCAAAACATTATCCCGTTTCCCATAAATGGTAAGGTCGCCAGCCAGCCCCAACGCTTTCACCAGAGAAATTTTTTCACTGGGAACCGTGATGACGGTAGGTTTTGCAACTTCGCCAAGTACAGTAACCTCGTAATTGAGGTGCCTAATGTCCACAACCGGATCAATCAAGAGTTTTTTCTCCATAATCAGATCCGTGATCCTGTTTCTTAATTCAGTTTTGGTAAGCCCTGCAGCCTGGATAGTACCCAGCATTGGAATCTGAATATTTCCATCTGCATCTATCAAATACCCTCCTCCCAGCACATCTCCTCCCGAAGAGCCCGCCAGCCTTTCTACTTTGTTGGATGGCGGATTAAAAATGGCAGAGGCTTCGGCGTTCAGACTGCTAATCGTGATGGTAAGGATGTCGTTCTTCTGTAATGGCGATTCCACAACGGGCAGAGACGACTTATATGTGGCATCCTTCACCTTATCAAAATAAGCAATCTTTGAAGGTGTATTGCAGGAAGCAAAAATGATCCCTGCAAAGAGTGTCAATAAACGGTAACTAGAGGTCATAGCGGCAATAACTATAATGGTTATAGCGGCAATTCAAAAGGAATGATCCGGGGGTTTGAAATAGATTTTGGAAGCTATCTAAAATTTCCTCGGGTTATTGGGGTAGAAATTCGGTAGGATATGAGGCAAGTAAACATCGGCTCCCTTGAGCCAATTGCTTAAAATTCAAGGATAAAAATACTATTAAAAAAGGAAAATCCAAATTTCGGAAGCCTCATTTTTAAGATTATAATCTATCTTTTTTCTATATGACCCTTAAAACAATAAAGTATTTTGAATTTTCTGACTGCTTTTGCTTTAAATATTATAAAAAATTAAATGTGTTTAAATCAATATCCCCAAAGCCCTATCCGCCGGAAATCAGGCAATTTGGAGAAATATCAAAACATCAGCTAGCGTAATATCAGAAAAAAATAAACTGCACGGAAGCGTATCGAAAATATACACAAATAGCACGGATACATTAAAATATTAGCCATGAAAAGAAAAAAAAATTAAATTAGTTAACTTTTTTGGTGATGCGCTTTAATTTAAAGCCTGTGGTTTGAAAGATTAAAAAACAGGCACAAAGAATCGCTATTCATAGCCATCAATACCAGCCATTTTTCAATCCTTATATTTCTTCCCATGCTAAAACTTTTTCCTTTCCTTTTTATCTGTTCCATCCTTTTGGGCTGTAAGGAAAAAAGGAAAGAAACCACTTCAATTGGTAATTTAGTAAATAAGGCAGCAGCAGGGTGTTCCCCATCCAAAATATCAGATAAGGACTGGTACGAATCCGGAAAAAAGGCACCGGTGTTTGATGGGCTAAATGGAATTTCTTTTCCCATTTCAACTTCCAATAAGGAGGCACAGGCCTATTTTAATCAGGGAATGATACTGGCCTACGGTTTTAATCATGCAGAAGCTGCCAGATCGTTTTTTGAAGTTACCCGTTTAGATGCCTCCTGTGCCATGGGATATTGGGGATATGCTTACGTCCTAGGCCCTAATTATAATGGCGGGATGGAAGACGACAACTATCAGCGCGCATTCCATGCTATTTCAACGGCCAAATCCTATTCCAAAAATTGCACCCAAAAAGAATTGGCTTTAATTGATGCCTTGGCCACCCGGTATGCTTCAAAACCTCCCAAGGATAGGTCGGGCCTGGATCAGGCCTATGCCAATGCAATGAAAAAAGTTTATTCGCTCTATCCCTCCGACCCCGATGTAGGGGCTTTGTATGCAGAATCTTTAATGAACTTACACCCCTGGGACCTTTATGAAAAGGAATCTAAAAAACCTAAATCCTGGACTCCAACCTTGCTTGCCATTTTAACGGACTTAATGAAGAAAAATCCAAGACATCCGGGAGCGCATCACTTCTATATTCACGCCATGGAGGCGTCTTCCCAACCAGAAAAAGCGTTGAAAAGCGCTTCTCTTTTAGACAGCCTGGTACCAGGGTCGGGGCATTTGGTACACATGCCTTCCCATATTTATATTAACACTGGTCATTATCATCTTGGGACTTTGGCAAATTTGAAGGCCGTAAAAATAGATAGCCAGTACAGCACTACATGCCATGCACAGGGTGTTTATCCTTTGGCGTATTATCCTCATAATTTTCACTTCTTAACTGCCACAGCAACCCTTGAAGGAAATTCGAAAGTTGCCTGGATGGCTGCTCAAAAATTAAGGCAGCATACTAAAATAGAATTAATGGATCAACCACTTTGGGGTACGCTTCAACATTATTACTCCATTCCGCTTTATGTGGCTGTCCAATTTGGAATGTGGGATACGATTTTGGTAGAGCCGCGGCCGGCTAAGGAACTTCCTTATCCCATGGCGATCTGGCACTATGCAAGGGGGTTATCTTTTCTGGCAAAACACAATATCCCAAAAGCCAAAAATGAATTAGGAAAATTAACCCTTCTTTCGGCAGACAGTTCGTTAAAAGAGGTTTCAATCTGGGGTATTAATACCACGGCAGATTTAGTTCAAATCGCACAAAAAGTATTATCGGCTGCTATCGCCTTAAATCAAAATAGGGCCATTGAGTCCATTCGCCTTTTGAAAGAGGCGGTTGCGATCGAAGATCAGTTAAACTATAATGAACCTCCGGATTGGTTTTTTTCCGTAAGAAATCATTTGGGAGCCGTATTAATTAAATTAAAGGAATTTACCGAAGCCGAAAGAATTTATAAAGAGGACCTGAAAACATGGAAAGACAATGGCTGGGCCCTTGTAGGACTATATCAGTCCCTCCAATTGCAACAAAAATTAAAAGAGGCGGATAGCACAAAGAGAAAGTTTGATGGGGCGTGGGAATATGCCGATGTTAACATCGTTTCTTCATCATTTGCTTTCGATTAATTTGGAACGAA
>JAFEAB010000025.1 GCA_018266615.1 Bacteroidota bacterium
GAAAGGGAAATTCGAAGGCAGGTACTCATTGCCATGGAGGAAGCGGATGCAATCATTTTCATGACGGATGCCAGCACCGGTATTACAAACCTCGATGATTCTATGGCCGAAATGTTGCGTCGATCTCCCAAACAGGTTTTCCTGGTAGTTAATAAAGTGGATAACCATAACCGGTTGATGGAGGCCTCAGAATTCTATAGCCTGGGCTTTGAAAACATTTTTTTTCTTTCGTCTATTAGTGGCAGTGGTACCGGCGAATTGCTGGATGCCATTGCCAACCTGATACCTGATGAAACCGTTATTGAAAATGAGAGCACGGATCAACTTCCCAAGTTTGCCATCATCGGTCAACCCAATGTTGGAAAATCCTCTCTGTTGAATGCACTTATTGGCAGTGAGCGCACTATAGTGAGCGATATTGCCGGAACAACCCGGGATACCATTCATACCCGGTATAACCTGTTTAATAAAGATTTTATCCTGATTGATACGGCGGGGATCCGGCGCAAAGCCAAAGTACATGAGGACCTGGAATTTTACTCAGTAATCCGGGCCATTAAAGCAATGGATGAAGCAGACGTTTGTATGTTGTTGCTGGATGCCAGTAAGGGAATTACGGCCCAGGACCTTTCCATTTTTTCGCTTGCCGCCAAGAAAGGTAAAGGCATCGTGATATTGGTGAATAAATGGGACCTGGTAGAAAAAGAAACAAATACTGCACGGGATTATGAAAAGGAATTGAAACAAAGGCTGGCTCCCTTTTCGGACGTACCGGTAATTTTCATTTCTGTTCAACAGAAACAAAGAATTTTTCAAAGTATTGAAATGGCATTAACGGTGTATGAAAATAAAAACCGGAAATTGCCTACCTCAAAACTAAATGATGTGATGCTAAAGGCAATTGAGGCCTTCCACCCCCCCGTTGTACGGGGAAATGCGGTGAAAATAAAGTATGTTACTCAATTGCCCACCCGAATCCCAAGTTTCGCATTTTTTGCCAATTATCCGGATGAAATTAAAACTCCATATAGGAATTACCTGGAAAATAAGCTGAGGGAAAATTTTGAGTTTACCGGAGTGCCTGTTCGATTATTCTTCCGGAAAAAATAGAATTCTGTTTATTTTCCGGATATCAAATTTTCATTTAATTCAACACGACCCTGAATATGAAAAAGCTATTCTTCCTTTTTTTCTTTTTATCCTGCCTCATGGCGTGCAACAATAAGAATTCGGATAGTGCAAAGCATTCCGATGAAGGTATTGGCCCGAATAATAAAGCAGCAGTGGATTCTGCCCGGGAAACCATCAACCGGTGGACCGATTCGGCGGCATTAAAAATGGATAGCGCCCGGAAGGCACAGGGTTTGAAAAAAGAATAATCTTTTCCGGATAAAAGAGGATTAGTAATTTCCTCCCACAAAATCTTTGAATAAAATAAGAATCAGGTGAATTTTCGGATTACAATATAGGCTATAACACAAAGCAACAAGATAAGGATGATAGCCAGGATCGTAATGGGTTGTTCTGCAATTTTCCTTTTCCTTTTCTTCCCTTTTCGTTTAGCAATCGCTTTTTGAAAATCCAGGTTGATCCGGTTTACAGCATTATGGATATTATTGGGAGGGATTGCTTCCAGTCCTTCCATCGCCTCTGCTAAAAGGGGGTCATTCAACATTGCCAACTCCAGCTTATGCCTTTCCTCTTCCGGCAATTGATTGCTGAGGTATTTTTTCAGGAGTTCTTCCCCTGGGAATCCTTCATCGGGTAATATGTCTTTCCGTTCATCGCTCATTTTGTCCCCTGGATAAAATTAATTTTAAATTCCGTTTCCCATTTTGGATATGACTTTTCACCTGCATGAGGGAAAATCCCGTTTCTTCACTTACCTGGTGATACGATTTCTTTTTAAGATAAAACAAAGTTATGCAAAGCTGCTGCTCCCTGTTTAACCCTGAAATGGCATTTTCCAATGCCTCCAGGTCGTTTTCCTTTTCAATTGCCAACTTTTTTTCCTCCTCCTCATCGCCGTTCACGGCATAGGCCGCTGTTAATTCGACCGGCCGGTTGGCAGATCCCCTTAATTGCATCAGGCAATAGTTTTTGGCAATCATGTACAACCAGCTTTTAATGTAAGTGACCTTATATTTTGCGAGTTCGGGAATTGCTTTTAAGTAAACCTGTTGGACGGCATCTTTGGCTTCTTCTTCATTTCTCAGGTATTTGAAACAAAGCCCGTATAACAACATCGTAAATCGGGGGAATAAAATACCAAGCCATTCAAGGTCGCCATCCAGGTAGTACCGATCGAGTAATTCCTGGTTGGTAAGGTTTTCGTGCCGGTGTTTTTGAATCATCCAATAAAATGATAATGCATAGATGCGGGGGAGTTAAATTTCCATATCAGGGAGATTGCTTTGATTCCAGTTTTGTTTTGGCATTCCGGGAAGCAGGGGAGCTGTCGAAAAAAAGCAACTTTATTGCCATCAGGATTAAAAAGACGGCAAATATTTTTTTTAGTGATTCCTGCGATAAAGCCAGGGCCCATTTGCTTCCAAAATAACTACCCGCTAAAAAGCCAAGGGAGATGAGTGCCACTACCTTCATATCAATATACCCTTGTTTATAATATTGGATTACCCCCAGTATCCCAATAGGCAATAATAAAATTCCGAGGGAGGTTCCCTGGGCCATTTTTTGCGAGAATGCAAGAAAGAAAATTAACCCGGGTACAATTATTATTCCGCCACCTACCCCTACCAAACCACTTAACATACCTGCGGCAATACCCAAAACGAGAAGGATGAGAATGGTTTGTAAATCCATATGCCGGGATTTAATTTTCAAGATTTTGGGAGAATTTTTCTTTATAAGCCAATACGGCAGCTTCAATAATTTTATAGGCAGTTTGTTTATCCTGGAAATCATCAATCAGTACTTTTTTATTCTCCAGTACTTTGTACTGCTCGAAATAATTCTTCAGGATGGCAAAAAAGTGGGGAGGGAGGTCATTAATTTCATTATAATGATTTACGGAAGGATCGTTTGCCGCAACCGCAATAATCTTATCGTCCATAACCCCGGTATCAACCATTTGCATATTCCCGATAACTTTCGCATCTACCAGGCAAAGGGGGTGCACACTTTCGCTGCACATAACCAGAATATCCAGTGGGTCTCCATCCTCTCCCAGGGTACGTGGAATAAATCCGTAATTAATCGGGTAATGGAAGGACGAGAATATCACCCGGTCGAGTTTTAGCAATCCCGTTTGTTTATCAATTTCATATTTACAACGGCTACCTTGTGGTATTTCGATAAGTGCATTTACCCGTTGGGGATAGTTGTTGCCAGTTTCTGCGCCATGCCAGGGGTGAAGTACGAACATAAATGAATTAAATTTTTGTAAAATTTGATAGGGTCTGTTTATTTGGTCGTTTCGGCTCCCATTTCCTTGCCCATTTTCTCATAGGCCTCATCATTGGGCTCCCATAGTTCAATTTTATTCCCTTCAGGATCCAGGATATGGACAAACTTTCCGTAATCGTAAGATTCGATTTTGTCCACAACGGTTACTCCGCTTTTCTGTAATTCTTCTACGAGGGCCTCCAGGTTTTCTACCCTGTAGTTAATCATGAATTCCTTTTTAGAAGGTTCAAAATACTTTGTGTCTTCCTTAAACGGGCTCCATTGAGAAAACCCCTTTTTTGTACTGTCTGCCCCCTGATACCATTCAAATACGGCTCCATATTGGTTTGTCTGCAAACCCAGGTTAGCTTTATACCAATCCCGCATTTTTTGGGGATCCTTGCATTTAAAAAATATTCCGCCAATGCCTGTAACCTTTTTCATTTTTTGATCTGTTTTGGGTGAATTGGAAATGATAGATTTAAAAGTGAATCCTAATCCGAAGGATGTGGCAATTATAAAAATTGCGGGCCATGGTCTTTTCATCAGAAATATTATTTAAGTATATCGTCTGTATGGCCCATAGGCAAATTGGACAGGTAAGATAAGGAAATCCACGCCTGATTTACCTTCCGGGCAATACGGCGTTACCTCCGATTCAATAACCCTAATCAATTGGCAGGTTGCCGGAAGAAACATATTTGAAATCAACCCACCACGCTCCGTCTTTCTTTATCACTTTAATTTCCATGGGCCGGTTCATATAGGAATTGGAATAGTTAATGATGGTAGTGGAATCATTAATATCCTCGTATTTATTAATGTTGTAATTCGATTCTTTGTATCGTTTCTTCTTATCGGGACCGAGCCGGGAAAAGAGTGTTTTATACGTATCAAAAAACTGGACATTGAGCGAATCCTTATACAACAGGTTTTCTGCCGTTTTGAAATCTCCATCGAGGCTTGCCCGGATGAAGACCCTGCCGGTTTCCAAGGCATCGGCTGGTCTTTCTTTTTTGGGATTATTACATGCCAGGAAAAAGAGGCAGGCTCCCAATATGGTAAGTATTTTCATTGTTATTTTGATGACTATAAAGTTAGGTATGTTTTCTTTCAATTAACGGAGTGCCGGGAGGTTTTAATTTTTGATAGGGGGAAATGAAAAAGCCGCCCGGGTATGAGCAGCTTTTAATAAATGATTTTATGAAACGGATTATTTTAATTTATCCAGTTCTTTTTTGGCAGAATCCAGCATCTTGCCCCCTTCATCTATTTTACCTTTTATAGAATCGAGGTTAATGTTTTCGAGTTCCTGCCGAACCTTATCGATGCTGTCGGTTGGGTTAATTCCTTCCTCTTTCATTTTTTCCATTCCCATTTCCATCATAGATGATTTATCGAATGCTACTTTCCATTTTCCTGATTCTTTTTTCAGCGTGTAATTCATGGTTTCTCCGCTCTTTTTTTCCTTAACGGGAATAGTGGCTTTGTCGCCATCAATTTTAGCTTCACCAAATTCCATATCGTTGGCGTTGAATTTGGGCATTTCTTCCTTGTCTTTAGCCATATTCATACCCATTTCAATCATGCTGATCATCGATTCAGAGTCTTTGGTAGCCAGGGTTTTGGCCTTGGCAATATCCTTTTTCCCTAATGCCTCAAAAAATTGAACCAAAACAGATTTTGGGTCTTCAGCCTGTGATTTACATCCAACATATAAAATAGCGCCCAAAGCGAAAGCAGCAAGTAAGAACTTTCTCATATTATTTTTTTTGTTGGTTGCAAAAATAGAAATTTATTTCAATATTTATTTGAGTTCACAAAATAGTATTTGCTGTGCTGTTGGTGATTGGGTAAAGGTTTCGGTGGATACATATGGTATTCCATTCGCTATGGAAACCCGGAGGAAAATACCCGGCACCACGCTTCGCAATACCTTATAAACCATTTCGGAGCAGTACAGCCGATTGTCTGTTTTTAAATCGAATTTTAAATCGAAGGGTACTCCCAATTTGTAGAGACTGTCTAGGAGGATTGCTACTTTTTGGTTCTGGGACATGTTCTGTATCCTGTAAATACCCCAGGCTTTGGTGGCTTCGGGGATTAGGAACTGTACCAAGGGCTCACGCAACATTTTTTGATCTGGGTTGAATGAACCGCCGAGGCAATGATAAACCATAGGGGTGCCTTTTTCCATGCAGATGATTCCCACATGGGAAAACCGTTTATCTACCCGGTTCATATTGGCGAATGTCTGGCTTGCAAAATCATTTCCTTTTCTAAATACCAGGTCGCCGGTTTTCAGAAAAATTGAAATGGAATCAATTTTCCGAAGAAAGGAAATGGTATCAGATATAGGAGAAGAAAATGCTGTGACTCCCCTTTTTTCCCCGTGAGGTTGTTTGCAACCGGTAATAAAATGTAGGAAAAAGATACCGGAGAGGGCAAGAAACAGAAAAATGAAGTTCCTGGATTCCCTTCTACTTTTCCTTGTTTCGCTCATCGGCGTGGTGTTCATCAAATTTGTTGTACGCTTTGATGATGGATTTAACCAGTTTATGGCGAACCACATCTTCCTCATCCAGCTCGATGTGTGCAATTCCATCAATATGTTTCAGGATGCGGGTGGCTTTAAACAGGCCGCTGTGCTGATTTTTAGGAAGGTCAATCTGGGTGGGGTCGCCTGTGATTATTGCCTTTGCATTGGGGCCGATACGGGTCAGGAACATTTTTATTTGCAGATCGTTTGCATTTTGTGCTTCATCTAAGATGATGAAGGCATTATCGAGGGTTCGGCCACGCATATACGCTAATGGTGCAATTTCAATTGTACGGGTACTCATATAATACCCCAACTTGTCTGCCGGAATCATATCATCAAGCGCATCATACAATGGACGGAGGTATGGGTCAATCTTTTCTTTCAGGTCGCCGGGTAGGAAGCCCAGGCTTTCTCCTGCTTCAACCGCCGGGCGAGTGAGGATGATTTTCTTAACCATTTTATTTTTAAGCGCCCTTACGGCGAGTGCTACCGCCGTATACGTTTTACCGGTTCCGGCAGGCCCAATGGCAAATACGATATCATTTTTATCACAGGCGGTAACCATCATCTTTTGATTGGCGGTACGCGCTCTTACGGTTTTCCCATTCGGACCAAAAACCAGCACATCATTGGGATTGCGGTCCATGAAATTATCCACTACTTTTTCATCGTCTCCCCCGAGTATCTGGTCAAAATAATTTTCACTCATGTGCCCATTGCGTTCGAGGTAGTGGATTAGCAAAACAATTTTCTCTTTTGCTTCCTCAATTTGTTCGGGCGCCCCACTTAGTTTAAGCTGAGTGCCGCGGCTCAGGATTTTCAGGAGGGGAAATTTCTTTTTGAGAATGTCGAGTTTACCGTTGTTTACACCAAAAAATTCAATGGGATTTACCGTTTCGAGGCTGATGATGGTTTCTGTCAAATCTTTAGGTTTTAGCGTAATAAAAAGCCGGTGTTCAAATGTCTGCTTCAATATTAATTATTATTAATACGGAAGTACGAATTTACTTATTCACAAAGCAACATTTTTCGTGGAAAAGTTAAATTGTTTTTGGAATGTATGGAGGTTGCCTGATTGTTATTAGAACCGGGCAAGCAGTTTTATATTTACAAGCCTGGGAGTAAGTCTGTTTGGAATGGCGTAGGTTGTGTTTGAAAAATCTTTTATGAGTTGGTATGAAATGGTGTTGGGTCGGTTTATCAGGTTAAAAACTTCGAGGCTCGCCCAAATGTTTTCAAATGCGCGAAAGGGAGCGTGGCTTCTTCGTTTGTATTTTTCACTCAGCAAAAGGGCGCTGAATCCCACATCTACCCTAATATAAGGATTGATGATTAGTCCGTTTCTGTACTTAACACTTCCCGGAATATTGTATGGCATATTACTTCCATACAACATATTGAGATGGAATTTAAAATTTTTATTGGTGGACAAATAATCTTCGAGGTATAGGCCAATGGTTATCCGCCGGTCTGTAGGCCTGCGTAACCAGCCAACTTCATGGATGACGCTATCCACCACTACTTTATCGGCGGTTTGCGCAGTAATCACTTCTCCGGCAGCATTCAGGTAATCGGCATATTTATCATTGTCCAGATTTTCCTGCGCATTCATGATACCGATGCTCAGCCAGCTTTCTGCATCTTCCACCAGTTCTCCAAATAACCGCATTTCTATCCCGGCCACCCGGCCTTTTGCATTATTCGTACCCAGGTATCTGATCTTTACATTATCGATATCGTAAGGAATGAGGTCTTGAATATATTTATAATAAGCTTCCGTAGAAAAACGGAATGCCCTACCTCCAAATCCTTTAAACTGGTAATCAAAACCGCCCACTACCTGCATACTTTTTTGAGCCTTAATTTGGGTATTCAGGGTACCATCGTAATTTTTTAACTCCCGGTAAAAGGGAGGCTGATCGTAAATGCCAGCTGCCAGGCGGAAAACAAAATCCCGTTTCCATGCGGGTTTTAAGCTTGCCTGGATCCGGGGGCTGATGAGCCATTCGTTATTGAGGTTATTATAGTTCAGCCTAACGCCTGGTTGTATCGTAATGTCGGTGTTTGAAGTAAAGAGGTGGATATTATCCTGGATGTACCCGCTAAAGCGATTAATATCCAGTTTGGTTATCCCTTCCATCGAATTATAAATAGCTAATCCCGAACTGTGATAGGGAAGGGAATAGCCGGCAGAATCCTGGTATTCCCATTGTTTTAGTTTGTCGTGAATGGAAGCATGTTCAAAATTTACTCCCCATTGAAAAAAGTGTTTCCCCTTATCGAATGAGCCTTTGTGCGCAACCGTTAGTAAGTCGATATTTAGTTTGTTCCTTCCATAGTTTTGATAATACCCGGCCCCCAATGGATTTATAATTTCACCAAAGCTGGCGCTGCTGTTATCGAAGTCCCTGTCGCCAAAAAGGTAGGCGCCCCCAATGTCGTAATTTTCTTCTTCCCCATCGGTAAAACGGCTCAGCATCCATTTCAGTTTTAGGTTCGAATTGGGTTTGTGCTCAACAGATAAACCCAGGAGGGAGGTTTTGTAGCGGTCTATTTCCTGGCCTTCAAAATAAATATCCAGTCCCAGGTTGGCGGTAAATAAAGGTGAAAAAACAGAGGATGTTTTCTTAACTGATTCGGGATAATACCGGAAGCGGGAGGTGGAATAGATACCCAGCGCATCTACTTTTAATTTCGATGAAAAGGTATAACTAATATACCCTTGGAAATCGGATGCGGAAGGGATATAAGCGCCCACAGTGGGTTGTGAACTGAGTAAATTCCGGTTGCTCTTATTTCTTACTGAGCCTAAAAAATTGATTTTTTTATTTTTGGATACACCGCCCAGAGTCAGCCCCTGTTCGAGCAGGCTGAGGTATGCGGCACCTTCAAATTTAACGGGTACCTTATATTGGATATCCAGCACAGAACTCATTTTATCGCCATACCTGGCCGGGAAACCTCCGGTGTAAAAATTTACATTCCGGGTCATTTCCGGATTGATAAAACTGAGCCCTTCCTGTTGCCCGCTACTAACCAGATAGGGCCGGTAAATTTCAAAATCATTAATATAAATGATGTTTTCATCATAATTTCCTCCCCTTACATTGTATTGGGAGGTGAGCTCATTATTGCTTCCTACCAGGGTCTTAATCATGGCTTCAATTCCACCGGTGGTACTGGGTATCCGAACGGCCGTTTTGGGATTCACCCGCAACAATCCGGCTTCCCTACGGCTACGGGTATCCGCTACCACAACGGTATCGAGGGTACCCGAAGAAACCCGGAGTGTGATGGTTACTATTTCCTCTTCCCCGGGCGACAGGTAAAAATTCTTTTGTTCTACCCGGTATCCCGTATGCGAAAAAATGAGAGCAAATGCACTATGGGATGGCACTGTAATTCGGAACGAACCATTTTCGGATGTGGCAGTCCCGGTTTTCTTTCCCAGCATAGTAACAGAGGTATTAGCTACCGGATTGTCATTTTCATCCAGTACTTTCCCCGAAACGGTGGCAGTTTTAGCCTGGCAAAAAATTTGAAAGGGAAGAAGTAAAAATAAAAATGCAGGAAGCAGTCTCATGGCATGAAGTTAATTGAATCTTGCCGGGTGAGATCAGCGGCCTGTATTTTTTAATGCGGAAATGGTGGCGGATGGATCCGGCGATTTAAAAATGGTATTTCCGGCAACCAGCACGTCGGCCCCCGCATCTAAAATAGATTTGGCATTCTCCAACGTTACGCCACCGTCAATTTCAATCAGAGCCGGAGATCCGCTTGAAAGGATAAGCGCTTTGAGTTGTTTAATCTTATTAATGGTTTCGGGAATAAACTGCTGTCCGCCAAACCCCGGGTTTACGCTCATCATGCAAACGGTGTCGATTTGATTAATGATATCTGTAAGCAGGCAGACCGGGCTATGTGGATTAATGGCCACTCCTGCTTTCATGCCCAGGGATTTTATTTGTTGCAAATTCCGGTGGAGGTGCTTGCAGGCCTCGAGGTGTACGGTTAATCCGTCGGCCCCTGCTTCTTTAAATGCCTCAGCATATTTTTCCGGTTCCTCTATCATGAGGTGAACATCGCAATATTTTCTTGTAGTTTTCCGGATAAAGCCAATAATCATGGGGCCAAAACTGATATTTGGAACAAATCTCCCATCCATAACATCAAGATGAAACCAGTCGGCCTCACTTTTATCGATCATTTCGCAATCTCTGTTTAAATGTAAAAAATTGGCAGAAAGGAGGGAGGGGGCAATCAGCGGCATATTTGGTAATTAATATTGCGAAGATAAGCCATCCATTAATGCACGCCCAGGCGATCCAGGGCCTCCCTGGCTTCAACATAATCCGGGGAAATCGCCAGTGCATTTTTGTAGGAGATTATAGCGTCCTCTTTTTTATTTAATTTTTCCAAAACCAGCCCACTGTAATAATACCCTTCATCCCAGGAATTCATAATGGTTAGGGCTTTGTTTAGCACATCCAGTGCCTCATTATATTTTCCCTGGCTGTAAAGCGCCAGGGCTTTTTCCCGGTAAGCATCCATAAACGTATAACTCTGTTCCAACGCCTTATTGAAATAGTTAATGGCTTTTTGTTTTTCGCCAAGATGGGAATAGTATAGTCCTTTAATAAAAAATGCATCTTTATCGGCATTTTTTTTTGAACCTGCCAATAATTCGTTGGCAATATGAAGTGCCCCCGGGTTTTTCGTTTCTGCATAAAGGGTGGCAAGGGCAATATAATAATCGGGGTTGTGGCTGATAGCGGCTGCCTTTTCAAATGCCCGAATGGCTGTTGTGCTATCTTCATCCTCATAAGCCAGGGTTGCCTTAATGTAAAACCACCTTGCATTTCGGGGATATTTTTTCAATATTTCTTCCGTTAGTCCCCTGGCGCTTTTGTAATTTCCATTTTCCCTATAGAATTGAACCAGATTTTCCCAAACTAGAGAAGAATCGGGAAATTCTTTCGTTGCTGCAATTAGTGCTTTTTCCTTTTCCGTTTCCTGAATATCCGGGGAGGAAGTATCTTTTCCAATAGTAGTCTCCGGAGTTGCCCGTTCTTTGCCGCCGGATTGAAGTGCCCCTTTTTTCTCCTTTTCCGGGTTGTTTTGGCAGGATGCCATTACCAGGGCAAATAATAACCAAAGTGAATAAACAGACAGGCATTTCATTTGCCAAATTTAACTGGTAAAATGCAACCCTTTACAATCTTATGACGATTCGGCCATTCGGTTGCGGGTATATTTGCGCAATTTTAAGATATGAAAGCAAAAATCAACCGCAGCTTTTTCCTGGTACTGGGATTATTCTCTTTTCAATTGTCCTATTCGCAGGGCACTATGTATAATGATAGTATTCATTTTGAAGGAGAAAAACATTTTGCCAATTTGCGCCAGCTAACCTTTGGCGGCGATAATGCAGAAGCTTATTTCAGCCCCGATGGTAAGTACCTCGTTTATCAGTACACCAACCCTAAAAAGGGAATTGAGTGCGACCAGATATGGATGGGCAAAATTCCTCAAAAACCTGGTGAAACCTTTAACCCGAAATTGGTTAGCTCCGGTACGGGAAGGACAACCTGCGCCTACTTTTATCCGGATGGGAAACATATCCTTTATGGCTCAACCCATTTAGGTGGAAAAGAATGCCCCCCGGTTCCCGACCGTAAAAAGCATGGAAACAAATACATATGGCCTCTGTATCCTTCTTATGATATTTTTAAAGCCGATACCAACGGAAACATCATAAAACAGCTAACCAATACGCCTGGTTACGATGCGGAAGCAACGATCTCACCCAAGGGCGATAAAATCATCTTTACCTCTATGCGCAATGGCGATTTGGATTTATATACCATGGACCTGGATGGAGGAAATGTAAAACAGATAACCAATACACTCGGCTATGATGGCGGGGCGTGGTTTAGCCCCGATGGAACAAAAATAATATGGAGAGCTTCGAGGCCAAAAACACCGGAAGAGATTGCCGAATACAAATCATTGCTTGCCGAAGACCTGGTGGCTCCAACCAATATGGAAGTTTGGATTGCCAATGCAGATGGCTCGGGGGCATACCAGGTTACCAATTTGGTAAGGGCGAACTGGGCTCCCAATTTTACACCCGATGGGAAGCACGTGATATTTTGCAGCAACTACGAATACCCAAGAGGATTCCCCTTTAATATGTACCTGTGTAACCTGGATGGATCGAATATGACGAAAATTTCGCGAGACAAAGGATTTGATGCGTTCCCGATGTTCAGCCAGGATGGTAAGAAATTTGTTTTTAGCAGCAATCGAAATAATGGCGGAACCCACGATACCAATATTTTTATTGCCGATTGGGTTCAATAAAATTTCAGAGGCAGGAATAACTCCCATTTGCAGCAGGCGATATTTTTTTGGAGCACCCCGGAAAACTGAATGGAGGGTGCTCTTTTTTTGCAATATGGGCAGATCCTCAACTACTTATCTGAACTTTATTTCCATTGATTAACATTTTCTTTTAGACAAATATTAAACGCAATGAGATCGAAAACATCGGAACCAATTATATTTGCGCCCTGCATTTAATTAATTAAACCCGATAAATGAAGAGCATATTATCCCTTTTTACCTTTCTGTTTTTGCTATTCCTAAGTACAAATGCCCAGCCTCCAAAGGGTATGGGAAGCAGTGATCCTCAGGCTAAAAAGATACTGGACGCAGTTAGTACCCGGTTTAAAAGCTATAAATCGGTAAAAGCCGGATTTTCTTTAAAGATTGAAAATGCCTCTGGAAAAAATATTGGCACTAAAACCGGGAATGTTTTTATGAAGGGTTCGCGCTACAAGGTGA
Organism: Bacteroidota bacterium; assembly: GCA_018266615.1. Lineage (GTDB taxonomy): Bacteria > Bacteroidota > Bacteroidia > Chitinophagales > Chitinophagaceae > Ferruginibacter. The sequence continues at coordinate 12,794 of JAFEAB010000025.1, forward strand.
ATATTACCGGCCAGGAAATTTTCTCCGACGGAAACAACACCTGGACTTACGATAAAGGAGCCAAGGAGGTGACCATCAATAAAATTGACCCCACAGTAAACTCCATTACCCCCCAAAAGTTGTTTACTAATTTCTACGATAAAGATTTCCTGTATAAATTAAACGGGGTTGTGACCCTTAATGGAAAGAAGGTACAGGAAATTGAATTGACCCCGGTGGATAAAACAAAGCCCTTCCATAAAGTATTGCTTTACATCAATAATAATAATATCACCACTACTAAGATCTTTGAGAAAACGGGTAACCGCTATACCTATAGCATCACCAATATGAATACGACTACCAATATTCCCGATAATACCTTTGTATTTGATCCGAAAAATTACCCGGGGGTAGAAGTAGTGGATCTGCGATGATTTGCACAAACAAAAATCAATTTCCCCATTCGAAAGATTTTTTATTGAGACCTGCCAGTTGAAGTACCCTGTCGGTAACCGTATCGGCCACTTCTTCCATATTATTAGGTAAACTGTAAAAGGATGGGGAAGCAGGGCAAATAATCCCGCCGGCTTCTGTAACTGTAGTCATATTTTTAAGGTGGATCAGGTTATATGGGGTATCCCTAACCACACAAATTAATTTCCTTCTTTCTTTTAATATCACATCTGCTGCCCGGCTGATAAGGTCGTTGGATATTCCTGATGCAATTCGGCCAAGGGTGCCCATGCTGCATGGAATAATTATCATGGTGGAGAATTTTGCTGAACCGGATGCAAAAGGTGCCGAAAAATCATGGGTGTCGTAAAACCGAAAAGGGAAAGACTGATACCTTTCATTACCTAATTCTGTTTTCCAAACCTGCTGGGCATTGGAAGTCATAACTACGCCCAATTCCTCCACCTGGTCTTTCATTTTTTCCAGGGAATGGAATAACCGGTTTGCATAGATGGCCCCGCTGGCCCCTGTAATGGCAACTACAATTTTTTGCATTTATGAAGGAATAACAATTTGATTTTGGAAGTTACAAAATTGATGAAATAAATTCAGCAGGAAAGGAATCAACGATATATTATCCGGTGAGAGTGGGCCAAAATGCAGGATAACAAAACGGGAATTATTTTGCTTTGGATCCTGGGTAGTTTTCTGAGGGAGTGGGTAAAAATAAAAACAGGGTGATTTAGGAATTCAATCCGGTGCACCCTGTTCAAATTTTAATTTGTAGGGTCAATTATACTCCGGTATGGGCCATGTCGGGGATTTTTTCTGCTTTGTATTTCCCTTCATCCAGTTTTTTCTTTGTTTCCTGAAATGCGCTGAGTGTTTCATCGATATCCGCATCGCTATGGGCGGCAGTTGGGATGATCCGGTAGATGATGTCGCCCTTTGGAATTACCGGATAAACAACGATGGAGCAAAAAATATGGTAGTTTTCCCGGAGGTCCATCACCATTTGGGTGGCTTCCGGTACCCCACCTTTCATATAGATGGGGGTAACCGGTGAGTTGGTTTTACCGATATCGAAGCCTCTGTCTTTTAAACCCTGTTGAAGTTTGTTTACATTATACCAGAGTTTTTCCCGAAGTTCTGGCATGGATTTTACCATTTCCATCCTTTTCAGCATCCCTTCAACAATTATCAAAGGAAGGCTTTTGGCAAAAATCTGGCTGCGGGTATTATACCTCAAATAGTCTATTACATATTTTGGTCCGCTGATAAAAGCGCCGATACTTCCCATGCTTTTTACAAAAGTGCTGAAATACACATCAATGTCGGCCTCACAACCCTGGGCCGTGTCCGCACCGGCACCATTGGGTCCCATATAACCGAATCCATGGGCATCATCAATCAGGATCCGGAATTCATATTTTTTCTTTAATGCCGCTATTTCTTTCAGGATTCCCTGTTCCCCATCCATTCCAAAAACCCCTTCGGTAATTAACAGGATACCGCCCCCATTCTTTTTGGCAAGTTCGGTTGCGCGTTGTAGTTGTTTTTCGCAATCGGCAATATCATTGTGTTTAAACGCATACCGGTTGCCCATGTGAAGCCTTACGCCATCCACCAGGCAGGCGTGTGCTTCGGCATCGTAAACGATCACATCCCTCCGGTTTACGAGGGCGTCAATGCAACTCATGATTCCCTGGTAACCAAAGTTGAGCAGCATGGTGGCTTCGCGATTCACAAATTCACTAATTACTTTTTCCAATTCTTCGTGCTTGCTGGTGTTCCCACTCATCATGCGTGCACCCATGGGGTTTCCCATACCATATTTTGCAGCGGCTTCCGCATCCACTTTTCTTACCTCCGGGTGGTTTACAAGTCCCAGGTAATTATTAAGGCTCCAAACAATCATTTCTTTCCCCCGGAATTTCATCCTGGGGCCTAATTCCCCTTCCAGTTTTGGAAAAGTAAAATATCCATGTGCGCGGTCCATGTGCTGGCCAAGAGGTCCGCCATCTTTTGAAAATTTAGAAAATACGTCCATAAATTAATTTTTGAGAGTATATATAACGGCAGGATTGCCGCAGATGGCTGCAAATTTACGGCAGTTATTATTAATGTTTTGAATGGAGTCGAAAATGCCGGAATGGGATTGCGGGAGCTTTAATAACTTTGAAGCATGAGAATTTCACCTAAAGCCTTTGTTGCCATATTTCTATGTACATTTTTTTGTTCTAATTTTTCTGTTGGGCAAACTTCAAACCGACCCAAACTTGTGGTGGGTTTGGTAATTGATCAAATGCGTTGGGATTATCTGTACCGTTATCAGGATCTCTATGTTTCCGGTGGGTTTAACCGGATAAAAGGCGAAGGATTTAATTGCCAGAATACATTCATCCCCTATATCCCTACCTATACGGCAGCGGGCCACGCTTCCATTTATACCGGAAGTGTCCCTGCTATTAATGGTATTATGGGTAATAACTGGTACGAACGAACCGAAGGCAAGGTGGTGTACTGTACGGATGATTCTTCTGTAAACCCGGTGGGAACGGATTCCAAGGCCGGAAAAATGAGTCCCCGGCGGATGCTGGTAACCACCCTTGGTGATGAGCTGCACCTGGCCGATAATTTCAGGGGTAAATTGCTGGGAATCTCTCTTAAAGACCGGGGTTCCATCCTTCCGGCAGGCCATACTGCCAACGCCGCTTACTGGTTTGATGATAAAACAGGAAATTGGATCAGCAGTACCTATTATATGAATGAACTGCCGGGGTGGGTGAATGCTTTTAATCAGACTGGCAATTTGGATAAGATGATATCCCAACCCTGGCAACTACTCCTTCCGCGCGAAAAATACCGGGCTTCAACCGGTGATTCGATGTCATGGGAATCGCCCATGAGAGGAGAGAAACTGGCTGTCTTCCCGCATACAATTTCTGCGGATAACCCGAAGCGTTATGCTGATATTAAATCAACCCCTTACGGCATTTCCTATTCTTTTGAATTTGCTGAAAAGGCTATTGAAGAGGAAAAACTCGGACAAAGTGCAACAACGGATTTCCTGGCACTCAGTATCTCCTCAACGGATTATGCCGGCCATGCATTTGGCCCCAATAGCCTCGAGGTGGAGGATTTATACCTTCGCCTGGACCGGGAAATAGCCGGGTTCCTGCAATATCTTGATAACAAAATTGGGAAAGGCCAATATCTGTTGTTTCTATCTGCCGACCATGGCGCATCCCATGTCCCTGCGTTTAATTTGTCTCATAATATACCTGCGGGGATCACCAATGAAAAGAAATTAATGGAGGAAATTAACCGGCAATGTGAGGAAAAATTTGCTATCCGGGAAGCTATTCTTAACCTGCAAAATCACCAATTTTACCTTAACTATCCTTCCCTGGAAGCCGGCCAGGTACCTATTGAGAAATTGGAGAGTTTTATTATTAAGCAGCTTGCCGCCAATCCGGATGTAGCGTTTGCCTTTCCTTTTTTTAAACGAAGCGACTATACCATGCCGGCAAACATTTCATCCGTTATTCAGAACAGTTATAACCCCTCCCGGTCGGGCGATATTCAAATTATCCTAAAGCCTAATTATTTTGATGGCAAGAATAAAGCAACGGAGCACAGAGGTACCACCCATGGATCCTGGAATCCTTATGATTCTCATATTCCCCTGTTGTTTTTTGGCTGGAAGGTAAAGCAGGGAAACCTGTACAGGGAAACTTACATGACCGATATTGCGGCAACCCTGGCTGCCATGTTGCACATTCAAATGCCTAATGGATGTGTGGGGCAGGTGATCAGTGAAGTGTTTCAATAGAAATTACACTTTTAGAAAATCAGGACGATACCAAACATTTTCTTTTTGAAATGAGGGCAGATTCGCCTAATTTCCTATAATAAAAAACATTCCTGTTTGTATGAAAATTCTTGAAATAAAAGTATTACGAGGGCCAAACTTTTGGAGTATTAACCGGGGAAAACTGATTCAGATAAAGTTGGATTTGGAAGAGATGGAGGAGATTCCTACCAATAAGGTTCCGGGTTTTAGGCAAAGGCTGGAAAAATTATTGCCCAGCCTGTACCAACATCGTTGCAGTGTGGGAGAGCCGGGAGGTTTTTTTCAACGGGTGGAAGAAGGTACCTGGATGGGGCATGTAATTGAACATGTAGCCCTTGAATTACAAACCCTGGCCGGTATGGATACAGGGTTTGGCAGAACGCGCGGCACCGGAAATCATGGAGAGTACTATGTTGTGTTTAGTTATATGGAAGAAGATGCGGGGATATATGCCGGTAAGTCGGCCCTTGCCCTGGTAGAGTCGTTAATTAAAGATGAGGACTTTGATCTTGCCTCGGTGATTATGCGCTTACGGGAAATCAGGGAAGATACCCGGCTGGGCCCAAGCACCGGATGTATTGTGGAGGAAGCTGCCCGCAGGGGTATTCCATACATCCGGCTGAACCGGCATAGCCTTGTTCAGTTGGGTTATGGGGTTCATCAAAAAAGAATCCGGGCCACCATTGCGAGCACAACCAGCAATATAGCTGTAGATATTGCCTGTGATAAGGAAGAAACCAAGAAGCTTTTAGGGGACGCCGAAATCCCAGTTCCGAAGGGAGATGTAATCCGGACGGAAGAAGGGCTGGAATCTGCCGTAAGGAGGATTGGTTACCCCGTGGTAATTAAACCCATCGATGGAAATCATGGGAAAGGCAATACCACTAACATCACCACCTGGGAGCAGGCGCTAACTGCTTTTGCAGCCGCTAAACAATACAGCCGGAGTGTGATTGTAGAAAAATACATAACCGGTTTCGACTTCAGGGCATTGGTGATCAATTATAAATTTGTTTGTGCTGCCCTTCGTACACCCGCTGCCGTTACTGGAAATGGAAAATCAACTATTCAGGAACTGATTGATGAAACCAATGCCGACCCAAGACGGGGTTACGGACACGAGAAAGTATTAACCCAGATCACCATCGATCAATTCACCCAAAAGATGCTGGATGAAAAGGGATATTCCTTAAGTACAGTGCCGGCAAAGGATGAATTGGTATTGTTAAAACCTACCGCTAATTTATCTACGGGTGGTACAAGTACGGATGTTACGGATGAAGTGCACCCGGCCAATATTATTATGTGCGAACGCATTGCACGGATTATCGGACTGGATATTTGTGGCATCGATATCATGGCGAAAGACCTTCGCAACCCGATTACCGAGAACGGGGGTGCCATCCTGGAAGTGAATGCTGCACCGGGTTTCAGAATGCATATTGAACCGGCGGAAGGATTACCCAGAAATGTGGCAGAACCGGTAGTGGATATGCTTTTCCCAAAAGGGAGTTCGGGAACCATTCCTATAATTGCCATAACCGGAACCAATGGAAAAACCACTACAACCCGTTTGGTGGCTCATATTGCAAAAACGGCAGGGTATAAAGTGGGATATACCACCAGTGATGGCGTATATATTCAAAACCAACTGATGATGAAAGGAGATTGCACCGGTCCCATCTCTTCTCAATTTGTGTTGAAAGACCCTACAGTTGATTTTGCTGTTTTGGAATGTGCCCGAGGCGGTATTTTGAAGAACGGCCTTGCATTCCGGAATTGCGATGTGGCTATTGTAACCAATGTGAGTGCCGATCATATTGGATTGGGAGGTATCGATACCATGGAACAAATGGCCAAAGTGAAATCTATTGTACCGGAAACCGTGTTTCGGCATGGTTATGCCATTTTGAATGCAGATGATGACCTGGTATTTGATATGAAAGGAAACCTGGAATGTAATGTTGCATTTTTCAGTATGGATGAAAACAATCCCCGGATTATTGAACATTGTAAAAAAGGTGGGTTTGCCTCTGTTTATGAAAATGGATACATCACCATCATGAAAGGCAATTGGAAGATAAGGGTAATAAAAGTTACGGAGGTTCCCATTACTTATGGTGGACGGGCTTTGCATAATATTATGAATTGCCTGCCTGCTGTATTAAGTACCTATTTATGGCGGAATATTTCTATTGATGACCTGCGTACGGCTTTGCACAATTTTGTACCCTCGCCAACCCAAACTCCCGGCAGGTTAAATCTTTTCCAATTCAAAAATTTTAAGTTCCTGGTAGATTTTGCCCACAACCCGGCGGGGCTGGAACTACTTTGCGATTTTACCACAAAAATAGAAGGCACACCCAAAGTGGGAATTATTAGTGGGACAGGGGATAGAAGGGATGAAGATATCCGTGAACTGGGGCGTATCTCGGGCAAATATTTTGAAGAAATCATCATCCGCCAGGATAAAAACCTGCGGGGCAGGACCAAGGAGGAGATTGTGAATTTGCTGGTGGAGGGGATAAAAGAAACCCAGCCCACCGAAATTCCGATAGAAATTATTTATAGTGAGAAAGAAGCCATACTGCATGCATACAGGAATGCAAAACCCGGCTCACTTATTACAATAATGTGTGATGTAGTGGCGGAGGCCCTGGATCTTATAAAAGAATTAAAGGAAAAGGAGGACGAAATGGGGGAACCTGAATTGTTGAAAAATAATTGAATTTTAATGTATGCGTTGTAATTTTGCAGCACATTATTGGGTCATGGTGTAACGGTAGCACTACAGATTCTGATTCTGTCTGTCTGGGTTCGAAACCTAGTGACCCAACAAGGGGCTGAAATTCAGCCTCTTTTTTATTTTTTACCCCATTTTCATTTGGGATCAAGGCCGTTCCCCCTTATTTTTGCACTCCCAAAATGGAACTGGGTTATGGTGTAATGGTAGCACAACAGATTTTGATTCTGTTTGTCTAGGTTCGAATCCTAGTAACCCAACAAAGCGGCCGGTTTTTCCGGTCGTTTTTTTTGGAGGAAAGGGATGTAAAATGGAAGCGTCTTTAATTTTTGTTATTCGGGTTCGTAAGATTTGAACCCGTATTATTTGGGAAAAAGCTTTTATATCTTTTACTGTAAATAAAGGTTCCCAATTATCCTGAAAACTTTTCCGGCCAGTACTTTTAGTTTTGCTCCGTTCGAAAGTGTTTGTGTATAAATATCCAGTACACATTCTCCTCCTGCAACCGGGTCAATAATTATATCTGCAGTGGTAGTAAGGTAAACAGGGGGGAGGGTATTATTTTGCCAGTTGTAAGCAGTGCTCCAATTACCATTTCCGGTAAATCGGAATGTAAGGATTGGGATGTTACAAATTGAGGGAGTTCCGGATTGTGCCATTAAGAGCGTTCCCTGGTTTACCTTCCAATAATTATAAACTCCTCCTTGCCCGGTAACCCAATCATTAAGGTTTAGGGATTTATTTATATTGGGTGCGGCCGTATAGCTGCCCGGTCCATTGATAATGTAAACCTTTGCTCCATTTGTCCAGTTAAGAGGGAATCCGGGTGTGCAGGTTTCTGGGGCAGCGCACCATTGCCGGAGGAAATAGGCATTATTTAATCCGACCACCATGGCTATCCCATTTTCATCAATACAAACGGCCGTCTTTTCATCGCAGGCAATGCCTTTTACATCCGAAAGGGAAGAATCGGTAATCATACGGGCGAGGAATGTCATTAACCTGCCCTGCCTTCCGGTAATGCCGTTGTTGGTAGTTCCACCCTTGGTGCTAAAGTGGGTATCGCAAATGGTATTTTTCAAAAATGGGTTATGCAAAAAATCGTTGTAATGAATACCGGTACCCGAAGCGTATGGGTTAAGGAGTGCTTCTGGCGATAATACATTAGTAACCCCATCATAATAAATGTAGCCTTGAATGGCCATTCCGGCACTGGTTCCACCAATGGGCGCGTGTTTTATATTGGCCACATAGTTAATGGCTGTTCCTAAGGCGGTACCCTTATAATAGCTGATATAATCATTCTGGTCGCCTCCCGCAAAAAAGAGGGCTTCGGCTTTCCGGATTGCACGGACAACAGTAGAGTCGTTGGCCAGATTTACAGAATTAATCAGGAAAGTTTCTACTGAATTAGCCGGACCTAACCCATAAATATAATTGTTGTATGCATTGGTTCCCGTTGCCCTGATTACTACAAAATCGCCACCTCCCGATTTATTAATCATCCAGGTGAAGGCGGCATCTACATCACTTCCACCCCCCATCAATACCGTTCCGGCTGAACATTCAGTGGTTATATCATTTGGATTCCCAACCCTCCCCAGGCTTTGCCCGTTCGTGCCGTAGTGCCCCAACTGGTACCAAAGGATCAGTAGAAGAAGCCGTTTATTTATAAACGGATTTAATTTAAGAAAAGCTGTACTCCTCATTATAAAAATAATTCGGATTGCTAAGATAATTTAATTTATTCCTGGTACAATATCAAAGAAGAATAGGACTCCAGGTTGGTCTCTTTCGAATACTCTTTTCCGTTATTAAATGCGTCTTTCCAATTCCCATCAGGCAGGGTAATGGAGTGAGGGTCCGGGGAACCATTGAAAATAATGAAAAAACGTTTCCATTTATCTCCGGTACCATCTGCATCTATCTGGTATGCAATTACGTTAGAAGGGAGGTTTTCAGAAAAACGAATATTGGTATAAACCAATTTTGCATTGTGCATCCTTAATGCGGGATGTGCTTTTCTTAAGTTGATGAGTTGCTGAATGTAATTATACAGGTCTTTGTGGATTGATTTTTCCGACCAGTTAATCTGGTTGATGGAGTCCGGGCTTTTGTATGAATTTTCCACTCCAAATTTTGTTCTGAAAAATTCTGTACCTGCATGCAGGAATGGTATCCCCTGGGAGGTAAGCACAATGGTTAAGGCCAGTTTGTGCATTTTTTCCCGTTCTCCTTTATCTACATCGGGGCAGGAAAGTTCTATTTTATCCCATAGGGTATTATTATCGTGGCATTCGGTATAAGTTACAACCTGCCCGGGTTCTGCGGCGTAAGGTTTTTTTGAATAGTTGACCTGGTTGTAATCAATTTGTGGATGGGGTAGAGCGGCTACAATTCCAAATTTTACAGATTCTTCCATTCCGGGTTTTCCGGTAGCAAATCCACGGTCTTTAATATCGAATACACTTCCTTTAATACCATCGCGAATATCATCACTGAAAACGGCGGTACCTTCCAGTTCGGATGCATTTTTTTTGAGCGCCCGTTGAGAGTCGGGCAGGGGCGATGAACCGGCGGTCCACCCTTCACCATATAACAAAATCCCGGGGTTAATTTTATGCAGTTCCTTCGAGATCAGGTTCATGGTTGCTATATCATGAACTCCCATTAAATCGAAACGGAAGCCATCGATATGGAATTCCTTTACCCAATACAACAGGCTTTCGATCATAAATTTTCGCATCATCGGTTTTTCACTTGCGGTTTCATTTCCGCATGCAGTGGCATCTGATAAACTGCCATCGGCCTTATGCCGGTAATAATAACCCGGAACCAGTTCATTAAAATAGGAATGTTCGGTAAGCCCGGTATGGTTGTACACTGCATCAAATACCACTTTGATTCCCTGGTTGTGGAAAGCCATAATCATTTGCTTGAGTTCTTTAATCCGGGTAAGTGGATTGTAGGCATCCGTACTATAGGATCCTTCCGGTGCATTATAATTCAGTGGATCATATCCCCAATTGTATTGCACCGGGGCGCCCTTTCTTTCATCCACCGAATTATAATCGAAAAAGGGAAGCAGGTGAACATGGGTTACACCCAGATCTTTTATATGAGATAAGCCGGTTAGTTCTCCTTCGGGCGATTTGGTTCCCAGCTCCGCCAATCCCAAATATTTTCCTTTGTTTTTAATCCCCGAATTAGGGGAGATGCTGGCATCCCGGATATGGAGTTCATAAATAATTGCATCGGTTGGTTGCATTGGAGTTTGATTAACCTGGTCGTTCTGCCATCCCGGCGGGTTTGAATTTTTCAAATCCATCACCTGGGCTCTTTTACCATTTACACCCACGGCTTTGGCATAGGGGTCGGGAACTGCCTTGTTCCACTTTCCCTTGAACTTTGCCCGGAAACAATAAAAGATGCCATTCAAATCCTCACTCAATTGCGCAAACCAGGTGCCATCTTTACTTCGTTCCATATTCGTAGTGCGAAAGGCAGCCGATTCATCACCATCTTTATAAAGCAACAATTCCATGGCTTCGGCATGGGGGCTCCACACGCGGAAACTGCTTGCGGAGGGGCTGTAATTGAGGCCAAGGTCATGCCCGGAATATACCGGATAAATTAAAGGTTTAACGGGTTGTGCCATGGTTTGCATCATGATGAATAAGGTTCCTATGGTTATTAACGTAAAGCGCATGAAAATGGTTTTTAGATTACTCAGGGTAATAATTCGAAAACTGCCGACTGGTATGTTTTGAGTGAAATCTTTCCAAGAGGATAAATTTCTCCGGTGATAATATTCTTCATTTTTGAAAATCCGTTGGTTCTTTCTGTGAATCTATCCAGCGAAATATTTTTTTCTTCTTTGGAAGTATTCATAATTACCATCACGGTTTGTTTTTGGGAAAATCTGAAATATACATAAACCCCGTCTTCGGGAGCGTATTGCATCAGTTTACCTGCCGTAAGCGCCGGTGAAGTTTTCCTAAAGTTGGCGAGGGTGGCAAAATGTTGAAATATTTCCTGGTCTTTTTGAGTGCGCCCCTGGATGGTGAATTTGTTCACCGGATCCGATTTCCAACCGCCGGGAAAATCCAGGCGTACATATCCATCTGTGGGTTGGGTAGTGCCGGTGGTGGCAATTTCATCGCCATAATAAATTTGTGGGATACCCCTCGACGTTAGTAACCAGGTAAGGCCGGAAAGGTATTTGTCCATATTTTCACCTACTACGGAGAAGAAACGGGATAGGTCGTGGTTATCGAGGAAGATCACATTTTGGGTTGGGTCTTTATAAACAAAGTCCTGGGCCAGCGTGGTATAAAGCCGGTTTACACCGTCTGTCCAACCGAAATCTTTGGTTAGGGCATCGGTAATACCCCAAAGGCATTGGAAGTCGGTAACACTTTGCAGGTTACTTTTAAACGAGATGTCGCAGTAATTATTCCGGCAGAAGTACGACTGGTTTGGAACGCCGTGAACCCAGGTTTCCCCAAAATTGAATATATGGGGATATTCATCCGTTAATGCTTTATTACAGCGGTTCATAAAAGGGAGGTCATTATATCCGTAGGTATCAATTCGCCAGCCATCAATACCAAATTCTTCAACCGTCCAAAGGGCGTGTTGTATTAGAAAGTTTGCCACATAGGGATTATTTTGGTTGAGGTCGGGCATTTCACGTGTAAACCATCCATCTTCCATTATTTTTTTATCGATTTCGCTCGCATGGGGGTCGAATACAGCCTGGTCTTTATAGTTGGTCTGAGTATACTTTGGCCATTGGTGCAACCAGTCTTTCATGGGGAGGTCCAGTACGGTGAAATGATAGCTGCCCACATGGTTGTACACTGCATCCTGGAAAATTTTCATTCCTTTTTTATGAACTGCGTTTATTAGTTCCCGATAGGCATTGTCGCCACCCAGCCGGGGGTCAACTTTATAATGATTGGTGAAAGCATACCCGTGTTCAGTTCGGTTGGGCATATCGTTTTCAATAATCGGGTTTAGCCAAAGGGTGGTAACGCCCAGGTCGCTCAGGTAATCGAGATGGTTTTGGATTCCCTTCAGATCGCCACCGTGTCGGTTAAATACGGTGTCGCGGTTTAGGGATTGGTCGCGCATGCCGGGGATACGGTCGTTTGATTCGTCGCCGTTACTGAACCGATCGGGCATGATGAGATAAACCAGGTCGCGCGTGTTGAGCCCCTGCGCATATTCCGTACCGTTACCTTTTCGGCGCGGCTTTAATTCGTATGTCCAGTTGTTGGCAGATGGGAGTTTGAAAGTGCCGGGTTTGGCATTGGGTGCAATCGTGATATCCAGGAAAACATAATTCGGGTTTTCTACCCGGTGGATTTTGGTGAGGGAAATTCCGGGTGCAAGGGTCATCCCTTTGGACCCCATTTTAACCATGGGAATACTGTCTGAAATATGGTTTCCGTGTACCATAACCTGAATTTTATTCCACTTCATACCGGCCCACCAATGCGTAGGATAAAAATGGGTTGCATCCTGGGCAAAAGTTAAAAGGCAGATGCAGGAAAACAGGAAGGCAAAGAATATTTTTTTCATGTGTTACTTTTTTCGCGGATAAATAATAAACAAATGAGTGCGGCGATAATCATCATTACCCCACCCAATTCCACGGCAACCAGCCGGTCATTATTCAAAATATTTTTCATGATCCAGCCAAAACCCAGCGAGGCAATGATTTCGGGTAAAACAATAAAGAAATTAAAGATACCCATGTACACCCCGATTTTATCGTGTGGAAGCACTTCGCTGATCATGGCATAAGGCATGGAGAGGATACTGGCCCAGGCAATCCCCACACAGGTCATAGAACCAAACAACATGTATTTGTTTTCAACAAAGGCCACGCTGATGAGCCCGATTGCACCTATGAACAGGCAAACACTGTGGGTAATCTTTCTGCCCAGTTTCCGGGCAATACCGGGTAAAACAAATGCAAATAAAAATGTAACTACATTATAAAAGGCCAGCGTAAGGCCCCCGAAATTGGTGCCTTCTCCATAAAGTGGATCCAGTTCGCTGGTTGCATGAAATACGTTGCGTGCCACGGCCGTGTTGTAATAAAACCACATCAGGAATAAACCCGGCCAGGTAAAGAACTGTACGGCCGACATGACTTTCATTTTGGGGGGCATATTCCGGATGGCATCCATTATTTCACGGAATCCTGCGCCGAAACCTTTGTTTGATTCCTGCACTTTTTCCCGATACCCCAGATCGGAAGGCGGGTATTCTTTGGTGGTGAAAACCGTAAACATGACTGCCGCGAGGAAAAAAAATGCTCCTATATAGAAGCTCCATTTTACATTATCCGGAATAATGCCGGGGGCAGCGGTTGTACTTAGGTTAAATACATGCGTCATTAGCCAGGGAAGGGAAGAGGCAATGGATCCTCCCAGCCCAATCATGAGGCTTTGCATTACAAACCCCTGCGTGCGCTGTTTATCGTTTAATTTATCTGCCACGAAGGCACGGAAGGGCTCCATGGCAACGTTACCAAAAACATCCATCACCCATAACAGGCCGGCGGCCATCCAAAGCGCACTGCTATGCGGCATAAAAATAAGGGCAATGGTACTGAGCAAAGCCCCAATCATAAAATAAGGCCGCCTTCTTCCAAACCGGGGATGCCAGGTACGATCACTCATATAACCAACAATGGGCTGTACTATTAATCCGGTTAAAGGTGCCGCCAGAAATAACAACGGGATACTTTCGGGTTTGGCGTGCAGGTGTTCGTAGATTGGCCCCATATTGGCCCGCTGCAAATCCCAGCCAAACTGGATTCCAAAAAAACCAACACTCATATTAATTATCTGGGAAAGGCTTAAGTTGGGTTTTGCCACCCCCGATACGGCATTTGGCATAACAATCGTTTAGTTAAACATGAATTGTGTATAAAGTACACATCGATAAAAATACGATAAAATGAATGGCTCTAACCGGTAAGTTAAAAAATCATCTTTAAATTATTTTTTATGCTTCAACGGGAAGGGTTTTACAGTATGGGATTCTATCAGCGGGGTGGAATAATTGACTATCCTTAGGCCTGGTTTTAGCAGGATGTTGAATTCCGTTTTTCCTGAATATGAATGCTGTTGGTCACTGGAAGTTGAAAATTTAATAAAATCGGAGATTTTATTTATTTGGAATATTAATTTTTTAATCCACAAATGATATTTTATGGATTATTGTGTTTAATTTACACATTAAATGTGTTTGCTATGATGAAAAGGCTACTCTTGTTTCTTGCAGTTGTTTTCTCTTTAAATAGTAGTATTGGACAGTTATTATCCTGGACTCCTGATTTTCCAAAGGAGGCATCAGACCCGGTAGTAATAACCTTAGATGCCAATTTTGGAAATAAGGGATTATTAAATTACGCCAATACCAATGATGTTTATGTACACATTGGTGTAATTACCACGCTTAGTACCTCATCCGGCGACTGGAAGCATTCCAAGTTTACCTGGGCCACTGCCAACCCGGCTGCTAAAGCAACTTATATTGGAAGCAATAAATGGACCTTTACCATTACCGGTGGTTTGCGGTCTTTTTTCAATATTACAGATGTAAATGAATCTGTGTTACGAATTGCCATTCTTTTCCGTAATGGCACCGGAACTACCGTGCAAAGAAATGCGGATGGCAGCGACATGTTTATCACGGTTTATACGAATGCGGTGGCCACCCGGTTTAAGACACCCATTACACAACCTACTTATATTCCCCGTCCGGAACCCATTGTGAAAAATGTGGGAGATAATATTGCGATGGAAGGGATTTCCAACCAGGCCAGCGCCATGAAATTATATTTCAATGGTACTGTGGTTGCCAGTTCTGCATCTGCGGTTAGTTTAACTGCATCGCCAGCCATTACGGTTGCCGGTAATCAAACCCTGGTAACAGAAGCCAAATTAGGAATTCTCACAAAAAGAGATACCATCCAATTTTATGTGCCCGGTACGGTGGTACAGGAAAATCTTCCGGCAGGTATTCGTCCCGGAATTAATTACGAAGCAGATCAAACCGCTGTTACTCTTTGCCTGGTGGCGCCAGGAAAGAATCGGGTTTCCGTTGTAGGGGATTTGCCCAACAGCAATTGGGTAGAGCAATCGCAATACCAGATGAAACGCACGCCGGATGGGAAATATTGGTGGCTTCGGATCACAGGCCTTACGCCAGGTACCGAATACTCGTACCAGTTTCTGGTTAACGGCAACCTTCGCATTGGCGATCCATATTGCGAGAAAGTGCTGGATCCCTGGAACGACCAATACATTACATCCGCTACTTATCCTAATCTCAAGCCTTATCCGGTAAACCTCACTTCGGGCATGGTAAGTATATTACAAACCGCGCAGGTACCTTATGTTTGGCAAACTTCAAATTATACCAGACCCGATAAGCGAAAATTAATAATTTACGAAATGCTGATGCGCGATTTCACCGATGCACACGATTGGCAGGTAATGGTGGATACGCTTAATTATTTTCAGAAACTGGGTGTTACGGCTATCGAAATTATGCCGTTCAATGAGTTTGAAGGAAACAGCAGTTGGGGATATAATCCCGATTTCTATTTTGCCCCTGATAAATATTACGGTCCTGAACAATCGTTGAAACAGTTTATTGACGCCTGTCATGCAAGGGGAATTGCGGTAGTTATGGATATTGCGCTCAATCATTCCTTCGGATTATCACCCATGGTGCAATTGTATTGGGATTCAGCTAACAACCGGCCTTCTCCCAGTAACCCCTGGTATAATCCCGTTCCCAAACATCCCTATAATGTGGGTTACGATATGAACCATGAAAGCCTCGATACCCGGTATTTTGTAAGCCGGGTGTTAGAGCATTGGCTGGTTGATTATAAAGTGGATGGGTTTCGTTTCGATTTATCAAAAGGATTTACCCAAACCCAGACCTGCGATAACAATGGAGAAAATTGTAATGTAGGTGCATGGGGTAATTATGATGCAAGCCGGATTGCGATTTGGAAAAGGTATTACGATACCATGCAGCTAAAATCGCCGGGAAGTTATACCATTCTGGAACATTTTGCCGCGAACAGCGAAGAACAGGAATTATCGAATTATGGCATGATGCTTTGGGGAAATTCCAATGCAAATTATAGCCAGGCTGCCATTGGGTACCCCAGTGGCCCGGGTGGAACCTGGGAACTCCGCTACAACATTTTTACTGAGAGAGGCTGGTCTAATCCTTATCTGATCACCTATATGGAAAGCCACGATGAAGAAAGGCTGATGACCAATTGTTTAAATTATGGAAATGCATCCGGTGGTTATAATATCAAAAACCTGAATACCGCATTAAAGCGGATGGAGCTTTGCGGTGCATTTTTATATACTATACCCGGCCCTAAAATGCTTTGGGAATTTGGAGAGCTGGGGTATGATTACTCCATTAATTATTGTGTGAATGGTACGAACAGTTCCGATTGCCGCACCGATCCCAAACCGGTGCATTGGGAATACCTTGCTGTTCCGGAAAGGAAGCATTTGTATGATACCTGGCGGGCCTTGTTTGCGCTTCGTAAGAATTCGGCCTGGAGCAATTTGTTTACCTCCAACCAGATGAATTACAACCTCACCAATGCGTTTAAATATTTTATAGTTACATCGGGTAATCAGAAAATGGTTGTGGTGGGGAATTTTGATGTTGTTCCCCTGAGCGGTAACGTTAGTATGCCCGGTTTGGCAAATCCTGCCACCGATCATTGGTATGATTATTTCCAACAGGCAAACACCGCTATTTCACCCAATGCACATACAGAAAATTTTTCACTTCAACCAGGCGAATACCGGGTATTGGTAAGCTCGCCCATTACCATTCCGGTAACAATAATTAGTTTCAATGGAAAGAAAAGCGGGGATTTTAATATTCTGTCGTGGAAGGTTAATAATGAAATTGACGTACAGAAGTATGTGGTGGAACGCAGCGCCGATGGAGTGCATTTCTCTCAAATTGGAGAAGTGAATGCAAATGGGGCATCGAACTATCAATACAGCGACGATATAGCGAGTATTAACGGAAATATCCAGTTTTACAGATTGAAATCAATTGATAAAGACGGGCAATTTTCTTTCAGTTCCATTATTAAACTGGTGCGCAACCAACGGGGATGGGTAATAGAAGTGAGGCCAAACCCCTTTACTAAAACATGCTCTGTTCAGTTTGAGTCATTGACAAATGAAAATTTAAAAATCAGGTTGACGGACCTTGGCGGCCGGGTTTTACTTTCAAAAAGTTTAAGTGTAGCACCCGGATCTAATATTTTTCAATTACCGGAAACTGCCAGCCTGTCAAATGGAGTATATATTCTTACTGTGGAAAGTGCGGATGCTATCAAAACATTTAAAGTGGTAAAAGGAAATTAACTCCGGATTAATTTATAATTACCCGACGACTGCTATGGCTACAATTGCCGAAACAAAAGTTCCTGTTAATGTGAAGAGCCTGAAGGCGATTCAATCAGAGGTTAAAAATATTAACCGAATTGCGCTTTCGGTGGATTGTGTAATTTTTGGATTTGATGAGAATAAATTGAAAGTCCTCCTGATTCGGAGCGATCTTAAAAAGTTTATGGGGAGATGGTCTTTGCTGGGTGATCTTATTGATGT
This sequence comes from Bacteroidota bacterium, assembly GCA_018266615.1. Lineage (GTDB taxonomy): Bacteria > Bacteroidota > Bacteroidia > Chitinophagales > Chitinophagaceae > Ferruginibacter. The sequence goes on from JAFEAB010000025.1 coordinate 30,519, forward strand.
AGCAGAAGATGTGGATGAAGCGGCATACCGGATATTGCGGGAACGTACCGGGTTAAAAGATGTGTACCTCGAGCAGGTGCATACCTTTGGAAAGCCTCAACGGCATCCTGCCGGAAGGGTTGTGACCATTGCCTATTGCTCGCTCATCAATATTCAGCATCATAAGCTGAGCAAGATGGAGAACGAATTGCATTGGCATGATGTGAATAATGTAAAAGATCTGGCTTTCGATCATCAGCAAATTTTTGATACCTGCTATCTCCGGTTGCAAAAACGCATCCAGGAACACCCATTGGGCTTTAATCTCCTGCCAAAGAAATTCTCGCTTCGTGAATTACAAAATCTGTACGAAGCTATTTTAGATACCAAAATGGACAGGCGGAATTTCAGGAAAAAATTCTTTTCCATGGACCTGTTGATTGATACGGACGAAATTGAAAGAGATGTTCCACACAGGCCGGGGAAACTATATAAGTTTAATTTTGATAAATACGAGAAAAGAAAGAAAAAATGGACTGGTATCGACTTTTAAAAA
>JAFEAB010000026.1 GCA_018266615.1 Bacteroidota bacterium
CTTTGAATCAGTTCCTGTTCATACGCAGCAGGCTGGAATCTTCCCACAAATTTCATCATCACATTCGGTATTGCTTTTACCATTTCGGGGAGGGCTTCCACCGCTTTCATACAATTCCTTTTATCAGAATGGGTACCAGATGTGATGATGGTAGGTCTTGTATCTTTTTGAATAGCCAGTTGCACATCGGCGAGGCGTCTTAAAAAAGGGACATTATCCACCACCAGAACCGGCGTTCCGCTGGGTGCCAGTTTATTGGCCATGGTTTGGGTTACCACGGTAATTCCATTAAAACTCCGGCACAACCGGTTCTCCCATTTCCGGTACCATTTCACTGCCGGTTTTCGAATAAAATCAGGAAGAGGGAGGGCTTCCACCCGGGCTTCATAATTTTCATGGATATCAATAAAAACTGCATGACCCTTTTTTGCCCAGCGCCGCATTCGCCACATCATATTCGGATTGAAGAACTGGTACACATCGGCATCTATTGTCTTCATAATCCGGTATGCATCGCGGGGGCCAAAAAAGTGCTTCTTAAGCCGCGATCTTTTAGGAATAGCTCTAATATGCACTCCTTCTTCTTCCCTATCCTGATCTGCCGCAGCAATATATGTTACATCATGACCCAGCAAAGCCAGTCCTACCGCCGCCCGTTCAAAAATGCGGTCGTCATTCCAGTCGTGCATACTGGTTACAAAACAGATCTTAAGTTTTCTTTCGGTCATTTTTAATCTGGTTAGCAGCTCTCATTAGGGAGTACCGCAGGGAGGAAGATTTCTGGACCCGGTAACAGGGCACCTGGGTTCCTCCCATCAGGCGGCAAAATGCCTCTACGCCCTTCAACATGCTTCCTTCAAAATCAAATATTCTTCCTGTAGTCAATGCAAATTCAATGGCCTGATAAAGCAATAATAAATTTACCGTTTTCAATACCGGGTCGTTCACTCTAACTGAAGCGTTAATCAGGTTATATACGGCTTTGTTATCGTATGGGAAAAATCCGAATGCAAGCACCCCATGTTTATGGGAGCGAATCGTAATTTTCTTTGCAAACGAATCACCGGCATTCATCACAAATTTAATCGCCTGGCTGCTTTGGGTATTGTATCCTTTTCTTTCGCCCGTTTGCCGGAGCAGAAAAAGCAATTCATTTTCCGAAATATGATCATCAATAGCAATCTCATTATTAAAAACCAGATCCTGAAGTTTTCTCAATTCGCGGAGTTTATTCTTGTTCAGATATTTCAGATAATCTTCCCGGGTTCCCTGGATGATATGGGTGATCCGAACCGAAGATTCAAAACCCTGCCAATGGTATGGAAGTATGGTATGGTGTCCGGCAGGCAATTTAAAATCGATATGCCCTGCCGTTTTGAGGGTGTTTAATAAAAGTGTAACGCACTCATGTTCTATTGATATGGAAATGCGTTTATCGCTTTTCTTTCCATACAGAGGAGAAAAGTATTGCGTATAGGGGGGGATATGAAATCCGGTCACCCCGCTTTTACTTGTTTTCGCCAGCGCCATACCGGCCACAATTTCATTTTCCTCTTTAATTACGGTAACCTCCACATTTTTAGAAAGCAAACTCAACCAACGCGTACTGTGAAAAATTGTTCCAAAGTGGCTTTCCTCTACAAACCGGTCCCATGCCGGAAAGGAAGAACTATCTAACGTACAAATAGAAAGGCTCATTTACTGCTAAATTTCACCGGGTAGGCAATTCGTGTACTTCGAATTTTAAATGAATAAATAATAAACAAACTCAACACAACCATTTGCAATTGGGTAAACCAGTTTGGGTTACTGATTCCATAAAGCACTTCTGAAGCGAATCCTAATAAAAGAATATGATAAATCTGTAAATCCCTCTTATCCCGCAACCAGGATTTAAGTTTCCTGATTCTGCCTGCCAGTTTAATATAAATGGAAGCATAAATTATTCCTGCAAAAATACCAAGTTGTACAAAAATATCCAGTAAATCGGTATGGGTAATCGGGCCTTTTGAATAGATCCGGAACTGGTTTAACCCAACACCCACAAAGGGATGTTCCAAAAATAAATTCCAGGCTAGGGTATATAATTTAAGTCTGGCCTCATTCTCTACTGCACCCGATACGCTGTCGTTTCGTGTCAGACGCTCAAATAAATAAAACCCCTGCAGGAATTCTTCTGCAAAATAAAGTACCAGATTTCCAAACAGGAAAAGGAGAACCAATAATAAAATCAATCGCCATCCACTGAAATATTTAAAAACAACATATCCTCCCAAAATAAAAATAAGGTTGGCAAATCCACCCCGGGATGCTGTAAGAATGATGGTATATGAGAGATACAGGATGGAAACCCAAATGAATATTTTCCAAAATTTTTTCCTGGCAAACTGGAGTACGATCAGGAATGCGATGATGGCCACCCTGGCATAATTCGCGGTTCCATTTGCATTGCCGGTTAAACCTGTAAGCCTGAAATATTCTTCATCCATAGCCTGCGCTCCCTTGAAGTAACCCATCACAGAAACTAACAAACCAACCATCGCTATAATTTTCCAGGCTAGTTCCCATTCCCGGATATTGTTTATGGCAAAATACACAATAACCATCAGTACAAAATTGGCAAGGAAAACCTGCAAATACCGGTAAAAGAACTCCTCATTAATCACATTTACATATCCCAGAAAAGCAAAGCCTACCATACTCAGGTAGAAATAATATTCCTTCGGAATGGTTCCCAATTTGCCGATATTGGGTTCAATGATAAAAATTGCAAGGAGGGGGCCAAAAACCCACAGGATAATTTGGTTAATAGTTTGAAATCCTTCATTCCCATATAATGCCAAAAACAGAAATGCAAAAAGGTACAAAGAAACTATAATAGCTCTATTTGAAATAGTATATGGAATGAACTTAATCATTTAATGTTGCTAAAACTTTTTCCCTTACAGACTTCGGGCTAAATATCTCCAGGCATTGCCTGGCATTTTCAATCCGGTCCTGATACTGATTATAATTATTACAAACCTCTTCCAATTTTTCGAAAATTACCTTTTCGTCCCGACTGTCAATTACCACCCCGCAATGGTGATCTAAAATAAATTTTGCCAAAAAATAATGAGCCGGGCCGTTGTAAACAATTAAACTACCGCTTCCCAGGTATTCGGGGGTTTTGGTGCTAAAAATAGTTGCCAACTCATCTTCCTGGATCGAACATTCATCTGGGTAGTTCAATCCTAACAATACTATTTTTGATTTACTCAGGTGCTCAAGGTACTCTGAACGATTTGGGTAAAAGACTTTTTGAATATGAGTTCCGGAAATTCCATAACCCTTCAGTTGTTCTCTGGTTTTCCCATTCGAAATCGAAAACTTCAACCCCAGCTTCTCTACAGCCAGATTTAGCCGAAGCACCGATTTATAATTGATTTCATATACATCACCAGACCAATGCGCTCTATATTCCTTTTCACCAAAAAATTTCACTGGAATTTCCGGATAGATATGTTCCCAGGCTGTAGTTACGAGGTTATACTTTTTCTTATACAAGGCCCTCATTCCTTCGCTCATTACGGCAATTTTCTCGGCTTTAGCGAAAATTCGATGTTGCACGATTCTCGAAAGCTCCTTTCCCGGACCGGAATTTGCTGCTTCTTCAATCGTATCATGTAAATAAGGAACAAAAGGAACCTGATACTTAATCGCTGCTGCTGAACACAAATCAAGCCAATACAGGTCCGGATATCCAATAACTATTTTTGCTGGTTTTATCTTTCTGATATGATAGCCAAGCAATAAGGGAATGGTGAAGCGTTGAAGCCGGGCTAATACCCGATGAAGTTTTGAAGATATAAATTCTGCACTTAAATATATAAAATGCTGCTTTACAGCTCCCGGGACCCTTACTTTTTTTGCCCCCGGAAAAAATCCGGAAATAACAACAAAACTTCCTGGGTCAAATTGATCTAATAAATGTTTATGCAC
>JAFEAB010000027.1 GCA_018266615.1 Bacteroidota bacterium
TCCCCCGGGGCTACGCCCCGGTGCCCCCTGATTCAAAATACATTTTTAAAAAATTGCGCCCAAATATTGCAACTAAATAAATTTTTATCAGAACCTATTTTTCTTCATTCCTTTTCTTGGGATAATTGATTTATCCATGCTGGTATGTACTTTCTCATCACTAAAAATGAAAAAGAGAATGATCTGGAAAATTTAATTTTCGAAAGCTGTGGCATTTAAAATATTTTTCTTATACAGGAACCAACTGTTTGCCAGTTAGGAATTAATTCCATGAAAAAGGAAAGTGTAAATGCCTTAATGGGGAAACATGTTACCTTTTTGGAGGCTGATTTAAATAGATAGTATAATTATTCTTCCGAAATCACATAATAGGATATTATCGGTTTTCCGTCCGCAAAAATTGTAACCGGGTATTCATCACCTCGCTTAAATGAATAACTAAAACTAATTATCCCGGATTCATCCGTAAATTTTATTTCCCTGGGTATTTCTGCTCTTTTGTCCTCCCCAATAACAATTTTCATTTCATTAATTGCCAAATTGGGGGTATGAAACAAATTGAACTTTACAGTTGATGTTGTTTTGGTTTTAATTTTACCGGTTTTCGGTTCTGTTTTGTTTATTCCAAGTGCATTGCCGTAAGAATAAATAACCGGTAGTGCATTAAATGCGGATAAACTTTTTGGGCCGATGCCCAATCTCCAGGCTTCATTATCGGGATAATGATCCATATTAAATACTTCGGGATTGGTAAAAAAGTAATTGCTGTTGAAGTTGGGGATAAAAGTTGTCATGCGCTTGTCGAGAGAGCCACTTCCTTTTGCTGCATCTACATAGAACCACGCATCCGGGCTTTGCCCCAGTTGTACCACATTCCAGGAATGATTTATTTCTTCGGGAGGATTCCCAATATCATCAACATTGTTCCGGGTGTATCCATCCACCGACAGGCATCGGATATTTGCCTGGCTGCACATTTCCTGGAAGAGGAGGCTGAATCCCAACGGGGTGGTTGCTCTTAGTTGAATGATCTCTTCTGGTTTAATTTTCCTTTGGTCATTTCGTTTCGTTGCTTTTGGATCGATGGTAATATGGTGGGTAATCCAATAATAAATGGCTCTTGCCTTTTCTTCTTTCCCAAAAAAGGGATGGGTTATATTTTCTGTGATGGTGGCCAGGTTTTCATTCGGCATGGCTCCCATCTGCGAAATTTTCTCATCAATCGAATTAAATCGGTTTTGTTGGCCTGTCGCAAAGAGGGAGAGTAAAACCAGGATGGATGCAATGAATATTTTCATGGGTTAAAAATAGCAAAGCAGATGTTAACGTCAATACATATTGCATCCAGATTCTTGTTCTTTATTCCGGGTAATAAAAAAAGCCCCGTTTGGGGCTTTGAACTTTTTACCTGAGGAAAAGGAGTTCCCGGTATTTGGGGAGCGACCAGAAACTGTCATCTACCATCAATTCCAGTTTGTCGATATGATATCGGATGGTGCCAAAATATTTATCCTTAATTTTTTCGCAATACAACAGGGCCCGTTCGCGGGTGTTGGAAACATTGTTTGCTTTTTTCCGTTCTTCGATCATCTGCTCCACATTATCGCTGATGATCTGAATGTGCTCTCCAATTTTATTCAGGATTTGAATTTGATTGGCATACAGTTTTTCTGAAATACCGGATTCTTTCAGCCCCCTTATGTTATCGGAGATGAGATTCTGGTATTTTAAGGCAGAAGGAATTACAAAAGTGCTGGCTAAATCGCCCAATACTCTGGCTTCAATCTGGATTTTCTTAATGTATTCCTCCAGCATTATTTCATGCCTTGCTTCAATCTCGGGTAATAGGAATATGCCATTATCCACAAACAGCTTCTTTGTTTTTTCTGAGTGATACGCATCCAGTGCCTGGGGTGTGGTTTTTACATTGGGAAGACCGCGTTTTTTCGCTTCTTTTTCCCAGTCGTCACTATACCCATCACCTTCAAACAATACCGATTTGCTTTGAACAATATAGTGTTGAATGGTTTGCATGATGGCGACCTCTTTCTTTTCGCCTTTTTCTATCAATGCGTCCACCTCAATCTTAAATTTCCTGAGTGTATCTGCCATTACGGTATTCAGGGTGGTCATAGCATTGGCGCAATTGGCTGATGAGCCTACTGCCCTGAACTCAAATTTATTTCCCGTGAAGGCAAAGGGTGAAGTCCGGTTGCGGTCTGTGTTATCTAACATCAGTTCGGGGATGCTCCGGTGGATGTCCAGTTTCAGCATGGCTTCATCCTGTTCATCAAATTTATCGCCAACCCTTGTTTCAATCTGCTTTAAAACATCGGTGAGGAATTTGCCAATAAAAATAGAAATGATAGCCGGAGGCGCCTCATTGGCTCCCAAACGGTGATCGTTACCCGCACTTGCAATAGAGGCACGAAGGATCTCTGCATAATCGTGCACTGCCTTGATCGTATTGACAAAAAAGGTGAGGAACATGAGGTTGGTCTTTGGGGTTTTTCCCGGAGCCAGGAGGTTCACCCCGGTATCCGTACTCATACTCCAGTTATTATGTTTGCCGCTCCCATTAATTCCGGCAAATGGTTTTTCGTGCAATAGAACAATCAACCCATGGCGTTTGGCTACACGGGTCATGATATCCATCAGCAGGGTGTTATGATCTACCGCGAGGTTTGTTTCTTCATAGATGGGTGCACATTCAAATTGAGCAGGGGCCACTTCATTATGGCGGGTACGAAGGGGTATCCCCAGTTTATAGGCTTCTTTTTCAAAGTCGCGCATATAGGCGTAAACCCTTTCGGGGATAGCTCCGAAATAATGGTCTTCTAATTGTTGTCCTTTGGCCGGTGAATGGCCAACCAGGGTACGGCCGGTTAATAACAAATCAGGCCTTGCGCTGGCTAAGCCCGCATCCACTACAAAATATTCCTGTTCCCAGCCCAGGGTGGCGTTTACTTTGGAAATATTTTTATCAAAATACTGGCAAACATCCACTGCGGCTTTATCCAAAAAGGCAAGGGCTTTTAATAAGGGGGTCTTCGCATCCAGCGATTCACCGGTATAGGAAACAAAAATGGTGGGTACACAAAGTGTTTTTCCGTTGCCAATTTCCATTATGAAAGCCGGGGAAGAAGGATCCCAGGCCGTGTATCCGCGCGCTTCAAAAGTTGCCCTTAGCCCTCCACTGGGAAAGGAGGAAGCGTCCGGTTCCTGTTGAATTAACGCGCCACCATCAAAATCTTCTAATGGAGTGCCATCACTCAGGATGGTAAAAAACGAATCATGCTTTTCGGCCGACAATCCGTTCAGGGGTTGAAACCAGTGGGTAAAATGGGTTACCCCCTTTTCTTCAGCCCAAAGCCGAAGCCCCTGGGCAATGCTATTTCCCATACCACGGTCAATCCTCTTTCCCGATTTAACCGAAGCAACCAGACTTTTATATGCTTCTTCACTCAGGTACGACCGGGCTGTTTGAAGCGTAAATACGTTCTCATTAAAAATTTTAGTAATACGGAAGTCAGAACCATTGGATTCTGAGGTTGGCTTGTTGAGTTTTTCAATAGCCTTGAAGCGTAAGGATGTCATTTTTTTTGTTTGAAGGCTCAAATTTCAGATAACAAAATAAAAAATGCAAATTTTTTTTATAGAATCATTCAGAATATTACAAAATTGTATGAAAAAATAAACATATTTTATAATTTAATATGTTTTTGCAGATTTAAGTTGTTTAGAAGCGGGAAGGTTAATAGGGGAAGGAAAATACTTCGATACCTGACAATTGCGGCCAGATTGTTTACAATAAACCCCGTAATGAGAAATAACGTAAAACACAACAACCAGGAAAAAATAAGCAACGTTGGGTCAGACCCGGAAACGGTGTTTTTCCATCTTATTAGAAAGAATATAAATAAAACCCAGATGATCATCCATTCGATTGAAAAACCCATTATGGAAACTGGTTGATTCCATACCAGGGGCTCCAGGAATCCATCCTTTAAGGCAGATGGCAGTGTTTCCAGAAATACAGCGGGCTTTGCCGAAAGTTTCGGTTTATGAATAGCTGAACCCCCGGCTTTTAGTTCGGAAAAATCTTCCTGCCTTTCCGCAATAATCCGGAATATGGAAAACTTAGGCCCACTTAAAGGAAGCAGAAGTAAAAGAAGGATAACCAGGAAAACAGAAGAGCCATATACCCAACCCGGATTCAGTTTCCTTCTCTTAATTATAATATAAAGGATCCCGAGCGGAATAAGTACAACGGAGAGGTAATTCCTGATTAAGAATATCAACAAACCGGATAAAACAAGGAAGCCTATGTATTTGCGCCTTGTTCTTTCCCCCAAATTCACCATGCAAAAAAAGAATATCCCAAGAAGGGTAAAAATGATCAGGTCCTTATGTATTCCGGATGAAAAGTAAATAGTGGATGGGATGAGGAAGGCGGCCAGCTTCGCGGCTTTTTTGGATTGTGGATGGAGTATAAGCCACCCCCGGTAATAGGCTACACTTCCCAACATCCCAAGGGTATTCCAAATTACACTGTTGAGGTAATAGTTTCCATTGGTAAGTATATTGCAAAAGGCAAGAAATTTGCCTAACAGGATGTTCTTTAAATCGTTCCAATAGGTTCCTACCGCCCCAAAAAGCCCCGAATAATTCCCATAATTACTGTGAAAAAGATCTTTAAAAAATCCAACCGGATCATGAACCAGAAAATGGTGCTCATTGATTCCCTGTTCGTTTAGCCCCCAGTAATCATTTCCTCCGGGGTAAAAATTTAGCGTTATCCATCCCAGAATGATTCCTGAAATAATCCGGAGGAGGAAAAATATTCCCATTTCCGACACAGGAATGCCCGAACGCTTTACAAAGGGAAGTTTTAGCAGGATTAAGAAACCCGTTGCAGTAAATAATAATAGCAGAAAATAAAACAAACCAAACCTTTAAAGGGAAGATAGGGAAAATTTTACTCTGCCCGAAAATGTTAGGAGCCTGTACCTTTGCGGTCAATAAGCAACCATAATGGAGATAACTGCACATACCGCCGAGCAATTACGCCTGAAAGCAGAGGAGTTTGAACTTATTAAACAAAAGCTGGGTCGCACCCCCAATTTCACGGAACTCTGTGCATTCAGTGGGATGTGGAGCGAGCATTGCAGTTACAAAAATTCGATTAAATGGCTCAAAACCCTTCCCCGGGAAGGAAAGAAGATGCTCGTGAAAGCAGGAGAAGAAAATGCCGGTTTGATGGATATTGGAGACGGGTATGGGGTAGTGTTTAAAATAGAATCCCACAACCATCCCAGCGCCATCGAGCCCTTTCAGGGAGCAGCTACGGGGGTAGGAGGAATAAACCGCGATATTTTTACAATGGGCGCCAGGCCAATTGCATCCCTCAACTCGCTTCGTTTTGGAAACCTCAGCGATCCCAAGACCAAACACCTTTTAGCCGGGGTGGTGAAGGGTATCGGCCATTATGGAAATTGTTTTGGAGTGCCTACCGTTGGGGGAGAAATTTATTTCGAAAACTGCTACCATACTAACCCGTTAGTTAACGCCATGAGCGTAGGTATTGTGAAAAACGGGGAAACAGTTTCTGCTACGGCAGAAGGTGTGGGCAACCCGGTATTTTTTGTGGGAAGCGCCACCGGTAAGGATGGAATCGGAGGGGCTTCATTTGCCAGCGCTGAAATTACCGCAGACAGTGCCGAAGACCTGCCAGCCGTACAGGTGGGCGACCCTTTTCAGGAAAAGAAATTGCTTGAAGCCTGTCTCGAAGTGCTTCAAACCGGGGCCGTAGTGGGGATGCAGGACATGGGAGCTGCCGGTATTATTTGTTCCACATCCGAAATGAGCGCTAAAGGAAAATCCGGCATGAATATTCACCTCGATAAAGTTCCCGCTAGGCAACAAAATATGAAAGCCTGGGAACTTCTCCTGAGTGAAAGCCAGGAAAGAATGCTGCTGGTGGTTCAAAAAGGCAGGGAGGCAGATGTATTAAAAATTTTTGAAAAATGGGACCTCCCCTGTGAAAATATTGGGGAGGTTACCGGTGATGGGGTTCTTAATTTTTTCATGCATGGTCAACTGGAAGCCTGCCTGCCTGCCTGGGAACTGGTGCTGGGTGGTGGTGCTCCACAATATGATCGGGAATATAAAAGGCCGGCCTACCTCGATCAGGTGGCAGCTTTTAAGATGGATTCCATCCCGGAACCGGATACCTTAAAATCAATTGCAAAAAAACTTTGTTCCAATCCGAATATTGCGAGTAAGCGTTGGGTTTATGAACAATACGACAGCATGGTTGGCGCTGGCACAGCCACCTCCAATTCTCCCAGCGATGCAGCTATTGTGCTGGCCAAGCCAACTTCTAAAGCCCTGGCCTTAACCACCGATTGTAACAGTCGTTATGTATATGCCGACCCTTATAAAGGAACTATGATTGCCGTGGCAGAAGCAGCACGAAATATTGTTTGCTCCGGCGGAACACCACTGGGCGTAACGAATTGCCTCAACTTTGGCAATCCTTACGATCCGGAAGTGTATTACCAGTTTGTGGAAGCCATTAAAGGAATGGGAGAGGCCTGCCGCAAATTCGATACGCCGGTTACCGGCGGAAATGTAAGTTTTTATAACCAGTCGCCGGATGGTGCAGTTTATCCCACTCCCACCATTGGAATGGTTGGGTTATTGGATGATGTATCCCAAAAGATGACTCTGAATTTTAAAAATCCAGAGGATCTTATTTTTCTGGTAGGTAAAGAAAAAAATTGCATTCATTCATCCGAATACCTGCATAAAATTTGCGGAATAGAATTTTCTCCTGCACCTGCTTTCGACCTGGACGAGGAATTAAGGGTTCAAAATCTGGTAAGCGCACTGATTCGGGATAAACAGATTAATTCCGCTCACGATGTAAGCGAAGGCGGGCTGGCTATCACCTTGCTGGAATGCGGGTTTTACCAAAATCTTGGATTTAAAGTTGCAGGGATGAATGGGGAGATCCGAAAAGATGCCCGCTGGTTCGGCGAAGCCCAAAGTAGGGTAGTGGTAACGGTATCGCCCGAACGAAAATCAGATTTTTTGAATGCCGTTAAAAATTCCGGGGTAGATATAACCGAACTGGGGGTTGTTCATACAGGCGATATTGTAGTGGATAATGAAAACTGGGGACCCGTTTCTGATTGGAAAAACCTATACAATAATGCCATCGGAGATTTGTGCGATTCTGAAACGGAAGGAGGTGGCTCTGAGGCGCCCCGGTATCAACCGCCGAATCCGGATGCCCGGATTGTGGTGACTGGTGCTGCCGGTTTTATTGGAAGCTGCCTTGCGGGTTACCTCAACGAACAGGGATATAAGAACCTGATTCTGGTAGATGATTTTTCAAGGAAAGATAAAATTCCTAATTACATTGAAAAGGGTTTTTTAGAAAGGGTTGAAAGGTCTGTGTTTTTCGACTGGCTGAAAAAACAGGCCCGTCCTGTTGATTTTATTTTTCACCTGGGCGCCCGTACAGATACTACTGAATTCGACTATTCGGTGCACCAAAAACTGAATGTGGAGTATTCTGAGAAAATTTGGAATTACTGCACCGCTCATAATGTACCCTTAGTGTATGCCTCTTCTGCGGCTACTTATGGAGGAGGCGAGCTGGGTTATAATGATAACCACCAGGTAATCGAACGCCTCCATCCGCTAAACCCTTATGGAAAATCTAAAAATGAATTTGATAAATGGGTATTGAAACAGGAGAAGCAACCCCCGTTTTGGGCCGGGCTAAAATTCTTCAATGTATACGGTCCTAACGAGTATCACAAAGGAAGGATGGCCAGCGTTATCTTCCACTCATTTAATCAGATTAAACAAAACGGGTTTGTGAAACTCTTTAAGTCGCATAAGGAACCATTTAAAGATGGAGAACAGCTTCGGGATTTTATTTATGTGAAAGATATCCTTAAAGTGTGTGTCTGGTTAATGAACAGCCCGCATACACCCTCTGCCATTTATAACCTGGGTACAGGCAAGGCGCGTTCTTTCATCGATCTGGTGAAAAGCACTTATGCTGCTATTGATACCCCATCAGATATCCGGTTTATTGATATGCCTATAGACCTGCGGGATACCTACCAGTATTTTACAGAGGCTAATATGGAAAAATTAAGGAAAGCAGGGTATGCAGAAAAATTTTATTCACTCGAAGAAGGGGTGGATGATTATGTCAGAAATTATTTATCTCAACAGAAATTTTTTTAATGCGGATTTCAATTATTGGGGGCGGCAACCTGGGAATGTCGATGGCAGAAGGCCTATTGAGCAGCGGTTTTTGTAAACCGGAGAACCTGTGTATTACCCGGCGAAACCAGGTTCCCCTGGCGCCTATTGCCGAAAAAGGGGTAAAAGTTACGAGCGATAATGGCCTCGCCGTACGGAATGCGGATGTGATAATTCTTGCAGTGAAACCATACCAGGTAAAAGAGGTGTTGGATGGTTTCCGGAACGAACTAACGGAAAAGCATATCCTAATATCGGTGGTTACCGGAATTTTGATTTCAGACCTCCTGAAAATGGTGCCAAACAGCTTACCTATATTTCGAGCCATGCCCAATACGGCCATTGCCATCCGCGAAAGCATGACCTGTATCGCTTATGCACATGCAAACGAGGTGCAAATTGAATTGGTTACAGGGTTGTTCAATAACCTGGGGAAAGTAGCCATCATTAATGAAGGATTGATGGACGCCGCCACAGTATTGGGCGCTTGTGGCACTGCTTATGCCATGCGATTTATCCGCGCCAATATTCAGGGCGGCATTGAAATTGGATTTGATGCCTCCACGGCAAACCTCATAGCGGCACAAACGGTAAAAGGCGCAGCCCAAATGTTATTGGAAAAGAAAACCCATCCGGAACAGGAAATTGATAAAGTAACTACCCCAAAAGGGTGCACCATTGCGGGGCTGAATGAAATGGAACACCAGGGCTTCAGTTCTTCCTTAATTAAGGGTATTGCCGCCAGTTATAAAAAAATCACGGTTGGGTAAGAGCGCCCCAAACCGTTATTTTCCCAGGATGTATGACAAAAAACATCTATTTATTTAAGAAAAGCGATTTTCCTAAAATCTAAGATTATTGTTTCGGCAGCCGGAATAAAATTTTATCTTTGCATGACCTCCCGGATATTTCTCTCCGTTGGTCACGTTTAATCAATAGTATTTAATCAGATTTTTCCACAGCATCCCCGGATGTTGATGTGGAATATTTGTTTTTTAAATAATATTAAAGTAAAGATATGGCCAAGTATATTTTTGTAACAGGAGGTGTTACTTCTTCTCTGGGTAAAGGTATTATTGCAGCATCGCTGGCAAAGCTGCTTCAAAGCCGGGGGCTGAATGTTACCATTCAGAAATTTGACCCCTATATTAATGTGGATCCGGGTACCCTTAACCCCTACGAACACGGAGAATGTTTTGTTACGGATGATGGAGCTGAAACCGACCTTGACCTGGGCCACTACGAAAGGTTTTTAAATACCGCTACTTCTCAATCCAATAATGTTACCACAGGGCGTATATACCAAACCGTTATTAATAAAGAGCGGGAAGGCGAATATTTAGGAAAGACAGTGCAGGTAGTGCCGCATATTACAGACGAAATCAAGCGCCGGATGCTGCTGTTGGGGGAAACCGGGAATTATGATATCGTTATTACTGAAATCGGCGGTACAGTGGGCGACATTGAGAGCCTTCCTTTCGTAGAAGCGGTTCGTCAGTTGCAATGGGAGATGCCGGATGAAGATTGCCTGGTGGTGCACCTTACTCTCATTCCCTATTTAAAAGCAGCGAAAGAATTAAAAACAAAACCTACCCAGCACAGCGTGAAGATGCTGAGCCAGGAAGGGGTTTCTCCGGATATCATTGTATGCCGTACAGAGCACCATCTCACACCCGAACTCCGGAAAAAAATTGGCCTGTTTTGTAATGTGAAACCCAATGCCGTTATTGAAGCCATTGATGCCAGCACGATTTATGAAGTACCGCTGAAAATGTTGGAAGAAGGCCTGGATGTAATTGTTTTGAAGAAATTGCACATTAACGGTTACGCCGCACCTGACTTGGTTAGATGGAGAGGATTTCTTGATAAACTCAACCACCCCAACCGAAAAATTAAAGTGGGGCTTATTGGGAAATACATCGAGCTGCAGGATGCTTATAAATCCATCCTGGAAGCCTTTGTACATGCCGGCGCTGTAAATCAATGTAAGGTGGAGGTAAAAAATATCCATTCCGAATTCCTTACCCCGGAAAATATCGCAGAAAACCTCAAAGATGTGGATGCTATTCTGGTGGCTCCGGGGTTTGGCATCCGGGGAGTAGAAGGAAAAATTGCAGCCGTAAAATACGCTCGGGAAAACGGGCTTCCATTTTTTGGTATCTGCCTGGGTATGCAGATGGCTGTAATTGAATATGCAAGAAATGTGATTGGCTGGCCGGATGCACATTCAACGGAAATGGATAGCAAAACTCCTCACCCCGTTATTGCCCTCATGGAAGAACAGAAAAAAGTAAAAAAGAAAGGGGGTACAATGAGGTTGGGCGCATACCCTTGCGATTTATTACCAGGCAGCCTGGCATCCCGAATATATAATAATGTCTCCCGTATTAGTGAACGTCACCGGCATCGCTGGGAGTTCAATAATTCTTACCTGAATGATTTTCAAAACGCAGGTCTTATTGCGAGTGGACGGAATCCCGATTCAGGTCTTGTGGAGATTATTGAAATACCCAACCATCCGTTTTTTATTGGTGTACAGTTTCATCCCGAATTAAAAAGTACAGTGGAGAATCCGCATCCTTTGTTTGTACATTTTGTTTCCGCAGCAAGGGCTTTTTCAGAAAAAAAGGAAGAAGCAAAAAAAAGCAGCCAACTGGGGCAACCGGCTTAATTCCAAATATTGAGAGATGGAAAAACTGACTATGCAGGAGTTGAACCGGAAAACTGTGGAAGAATTTCGGGAAGCTGAGAAATTGCCCGTTATTGCCGTGTTGGAGAATGTAAGAAGCGCCTATAATGTGGGAAGCCTCTTTCGGACGGCAGATGCTTTTTTGCTGGAATCTATTTTTATTACCGGCTATACGGCATTTCCTCCCCATAAAGAAATTCGGAAAACCGCTTTGGGTGCAGAAGATACGGTTCGCTGGAAATATTTTAAAACAGCATCGGAGGCTATTACCGAACTTCGGCAACTGGGATATGCCATATTTGCTGTAGAGCAGGTGCACAATAGCAACCTGCTTCATCAAACTGATTTCTCACAAATGGATAAGGTAGCAGTAATATTTGGAAATGAAGTGGCCGGGGTTGAACAATCCACCATTAACCAATGTGACGGAGCTGTGGAAATACCCCAGCTTGGCATGAAGCATTCCCTGAACATTGCCACCGCCGCCGGTGTTGTGTTGTGGGAAATCGTACGCACTCACCTCAATAAAAAGTAAGGAAAGGATGACGGCAGTAAAAAGGTATCTCTCTCTTGTAAAATTCTCCCACACCATCTTTGCGATGCCCTTTGCCTTAATCGGATTTTTCCTGGGATATCAGGCATGGATCCGGATGCAACACGAATCCGGCTTTTCCGGTTTCGGGAATTTTATTATTGCAGATAAATTATGGATCAAATTTATGCTGGTTATTCTATGCATGATTTTTGCCCGGAGTGCTGCCATGGGCTTTAATCGTTATCTTGATAGGAGCTTTGATGCACTAAACCCACGAACCGCCATTCGTGAAATCCCGGCTGGAATTATTCATGCTAATAGCGCCCTGATTTTTGTAATCCTTAATGCTGTGGCTTTTATTGTTTGTTGCTGGTTCATTAATCCGCTTTGTTTTGCCCTGAGTTTTGTGGCTTTATTTGTGGTCCTGTTTTACAGTTACACAAAACGTTTCACCGCACTATGCCACCTGGTGCTAGGGTTAGGATTAAGCCTTGCACCCATTGGAGCCTATCTCGCAGTAACTGGAAAGTTTAGCCTGTTACCATTGCTTTTTTCCTTTTCTGTAATTTGCTGGGTAAGCGGTTTTGATATTATTTATGCCCTGCAGGATGTGCATTTCGACAGAGACCATCAACTCCATTCAATGCCTGCTCTTTTTGGCGCAAAAACGGCGCTCCATATTTCAGAATTTTTACACATGCTTTCAGCAGGCTTTGTGGTAACTGCAGGCTTTTACGGACATTTTGGATTATTTTACTGGCTGGGCATTGGGGTTTTTACGGGAATGCTTATTTACCAGCATAGTATTGTAAAACCGAACGATCTTCGCAAGGTAAACCTGGCCTTTATGACTGCAAATGGAATTGCTTCGGTGGTATTTGCCCTTTTTGTACTCACCGATATTTTTATGAAATAAGATGGCAAGAATAATGGCAATAGATTATGGCAGTAAGAGAACCGGTATTGCGGTTACCGATCCCTTTCAGATTATTGCTACCGGCCTCACCACCATCCCTTCCAAAGATTTGATAAATTTCCTTACAAAATATTTTTTATCCGAATCTGTGGATCGTATTATTATCGGGATGCCTAAAAATTTGGATGATTCTGATACGCATGCAACGTCGATAGTTAAAACGGCTATTGAACGGTTGAAAAAGTCATTTCCAACTATTCCAATTATTGAAGTTGACGAACGCTTTACTTCCAAAATGGCAAAAGAGGCCATGCTCGAAATGGGCCTGAAAAAAAAGGCCAGACGGAATAAGGAACTGGTGGATGAGATTGCAGCCACCCTTATGCTCCGGGATTACCTACAAGATATCAGCCTCGCCTAAAAATGGGTATCCACCTAATAATGTGCTAATTTTGCTGCATAATTTCTTTCTATGATTCTCCCGATTGTAGCCTATGGCTCGCCGGTTTTACGGAAACTCGCCCAGGATATTAATCCCAATTACCCGGAACTGAATAAATTGATTGCCGATATGTGGGAAACCATGTATAATAGCAATGGAGTTGGACTTGCTGCACCCCAAATTAACCGCGACATCAGGCTGTTTGTGATGGACAGTGCACAGATTTTTGAAAACCAGGAGGAGGAAGAGAAAGGTAAATATCCGGATGAACCCGGTTTTAAAGGAGTTTTCATAAATGCCCATGTGGTTTCTGTGGATGGAAAAAAATGGAGCTATAATGAAGGCTGCCTCAGCATTCCCCGAATCAGAGAAGATATCGATCGACATGAAACGGTAACTATTGATTTCGTAGATGAGCACTTCAAACCACAACAACGCACATTTAATGGACTTACCGCTCGTATCATCCTGCATGAGTATGACCATATTGACGGGAAGCTCTTTATCGACTACCTTAAACCGCTTAAGCGCACCCTGCTAAAACGGAAACTCGATGACATCAGTAAAGGGAAAGTAAAGGTGGATTACCGGATGATGTTTTCAAAGTAACATACTGCCAATGAAACGGGAGTTTCTTTGCCTGGTTATTTTCTTTTCTTCTTATCTTCTTTCCTATGCCCAATCTGCGGATACCGCCGTAAGGGTTGGATCCAATGTGATTACCCTTTCCGAAGTGATTGTGGATAAAAGGGTGGATGTTGCCCGCTTTATTTCCAGGATAAAAAATGACAGCAGCTTTTATAAGGCATTTAAAAACCTCCGGATTCTGGGGTACACTTCCCTGAATGATATCCGGATGCTCGATAAAAAGGGGAGACCCATTGCTACCCTTTATAGCAAAACAAAACAAATTAGAAAGGATTCTTGCCGCAGTATGGTAGTGCTGGATGAAACCCATACAGGCGATATGTATAATGCGGAGAAACAATTTAATTATTATACAGCCAATATGTATGCTTCCCTGTTTTTTACGAATGGCCGGGTTTGTGGTGAAACAAATATTGTGGGAGACAAACCGCTGAACCTCGAAGGAAAATCGGGAATGGAAAAACATAAAGAGCAATTGAAGATGTTATTCTTTAACCCGGGGAGGAGAATCAGAGGCTTGCCATTTATGAGTAGTAAAACAGAAATTTTTGACGCAGCAATAGCCGGTGACTACGATATGCAAATTGATTATGGGATAAAACAAGGAATTCCCTGTATTATTTTTCGACAAATAGTAAAACCGGGCCATGAAGATAATGTAGTAATTGATGAAATGATTACCTGGTTTGATGAAATGAATTACGATGTTATTTCCCGGAATTACCATCTTCGTTATGATGCCCTTTTCTATGATTTTGATGTACGTATGGAGGTGGAAATGGGAAGGTTTAACGGATTGTTGGTTCCGGTACTATTGCGGTATAACGGAAACTGGAAAGCCATTACCAAAAAGCGGGAGCGTGCTGTATTTACTGCTACCTTGTTTGATTTTAATCCAGGAGAATAAAAAAAAGATGCCCGCTTTTAGCAGGCATCCAATGCAATATGTATTATTGATAGCTTAATTCTTAATAGGCAGCAGGGAATATTGCTTTCCATATTCCATCATCTGCTGGTAGAAGCTGGTAGGGTATTCTATTTTTACATCTGTAATTTTATCGCCATCCATTACCGGTACCAGTTTGGGTTGGATAAATCCTTTGTATGGCTTGATGTTTAATTTTGCAAAACGCTTCAATACTTCTGCATGAAGAACCGGGTCTACCTTCACCCCGTAAGTTTCCACTAAGTTTTTACCTGCATTGTAATCACCTTCTGATTTTATTCTTTGTATTTCACGAAGCAACTCACCAAACAGGGTTCTTAATTTTTCATAATCATTAATCCGAACATAGGTCTTACCATCCTTTTTAACGAACTCAACCACATTGTCCTTTTTCCCTTTTTCATATACCCACCGTGCGATTAGTTGGCGGTTGCGCATGTGGGCTTCTTCGAGTTGTTCTCCTGGTTTGAGGCGGGTTAGCTGGGTCATTAAACCATTCAGCAGGTAACTGTCGTATTCTGCTTTGCCCACTTCGAGAGAAGGCATTACGCCAATTTCAATCAGCTTTTTATCCATGATATAATATAAGGCCACCAAATCGGCCCGGGCTTCCTCGAGGCAGGAAGCATAATTTTTCAGTGTTTTATCGGTGGTTTCCACGCCGGGGTTTATTTGGCCGCTGGCGTGGCCAATGCATTCGTGCATGTCGGTGTGCAGGTCGCTGGCCAGGTTGCCATATTCCCTGATTCGTTGCTTCACCGTGTCATTCAAACCAAATTCATCCAGCATTCCTCCTTTGGCTCCTGCCACATTGTAAGCATGGATAATGTTGCTGAGTGATACCGATTTTGAACCATGCTCCTTCCTGATCCAATCCGCATTGGGAAGGTTTATTCCAATGGGCGTACTGGGGGCTGCGTCTCCGCTTTCAGCAATTACAGTGATTGCTTTTGCCGTAATCCCTTTTACATTTTTCTTTTTATGTTCTGGCATCAAAGGAGAGTTATCTTCAAACCATTGTGCCTGTGCTGCAATGGCTTTAATGCGTTTGGTTGTTTCTAAATCTTTTAGCGATAGCACGCTTTCGAAACTTCCCTTTTTCCCAATCGGATCAAGATACACTTCTGTGAATCCATTCACTACATCAATCCGGCTGGCGGTATCGGCTACCCATGCTATGGCGTAATCATCATAGGTTTTAAGGTCTCCGGTTTGGTAATATTTACTCAATAGGTCGAGCGCCTTTTTCTGCTGCGGATTTTCAGCCACAGTGCTTGCTTTGTTGAGCCAATAAACGATCTTTTCAATGGCCGGGCCATACATGCCACCAACCTTCCAGGTTTTTTCTACCACCTGGCCGTTTTCTTTGATAACCTTGCTGTTTAAGCCCCAGGAAGGGGCATCTCCCTTGGTATCGAATTTGGAATAGAAATTTTCAACTTCGAGTTGCGTAACTCCTTCATAAAAATTAACGGCGGAGGCCATAATATTATCAATATTGGGCCTGAGATCAACCAGTTTGGGCCTGTATTTAATATCTGCCACAATGGGTTTAATGCGCGCGAGGAACGCATCAACCGATTCCCCTGCCTCTTTGGGAAGGCTTGCGGTATCACTGTTTTTTACCGTACTAATAAAATAGTCGTAACTGCATGCGGGAATAAACTTCTCATTGCTGTAATGATGGTAATTTCCATTACTGAACCAAACTCTTCCACAGTATTCTTTTAGTTTATTCCAATCATCCGAATTTTTATCGCCTTTATAGGTGCCATAAATTACTTCAAGTGTCTTTCGCAGCATTAACCCATCCTTACTTTTCTGGTCGTAAATGATATCCCTTCCTGCAAGGGCTGCTTCATAGAGATAGTAGGCAAGCTGTTTTTGGGCTAAGGGTAGCGAATTAAAACCGGGAACCTGGTATCGTAAAAGTTGAAGGTCGGCAAAGGATTCTGCCTCCACTTTAAAGTTGCTGTCAAATGTGTCCGCCGCCAGTTTGGTACTGTCTGCTCCGGAGCTGGAGGTTTCAGTTTTCTTGCCCTGGCAGGCAATCAACATTCCCGAAATAATCACGGGGGCAAAGATTTGTGTAAGGAGTCGCTTGTTATGAATCATGGAATGGTATATTTTAATAAAAGTATGAAAATTGAGGGCTTCGCCGTTAGATTTTGTATCAATGGGCCATAATGGGAAGTAATAATTTGTATATCTATGGCGAATTGTCAGGAGGAACCGGGTACCGGATTGGCCTTTTTGAAGTCTGGAGTAGAATACTTCCCAGGCATAAGCGGTGGTCAATCTTCATTTTGAATGGAAATCCTTTTTGCATTTACATACCTTCTCCATTTTTCAATTACGGTTTCCATATCTTCCGGTAATTCTGAAACAAATAGCATTTTTTCCCGGGTAACCGGGTGTACAAATCCAAGTTCTTTGGCGTGTAGTGCCTGTCGGTTACAGATCGAAAAGCAATTTTCCACAAACTGTTTGTATTTACTGTACACTGTTCCCTTCACAATCCGGTCGCCCCCATAAAAGTCATCGTTGAATAGGGGATGCCCGATATATTGCATGTGCACCCTGATCTGGTGTGTCCTTCCGGTTTCGAGCCGGCATTCCACCAGGGTTACGTAGTTGAAACGTTCAATCACACGGTAATGGGTAGTCGCATCTTTTCCATGGTCGCCATCCGGGTAGGCGGTAAATAATTTTCTAAACCGAAGGTGCCGGCCTACATGGGCTACAATGGTTCCACTGTCTTCTTTCAAATCGCCCCAAACGAGGGCTACATATCTCCGGTGCACGGTATGGTCGAAAAATTGTTTGGCCAGGTCGCTCATCGCTTTCTGGGATTTAGCCAGCACAATCAATCCGCTGGTATTTTTATCGATGCGGTGAACGAGCCCATACCGGGGCAGGGCTCGTTCATCGAGGCCTGGGTTGTTCCTTTTGAGATGCCAGGCAATTCCGTTAATCAGGGTTTTATCGGGGTTGCCGCTCCCCGGATGTACCACCATGTTAACGGGTTTGTTTACTACAATTATATGATCGTCTTCGTAAACGATATCCAGGTTCATTTCCTGCGGAATGATCTCTGAACTTTCCGGCGCGTTGCTGTCGTAAAGAACAATCCTGTCTGCCGGCCTGATTTTGTAATTACTTTTAATCGGTTTATCGTTAACCAGCACCAGTTCATTTTCTATAGCCTGCTGAATTTTATTCCGGGTAGCTCCCTCCATTCGTTGCATCAGGAATTTATCTATGCGCAGTGGTTCCTGCCCCTTGTCGATCACGATGCTATGCTTTTCAAATAATTCCTCTATTTCGGGAAGGTCCTTTTCTGATTCTTCTGGATGCAGCATAATTGTAATAGGTGGCGGTATTGATTTATTAACTTTGCAAATTAAATCATTGTATGGAAGTTCAGCAGGCGATATTTCAGGATTTGGGCCAGATGCATTACGGGGAAGCATGGGATTTCCAGGAAAGCCTGTTAAAAAAGAACCTGGAACTTAAAGCAATGGCCCGGAACGCAGGAACTCCACCGAAAGATGTTCCCACAAAAAACTATTTTTTGTTATGCGAGCATCCACCGGTATTTACCCTGGGAAAATCGGGCGACCCCACTCATGTATTATTGAATGATACCCAGCGGGAAAATTTGGGGATCGAATATTTTCATACCAACCGGGGCGGAGATATTACGTTTCATGGTTTGCAGCAAATAGTAGGGTATCCAATCCTCGACCTGGAAAAGTTCTATACCGATATTGGCATATATCTAAGAAACCTCGAAGAGGTAATCATTAAAACGATTGCAGAATATGGAATTATGGGTGAGCGTTCAAAGGGAGAGACCGGCGTATGGATTGACGCTAATATTCCGGGAAGGGAAAGAAAGATTGCAGCAATAGGGGTTCGTTGCAGCCGTTGGGTTACCATGCATGGCTTTGCGTTGAATGTAAATACCGACCTTTCCTATTTCAATCACATCATACCCTGCGGGATAGTTGGTAAGCAGGTAACCTCTATCGAAAAGGAGTTGGGCCATAAAGTGGATTATGAAGCAACCAAGCAGAAAATCCAAAAACATTTTGAAGAAGTGTTCCAGATAAAACTACTGCAATCAGCGGTTGCTTAACCGGGGGATAGAAACATTTGTTTTCGCGTCTTTTCCCAGGAAGAATTTATTCTTTTCTATCAGTTTATCTGCATCATATAATTCAAAATGATACCATCCGGATTTCAAAAAGTTATATTTCTCCAGTATCAGGTATTCGTCTGTTAGTTTATTCAATTCCAATACAGGTTTGTCGGATTCGTCAAAAAATTTGACATGGTATTTCCGATGGGTTGCTCCGGGCAGGAATAATACTATACTGGATTCGCGAACCGTGTAAATTCTTTTACTGGGATAGGTAATAATCTCCGGTGCTGGTTTGTTGGGGATAGCAATTGAATCGGGTGTGATAAAGGGTGGTGGAATGGTGGTCATTTCCTTTTCAGCCTTAGTAGAATCGGGGATTGCTTCCGCCACAGGTTCCAGTTGCCAAAAGTACCGGATACCATAACTATTCCCATTTACCTCTTCATTTGCCAGGGGGACCCTTTCTGGTCTTTGTGTTTTGCTGAATTCGTAATTTCCTCCCTCGAAGCTGATAAATAATCTATAATACATCCCATTAAAAGGGGCTTTGTCATCTGCAAAACCGTTTTCCAGGTTTTGGGGATTTAATACGGTACCAATGGTAGTGAAATTCCGCAAACTATCGAATGAACGTTGAATGCTGATATTACTGATGGGTTTGGCATAGTCGTTTTTCCAGCTTACCACGATTTTCCCGTTATAATCCTTTACTGTAATATTAGGAAGGCTGGCTTGTGCCAGAACAGATTTTGCCTGGAGCGATAAGATGAAAAGAATACTGTAAAAAGATAGTTTATTCAACATGATTTCAGATAGGCAAA
>JAFEAB010000028.1 GCA_018266615.1 Bacteroidota bacterium
ACTCCCAATGAAAAAGGGAGTGCGTTGGTGCAGTTCTGCAGGTTGTACTTCAAGGATTCGTTTTTCGCCATTGGTAGCTTTTCCTCCAGCTCTTTCCACAATAAATGCAAAAGGATTGCACTCATAAAGCAGGCGCAATTTTCCTTTGGGTTTGTCGGTAGTTCCCGGGTACATAAAAATTCCGCCTTTAATCAGGTTACGATGAACATCGGCCACCATACTTCCAATGTAGCGTTGAGTATAAGGGCCGCCATCTGCTTTTTCCTTTTTCTGACAGGCGGTAATATAACTTTTCACATTTTCATCGTACCGGTAAAAATTACCATGGTTAACCGAATACATTTTCCCTTTTTCCGGGCAGGCAATATCGGGATGGCTCAGGGTAAATTCACCAATGGACTGATCGAGTGTAAATCCATTTACTCCCCTGCGGGTTGCATAAACCAACATGGTGGAGGAGCCATAAATCACATAACCAGCGGCCACCTGGCGCTCTCCCTTTTGCAAAAAATCAGCAATAGTTGCCGGTTTACCCAATTCACTAACCCTGCGGAATACACTAAATATGGTTCCAATGGAAACATTTACATCAATATTACTGCTTCCATCGAGGGGATCGAAGAGGCAAACATATTTTGATTTGTTGCTGATTTCATCATTAAAAATCAGGATATCATCCATTTCCTCGCTGCCCACACCGGCACAACTAATCCCATGTTTTAGTACACCAACAAACTGGTTGTTAGCGAACACATCCAATTTTTTCACTTCCTCTCCCTGGATGTTCATGGTACCTGCATCTCCCAGAATATCAACCAACCCGGCTTTATTCACTTCTACATGAACCCTTTTGGCAGCCAGACCTATATCCCGCAGCAATCCCGAAAGTTCGCCCGTTGCATGGGGAAAGTCGCGCATTTGCTGGATGGTGAATTCATCTAATGTCTGGATCTTTCTGTTAACATTCATAAAGTATTTCAGGTTTACAGTTTACAAAGTTAGATTTGCAACCTAAAAATAAAGCAGGGAAAGTTTTAAAAACCCGGCAATTTTAGCAGCAATCGGCCATGAAAGTATATAAATTCGGCGGAGCCAGCATCAACAATATTGAAAGAATGCAAAATACGGCTGCCACAATTGGTAAGCACGCCGGCGAAAAGCTATTGGTTGTTATTTCTGCTATGGGCAAAACCACCAACGCCCTCGAAAAAGTGGCAGAAGCTTTTTTTTCGGGGAACCGGGAAGATGCCCTTCTGCTGTTTCAAAGAATAAAAAAAGCCCATCTTGATACGGTAAAATACCTGATCAACCTGAACTGGCAGGCTGCTGAAAAGCAATTGTCGGATTTCTTTACCGAAGTGGAATGGCTTCTCCACGACCAGCCCGTTAAGGGTTTTGATTACTATTACGACCAGGTGGTTGCCAGTGGCGAACTAATGAGCACGGCCATCATGGGGCAATACCTGAAGGAAAAGGGAGTCAATCTGAAATGGGTGGATGTGCGGGATATACTTCGAACCGATAACAATTATCGGGATGCGGGCGTGAATTGGGAAATTACTGAAAAGCACATCCAGGAAAAATTGTTACCCCTGTTTAACACCTATGATGTGGTACTAACGCAGGGATTTATTGGGGCCACCGATGAAAACGAGACTACCACCTTAGGCAGGGAGGGCAGCGATTATTCCGCCGCCATTTTTGCCAATCTGATCCAGGCAAAAAGCGTAACAATTTGGAAGGATGTTGATGCGGTGATGAGCGCCGACCCCAGGCTTTTTCCCGATGCAACCATTATTTCCACACTCAGCTTTACAGAGGTAATAGAAATGGCATATTACGGGGCCCAGGTAATCCATCCCAAAACCATCAAGCCCCTCCAAAATAAAAATATTCCACTGTTTGTTAAAAGCTTTATTGACCCCAACCTGCCAGGAACTGCCATTACCGGAAATCCGGTAAAGCAGCTTCCTCCCTTAATTGTGATCAAGCCAGTGCAGGTTCTTTTAAGATTTCGCTCAAAGGATTTTTCATTTGTGGAAGATGAGCCACTTCAAAAGTTGCAGGAATTGTTTTCCGGGTTAAAGTACCGGCCCAATTTGATTCAAAACACAGCCATTTCTTTGCTTTGTTGTTTTACTGATCATCCTGAAAAAATGGGAAAACTGGCCTCTGCTGCGGCCGCCTATTTTGATGTGGAAGTAGAGAAGGGCCTTCAACTCCTTACCATCAGGCATTACGATGAAAAAACTATTAATAAACTCACCGAGGGAAAGGATATTATCCTCCTCCAAAAAACAACGGAAACTTTACAGGCATTATACCGCATTTAATTTTCCTGAGATCCATATTGACGACCAAAAACCAAATCCAATTCGCGGAATTTAAATACCCGGATACACATATTCACCCTGCTGGTTCACTAAAATGATGGGCAGTTGTTTTTTCTGTTCAAAATAATCGAAGGCTTCACGGATGTTCTTATTAAAATCCTGCAGGTACTTATTATCCTTAATTTGAGTATTGAGGTATTCTAATGATTTACGGTTATTGTACCGAACAGGGAACACATGTACCGGAATAAAATCCTGGAAGCCTTGCATTTTTACATTCGCTGCCAGTACATATACCTCTTCCATGGGCAGGTCGCGAATGGGAATGCAGCCGGTGGAAACGCAATTTCCATGGATATAAATAGCGCTTCCTGGCCGAAGGGTATCACTAAGTATGCGATCGGAAGCATTGGGATAATTGAGGCCCAGGGAAAGGTGATAATTGCTATTGGGATTAAATTCATTTATATAATAAAACCCTTCGGGAACCTGGTAATCGCCCTCCATGCGCTTAGGGCCCATGGCGCCGCTTTGCATACAAACCTTATAGGTTTTAAATAATTTATAGGGCTCCGAAATGTTGCCCTTTACCCAAACTTCCAACTGGCGGTCGTATTTAAAAGAACGGATGAACATGGCTTCGGGGGGCCAGGTCAGTCTTTTTCGTTCAAATTCAGCCCTTAGGGAATCTTCCGTTTTTCCATACATGACTTCACCGCCCGTTCCTTCGGGGCGAAAAGCATTGTAATTTTGAGAGGTTGCCGAATAGCCCAACAGAAGAACCAGGCTTGCAAATCCGACGAAAAGCAGGTTTTTCATGTTAATGAAATATCACTTCATGCTAAAATAATAATTAAAAAAGAAAAAGGCTCGTTAAACAAGCCTTGATTGTAATTTGATTTGACATTTTATTATAAGTTCCCTCTCGCATCTTGTTCACGTTCAAGAGCTTCGAATAAAGCTTTGAAATTCCCCTTTCCGAAACTTTTTGCGCCTTTCCGTTGAATGAATTCAAAAAATAAAGTGGGCCTGTCTTGTAAAGGCCGGCTAAAAATCTGCAGAAGGTAACCTTCATCATCACGGTCAACTAAAATTCCCAGTTCTTTAAGCGGTTTAAGATCTTCATCTATATGCCCTACCCTGTCTAACAGATCTTCGTAATAGGAAGCCGGAATCGGTAAAAACTCCACGCCCCGTTTTTTCAATTCGGTGACGGTAGAAATGATATCATGGGTAGCAATGGCGATATGCTGCACTCCTTCACCATTATAAAAATCAAGATATTCTTCTACCTGGCTTTTTTTCTTCCCTTCTGCCGGTTCATTAATAGGGAATTTTACATATCCATTTCCATTACTCATCACCTTACTCATCAGGGCTGAATACTCGGTGGAGATATCCTTATCATCAAAACTCAGGATATTCTTAAAACCCATCACATCCTCATAATATTTTACCCAGGGGTTCATTTGGTTCCATCCTACATTCCCTACGCAATGATCTACATATAACAAACCCGTACCTTCTGGTTTAAATACCGAATTCCATTTACGGAAACCCGGCATAAATGCTCCCCTATAATTTTTTCTTTCAATGAACAGGTGAACCGTTTCTCCATAAGTATGGATCCCGCTCATCACCACTTCCCCATCTTCATCGGATAAGGTAACCGGGGCCAGGTAACTTTTCCCTCCCCGTTTGGTTGTTTGCTCCCAGGCATCTTTTGCATCCTTGGTTCGTAAGGCCAGCACCTTAACTCCATCGCCATGTTTATTTACGTGCTCGGAAATCAGGGTATCCGGCCTGAGCGAAGTGGTAAGTACAAAAGTGAGCTTGTGCTGGCGGATCACATAACTTACTTTATCTTTCTGCCCGGTTTCCGGACCGGCATAAGCTACCGATTCAAATCCGAAGGCCGCTTTATAAAACATGGCTGCCTGCTTGGCATTGCCCACATAAAACTCAACATAATCGGTGCCTTCCAGGGGAAGAAAATCCTCATCCGTGGTTTTAATATTTAATTCCTGTGTGCTAGTAGCTGACATAATGAAGTAATTATTTTTTACAAAGAATATAATAGCCAAATAAAAAGATGCAATCCCAAAAGGAGATGAAATATATCTCCTTTCACTAAAAAATAACAATCGTTGCCGGTTGCAAAGTTAGGAAATCCCTGCTTGTTGAGAATGGGAGTTTATCTTTGCGGCATGATTAAAGCGGGAATCCTGGGTGGAGGCCAACTGGGGCGGATGTTACTCCAGGCTGCGGCAAATTACCCCATCGAAACGCATGTGCTTGAATCGGACCCTGACTGTCCTGCGGCTCATTTATGCCATCATTTTACAGCAGGGAACATCCGGGATTTTAATGATGTTTTGGCTTTCGGAAGGAAGCTGGATGTTGTAACTATAGAAATAGAATCGGTTAATATTGATGCGCTCGAACAACTGGAGTCGGAAGGCATCTGTATTATCCCCAAACCTTCCACTCTTCGGTTGATTGCTGATAAGGTTACCCAAAAAATATTTTATCGGGATAACCAGATACCCACCAGTGAATTTGAAATCACGGAAAGCCGGGATGCCTTGCAACAATTCCCGGATTTTTTCCCGGGCGTTCATAAGGTGGGTACCGGAGGCTACGATGGTAAAGGGGTGCAACTCCTGGAAACCATGGCAGATGTGGCCCTTGGCTTTAATGAAAGGTCGGTTCTGGAAAAAAAGGTAAATATTAAAAAGGAGATTTCAATTCTAATTGCAGTGGATAGGAACATGAGAATGGCCATTTATCCACCGGTTGATATGGTATTTGACCCAACCCTGAATTTAATTTCATACCAGTTCTGTCCCGCTAAACTTTCGGAAAAAGTTTTTCAAAAATCGGAGGCAATTGCCATAAAGGTCGTCAAAGACCTGAAAAGCCCTGGTTTCTTTGCTGTGGAACTATTCATTGATGCGGATGACCGGGTTTTGGTAAATGAAACGGCCCCCAGGGTACACAACAGCGGGCATCATACTATTGAAGCATGTTACAGCAGCCAATTTGATATGCTGTGGCGTATTCTTTTAGGTTATCCGTTAGGGAATCCAAAACTGATTATGCAGGCTGCTATTGTAAACCTGGTAGGAGAATCGGGATTTTCGGGAGTTGCGTACTATGAAGGGCTGGAAAAAATTTTGGAAATGGATAATGTATTTGTGCATATTTATGGGAAGGCGGCTACCCGGCCCGGTAGAAAAATGGGCCATGTAACCATCCTCGATACAAATGACAGCGCACTGCTTCACCGGGCAAACCAAATTAGAAACACCTTGTATGTGAAATCAGCTTCCAATTTTTAAAGTATTTAGAAAACAAGAAATATTTTTTTGAACTTAATTAAACTGCGTATTTGTGAGAATCTTCGGCCTTGTTCAATTAATCCTGATCCTTTTTTCATTTAGTTTTTTGGGGGCATGTACCAAGGGAAAGAAAAAACCAAATCCCAAAGCCGGTCCACCACCCACCCCCCAGGTGGAAGCATACCGGGTAACCAATGCCCCGTATAGTGATCATTTAGAAATTCCGGGGAATATCCTGGCCAATGAAGCAACCGAAATTCATCCCGAAATTTCGGGAAGGCTAACCTATTTAAATGCAGCGGAAGGAAGAATGGTTGCAAAAGGCACGTTGCTGGCGAAACTATTTGATGGCGACCTCCGGGCCCAACTTGCTAAATTAGAAACCCAGCTAAAAGTTCAACAACAAACTGCCAACCGGTATGAGGAATTATTGAAGATACAGGGGGTAAGCCAACAGGAATATGATCTTATAAGACTGGCAGTTAATAATATACAGGCAGATATAGATGTGGTCCGGAGTAACCTTATCCGAACTGAAATCCGGGCGCCTTTTTCCGGTACCCTTGGTTTGCGTATGGTAAGCCCGGGTGCATTTGTAAGCCCCTCCACCATCATAACCACCATTAGGCAAAATAACCAGCTCAAGATCGATTTTACAGTTCCTGAAAGATATACCACCAAAATTAATCGGGGGCAAAAAGTAAAGTTTAGCTCTGAAGGTGATTCGAAAACTTATTGGGCCATAGTAATTGCGAAGGAATCGGGGTTGAACGAACTAAACAGGAGCCTGGTTGTAAGAGCTCTTGTAGAAAATAATGACGGCAATTTATTACCTGGAAAATTTGCCAAAGTGACGATTGATTTTGCCCCTGATACCAATGCAATTATGATTCCGTCTCAAGCCGTAATTCCATTGGCTAGAAATAAACAGGTAGCTGTTTATAATGATGGTAAGGTAATTTTTAAAGATGTGGAAACCGGCGCCCGGGATTCTTCCCGGGTAGAGATCCTATCTGGCCTAAACCCGGGCGATACGATTATCACCACCGGGCTTATGAGCCTGAAACCAAATGCCAAAGTGGTCCTTTCAAAAGTTAATTAATCAATATCCCTCAGTTTACCGATTATGAATCTTGCGGAATTTAGTTTAAGGAGACCGGTATTTGCCATTGTGATGAGCATCATCATCATCCTTTTTGGACTTATTGGTTATAAATTTTTGGGGGTTAGAGATTATCCCGCACTCGATCCTCCCAATATCAGCGTTCGGACTTCCTATCCGGGTGCCAATGCAGAAATTATTGAAACCCAAATTACGGAGCCCCTCGAAAAATCAATTAACGGAATTTCCGGAATTAAAAATATCAGTTCCCAGAGTTCGCAGGGAAGCAGCAATATATTGGTTGAATTTGAATTGGGGATTAACCTGGAAGAGGCTGCCAATGATGTAAGAGATAAAGTTTCGCAGGCAATCCGTTCCCTTCCTTCCGACCTGGATGCCCCACCGGTTGTTAGTAAGGCCGATGCCAGTAACGACCCCGTAGTAATCCTGCTATTACAAAGCGACAAGCGGAATGCGCTGGAATTAACGGAGTATGCAAATAATGATTTGGTAGAAAGGCTGCAAACCGTAACCGGGGTAAGCGCCGTAAATGTTTGGGGTGAGAAAAGGTATGCTATGCGTATCTGGTTCGATCCGGCCAAACTTAGCGCCTATAATCTTACTCCTCAGGATGTGCAGGCAGCACTCAGTCGGGAGAATGTGGAATTACCTTCCGGCAAAATCTATGGCGAGAGTACGGAGCTGGGTATCCGCACTTTCGGGAAATTATATACAGAATCTGATTTTAATAACCTGATTGTAAAAAACATTAATGGAACAGATGTACGCATTAAAGATATTGGCCATGCCATTTTAGGCCCCGAAAACGAAGAAAGCATTTTAAAGGAAAGCGGGATTCCGATGCTCGCCATTGCCATCATTCCCCAGCCTGGGACAAACTATATTGCCATATCGGATGAAATTCAAAAGAGGCTTAAAGAAATTAAAAAAGAACTTCCGGAAGACATTAAGTTAGAGGTATCATCCGACCAAACCGATAATATCCGGAAAAGTATTCGGGAAGTGAAGGAGACCCTCATCATTTCTTTCGTGTTGGTGGTTCTTATTGTTTACCTGTTCTTCCGGGATGCCATTATTGCCATCCGACCCCTGATTGATATACCGGTTTCTCTGATCGGAGCTTTTTTCATTATGTACCTGATGGGGTTTACCGTCAACATCCTAACCCTCCTCGCTATTGTGCTGGCCACCGGGCTGGTGGTGGATGACGGTATTGTGGTAACCGAGAACATTTATAAAAAAATGGAGCAGGGAATGGATAAATGGAGGGCGGCCAAGGAAGGTTCCAATGAAATATATTTTGCGGTAATCTCCACCTCCATCACCCTGGCCGTAGTGTTTCTTCCCATCATCTTCCTGCAGGGATTCGTAGGCAGGCTATTTCGGGAGTTTGGCATGGTGGTAGCCGGCGCTGTTCTGATATCTGCTTTTGTGTCACTAACCCTTACGCCTGTACTAAATGTTAAACTTGCCGGTAAAACATTCCGGCACTCCCGGTTTTACCGATTTTCGGAACCCTTCTTTACGGGTATGGAGAACGGGTACCGCCGCATGTTATCCGCCTTTATGCGTGTACGTTGGCTTACCTGGGTTATTGTGGCAGCCTGTGGCGCCATCATCTATTTTATTGGTTCCAACCTTCAATCTGAGCTGGCTCCAATGGAAGATAAAAGCTCCTTCCGGCTAATGGTTACCGCACCCGAAGGCACATCCTATACAGCCATGGATAAATACATGGATAAGATCACTCAATTTCTGATCGATTCCATTCCGGAGAAGAAATATCTCGTAAGCATGACGGCTCCCGGTTTTACCGGATCAGGATCCGCCAATTCGGGATTTATCCGCATTGCGTTAGTTGACCCCAAAGATCGCGAACGCAGCCAGCAGGAAATTGTAAACTGGGTAAATAAAAAGCTACCCCGCTTTAATGAGGGGCGATCTTTTGCCATACAGGAGCAAACCATTCAGGTTAGCCGCAGGAGTGCACAACCGGTACAATTTGTAATTCAAAATATCAATGCCGATAAATTAAGGAAGGCCCTGCCCAGAATACTGGATGCCGCCAATAAAAGTACCGTACTCCAGGGAGTGGATGCCGACCTGAAGTTCAACAAACCGGAAATAAGAATTACCATCGATCGCCTAAAGGCCAGTGAATTGGGTGTAAGCGTGCAGGATATTTCGCAAACCTTACAACTTGCCTTAGCCAACCAACGGTTAAGTTATTTCATTAAAGACGGCAAACAATACCAGGTAATTGGGCAGGTAGAAAGATCGAACCGGGACGACCCCAACGACCTGAAGAACTTTTATGTTACCAATAATAAAGGCCAATCCATTGCGCTGATTAACCTTTTGAATATAACGGAAGATGTAACCCCTCCTACGCTATACCATTTTAACCGCTACCGTTCCGCCACTATTTCATCGGGGCTTGCCGAAGGCAAAACGGTTGGGGATGGCATTAAAGAAATCAGGGCCATTGCAGATACCATTCTGGACGACAGTTTCCAAACCACCCTTGCCGGAGTATCCAGAGATTATGAAGAAAGTTCGGGCAACACCTATTTTGCTTTTTTTCTCGCCATTGGCTTAATCTTTTTGGTGCTGGCAGCGCAGTTTGAAAGTTTTATCGACCCTTTAACCATCATGATCACGGTTCCACTGGCACTGGCAGGCGCCGTATTATCGTTGTGGATTTTTGGGCAGACTCTCAATATATTTTCGCAAATCGGGATGATTATGCTGATTGGTCTGGTAACGAAAAACGGAATCCTGATTGTTGAATTCGCCAATCAAAAACAATTGCAGGGAGAGAAAAAATTGCAGGCTGTTATTGATGCATCGGTATTAAGGCTCAGGCCCATCTTAATGACCTCACTGGCCATGTCGCTGGGTGCGCTACCGCTTGCGTTATCTCTGGGCGATGCATCTACCAGTCGAATGCCGTTAGGAATCGTTATTGTAGGTGGTGTCCTTTTCTCCCTCCTGCTAACCTTGTTCGTTGTACCCGCAACGTATTCGTTCCTTTCAACGAAAAAACGCAGGAGTGCCCTTGATGAAACCCCTCTTGTTGAAGATCCCAACTCCTCTCAAATCCATTAACAGAATGCAGATGCGGAATTTATTTTTCATTCTTTTAGCCCCCCTTCTTATGATTGCTCCTGCCCGGGCACAAGAAACCTTGTTACCCGAAGAAGCAGTTGCACTTACCCTTAAAAATAATTTCGACATCCTCATTCAAAAAGCAGACTCGGGTTTTTATGCATTGGATTACAAATTTAGGAATGCCTTTTTCTTACCTCAGGTAAATGCCAATGCAACATTGCTCTTCAATAACAACAATACCAAACAAAAGCTGGCAGATGGTACCATTAAAAAAGGAAGCGGATTCAGATCTAATAACCTGAATACTTCCGTCAATTTAAACTGGGTGATTTTTGACGGGTTGAAGATGTTCACCAGCCGGGCCAAACTGGCAGAATATGTTAAACTGGGGGAGTTGAATATCAAGAGCCAGGTAATTACTTCTGTTGCGGATGTAATCCGGACTTATTATAATATAGTAAGTCAGAAACAACAATTATTGGCAATTGAGGAACAAATGGGAATTAATGAGGAGCGGGTGAAGCAGGCCGAAAAAAAACTATCCGTAGGCCTGGGTGCCAAGCCGGAACTCCTGCAGGCAAAACTCGATTTGAATGCGCAAAAATCAGCCAGGCTTACCCAGCTAAATGCCATTGAACAATTGAAAGAACAACTCAACCTGCTGATTGGCTTCAAACCAGGAAGTAATTATACGGTGATTGATACCATCATTTATAATCACCAACTGGTGGCAGCTGATATTTTTTCGGGAGCGGAAACCGGAAATGCAGATCTTCTTGTGGCCAGGCAGAATATCCGGATTGCAACATTTACCCTGAAGGAAAAAAAAGCAGACAGGTTCCCCAAGGTATCGTTACAAAGCGCCTACAATTTCAATAAACTAAATAACAACACGGTGGTTAATAACTTCAGCCCCCTGTACAACCGGAACTTTGGCTTCAACTATGGGGTGAATATCAGTATCCCTATTTTAAATTATTTAAGCGTTCAAAAAAATATCCGGTCGGCGCAACTGGATTTAAACTACCAAAACCTGGTTTACCAGTATAAGCAAAGCCAGGTAGCCACTTCGGTAAGCAGTGCTTATAAAGCCTACGAAATGCAATTGCGTTCGCTGGACCTGGAAGAACAAAACATTGTTCTCGCCCGGGAAAATGTGCATATTGCATTAGAGAGAAACAGGCTTGGACTTTCCACCATCCTCGAGTTAAGGGAAACCCAGAAAAGTTTAGCGGATGCATATGCCCGGTTAATCAATGCTCGATATAATACAAAACTGGCCGAAACGGAACTCTTGCAACTGAGAGGTTCCCTGGTTCAATAATCTCTTTGTAACTTAGGAGCAGAAAACATTTCCTATGCAAGTAAAAGCAGGAATTATTATGGGAAGCAAGAGCGACCTCGATGTAATGAAAGGCGCGGCTGATTTATTAGACCAACTTGGAGTTAAATATGAAATGACGGTTGTTTCGGCTCACCGTACCCCCGACAGGATGCGCACCTATGCATTGGGAGCAAAAGCAAGGGGGATTAAAGTTATTATTGCCGGCGCCGGTGGGGCCGCTCATCTGCCCGGAATGGTGGCATCCTATACCACGCTGCCGGTAATTGGAGTACCTATTAAATCATCCAATTCAATAGACGGATGGGATTCGGTACTGTCTATTCTACAAATGCCTACCGGCGTTCCGGTAGCAACCGTAGCATTAAACGGCGCTAAAAATGCCGGCATCCTGGCAGCGCAAATTTTAGGAGTGGCGGATGCGGAATTGGGGGAAAGGCTGGCCACATTTAAAAAAGACCTGGAACGCCAGGTAATTGAAATGGTTTCGAAATTACACGATTAATCATACTTCTTTCAAAACGGTAAAACGGGGTTCAACCGAGCTACTTTCCTGAAGCAACACATCCAAAAATTCCATCCCGTGGATAGCCAGCCAGAACATGATATTTTCAATCCGTTCCTGAAGCCCACCGGGAAATAATTCCCCTTTTAAAAATCCGATTTCGCGAATGGCGGCTTCATGCTTTTTCTTTGCAGCTCTTACCAATTTCTTTTCAAGCAAATCAATCTTCTTTAAACCTTTCACCAAAAGTGCGTTGGTATGAACCGCCAAAGTGGGATCTACTTTTCCAGCTACCTGCTCCATTTTCCTATAAATTTGGGAAAGTTCCTCCTTCTCGTTTTGCAACATCAATTGCAAACCGGAATGTACCCTAACCCACTCCGCAGATAGGGTAACCTCATCCAAAAATAATTGAGGTACCCCAAGATCCAGCTTTTTCATTAATGCCCCCCACTTCTTTGAGATTAGAAGAAATGAATTTCGAAGAATCAAAACGGGGAAGTCAATTGCTGCCTTTTCAAAAACCAATTTCAACCTCAGCCAATAAGCCAACTCACCACCGCCTCCAATAAAGGCCACATTGGGTAAAATGGCCTCCTGCAATACCGGCCTGAGAATCACATTGGGGCTGTATCTTTCCGGATGGGCATGCAAATCCTGAATTATCTCCTCCCGCGAAAATTGTCTGGAAGTGTGTTCTATAAAGTATGAATCTCCTTTCTGTTCAATTCGGTTCCGCCCATTTTCATCCAGGTAAAACAGATTTATATCCCGGCCAAAAGAATCGATCCGAAAACTCTTTGGATAACCGGCCAGGGTTTCTTTAACAGCCCCGGCAGAGAATTTTTCCTTTAATTCCATTTCCATAACGGGCACGAACATCCGCTTAATTGGAGCCGAATCCGGAAGGAGAATTACCAGCCCGAATTTTCCAAAAAGTTCATTTACCAGCGAAAAGGTGGACTGTTCGATGGTCGATCCTTCCACATAGTTTCTACGCAATAAATCCATCACGTTTTTGCCATGGGGTAAAACTCCAAGCTGACCCGAAATATCATCCAACATCTTCAGCAAGGATTTATCAACCTGCATCCTGCCTACGGCTCCCTGTTGGGTGGTTTGCCAGTTCATTTTTTCACCTCCGAAAAACACCTCCCCCAATTCATTGAGGTCGGCATCCTCAGACCCCATAAAAAAAACGGGAACAAAATCCTTTTCGGGGAACGAAGATTTAAGTTGGGCAGCCAGTTTAATGGCATGAAGGATTTTATATACAAAATACAAATGGCCGGTAAAAATATTGGGTTGATGTGCGGTGCAAACCGTGAAACAATTCTCATTGGCAAGCAATTCCAGGTTCTTAGCTACCGCCTGGTAAGGATTCATTTTCTGGTATTGCCGGTTCAGTTCTGCTACCAGAGCATTGCGGTTGGCAGATGAAAATTTTCTGGTTTCAATTGCCTTCCCAATTCCTTCCATATCGGGTTGATAAGAAAAATAAGGCTGAAGCGATACATCCGTATCGAGGTAATGATAAACAAGCTGGGAAAAGGAATGTGTATTTCGATAAGGGAGATGCTGCGCTTTAAAACTCATGTGTTCCGAAGTTATACAAAACAACCGATTCAACTCAGGTGAGCTCCCCCTCCAGGTCGTAATCGTATGCTTTGGTAATTTTTACCATAACAAAATCGCCGGGTGAAA
Organism: Bacteroidota bacterium; assembly: GCA_018266615.1. Classification (GTDB taxonomy): domain Bacteria; phylum Bacteroidota; class Bacteroidia; order Chitinophagales; family Chitinophagaceae; genus Ferruginibacter. Next base: position 13,460 of record JAFEAB010000028.1, read on the forward strand.
GTTTTTGAGAAGCCTGTACAATCACTTCATTGTCCACTTCCACGCTGTCGAATTCGGTGCGCCCAATATAGCGGCCTGCTTCCTTTCTGTCAATAATAACCGGAAGGGTTTGCCCTACTTTTTCCTGATTTTTACGGTAACTGATTTCCTGTTGAAATTCCATTATTTCCTGGGCGCGGGCTTCTTTCTCTTCGGCAGGTACATTATCCTCCAGGCCGTATGCTGCGGTTTGCTCTTCGTGGCTATAGGTAAAAATTCCTACGCGGTCGAATTGCATTTTTTCTAAAAACAGTTTCAGTTCTTCCACGTCTTCCCTTGTTTCCCCCGGGAAGCCTGCAATCAGGGTAGTTCGCAAACAAATACCCGGAATCAGCTCCCGGATATGCAAAATCAATTCCTCCATTTCTTCTCTTGTAATCTGCCGCCGCATGGCCTTCAACATACTATTTGAAGCATGTTGCAGGGGAAGGTCGAGGTAATTGCAGATATTCTTCCTTTGTTTCATTACCTCAATAATCTCGATGGGGAATTTGGAGGGATATGCATAATGGAGCCGGATCCATGTTAAGCCGGGGATATCAGCCAGTTCATTGAGCAGGCGGGGAAGGGCCCGTTCTTTATAAATATCGAGTCCATAATAGGTAAGTTCCTGGGCAATTAACATAACTTCTTTCACGCCCCGTTTTACTAATCCTTCCACTTCCTTCACAATTGACTCAATGGTTCGGCTAACATGGCCGCCCCGCATCAGGGGGATGGCACAAAAAGCACAGGTACGATTGCAGCCTTCGCTAATTTTTACATAGGCATAATGCTGGGGTGTGGCAAGCAATCGTTCACCCAGCAATTCGCCTTTATAATCGGCTTCAAATTTTTTGAGGATAAGAGGCAATTCCATGGTACCAAAAAAAGCATCCACTTCAGGTATTTCCGTTTCGAGATTCTGTTTATACCTTTCACTCAGGCAGCCGGTAACATAGACCTTATCCAGTTTTCCTTTCTTTTTCAATTCCACCTGTTGGAGAATTGTATTCACACTTTCTTCCTTTGCCTTATCAATAAAACCGCAGGTATTAATTATTACAATATTGTGGTCTTTTTTTCTGCTTTCATGAACGGTATCGATGTCATTGGCAAGCAACTGCCCGCTAAGCACTTCGCTATCCACCATATTCTTGCTGCATCCCAGCGTAATGATATTAACTTTATCCTGTTTTAGGCTCTTGGTTTTCATATTAAAACAGCGGCAAAGGTACTAAACCAGGCGTTGTGGTGAACAATAAGAAATCCTAAAATGTTGATCATTAAGATTGGCAGCCGGTGTTTTTAGTGCCAGAATTGTCTGTCTTTGTGAAACTGCCTATATAAATTCGGAAAAAAAATAAAAAATATTATTTTTAGCCCATGAAATTGAGAGTAGCGGTTCTGGATCTTTACGAAGGAGTTGCTAACCAGGGAATGAGGTGTATTAGAGAAATCCTGAACCAATATGGTGATTTGCATCATTTGGATGTTATTACCGATGAATTCGATGTCCGATTGAAGAATGAGGCGCCCGGCCTCAATTATGATGTTTATATATCCAGCGGTGGCCCCGGCAGCCCGCTCGATACCACCGAAACGGCATGGGAAGCCGCTTATTTTTCCTGGCTCAGAAAGGTTGAGAAATTCAATGCAAATCCCAATAATCCGGTAAAAAAGAGGGTTTTCTTTATTTGCCACTCCTTCCAGCTAATTTGCAGGCATTACGGGCTTGCCGTGGTGAATAAAAGGAAGAGTACTTCTTTTGGGGTGTTTCCTATTCACTGGACCAATGCTGCAGAAACAGAGCCTATTTTTGAAGGGATGAGCAATCCGTTTTATGTGGTTGACAGTCGCGACTATCAGATCGTTCAACCCAATCACGATAAGTTAAATGAAATGGGCGCCACCATCCTGGCCATTGAAAAAGCCAGGCCGCATGTACCCCTGGAAAGGGCCATTATGGCAATCCGTTTTAATGAGAACATGATTGGCACCCAATTTCACCCGGAAGCCGATGCGGAAGGTATGCTGATGTATTTGAAAACACCGGAGAAAAAAGCCAATGTAATTGAAAATCACAGTGAGGCAAAATGGGAATCCATGATTGAACAGTTAAATGATCCGGAAAAAATAATGTTCACCTACGCCCATATCCTTCCCAATTTCCTCAACCTGGCTGTCGCAAAATTATTACCTGAAACCTTATCGGTGTAAATCAGGAATTTCATTTCCTGTTTTTCACTACTTTTAAAAAAAAGCGGGAATGGACAAACAACTAAGAGAAAAGTTCAACCACAATTTCAACACAGAAAAATATGCGGACTATATCCGGGAATTAGAAAATCTTCATCCCGGTGCACTCGATTTCAGAAACGCTGAGACTCCCATTTTTGTAAAAAAAGATTTCAAGCACAAAATGCTGGATGCCACAGAAGAAATCATCAACGTAATTACCTCACCTTTTTTTAAGACGATAACGGCTCGCAGTATTCCAGAGAAATTTAAAATGCCGGGTGAAGGTGAACATCCGCAGTTTGTGGTTTTCGATTATGGAATTTGCAAAAATGAAGCCGGTGAACTGGAACCTCAGCTAATTGAAATGCAGGGATTCCCCACGCTCTTTGCCTACCAGGCTTATCATTCCGATATCACCGCTAAATATGCAGAGGTTCCCGAAAATTACAGTTCATACCTGGGTGGATACACGCGTGAAAAATATATCCAGGATTTAAAGGAGATTATTCTGGGTGGGCATGATCCATCGGAAGTTATCCTGCTCGAAATATTTCCGGAACAACAAAAAACCCGGATCGATTTTTATTGCACCGAAAAACTGGTGGGTATAAAAACCGTTTGCCTCACCCGGTTGAAAGCGGATGGAACCCAGTTGTATTATGAAGATAATGGGAAGAAACAAAACGTAAAAAGAATATACAACCGGGTAATATTCGACGACCTCGAAAAACAGGGAGACATAGGAAGGATTATAGATTTAAAAAAAGAATATGATGTGGAGTGGTGTCCTCACCCCAACTGGTTTTACCGTATCAGCAAGTTCACCCTCCCTTTTATTGACCATCCCTTTATCCCCGAAACATTTTTCCTATCTGAAATCACCAAACCGGTGGACCTGTCAAAATTTGTACTCAAACCCCTGTTTTCTTTTGCCGGTATGGGAGTTGTGATTGATGTAACGCAGGAGGACATAGACCAGGTGAAGGATCCTGAGAACTGGATACTTCAAAAGAAAGTGCAATATGCCGATGTTATTGAAACACCCAACGAACCGGCAAAAGCAGAAATCCGCTTATTTTATTTTTGGAAGGAAGGTTGGAAAAGGCCCATCCCGGTTCACAATTTGGTACGGCTTAGCAAAGGTAAAATGATTGGCACCCGGTATAACAAAGACAAGGACTGGGTAGGCGGTTCTATTGCCTATTTTGAAAAAGACTGAAATGAAAGGATTTAACCGTTTTGATTTTTTCCTGCAAAAACTTAATTTTTCCATTCAGGAAGCTGAAAAACAGGAAGACCCGGGGTTTTGGTTATATAAAAATGATGCGCGCACCCCGGCGTTTATGCTGGAAGGCCTGGCACGACTGTATAATCAGGTACACGAAGATGAGGATGACATAAAAAAGATGAAGGAAGATTTCAAAATGTTGGAGGATGCCATAGGCACAGTGGATTATTATGATAACCTGGCCAAAGACCTGGAAAAGCTTCCGGCAATCGAAAAAAAATACATCTCATTTCTTCATGAAAAGTGCAAGCAAAAAAACAGAATATTAAATGAACTATTAATTGACCGGAAATGGATTTCGAATAAGCATAACCGTATTGACCGCTGCCGTGAAAAACTTCAAAAAATTGATTGGAAAAAGGAAGATGAAGACATGGATGTTTTCAGGGATTATTACCGGCATGAAATAAAAGAAGTTAATGATTTTATAGATTCACGCAACGGAAAATTCACAAAACTGGAGGAGGATGTGCACGAGTTCAGGAGAAAACTCCGGTGGTTAAGCATCTATCCGAAGGCATTAAACGGGAGCATCCAATTATCGGGGAACCTGGAAGATAAACCCGAATTAGAAAAATATTTTTCAGAAGAGGTGATCAACTCACCCTATAACCGTATGCCAACCGGTGAAGGCCTGGATGACATCCTGTATTTATCAAAACCAGATTTTTTTGCGTTGAGTTGGATGATTGCGCAAACCGGGAAACTAAAAGACCAGGGGTTAAATATTTATGGCCTTGCGGAAGCAATTGCAGAAACTGAATCCTTAACGGAGGTAGATGCGGTGGTAAGGGCAATGCAATCCATTGGAAATAATGGAGAAATAATAAATAACTTATTACGCGCTTCTTCTGAAATAATCATTGCTTATCAGCAAACGAAAAGTCTGGATCATTTAATAGCCTAATTATTGGCAACATTTCTTTTTTCGAACAAAAAGAAACCTGAAAATTTTTCCCAGAAAAGAGGATATGGTGGAGAGGGTGCTCATTGCCATGTCAAAATTATGCCATTTAGTGAACTATATAAACAAGGAAGGGCCCGTAATGGTTTAAGTTGGAGTGGAGAAAAAGGGAGGCCCTTTGCTGCCCCCGCCCCGGGGGTAAAAATAGCGCCGGAAAAAATTCAAACAAAGAAATTTAAATGAAGAATGTTCAGTTTGACTTTATAAAAGTTTAGTTAGATTTTTCGAAGATTGAAATACTTTGCAACGAATGAAAGCAACACCGGTAGCTAAATATAGCATCGGCTATCTATACGAAAACTGACCCAACGCCAACGAAGATGTATATATTCAGCAACAAATAAAAATATAATGGCCATCCCAATATCGGACTGAACCTGAAAATATAAACTGTCGAATATTTGTATTTTTTCTAAAGGCTTTGAAGAACTACCTGTTTCATAAGTAAGAATATTATTTTTTGAAATGAATTAAAAAGCCCTTAAATTTATTCCATCAGTACCTAAATCCCGCTCTATATGAGCATCATTTCAAAACTGCTTTTAACAACGATTTGCTACGCAAGGCTTTCATTTATTTTGACAGCTAATACTCCCCCCCCCCCGCGATAGTCGGGCTTTAGAAGATACAGTTAATTCAAAGAATAAACTTCAACCTGTTGTTGGGTTAGCCGATTCCATCATTTCTTCTGTAACCGAAATACCCAAAAAATTTATATCCCAAGCTGATAAAAAAATAACCAAATACAACTGCCAACTCACAACCAAAACAGAAAAAACATTAATTAAACTTTCTAAATGGGAAGAAAAGCTAAAACCCATTATTGAAAAGGCAAGTCCGCAAACGGCAAAGCAATTATTTGGCCCGGGTAAGGTTACGTTTTCTTCGTTACTTCAAAAGCTGCAGGAAGGGAAGAACTTAGTAAAGAAGGCGAAGGCTCCCTATGATGCGTATCGCGATAAACTGGTTACCAGCCTTGCCTATATCCAATCAGAAAAGGAAAAGTTTACGAAACCGTATATGGATGCGGTGGATAAGGTACAGCAGAATGCCGGTGAACTGGAGCAGAACTTGGCTAATACAGAGGCGGTAGAAAAATTTATAAAGCAGCGAAAGAAGGAACTGCTTGACCAGTGCATAAAATATGCAATAAAAAGTAAGTACCTGAAGAAGATCGATAAGGATTCTTATTATTATGTAGAAACGATAAAAAACTACAAGGAAATATTTTCAGATCCGAAGAAGGCGGAACAGACGGCAAAGGAGATACTCAATAAAATACCTGCATTTAAGAAATTCTTTTCACAGAACAGCATGCTGGCATCGTTGCTGGGAACGAGTACCGGAGGCGGGACTAACGGCGCTTCCACTACGGGGCTGCAAACAAACGCTTCGGTTAACCGCATATTACAAGCCAGTTTTAGCGGAGCATCAGGCGGGGCGGCTCAATATCTCTCCGGGCAGATGCAGCAGGCGCAGAGCCAGCTTAGCCAGTTAAAAATTAAGTTCCCGAAAGGGAATAAGCAGAACAGTGCTACGGGATTTAAACCCAATACCCAGCGTTCAAAAACGTTTTGGCAAAGGCTGGAATACGGCGTTAATTACCAGTTTGCAAAAACGAATACGCTGCTTCCTAATGCCGCCGATATTGCGATTACGGCAGGCTATAAGCTGAATGACCGAAGTATTATTGGCCTCGGCATAAATTATAAAATGGGAATCGGCAGCTTTTCTAAAATCCGGATTACCCACCAGGGGATTGGTGTGAGAACATTTTTAGACTGGAAGATAAAAGGCGGGTTTTATGCAAGCGGGAGTATAGAGTTTATGCGTAATGATGGCTTTAAACGCGTAAGTGAATTGCAACAATACAATTTATGGCAAACATCGGGGCTGATTGGGATTTCCAGGAAATTAAACATCAGCAGTCAATTTTTTTCAGCTACTAAAATACAGGTGTTATATGATGTGTTTTATAACAAAAAAGAACCGGTTGCAAAACCTTTTGTGTTCAGGGTGGAGCATACGTTCTAAAAAAAACTGGTCTATCAGACTTTTTATTTGTATGATCGTATCTGTTTATTCCAATGTTAGCACAGGACAATCACAGCTTACAGGCAATGCGCGGAACGTACAGAATAACAATATTGTTCCGCAGATAACACCTCCTTCTCCTAATACAGTAGCGCTTGAAAAATTCGGTAACCTGCCAATTGACTACTCAACAGGAACAAGCCCGGTAAGCATGTCTTTTTGTCAATGGAAGCATGGAAATTTATCACTGTCTGTATCCTTAAATTATCATACCGGCGGTATTAAAATAGATGATATGGCTTCCTATGTGGGATTAGGTTGGGCGTTGTCGGCAGGTGGAAGTGTGAATAGAACCGTAAGAGGTATTCCGGATGATGATCATGCCCGGGGATTTTGGTTCACTCCCAACTTGCCTTTTGCAGAAACATATGCCTATAACCCAGATGAATATTACTATACTGATCCATGGTTAGCATCTACCGGAGGGGATTTCGGTTATTCCCAGGTAATTAATTATAGTAATGATAAGCCTTATCAATCATATCAAATCATAGAAGATATAGATACACATTTTCTTGATGGTGAGCAGGACTTCTTTAGTTATTCCTGTGGAACGCTTAGCGGTCAATTTGTTATTGATAAAAACCGGGAGGTTAAAATGCTAAAGCAAACGAATGATATTATTAGCCTTAACTGGCAGGACAGCATTTTACTTGGATTTAGAATAACTGATCAGATGGGAATAAAATATTACTTTTCTCATGTTGAACTTCAGCTTCCCCAGCTTTACGCTGACCCTCTTTCAATTCATTTGCCACCAAATTATGCTTATGCCTCAAGCTGGTATGTTACCAGCATTACGGATCCTGTAACGGCAGACTCAATCAAAATTGAATATGCAGATAATAACAGTAATGAAGTTAGTTACGAAACAGGATTTTCTGAGAGTGCAACCTATTCCATTAAGGCAGGTATTCCTGAAACGCTGGAAGCGCCTTCAATTGGAACAAGTTATACCCGGATTTCGGGCAATGATGTTACGGTAAAAAAGATTCTTTTTCCCGATTCCACAAATATTTCATTTAAATACGTTCAGGACAGGGATGATTATTATTTGGCAAAGCGGTTATGTCAGATTACGCTCAGTAATATGTATTTGGATACCATTAAAAAATGGAAACTTATTTCAGGGTATTTTGAATCACCCGCAATGGTAACTACTGTTCCGGCTTCAAGTCAGAATAATAATTTTAAGCGACTTAAACTTACATCCATCAATGAAACGGATGCGTTGGATTCAGTTAAAACTACAAGGTTCGTATATGATACCATTCCATTAAATCCACGAGGAACCTTCAACCAAGATATCTGGGGATACAACGTAAATCCTACCAGAAATAATAATCAACGAATTCCTACTATTCCTTTTGAAGCAGTAGATTATGGATTGAATGGTAATGATAAGCAATATTTTCGAGGGGCTGATCGTGATCCTGATTCTCTTTATTGCACCGCCGGATCTCTAAAACGAATCGTTTATCCAACCGGAGGGTTTACCGAATTTGAATACGAATGTAACCGTGCTTTTAATGACACATTCTTTTTCGAAAATAGCAGGAAATATACCGGATTAACCTGGGATTCAACCACATTTAATCACTTCAAATCCTTTTCTGTGCCCGACCGGGTAAATGAGGGAATACGTTTCTTAATTAAAGCCAATGAATATTCAGAAAGGCCGGAGCATGATCCAAACGCACAACAGTCTTGCTTTGGTAATCAGGATTTGGGACTGGTACATTTTAAAATATACAGTGCTTTAGACACTTCTGTTCATAGCGAATTTGATTTACTATATAGTGATCTTCTGGCAGGAGTTGAATATTTTGATTCGATTTCCGTTAGTACTGCCGGTTTATTTATCGAACTTGATTATAACAAAGCCGGCTCTTGCTTGTGGGAATATCCTTTTGAAGTTACCCTGGATTATTCTTATCAGACCCCCAAACATGAAAAACTCGTAGGTGGACTTAGAATAAAAAAGATAAAGGATTTTGATGGTCAAAAGTACAGCTCAATCCGCTCATTTACTTATGATGGTTCAATAGATAAAAACTCTGGTGACCTATTTCTTTTCCCCACCCACAGTTACTACCGGAGTTCATTAGACGAATCAATTATAGGTAACTGGTGTGGAGTTCCTACAAGTGTCGGACCAAATAAGCGAATTCTACATCTTTCAAGTAATCCAACTAATTCAGTAAACTATTTCAATGGCTGTCCACTGGTATATAAACAGGTAATTGAGACAGATCTTTATGGTGGTACAACTGTAAGAACTTATGATCCTATTAACTGGAAAGCAACGGGCGGTTCAACTGACCGGATGCCAGGCATTCCAATTCAGGATTTCCCTACACTAAGTGGATTAATTCTTTCTGAAAAAATATATGACAGTGCTGATGCTCTAAAACAGGAATCCCGATATCATTACAAAAAAGACCTTTCTCAATTTATAAATGTTGATGCATGTCGGAATTTAAAAACCCTGCTTATTTCAAGTTCTGAAGGCACTGAGAACAATACCTGTAACTATGATCAGAAGTTTTACCTCGCTTATCAATATTTTATGTGGAAGGCAAATTGCAACCTCATTTCCAAAGTTTCAAATCGCTATGAAGGAAACCTGGTATTTGCTGATTCCACTTCGTACGAGTATGATCCTGTATATAATCTCCCTGTCCAAACTCGGTTTAGCAACAGCCGGGGAGATACCTTTAAAATTTCAACACAGTACGTTACAGATTATTCTTATCACCCATATTCCGATCTTAAAGCGTTAAACAGGTTAGCGATTCCTATTTCAACTTCAAAAACAATTGATCCACCCATACCTGATGACCCGGCAAGTCAGATTTCTCAGAAAGAATTTGATTTTTTTGACGACAGGCCATTATTAAAGACCATTTCATCAGCCATACAAAACGCAACACCCGAAGTGGTAACGGAAATACAGCGCTATGACAGCAGAGGTAATGTTCTTCAGTATAAGGAAAAAAACGGGCCAACTGCGGTTATACTTTGGGGTTATCATAAGCAGTACCCGGTTGCCATCATTAAAGGCGTTACCCTGGATGAGATTTCAGGGCTGATTGATTATACTATACTCGAAAATCCACCAAATAATGAAGGCTTCCATGATTATCTTTTCTCCCTGAGAAACGCATTACAAACATATAATGCTGATTGTCATTTTTATACTTATAAACCAATGGTTGGTATAAGCTCTGAAATTGATAACAGCGGAAAATCTGCTTTTTATCAATACGACAGCTTCAACCAATTAAAAGCAATTATTGACGAGGATGGCCATGTGGTTAATGCATTTGAAAATCACTACAATCAATAACTACCAACAACCTTAAACAAAAGACATGAAGCCGTTATCTATCATCCTGATGTTTTTTTTGCTGACAGTTGAATGTTTTGGGCAGATTAATATTCCGGATTCATATCCATCCGGCTTTCCCGTAAATTACGTTCGGTCGTGGACGTTGAAGGCTCCACATTCCTCCGGCGAAGATTTTAACCCATTGCCTGTAAGTGAGGCGCTGCAAACCACCCAGTATTATGATGGCCTGGGAAGGCCTGTGCAGACGGTAATAAAGAAAGGAAGCCATAAAACCGGAACAACAGACTGGGCGGATATGGTGGGTACTACCTTATATGATAATTTGGGGAGGGAACAATTTACATATCTCCCCTCGCCAGCGACCGGCGGTATGAATAATTCAATAGATGATGGATTATTCAAGTATGACCCATTCCAACAGCAGCAGGAATTTATGAATAACAGGTTTGGCGAAAACAGCTTTAACTACAGCCAAACTGTATTTGAACCATCAGCATTATCACGCCCCATAAAACAAATGCCGCCTGGCGCAGACTGGGTAGGCTCCGGACGTGGAATCTCTACAGGCTATTATTTTAATTCACAAAACGATCACGTAAAAATATTTAATACTACCCCTGCTCAACATGAAACAGACTTTGACGGCATTGTTAATGACGGAGAATACCAGGAAGGCCAGCTTGACAAAACTATTACCACCGATGAAGCGGGCAACCAGGTGATCCAGTTTAGTGATAAGGACGGATTGGTTGTTTTAAGGAAAGTACAAAGTACTTCACTTCCAGACAGTGGCGCAGGGGCAGCACATACGGGTTGGGTTTGTACCTATTACGTTTATGATGCTCAAAACAGGCTGGTTTGTGTAGTGCAACCCCGGGGCGTGGAGGTATTAGATTCATTGGGCTGGAACACGCCGCAGGATGCCTCTTTTTTCAATGAACAATGTTTTCGGTATAAATACGATGTAAGAAACCAAATGATACAGAAACAGGTACCGGGATCCGGCGCCCTGTATATGGTTTATGACAGGCGGGGCCGGTTGGTCCTTTCGCAGGATGCTATGCAACGCGAAAAGAAACTGTGGATTTATACCAAATACGATAACCTTAACCGGGATATTCAAACAGGCATTTTTGAAAGTACGCTTACCCGGGCAGATCATGAAACTGCGGCATGGGATGAGGAGGTATATCCCGCCAATACTGCCCATAATGAAACCATCCTTACTAAAACCTATTATGATAATTACAACTGGCTGCCATCGGAAGGCATTTCTCTCTCCCAAAAAGAATATGTTAACGATTACGATGCCTTGTTTTACCAGGATGAAAATCAGTATCCTTACCCCTTAATAAACCACCAGAAATATGATTGCAAGGGCATGGTAACCGGAACCATTATCTACTCAGAAGCCCTCTCTGCAGCACAAATTACCATTAATAAATACGATAGGAAGAACCGGCTTATACAATTCGTTACCTTTAAAAATGTGATAGAAGGAAAGGATGTAATGACCACACAATATAGTTGGAACGGTAAGGTTTTATTCAACCTTCACCACCAAACCACTCTTAACGTGAGCAGATGGATTAAAATATTGAAGAAATTTACGTATGATGAATTGGACAGGCTGATAATAACAGAACAAAAAATTGCAAAAGAGGACATTAAGGATGGGGATTTTCCAGATAGCTATACGCCCATATCCCAAATTGCTTATAATGAACTGGGGCAGGTAATGCAAAAAATAATTCCAAATATAACCCCCTCGGCGCCTGCCGGCATTTTAGAAACTGAAAATTACGATTACAACATTCGTGGGTGGAGCCTTGGGATGAACCGCGAATATTTTAATTCTTCCCCCGGTAGTGAACAGGATCATTATTTTGGATATGAACTGGCCTATAACAAAACAAACTCTGATGTTACGGGTAACCTGTTTAGCACAGGGCAGTACAATGGCAATATTGCGGGCATGGTGTGGAAGTCGAAAAACAAGGAGATCAGCCGTCAGTACGATTTTAATTACGACAGGCTAAACAGGTTTCTGAGCGCTGCGTACTCACAGCACGACCCCGATGCCTGTACCTATTCCATTACCCCCAATTTTTCGGTTAGAGGCCTTAGCTATGATGCAAACGGAAATATCCTCAGCATGAACCAAATGGGGCTTATCCCCGGCCACAGCATCCTTATCGATTCGTTGCGTTACCAGTACCAAACGCAGGATAGCTACAACTATACCAACAAACTGCGTTCCGTAACCGATGCATCTTTCAACAACCAAAACCTGGGCGATTTTAAAGACAATGAGTCGAAAGACAATAACGATTATCGGTACAACCTGAACGGGAAACTCATGCGCGATAATAACAAGTATATCGCCTCCATAGAATACAATCACCTGAACCTTCCCGTTAGGATAGAGATAGCCAACCACCCGGGGGTAACCAATGGCGTTATTCTTTATAAGTACGATGCCCTCGGAAATAAGCAGGTAAAGACAGTAAGTGAAACCTTAAATGGTACTGCCTGTAGCACCACCACCTATTATTTGGGGGAGATGGTATATGAGAAGCGGGAGGGATACCCCGGCGCTGATGGAGAGGTAAAGCTTCAGTTTATCTCCAATGAGGAAGGACGGGTTATTTACGATAGCACGAACCTCGCATTCTATTACCAATATATGATGAGGGATCACTTAGGAAACATCAGGATGCTGCTTAACGCGGAGGAGCAGCCACAGCAAAGCTACCCCAACTGCGATTTTGAGCAGGAACATGCTACCGAAAACGAAACCTACTACCTCAATACCAATACCTATTTAATAACCCCTCCTGCGGCATTTACCAACGGCCAGGGCACGGGCGCCCAATGCCAGCTTATAACAAATAAAGAAGCGCCCATTGGGGTAGGCAAGCTGCTCAAGGTGATGGCCACCGATGAGGTTGGGGTGAAGCTGGATTATTATATACCCTCCTCCACGGTAGATAACACAGGCGCAAACCCTATTCAGAACCTGATAGGATCTATCATAGCGATATTAAACAACACTTCCTACACCGGTTCTTTGCATGGCGCAGGCGTTACGGTAGGCGAGAGTTTTGAGCACGATGTACCGTTAAACAACCTCCTACAACAACAGGGCCCTGAAACCCCTTCAAATAATGTAAAGGCATATCTGAACATCCTTTTTTTCGATTTGCAGTTTAACTTTATATGCCAACAAAGCCAATATCTGCAATTAAGTATAATGGGCAGCCCGCATACTATAACCCTTCTTGGATCTTTCATGATAAAGGCCCCTGCTAACGGTTATGTGTATATTTATGTGAGCAACGAGAGCCGCAACCCGGTGTATATTGATAACTTCCAGGTGCTGCATCAGCCGGGGAGGATAGTAGAGGAAACGCATTATTATCCGTTCGGGTCAGTTATGAGCGGCATTTCATCAAAAAGTTTAAACTTCGGAAATCCTGTAAACAAATTTAAGTACAACGGGAAGGAAGAACAGCGACAAGAGTTCTCTGATGGCAGCGGACTTGAATGGTTAGATTATGGAGCAAGGATGTATGATAACAAGATAGGCAGATGGATGACTACTGATCCACTTGCTGACCAATTTTACGAATGGAGCCCTTACGTTTATACTTATAACGATCCCTTAAAACATATTGATCCTGATGGACGTTCAGGAATTGTTACAATAGATAAAACTAATTGTACAGTAACTATTTCTTCAACATATACACTTTATGGTAATGGAGCAAGTCTTGCGGTAGCCAAAGAAGCTGCATCTGCAATACAAAGTCAATGGAATGCCGCCAATGGAACTACTGTAATTGATGGAGTAACTTATTCTGTAAAATTTGCAGTAACCGGAGACTACATTCAAGATGGAAAAGCATTGGAAGGATTTATTAAAGACAATAAAGATTTCTCACAGAATTTTGTGAAAGTTACAACAGAAGGTCCTTCCGGATTAGGCACTCAATCTGATGGAGCAGGTTCTAATACTGGCCACTGGAAATTGTCAGATATACAGGGTACAGGTACAACTGGTGAATCCCATGAGTATGGCCATGGATTAGGACAGCCCGAGGCTCAGATAAATTCTGTTGGTAAAGGTCAACCTGGGATAATGGCTGCAAGGGGGACGGGAGTTGATGCTGCTTACACCTATTCGCCTGCTAATGGAAATTCAAAAGTCAAGACTAAAGACGCCGCAGGAAATGCTACCAGTTTTACAAATACAGTTAATCCAGCCACACGAAAAGTTATCCAGGCTAATATTGATGCTTTAAAACTTAATGAATTAAAGTTTGACAAGGATGGCAAAGCAACTATTGGAACACTTACAAATATTCATCATTAATGAAAAAGATGTTTTTTTTATCCAGCGGTTTGATTTTATTATTTTCTTGCGTAACAAATAAGACTACTAAAAATGATTGGAATAAACTAATTGGCATTTGGAGGTTAACTGTAAAATATCAAACTAATTATCCAACTATACAATTTACTAAAGATGGTGCAGTCTTTAACAGCTTGGCAGATACTATTTATGGTTTTTCATGTACCTTAAAAAAGAAAGACTTAATACTGTTTGACGGCATCAATCCAGAAACCCATAACAAAATTATCAAGCTTACGCAAGACAGTTTAATTTTTGCAAATCTTTTGGAACATAAAACGTCGCAGGTGTACATAAGAGATAGCAGCAAATAATAAACAAAGCCCGGCAGTCCCATCTGGCGAAAGTCCCCATCTGGCGCAGGTCTTCCGCAGGATGACTCCATCTGCCACAGCAAGAGTTCAACCCATCCACCTCAGAAAAAGCCCATTTAAATATTCTATTTTTCGATGCCCTCTTGCTGTGGCGGAAACCGTTTAACTTTATATGCCAACAAAGCCAATATTTGCAATTAAGTGTTATGGGCAGTCCGCAAACAATAACCCTTCTTGGATCTTCCATGATAAAAGCGCCTGCTAACGGTTATGTGTACATCTATGTGAGCAACGAAAGCCGCAACCCGGTATATATCGATAACTTCCAGGTGGTACATCAGCCGGGGAGGATAGTAGAGGAAACGCATTATTATCCGTTCGGGTTGGTGATGAGTGGCATCTCCTCGAAATCTTTAAACTTCGGTTCTCCAACTAATAAAATAAAATACAACGGCAAAGAAGAACAACGGCAGGAGTTCTCTGATGGTTCGGGTCTTGAATGGTTGGACTTTGGTGCAAGAATGTACGATAATCAAATTGGAAGATGGAATCAAATAGACCCACTCTCTGAAAAGATGTGGAGATTTTCTCCGTATAATTATGCCTTTGATAATCCAATGAGGTTTATAGACCCTGATGGAATGGCTCCCACTGATATAATTGTTTTACTTCAGAAGCCAACGAAAGGTCATCAATCAGGGCATCAGGCAGTTTTAATTGGCGATGACAAAAATGGTTGGTACTTATATTCTAAGGATGGAGCATTAAGTAGTAGCAGTGGTTCGAGTGGTGAAGGACATGCAACAATTGGTAAACGGTTTAATACAGTAGATGAGTTTGCTCAATCTTCATACAATACTTTCAAAGCCGATTATGCTGATGGAAAGGATAAAGCAACATCAGAGAAAGACGGAGATGGAAATATTAGACAAAGATTTGACCAAGGGTATCGGATAAAAACAGATGAAGCTACCGATGAAAAAATGAAAACTGCGGCTGGTGAGGAGGCTTCAACAAATTATGTTTTGGGTAAACAAGATTGTACTCATGTTGCTAAGGAGGCATTGGATGCAGGCGGGTTGAAGAATGGGGAGAAATCAGATATTATAAGATATCAGGGTAAATCAGAGATTCCGTATAAGTCAACGGAGAATAATTACTTCCCTGCAGCCAAGCAGTCGGCAACAGAAAAGAAAAACCCTGGTACACGTATTGATGAACAGTTAAAACTAAAGCAATGAGAAAAGTGAAACCTGTCATCTATACGATATTAGTAGCTTTTATTCTCTATACACTTTACAAGGTTGTATTGATTTATGTATTGAATGTATTATCATTGAAGAGTAGTTACATCTATCATTCAAAATCTATCGAAATATCGAAAGGCAAAGGATTATATATTGCAACTTACCGATTAGATAAAAGTGCATACAAGATTATTGATACACTGATACCTAAAGTGATTTTTGTTGAAAAGGAAAAAGTTATTTACCCTCAATATTATTTTTATTGGGGAAAGTCAGAAATTGGTAATAGAGTTACAACGGATGGGACTGTTTTTTTAGAGTTAGCAAAATCTGGTAAGTATTATATTAGTTGTCCGTCATCTACCTTACCAAATGAAAAGGAGAATATTGATAACTATAGGAAGAATTTATATTTTTTCTTTGAAGAAGTTCCTTCTGAAATCACATTTATTATTGATAGCATAGAGCCCAAGCCCCAAACTGATACGTTAACATTTAAAAAAGTAATGGAATAAGTAACAAAGCCGCATCCCAGCTATCCGTAGATTGCCTGAAAATAAAAAAGTGCTGCTGTCCTGAGTTTGCAACTCAGGACAATACCCATCTGACGCAAGTCTTCCGCAGGATGACCGTATCCCCTACTGGCGAAAGTGTTCGGCTTTAGCCGGTCACTTGATGCCGGTTAGTCTTGCCCTGATTGCATCGGGTATTTGAAAAACAAAAGATGAGTATATTTTCTACTGACGCAGAAATGCAGCCCGGGCTCTTGTGTGATGACGTATCTGTACCGTTATAATTCAACTGCCGATGCAGGCAATTTCACCTGCATCACAAATTTAATTGTTTTATTTTTTGATGCCTGTGCGCTGTGGCGGAAACAGTTTAACTTTATATGCCAACAAAGCCAATATTTGCAATTAAGTGTTATGGGCAGTCCGCAAACTATAACCCTTCTTGGATCTTCCATGATAAAAGCCCCTGCTAACGGTTATGTGTATATTTATGTAAGCAACGAGAGCCGCAACCCGGTATATATCGATAACTTCCAGGTGCTGCATCAGCCGGGGAGGATTGTGGAGGAAACGCATTATTATCCATTCGGGTTGGTTATGAGTGGGATATCCTCAAAGAGTGCAGGTTCTCTTACAAACAAATTTAAATACAACGGTAAGGAAGAGCAAAGGCAGGAGTTTAGCAATGGCAGCGGACTTGAATGGTTGGATTATGGGGCGAGAATGTATGATAATCAAATTGGGAGGTGGATGAGTGTTGACCCAGTCGCTGACAAACCGCACAACATAGGCATTTCACCATATTGCTTTGTAGCAAACAATCCGATTTATTATGTTGACCCTGACGGACAGGACAGAATTGAGCATATTAGAACAATTGGGAAAGACGGGACAGTTTTAATAAAGACCGTAACTACTAAAGGTTTGTATAAATCTGCTTGGAATAATACTTACTATGGGGCCGGATATGCAACAAAGAACGATTATGAAGTATACACAACACACGACCTTAGAAAAGGCAAAGATGTCGTTACAACCTCAACGAATATCCTTTATGGCTCAGACCATGCGACAGAAATTGGCTTTGGGACTTATTTAAAAATTAAAGTCACGGGCAGCGATGCTGATATCATTCCTAAGTTACCCCAATTTATGGTTTTTGGTTCAAATTCGGAAGACCCTGGATGGGGAACTAAGGCAGACCCCAATAGACCTATTACTGTAATTGATTTTGCAGCTTTTGAGTCTATAATGAGTTTAGTTATGGTTGGTATGAAGGTTCCAGATTTAAAAGGGGCTGACCCTAAAAAAATCCCTGAACTTGTTGACAAATGGAGGAAGGAAGAAATACGCAAAAAACAGAATGAAGTTGAACAATGTGAAAGTTGCAAGGCATTTAAAAAGGATGGTAAAGAATACGACACAACAGGAAAAGGTACAAATCCTTCTGATATTAAAAAAGTTCCTTTGAAAGAATTTCACAAAGAATGAGAAAAAAATATCTGATAGCGATTTCTTTTTTTGCCGTATTACTTGCCTCTTGTGCAGAGAAAGAAAAATATACAAAGAAACCTTTTTATGATTTACATAAGAAGCATATAGGTGACAGTATTTTTTTGAATGACGATATTAAGAAAATTATTTTTATTGATACTTCTTATGAAATTGATAGTATTGTTTTTAGTTGGTACAGCAAAGTACATGGTAATTTAAAATCTGCCGAAACGTTTAAAGGAGGAAAGAATGTATTTGAAAATATAGAGTATCATGAGAACGGCAACATTAAAAAGTATTTGTTTGTTGATGAGGACAATCCCAATTATTATTATGAGCGCCTTTATCATGAAAATGGAACTTTGCTAAAAATTACTGGCTATTTGTTTTTTCAAGGCTTCATTGTAGATACAACTTCAAAAAGCCTGGATATAAAAAAAGGTACAACAATAAATTACAGAATTTACTATCCAAATCCGCCAGATTGTATTAGTCGCATCTATATTAAAAATGATGATGGAAGTATTTATGATGTGTTTAAAAAAAGCTCATTTTTGAATTTTATGCAAACAACTTATCAGGATAATAATATTGTAGGGACTTATAAAGTGAATATTATGTTTGAGCAAAGAGATAAAAGCATGGATACTACTTTTCTGTATAATAGGGCAATAATTTATAAGGTTGTACAATAGCCAATCTGGTGCAAGTCTTCAGCAGGATGACCGTGCCCCCTACTGGCGATAATGTTCGGCTTTAGCCGGTCACTTGATGCCGGTTAGTCTTGCCCAGCTATCCGTAGATTGCCTGAAAATAAAAAAGTGCTACTGTCCGTAGTTTGCAACTACGGACTTGCATGATTAAGAGAGAATAGATAAGTGTTCCAAAATTGTTGCCGGTAGAAGTTGAATGGAGTTATTCCGATGAAAGGCTGCCGGATGGGAAGCGGCACCACAGGTATAGCGAACAGCCGGAAGTGAAGCTGAAAAAAGTAAATATGCTGACAGCCCATAAAAAAAATAAATGATAATAGCCCACTGCCCCGGTTCGTGTCTGCACGAACCGAAATCAGCAGACAACCCATCTGGCGCAAGTCTTCCTCAGGATGCCCGTGTCTTTTCAAGAAGGAAGTGATTGATCATTTGTGATGATGATCAAGTTTCTTTTTGTTTTGTGCGGCACGAACCACGGGCGAAGAGAAATCGAAAAAAGGTTTAGGCCCTTTGCTGCCCCCGCCCCGGGGGTGAAAATAGTGCCAGAAAAAATTCAAACAAAGAAATTTGACTGATGTATTTTTAGTTTTACTTTATCCCACTTTAGTTTGAAGTAGAGTGGAGAATTTGTCATGGCCACGAATGCACGAATAATATTCAGTAGCCACGAATGCACAAATAATATCCATTAGCCACGAATGCACAAATAAAATGCATCAACCACGAATGCACGAATAAAACTCACCAGCCACGAATGCACGAATAAAACTCACCAGCCACGAATGCACAAATAATATCCATTAGCCACGAATGCACAAATAAAATGCATCAACCACGAATGCACGAATAATATCCATTAGCCACGAATGCACAAATAAAATGCAGCAGCCACGAATGCACGAATAATATGTATTGGCCACGAATGCACAAATAATATCCATTAGCCACGAATGCACAAATAATATCCATTAGCCACGAATGCACAAATAATAT
>JAFEAB010000029.1 GCA_018266615.1 Bacteroidota bacterium
CAAAATGTTAAGGAGAAGGAAGAACGCCTTGTTAACCTGGCTTACAGCTCGTTAAGGAAGCGGGTTGCAAAAGCATTGGTTGAATTGAATCAAAAGTATAATACCAGTGCCGGGACGAATCCGATTGATATATCAAGGGAAGATATCGCTCATTATATTGGAACCGCCACAGAGTCGCTCATTCGTACTTTAAGCGATTTTAAAGCAGAAAAGCTGATTGAGATTAATACGGGGAAAATCAGGGTATCGAATCCGGAGAAGTTAAAGAACCTGCTCTTTTAAATTTGTTTATTTTGAGAGAGTTGAACGATTTCTCTACCGTATTCATTTTGTTTGGCCAGGGACCAGTCGTTCGTCATTGAGGTTTCCAGCCAAAGCCCCATTCCGCTTTTCCGAAATATTTGGGAAGTTACTCCAAATTCATCCAGCAGGATTTTTTCCAGATCACCCACCAGCAGGTCATCATTTATTTCGACCCTACCTTCCTTTTTGAGGCCAATTTGCTGAAAGAGGGTGTTTGCACTTTGAATTTTTGAGTTTTTTCTATCGTTAAGATCAGCCGATTTATTATAAAACTCAATTTTTAAAAACGGGTAATTGCGTATGAACGAATCCTGGAATTCGTTAATTGTTCCCAACTTGTTCAATTTTACTATCATAATATTCCTGCAACCGCTCATTTTATGCAATTGGGGAGTTTTCAAAAATATTTGAGAAGAAGTGCCTGGCAACTGACTTTTAACAGGTGAAATTTTGATACTCATCACTACCTGGCCGGGTAAAATTGGGGTTGAGGGCTTTTTTCAAACCGTCCGGTCTTTGTTTCAAGTTTTATCCGGAAAGCAATTCCTTCCAGCTTTTGGGTGTCTTCCTCTGTTATAAAGGGCCAAAGTGGAGATAGCCGCATGGTTTCACTGTTTAAAACCGGTAAAATTCTTTTGTTTAAAACCTCCAGAGCATATTTACGATCCCTTCCGGATTTAAGTTCTTCGAACTGACCCCAGGAAATCACAGATTGCCAATTGGCTATATTTTCCGTATTTTCTACCTCAATGCAAACATTCGGATTTTTTCTCATCATTTCCATTTTAAGACCCTCTTTAGCAAATCCATAAATAAAAGTACCATCATAAGCATAACTGATGGGAACCACATAGGGTTTGTTGCCATATACTATGGCCAGCCGGGCAATGACCTGATTATGCAACAGGGTTTCTATCTCCTCGTTATTTAATTTTCCTATCATGATTACCGTTTTACCAAAATAACATGTATTAATAAGAAGAAAGAATGATACCCATCAAAGAGGATACTGAAAATGATCAGGAAAGAAACCTCCTAACTCAATTAGGCTAATTTGATTGTTTGATTATGAGGCCCCAATAGATATAAATGCAGAAATATGAATGAATCTGTGAATGGAGTTTTTAAGAGAATAGTGGAAGAATAATTGGAAATCCAGCTCAAACTGGCAATAATCCAGTTTAGTATTTAGGGTGAAATGGAGGAGAGGGAGAAAATAATAATTTTATTATCGCTACACACATCCCAATACATACGATAAGCCATACAAGCCAAGCCAGGAAAATAATCCCATGGGAAATTGATTGGAGGAAATTAAGATTTAGAATTTCTGATAATTGATTTGTGCAAACAGAATACACACCGAGGGGGAAAACCAGGCACCAATAGCCGGAATTGTATTTAACGGGTATTTGAAGGTGCCGACGGATTTCCAAAAAACAAATTACAGGAATCCACCAACTTCCGGCTATCCAGAATAAAATACTTAAAAATTTAATGAGGGGTATAAATTCTGAAAAGGCAGAAGCGGGCTCAATTGATCTAATTAGTGTAATGCCTGATAATGTGGTGATGGCGGCAGCTCCCATATCGATCCAGTATGAAGGTTTAAATTCATCGGGCTTCATAGGGAAAAATGTAGTTCGGTAAAAAATAATCCCAATAACCACCAGGTAAAAAAGGATTCCCAGAAGATACAGGAAGGTGTTGATGAAAATTGTAACCTCGGTGGAGAAGAATAAATATGCTGAAAGGGTACTTCCTAAAATTGAGATGGCCTGAACAGAGACTACAAATAATAACCAGGATCCATTCATTCCATTTTCTAAGGATGGTTTCTTTTTTTTAATAGTTACCAGAATAAAAAATGAATAAATAAGAAAGAGCCAGAAGCAAAGAGACAAATACCAAAAGAGAACAGCTATTTTAAAATTACCACCTATTACTGCATATTCGGTGCCTAATATGGCGGTAGCCGCGGGAATCGTAAGGAAGCCGGATCCGTCTGCATGGGAGGACAGGTCGGATGTTACCTTTTCGAAAAACATGAATACCCGAAAAAACAGAACGATTAGTAAGACGCCAAATTCTATATTATTTAAAATAAAAAAGAATCTTCCTAATAATGGAAAACTATAAAGAAAGGATGCGATGGCAATGATTCCGGTAGACATTGCCAATGCAAAATATGCCGGTGAAAATGTTTGGATTCCCTGTTTTATTGCCTGAGAGTTCACAAGAATAATTTTAAAGGCAGATTTTCCGGGTTTCTTTGTTGCCCTAAATGAATTTACGAAATTCTGTTGGCACTTAGATTAAACTTGGGAGAAGGGCCTTAAAAACTCCTTCATATTTTTTTTGTTTCTGATATCATTTCGATGATCAGAGAGCAAGCGTCATAGCCTCCTTTTTATCTTCGAAAGATTCAGAGTGCAGAATAACCCAAGGTCTGAATCGGATGCTGTATCCCGAGGGTGCAGTCAGGTTGTGTTCGATCAATCGCCTTTCCATGTTGGAAGTGAATCCGGAATAATGCTTATTGAATTTTTCTGAGTAAAGAATATATACGGTGTACATGAAACAAAAAACCACCCTGTTACCCAGAGTGGCTTTGTGGTGTGGGGCGGGATCGAACCGCCGACACAAGGATTTTCAGTCCTTTGCTCTACCGACTGAGCTACCGCACCTACTATTTTCAGTCCTTTTCCGCCTGCGGCGGATACCGCACCTACTATTTTCAGTCCTTTTCCGCCTGCGGCGGATACCGCACCGTTTAATTGTGGGGAGCAAAAATAAGGGGATTATTCGAGATAAATACACCTCAAATAAAAATACCCTTAGTTCCCATATTCACTTAAGAACTTGATCCGCATTATTTTAAGTTGCTCCCAATTAAAATTGCTTTCGGATAATTCTTCCTGGGCTACCTGCAACGAGGAAGTTTGGCAATTCTTGAAATACTCAATAATCTCTTCCTGTTCATATTCATCCACCATATCATTAATGGCATAGTTGAGGTTTAGCCTGGTTCCACTAGCCACTATAGTTTCCATTTCTTCGAGCAATTCCTCAATTTTAAGGTCTTTGTTTTTAGCGATAGTTTCGAGGGGTATTTTTTTATCTACATTTTGAATTATAAACACCTTGTTATTACTCCTGTTTACCACACTTTTCATCACAAAATCATCGGGCCGGATAACGTCATTATCTTCTACATATTTCTTAATGATTTCGAGAAAAGGCTTACCATAGCGCAAGGCCTTTCCTTTACTCACCCCGCTGATCTTTTCCAGCTCAGCCATCGTAGTAGGGTACATGGTAGCCATATCTTCGAGGGAACTTTCAAGGAAAATCACGAAAGGAGGAAGCTTTTTTTCAGCCGCCACTTTTTTTCGAAGATCCTTCAGCATATTCAATAAGGCTTCATCTGCGGCACCTTCACCTGCAGAAGAACTTTCATATTCCTCATCATCCGCAAAGGCATCTTCAAAACTATTGTTTAAAACTATTTTAAACGATACCGGCTTCTTAATAAATGCATGGCCTTTTTGAGTGATTTTTAATAACCCATATTCAACAATATCCTTTTCCAGCAGGTTATTCAATAGCATTTGCCTGATCAGGCTATTCCAAAAATGAATATCCTTGTAGTTACCGCTTCCAAATACTTCACGCTCATCGTGCCTGAACATTTTGACCTGTTGCGTTGCATTCCCTAACAAAACCTGGACCACATAATCGAGAATAAAATGTTCCCCTAAATCCTTTATTGCCTGGAGTGCAATTACAGTTTCTGTTTTGGCTTCAATCTTTTCCTTTGGATGAAGGCAATTGTCGCAATGTCCACAACTCTTCGAATCGTCGTACTCTTCTCCGAAGTAATACAACAGGGTCTTCCTCCTGCAAATACTGCTTTCGGCATAGGAAATAGTTTCGTTTATCAACTGGGCTCCCACTTCTCTTTCACTTAAAGGCTTATCCCGCATCAAATGCTCGAGCTTAGAAACGTCTTTATGCGAATAATAAAGGATGCATTTTCCCTCCATACCATCCCGTCCGGCACGGCCAGTTTCCTGGTAATAATTTTCGATGGATTTCGGAATGTTGTAATGGATTACAAAACGAACATCCGGTTTATCAATACCCATTCCAAAAGCAATGGTGGCAACAATTACCTGTACATCCTCGTTCAGGAACTGATCCTGCCTGTCTGACCGGATTTTGGCATCAAACCCGGCATGGTAGGGAACCGACTTTATACCATTGGCTACCAGCATGGTTGCCAGGTCTTCGGTGGTTTTGCGGTTAAGCGCATAAATAATCCCACTCTTATTTTTATGTTGTTTGATGAATCGGACAATACTTTCGTTGGTTTGCTTCAGGTTAACTTTTGGCTGGATTTCATAATAAAGGTTAGGCCGGTTGAAGGAAGAAATAAAAATAGCCGGATCTTTTAGCCCGAGATTTTTAACAATATCGCTTTGTACTTTTGGGGTAGCCGTAGCCGTTAGCGCAATAATGGGCACATCAGGTTTAGTGGCATCTACCATATCCCGCAACCTGCGGTATTCGGGCCTGAAATCATGCCCCCATTCCGAAATACAGTGCGCTTCATCCACCGCAAAAAATGAAATTGGAAGCTCTCCAAAAAATTCAATATTATCCTCCCGCGTTAAGGTTTCGGGTGCTACATAAAGGAGTTTTGTTTTTCCCGAGAGCAGGTCGTCTTTTACCTTCTTTTGTTGCGTTTTGTTAAGTGAACTGTTTAAAAAGTGCGCCACATCATCATTGCTGCTATAACTGCGAACAAGATCAACCTGGTTTTTCATCAGTGCAATGAGCGGAGAAACAATGATGGCCACCCCGTCCAGTATGAGTGCCGGGAGTTGATAACACAAACTCTTCCCACCACCGGTAGGCATAATTACAAATGTATCTTTTCCACTGAGCAGGCTATTAATTATTGTTTCCTGCTGGCCTTTGAATTTATTGAATCCAAAATTCCTTTCCAGCTCGGCATAAAGCAAACTTTTAGAAATGGTTAGTTTTGGGATTCTTTTCTTTACTGCCGGAGTTTTGTTTTTTGAAGAAACCGTTGATTTGGGTTTTGCTGTTGCCATAGTGGGTTTTGCGCAGATATTTCCTAAAAAGGTAGGGCTAACGGTCGTAAATAAAACCGGAAGGGCGGCAAAGTTAGTTCCCTTCCTGCGCATTTACAAAGAAGAAAACTAAATAATACTCTCCAGCCAATTTTTTAACCCTGCTTTAAGGTAACGATTTTGACTGAATATTTTTTGCCTGGTTAAATATTTATGAAATCCCGTTTATTGGTTATGGAGCCCGGCCTTCTTTGCATTGTGGCGGATTTAAAGTAGGTTTGCCGCGCAATTTTTATGGACAGAGCAGGCATTAAAATATCAGCATTACAAACCATCGCCCTTGAGAAACAGGCAATTGAAGGGATGGCAGGATTTATTGATGATGACTTTGTTTCTGCAGTAGAAATGATAGCTGCAATCCGGGGAAGGTTAATTGTAAGTGGAGTAGGGAAAAGCGCCATCATTGCCCAAAAAATTGTAGCTACCCTCAATAGTACCGGTACGCCATCCCTGTTCATGCATGCTGCGGATGCCATCCATGGCGACCTAGGTATGATTCGAAACGAAGACGCCGTATTACTCATCAGTAAAAGTGGCTACAGCCCGGAGATTAAAGTGCTGGTTCCCCTTATTAAAGGCTTTGGCAATAAACTTATTGGGATGGTCGGGAATACCCACTCCTTCCTGGCAACTAACGCAGACCTTATGTTAAACACATCCGTGTTAAAGGAGGCTTGTCCGAATAACCTGGCCCCTACTACCAGCACAACGGCACAGGTGGTTATGGGCGACGCCCTGGCGGTTTGCCTTATGGAATTAAAGGGATTTAACAGCGAAGATTTTGCAAAATACCATCCCGGGGGAACGCTGGGCAAAAAATTATATTTAAGAGTTTTAGACCTAACGGCGCAGAATGCAAAGCCTTCCGTGCGAAAAGACACGGATATATCAAATGTGATCATGGAGATTACCAGGAGTCGGCTGGGGGCGGTGGCAGTAGTGGATAGCCAGAATTTATTAGAAGGGATTATTACAGATGGAGATATTCGCCGGATGTTGGAAAAAACTACCCGAATTGATTCGTTGTGTGCAGCGGATATTATGTCGGGATCTCCCAAAACAATAGAAGCGGAAAGGCTTGCTGTGGATGCGTTGGAAATAATGCGAAGTAATAATATTAGCCAGTTGCTTGTCGTTAATAACGGCAAATATGCCGGGGTGGTCCATTTGCACGACCTGGTTCGGGAAGGTCTTATTTAAAATGCATTATTTATTTTGAAATGAACAGGAACCATTATGTAGCCATCATGGCAGGAGGAATCGGTAGTCGGTTTTGGCCTATGAGCAGAACGGAATACCCCAAACAGTTTTTAGATATCCTTAATACAGGCAGGACTCTCATCCAGGCTACCTTCGATCGGTTTGCCGAGTTTATCCCAACTGAAAACATATTCATAGTAACCGCAGAGAATTATAAATCGATTGTAATAAGCCAGTTGCCCGGGCTGAATGAAGCCAATATTTTGTGCGAACCATCGCGAAAAAATACCGCTCCCTGCATTGCCTATGTTTCATATAAACTGCACGAGCTAAACCCCGATGCCAACCTGATTTGTGCACCGGCCGACCATCTGATAACCGACCGGGAAAAATTTAAGTCGGTTTGCCAGGAGGCTCTCAATTTTACCGCACACATCAAGGCATTACTTACACTGGGTATTAAGCCCATTAACCCCAATACCGGGTATGGATACATCCAGTTTGAACCTTTTGCAGTGGGTGAAAATATTTTTAAAGTGAAAACATTCACGGAAAAACCAGACAAAGAGCTGGCGAAGGCATTTATTTCCAGTGGCGATTTCCTTTGGAATGCGGGCATTTTTGTTTGGCAGGTAAAGAGTATTATTCAGGCTTTCGAAAAACTATTACCCGAGATTCACGAAATGTTTTTTGCCGAAAGAGCCAACTTCAATACCTCCTTCGAAAAGGAAGCCATAGAACGGATTTATCCGCAATGTGTAAATATTTCAATCGATTACGGCATTATGGAAAAGGCCGATAATGTGTATGTAATTCCCTCCTCGTTTGGTTGGAGCGACCTGGGAACCTGGGCAAGCGCCTATGAAACCCTGGAGAAAGATTATCTCGAAAATGCGGTTGCAGGAAACAATGTGGTAGTAATAGACGCCCAACGAAATATGGTGCATGTAAATAACGAAAAACTGGTTTTATTACAAGGCCTGGAAGATTTTGTAATTGTTGACACGGATGACGTATTATTGATCTGCAAAAAGGACAATGAACAGGATATAAAACAATATGTAGCCGAAATAAAACGGAATAAGGGCGACAAATTCTTGTAATTCCTGCTTAGAATATTTCATTTCAACTCATCTCCCCCCGAATCATACAATAGCCAGACCGAAAATTCGTTGGTATTAGGTGCACCTGTTGCATTTATAGCCATACATGAAAACCAATATCCTGCTGGCAGCCTTTACTTTGTTATTAATTGTTCCCAATTTTTTGGATTGGGATATTAATGATCGGGAAACATACAATCACAAAGAAAGATACTTTCCCGCATTGCAGGCTGTTACCAACATGAACAGCCTGGAACTGTATATTGATCAGGAAGCGGCCAAAAGAGGGATACGCCCCGCCGACCCCGAATACCCGCTTCTCGTTTCTTATACAATTTCCTGCAAATTTTTTCATGGATTTTCTCATTGGACCCTGGCCCAAAACTGGATTGCAGCGATGGGTCAAAAAATTACCGGAATTGGACTTGCCTGCAAGGTTCAGCCGGAGGCCATTATGAAAGATAATTCTGCCGGTTGCTCCCAACAGGTACTGGTGATGATGGAAATCTTAAAGAGAAAGCAAATTAATTACCGCAAGGTGGGCTTCCCCCACCATTATACATTACTCGCCGAATCGGCGGGTAAGTGGTATTATTTTGATCCGGATATGGAACCGGCTATGAGCCTATCGCAAAGAGCCTATTCATCCTGGGAAGGAAAAGCGGGCAACCTGAAGCCCTTTTATGCAAAGAAAGCAACCCTCAGTGAAATCGATTTCCATTTTGGCAGCAATACCCAAATGGCTACGCTTGGCCCCATTAATGAGATCCCCGCACAAAATCTACGCTTCTTTCAAAACAGCACGGCCCTGCTATCAAAAATTCTGTTCCTGTTTCCCTTGTTGATGCTTTACCATCGTACAAGGTTCTTCCCGGCAATTGAGAAACCGTCTTTGGAAGCGCGTAATTTCAAGCTTATTCCCGCCTGATCTTCTTTACATTTGAATGGATAAAACCATTCCACCTTGAGTCCCATCATCAGCAAACTCCCCAAAGCAGGCACCACCATATTTACGGTAATGAGTTCGCTCGCCTTACAACACCAGGCGGTTAACCTGGGGCAGGGCTTCCCCGATTACCCAATGGACGACACCCTTATCGACCTGATGGCCAGGGCTATGCGCCAGGGGCATAATCAGTATGCACACATGAACGGGACGGTCGCCTTACGGGAGAGGATAGCCGAAAAGGTATTTTCTTTATATAAATATACCCCCTCAGTAGAGGATGAAATAACGGTAACGCCTGGGGGTACGTATGCTATTTATACGGCACTCACTTCAATTATTTTACCCGGAGATGAGGTAATCGTATTTGAGCCCGCCTACGACAGCTATATCCCCAATATTGAAATCAATGGTGGGAAAGTAATTCCCATCCCACTCAATAAAGAAGATTTTTCCATCAACTGGGAGGCGGTTAAAGCGGTATTCAATAAATCAACGAAGGCCATCATTCTTAATTCACCCCATAATCCGAGTGGGAAACTGTTAACTGAATCCGATATTCAACAGGTAACCCAACTGGCCCGCGCATTTGATTTTTATATCGTTAGCGATGAGGTTTACGAGCACCTGGTTTTTGACGGCCAACCGCATTTGTCGTTATTGAAATTCCCTGAATTGCGCAGCAGGGCATTTTGTTGCTATTCTTTTGGAAAGGTTTACCACTGTACCGGTTGGAAAATGGGTTATTGCATTGCCCCCGCCACCCTAATGGCTGAATTTCGGAAAGTGCACCAGTACAATTGTTTTTCAACGAACACCCCCGCACAGGTTGCCCTGGCGGCCTATTTGATGAATAAGGAGGCATACCTGGGATTGGGAAAGTATCTGCAGCAGAAACGCGATTTTTTACAAACGGAATTAAAAGGAACACCCCTGGAACCGTTGCCATCGGGAGGGAGTTATTTTCAATTATACAGTTACCGGAATATAAGCGGAGAACCGGAGTTGGCATTTGCAAAAAAGCTGGTGGTGGAGGCGGGGGTTGCCAGCATTCCCGTGTCGGCATTTTACACAAAGGAACAAAACAACCAACTGCTTCGATTTTGTTTTGCAAAAAAAGAAGAGACCCTCCGGGAGGCAGCAGAACGATTAAGAAAGTATTTTTCGGCCGGTTAATATATTTATTAGCAGGCAATTATTTTCTCCCTCCGGACTTTTCAGGAGGCAAAAAAATCCGGGATATAGAGGTCATCATTATACCCCAAATTGCCTGAAATGATGATCGAGGTGCTTGTAGTTCATCATGCCCCACTGTTCTTTGGTAAACTTTCCAAATACCGGATGTGGAAATATGCCCACCTTCTCCGGACCCCGGGTAAAAAACGCATCCAGGGTCGAGTTCAATAAATTCTTTTCCTGATCAAAGTTCAATGAATCGGTTACCCGGAGCCGGGAGGCTGTAGGAAGCCCCTGCTTCCAGGGTTTATCATCATATAATTGTTTTTTTACGGCCCATCCAATCAGTAATCCTAAAAAGGTTCGGGGATGCGGTTCGGTACTCAGTGCATAATCAAATGTGCGGTTACAATGCTGAAGCATTTGCGCCACCGTCATTTTCCCCCATTTGGGTTGGGAAGTTTCAGTTAATAATTGCAATCGCCCTTTAATAGACTGATAGGTTTCAGGGTTAAATAAATTATCCATAGTTTAATTATAAGAAGTTGTGTTTTCGGGAAAATTGTTGCATTCGTAGCCACAATTTTGACACTGGTAAACCTTCTGTGGTGCAATCGCATAACTCCCGAGGAACCAGGTCAAAATTGCCGTAATCATATTTCCGGGCGCCTGTTTGGTTACCAGTTCAATATGTTGGGAACCGCATTTTGGACACAGCGCTGTTGCCATCCTTTCTTTTTCCAGCAGCCGCAGAAATTCCATGGCCTGTTCGGCAAAGTCGGCTCTCACCGCAAGCTTAATGCCGCCGATAGCGTTGGAGAGAATGGGGTCTAAGGTAACGGTAACCTCATCTAATAAGGCAGCAGGGATACCGGCATCCCGTATCCGGGAAAGGGTAATATTTGCTGAAATATAATTGTTGAACCTGTGGATTACCACCATTTCCATACCCCAAAGATAAACCTGTAATAGGTGCCGGAGAAACCGGTGAAAGGGGAAGATAACCGCCCAAAGAATTAATAACCATCTAAAAAACAGAAGAAAAAAATTATTGGATTTATCAAAATCGACGTATAATTGCAGCGGAATTAACGGACCAGGCAATATCCCAGGTAATATTCCACTACCGAACAGCACTTCCATCAGATTAAATTTTCGATCCCCAAGACCAGCCACTCTGGATTTTTGATAAAGTTTTTTATTGATACTATTATATGTATAAAGCCTCCCAGTTGCACGACTTGCTCGTTCCTGAATTGCATGACATTGCAGAGCAACTTAAGATTCCCCAGTATAAAAAGCTGAATAAACAAGACCTGATAGACACCATTATGGAAAAACAATCGCAAAGGGAAACAGATAAGAAAAGCCCTTCAGATGAAAAACCAAAAAGAAAAAGAATTGTAAAAGGTGAGGCGCCCGATCCGCCTCCTTCCCCAGAAATAAAAAAAGACCTCACCCCTCCACGCGCCCGGAAAACGGAAATCGAAAAGAAAACCCCCAGGAAGTTATTTGAAGATACTGTGAGCCCGGATTTGTCGCCCGCTTCAGATGAGGAGATTCTTCCTATTTCAGACGGAGAAAGCACAATACCGCCTGCCATTGCTCAGATGTTGCACGAATCTGACGATCAGCAGGCTGAAGCCGTTCCTGAAGAAGCGATTAAACCTAACCGTGATGTGAAGCCGGGTCCACCACGCCGCGACCAACTATCATTTAATATTGAATTTGACGGAGTTGTACTGGGCGAAGGGGTGCTGGAAATGATGCCCGACGGATATGGGTTCCTGCGCAGCAGCGATTATAATTACCTTTCCTCACCCGATGATATTTATGTTTCGCCTTCCCAAATAAAACTCTTCGGCCTAAAAACCGGAGATACGGTTTATGGGTCGGTACGGCCACCCAAAGAAGGTGAAAAATATTTTGCCCTCCTTAAAGTGGAAACCATCAATGGTAAAACTGCCGAAGAAGTGCGCGACCGGGTCCCGTTCGATTATCTTACACCGTTATTCCCATACGAAAAACTGGAATTGGCTACCCGTGCCGATAATTACAGTACCCGTATTATGGACCTGTTTACACCTATTGGTAAAGGGCAGCGCGGGTTGATTGTGGCGCAACCCAAAACGGGTAAAACCATGTTGTTGAAAGAACTGGCAAATGCCATAGCCGAAAACCATCCGGAATGTTACCTGATGATAGTGCTGGTAGATGAAAGGCCCGAAGAAGTAACCGATATGGAACGCAGTGTAAAGGCCGAAGTAATTGCTTCCACCTTCGATGAGCCTGCCGAAAAACACGTGAAAGTAAGCAGCATGGCCCTGCAAAAGGCCAAACGTTTAGTTGAATGCGGCCACGATGTGGTAATCCTGCTCGATTCCATTACCCGCCTTGCCCGGGCTCACAATACCGTTGCCCCATCTTCAGGAAAAGTTCTTTCCGGGGGTGTGGAAGCCAATGCCATGCAAAAGCCAAAACAGTTTTTTGGGGCCGCCCGCAAAATTGAAAATGGCGGGTCGCTTACCATCATTGCAACTGCGTTGGTAGATACCGGTAGTAAAATGGATGAAGTGATTTTTGAAGAGTTTAAAGGAACCGGTAATATGGAATTACAACTCGACCGGAAACTATCTAACCGCCGTATCTTCCCGGCAATTGATATTGTAGCTTCCTCTACCCGCCGAGACGACCTGTTGCACGATCGAGATACATTCCAACGCATGTGGGTACTGCGCAAGCACATTGCCGATATGAACGAAGAAGAAGCAATTAATACCCTCCTTAAAAATATGAAAGGAACCAAAGATAATGCTGAGTTCCTTACATCGATGAATGGGTAGCACACACAGTTTTTAACATAGAAGAAAAATTTTATAGGCTGTTAGCATTCAAAACATGTATTAATAACGGTACCGGCCATACGCTCGTACTATGCCATTGTAAATCCTGCTATTAAAAATGTTTTAACCTTTGGCAAAGTGCCGCTCCCCTGCCTGGTCAGTCTGGCTGGCATCCGGCAGCCCATCAGCGACAATTCTATTATCAACAGTATTTTCGGTGTAATTATCGCTTTCGCCGAAACCGGATGGCAGAATTTTTTTGGTAATCGCCACTGAACCGTACTTCGTAAATACTTTTTCCATCGTGTATCACCAACAAACCGGTATTCGGGGGAATCTTACCCAGATTTTCGGCATATAAGACCAATACCACCTCATCCCTTTCCGGTTCAATATAGATGGTTTTCCGGATGGCCGTGGTACTTAACCCCTGGCGGGCAAGTAATACCTGTCCATCCATCAAAACAGAAACTGTATCCCCATCCACCTCTCCGTTATCATAAAGCGAAAGCTGTAAACTGTCACGGCTGAATTCTACCGTTTGTTCCAGGATGGTTACCCGCTCAAATGCGTGAGCCGCCGGTGGATCAGTAATAGCGACACGATTAGCGGAAGTGATTGATTCCTGACGCTCCGACACTCTGTTTAAAGCGGAAATATTCCTGACGTCCTTTTGAAGCGTTTTATCTTCCTCCGGAATGGCATTTTTTTCAAATGCAGAAAGCTGCGATGAAGAGGGATCCCTAACCACGCTTTTCAATTCATTTCTATTTTCTACTTGTGTACCCACCGCAACAGGAAGGACAGTACTAACCGTATTTCGGGGTAAGGGCTTGTAAATATGGATGATTTTTTCAGCATCTATATTTTGATCGGGGTGGAGTTTAGAATCTGGTTTAACAAAGGAAAGGGATTGAGCTTTCCCCAGCTCCTGCAGGTGAGGAATAAGCGCCGATTTCCAGTAGTCATTTTTTCGTTCCAGTTTAATGTATCCGGTTACGGCATGGTAAGTTTTAGTTTGGTTGGTAGAGTAAGGCCCTTCCAGGATCATTATACTGTCTTTTCTTTCCAGGGTAAGTATATTGGTTTGTTTCACTCCCCTGGCCGGCGCTTCGGGGTAATTATTTGCAATCAGGCCATCATCCCGTATAATCACCTTCCCCTGGTCATTAACATGAATGTTCAGTTTTTTTACTCCGAAGTATTCCTTATCATCCTGTAAAAAATAGGTATGCGAAAACCCGCTATATTTATTTTTTTCATAGCTGATTCCGATCTCATATTTATAAAATTGGCCGGTTGTATCGTTATACATGGTTCCCTTCCATAAACCGGTAAAATCGGTTTGCTGTGCATGAAGTAAATATCCTGAAAGAAAGAGAAGGATAAAAAATACAATGTTTTTCACCCGGATATAACGCTTTTTGTCCCGTTTTATGCGAAGAGGCGGAGCCCGCCCTGGCTTTTTTATCTTTTTACAATAGTTTATCAGCCAGTTATGATTTTTAAAAAAAATTGCTTCGAAATTTGCCTCTATGAGGTTAATTATAACCCTTGGTTTATGGTGGTTAGCCTGGGGTACAATAAAAGCGCAGCCAATCCATGTTTTATCTGCCGCAGAAGCAAATCAGCTTTTGAATCATGCATCGGTTAAACTAAATGAGGGCATTTATTGCCTCCCGGTAGATTTTACCCTGACGGTAACCAGCGAAAACTACAGCCTGGAGGGGATTCCCGGAAAAACAACCCTCACCAGTTTTAACCCGGCTGATCCAAATACCGATTTCCAGATTAGGATGCTCGATACCAACCAACCCGATCTTTTTGAAGACGGAACCTATGTGGTAGCCAATAATCCTTATTACAGTTTTGGAGGAGGATTTGCTCACCTGGAGTTACCCTATAATACAGGCGGTGAAAAAATTTTATATACCCAGGGGACCATCCTGGTGAAGAAGAATGGATTATGGAAGCGACATTTTACCGGTTCCGGCTTCCACGTAAGAGGCAGCCTGAAGGTTAGAAATATACAGTTCGAAAATTGCCAGTTTTACTTATTCAGCCCTTTCGGCAAAACGATATCAGATGAATTTTCCATCTCCCACTGCCGGTTTAATAAAGTGGCCAGGGTGTTATCCAGTTCCTTGTATGGAGGTAAGGCGGAAGAGAACTGGTTTAACTCCTTGTCTGTGTACCCGGTAAATGGGAATTACAGGTTTAGGAAGATGATTATTGATCAAAATGTGTTTTCACAAATTTATACCAGCATTATTTGGGGTTGCCCGCCTGTGGAAAATGTTCGAATAACCGGTAACGTTATAAAAGACTGCCCCACCACCATCGCCTTTTTTTATTTATATCAAAAGGACTATGCCGACGAAGATTATTTCGCAAACCGGAACCGGGAATTAATTGCCGATAATGTTTTTGAGGATATTGAGCAGGGTGTAAACCGCTGGACGGTTTCCCTGACACGCACCGCGGGGAGGGCCGTGGTAAGAGATAATAAATACCATAACTGCAATGTGCAGGTATTATTATTATACGGCGGCAACTCCACCTTTTGCCGCAACCAGGTAACCTCTACCCTATTCAGCAATAAACATCCAATGCCTTTAATCCTGGTTAAAAACATCAACCACCCTACTCATAAAATTTCAGGGAACCATATTTTTGCTCCGGCCTCCCTGCTTGTATCGGTGGAAGGAAAAGCCAATATATACATTGCTAAAAACAACCTCGAAGTAGGAACCGTTTATTCTAAGAATAATCCGATTTTCGATCCGGGCCAATGGGTGGATATTGAGAACAATACGATAAAGGCAGAAACCCTAGTACATATCAGCGACCGGGATACCGTTCAATTTGGACAGGTAAAGATTAAAAGGAATGAAATTTTGCAGCTTAATAACCTACGTACCGGAAAAAGCCATATTGGCTCAATGAACATCAGGAAAAATCGGCTCTACAAAAAGGGAGTGAAAAACTTTCCCCTGGAAGGGAATAAAGTGGAATAGCAAAAGTGAAACACCGCATACCCCGATTATTTTCAATGGGTAAACTAACGGGAAGTAAATAATTCATCTATTTTTTGAGACAACTGCCTGTCTCTGTCTGTAATAATATCTCCTGCATCGTGCGAGCAGAGCCAGATTTCCACTTTATTGTAAACGTTTTTCCACTCGGGATGGTGATCCATTTTTTCGGCCACCAACGCTACGGCCGTCATAAACGAAAAGGCAGCGGTAAAATCTTTGAATTCGAAATGCCGGTAAAGTTTGTTTGATATTTCCTGCCACATGGTTATTGCTTTTCTAAAGAATTAAATTTTGCTTGTTTTTTATTTTTTCGGGCAATAGTTCGGACACCAGTTGAACTCCGGGAATTGGCCGTAATCTTGTAATCAGATCGGAAACTTCACTTTCCCCGATTTCACTGTCTTTGATCAGCCATAAAAAGTCGAGGTTTCTAAATTCAGGAAGAAGGAATTCACCATCATACTGATTGTTGTATAAATAATGCAGCCGGTCTTTCCCGGGTTTATAATATTCAAAAACCGGGAAATAGTATTTCCTGTCCTTTTTTTTAAGTGGAATTTCCAGGCTATTGTTGATCCGGAAGTTAAACCCCAGCCACTGGTTTACACTCCAGGAGAACTGATAATATTTGAGCGGTGCAACAATACCCAACAGCCGGGCATCTTCAAAAAAATCGTTGGCAAGGGCCTCATTATCTATTTTGAGTTTTAGCATTTTTAAAAGGTTACCATTACCTGTTTTGTTTCCCCGTTTCTGATAAATGTAAGTTTAGTGCTATCTCCTTTTTGAAATTTGCTCAAAGCGGTCATGTACGATTCAATTTCCTGAAAAGGATAATCACCTAACTGTATAAGCACATCGCCGGTTTTGATTCCTGCCTTCTCAGCGGGTTTCCCGGGGCTTACCCCATCCACATGAATGCCTAGGCCGGCAAAGGTATAATCAGGCATAATACCCAGGGTTACCTTGAAATTTTTCGCTCCGCCCGTGGATGTTTCCCTGGTCTTTAAAAATGCCAGCTTGGGTTCGGAAAGGGTGGATTTAACAAGGCCGAAAATAAAATTTACGATTTTCAGTTC
Source organism: Bacteroidota bacterium (assembly GCA_018266615.1). Classification (GTDB taxonomy): domain Bacteria; phylum Bacteroidota; class Bacteroidia; order Chitinophagales; family Chitinophagaceae; genus Ferruginibacter. The sequence goes on from JAFEAB010000029.1 coordinate 16,848, forward strand.
GGCTTTATAATTGATTTTGTCGGCATCGTCTTCGGGCCGGTGATAATCGGGATGTGTGCCGGTAAAGAAAAATAACACCGGGATATTTTTAAGGTAAAAGGAGGTGTGATCGCTTGGCCCGGTACCGCTGCTGTCAATATGGATATTAAACTCGCCGTTGTTCCGGTTTAATAGGGTGGCCCAGGATGGGGAAGTTCCGTATCCCCCAACGGTAAGTATCTTGCTGCTGTCGTTAAAGCGACCAATCATATCCATGTTTATCATGTAATCAACACGCTGAAGATCGAGGTATGGGTTTTCGGTGAATGCCTTCGAGCCATAAAGCCCCAGCTCTTCTCCCGAAAAAGCAATAAATTCAAAATTGTAATCTTTGGTTTTCACCGATTTCAGCATCCTCGAAAGTTCTATCAAACCGGCTACCCCGCTTGCATTATCGTCGGCTCCATTGTGAATGGTAAGAGTATCATCCAGGTACCTCGAATTATGATCCTGCCCCCGGCCAAGATGGTCGTAATGTGCGCCTAAAATTATCGTTTGTGCAGCGCCGTTATCAATCCTTCCAATTACGTTATGCCCGGTACGATGTTTTTCGATTATATCTACCTGTAATGCCAGGCTGGTTTTCCCGGTTTCATCAGCCAGGTATTTGGTTTTAGCCTCCCGGCTTAAGTAAATAACCGGGATCTTTACGGGTGGGATTCGGGATTTTGAATTGAAAACGAGATCATCTTTGGTGGCAGAGCTATTATAAACCACAACTCCGGTTGCCCCCAGCAGGGTGTATTTTTTTACCTGGTCGAGGATATAATCAAGCGGATCCCAATGCGGGTTTTGGGATTGGTGTGCCATCTCATCTGCTAAATCGAGCCCCCAAATTTCACCAGCTTCTTTTAAGGAGAGATACACATCACAGGCGGCCTTACCGTTTGCCGAAAATGCCAATGGAAAATAATCCGTACCCTGTTGCAATGTTTTTCCGTTTACCTCAAAATGGGTTCCGGGAGCCACAAACCGCCCGTCATTTACATCAAAAGGCTGCAGGTAACTTCCGTTTTCAGCCCCACCCCCAATTTTGTTCTTCTGAAAGGCAGCAATAATATATTCGTAGGCCTTGCGCTCCCCTTCCGTTCCCGTTCTCCGGCCTTCCAATGCATCAGAAGCGAGGTATTCAATATGGGTTTTGAGGTTCGATAAAGTCTTTTTATCAGATTTCGACAACCGTTGCCCATAAACGCCGGTACTAAGAAGCAGGGCAAATAATAAAATTCGGATCATAATAACTAAATATCTGTAAAGGTAAAAAAGCCCACCCAACCCCCGAGTCGCTTTTCGTAATGGTTTTGTAAAAATTTGAATGCATTAATGTTTCTGAATTCGTAATGCCAATAGGCCAATCCACGCTACCTTTGCCAACTTCCCGAATTTCTGGCAGGTGGAAAACAAAATACATATTGCCCTTATTGGAAATCCCAACAGTGGGAAGTCATCCCTATTTAACGCCCTCACGGGCCTCAACCAGAAGGTGGGCAATTTCCCCGGCGTTACAGTGGATAAGAAAACAGGACATACGCCCATTTCGGGAAACCTCGCTGCCGACATAGTGGACCTCCCCGGCACCTACAGTCTTTATCCCCGAAGGGGCGATGAGTGGGTATCTTACAAGTACCTGATGCAACAGGATGGGTCTAAACACCCCGACCTGCTGGTGGTGGTGGCCGATGCCAGTAACCTGCGGCGCAATCTTTTGTTTTGTTCCCAAATCATCGACCTGAAGATTCCGGTAATTATTGCATTAACCATGATGGACCTCGCCCGAAATAAAGGTACCCAGGTTGATGTTTCGGGGTTGGAAAGGGAATTGGGAGTTCCCATTGTGGTGGTAAACCCCAGAAAGAACAAAGGGATTTCCGCTTTAAAGAAAGTGATTCATTCGGTTTGGGAATCAGGGAGCAAATTGCCGGTGCGGGAATTTATTGATTCGGGGAAACTTGCCCCCCATGCCGTTTCCGAAATAGGCAACCTGGTTCCGGGGCTGAGTAATTATTCGGCTATCCACCACCTCATCAACCACGAACAGTTTAACTTTTCGGCCAGCCTGCAGGAATCTATTGAGCAAATAGAAACAAAAAATGGATTTAACCCAACGCGGGTGCAGGCAGATGAAATAATGCAACGGTATGCAAAAATCAGGCATATCATGCAGCAGACGGTTGTAGAAGCCGACCCGCTGGAAAAAACGCTATTTACCGAAAGGCTCGATGATATCTTTCTCCATCGCTTTTGGGGTTATTTCATTTTACTGGTCGTGTTGTTCTTTTTGTTTCAATGCATCTTTGTTTTGGCTCAGTTCCCGATGGAAGGAATCGAATGGAGCTTTAGTAAATTAGGGGGATGGCTAGGGAACCTGCTGCCGGTGAACTGGTTCAGCGATTTACTGATAAACGGAATCATTGCCGGATTAAGCGGTATCATGGTTTTTATTCCGCAGATTATGATCTTATTTGGCCTTATCACCCTCCTGGAAGACACCGGGTATATGGCGCGGATTAGCTTCCTCACGGATAAGCTTATGCGCAAAGTGGGGTTGAACGGAAAAAGTGTAATGCCGATGATCAGCGGACTTGCCTGCGCCGTTCCGGCCATTATGAGCGCCCGCAATATTGAAAATAAAAAGGAAAGGCTGCTTACCATTTTGGTTACTCCCCTCATGAGCTGCAGCGCCCGGTTGCCGGTGTACACCATTTTAATTGCCCTCGTAATTCCGCAAACCTTTTTCTTCGGGTTTATAAGCCTGCAGGGGTTGGTAATGATGGGCCTTTATTTTTTAGGAACGATCATGGCGCTGGTTGTTTCCTGGGTGTTTAACTGGTTTATTAAATCGGCCGAACGGAGCTATTTTATTTTGGAGTTACCCATGTACCGGGGGCCCCGGTGGAAGAATATCCTCACTACCATGGTGGAGAAAGCCAAAATATTTGTGGTGGACGCCGGGAAAGTCATCATGATAATCAGCCTCATTCTTTGGGCCCTGAGCAGCTACGGACCACCTTCCCGTATGCATAAGGTAACGGTTGCGTTTGAGCAAAAGGCGAAAGTTGAAAATATAGATCCCTCGCTGTTGGAAAAGGAGAAACAGGCCACCCTGCTCGAAAATTCGTATGCAGGAATTTTAGGAAAGGCCATATCTCCGGTAATTGCACCCCTGGGTTACGATTGGAAAATCGGCATCGCCCTTATTACCTCCTTTGCCGCCCGTGAAGTTTTTGTGGGTACCATGGCCACCCTTTATAGCGTAGGTGGAAATAACGATGACGATGAAACGCTCCGCCAAAAGATGCAGGCAGCCAAACGACCGGATGGCACCCCGGTTTATACCCTTGCCACCGGACTTTCCCTCATGGTTTTTTATGTATTGGCTATGCAGTGCATGAGTACCCTGGTAATTGTAAAGCGGGAAACCGGCACCTGGAAGTGGCCCATCATTCAATTGTTGTACATGACCGGACTTGCTTATTTATTTAGCCTGCTTGTGTACCAGCTATTCAAATAATTTTTCTTTTCTTTTTGTTGGTTTTGGCTGAGGTAACAGGCTCAGCAATTATTGTTTCTCAACCCCACCATCTCATCACCAGGATACCGAATTGGTCAGGTAACTTTTAACCTGAGGATAAATTTTCTTATACAATTCCTCCAGTAAATAATCCCGCTGCGGTTGGTGGTACACGTTATTTATCAATTCCCAGTCGGAAGCGCTCAATGCGCGGCTGTCGCCGCTGTACGTTGCTCTTTCGCTTTGCCAGCGGTATTCTTCCTGAAAGGTTCTGCGGCGTATGGATTGATTGCTGTTGAGGTTGTTAATAACCACTTCCATCTCTGCCCTGGCAATCATGGTGCTGCGGGTAATGTTTAGCGTAGCATAAACGGTTCGGTACACCGGCCGGCCTGCTGTGTCTTTACCAATTTCAATTTGTGCACTGCGGTCTCTTTTATAGCGGTAATCTGAAGGGCTATAAGGCATGATAATATTTCGCATCACCAGATCAACCGCCCAATCGGGCCGTATGTTTTGCGACCGGGCATCCCAGTCGGTATAGAATGCAGAGGGATAATAGTTTCGGTTTAAGGCGTTCAGATCACGCACCAGCGACCGTTGGAAGTAGTCGTTCGAATAGGAAAGCCCGTTAGACCAGGTTTGATTTGAAAAATAGGAATTATCGCGCACGGGGTTTATCACTACATTAATGAGCGCATTCTCGTAGGCTTGTTCTTTTAAGGCGCCGGCGTCTTTATAATTATTTACAAATTTTTCTGTTTTACCGAAGTAGGTAAATGCCTTTTTGGAGGCCTCCCGGCTTCCTATGTTTAGTTCCTGCTTGCCGGCCAGGTAATACGATTCGGCCGCTTCCTGTTGGGTTTCAAAAATTTGAGAACTGTAACTTACCGGGTTTACCAGCCGGAATGCCGAAGGGGTATTTATGATGGCATGATAAGCATCCTGTAGCTCGTTGTAAAGAAGGAGGGTCTTATCAAATTTCCCCAGGTCGGGCGATGTGCTGAGATCCTTAATTTGTTTAAGCTTGTTTTCCTGCACCTGTTTATATAAAACCGGTACGGCTTCCAGCGCTTTCTCGTCGGTAGTGTTTTTCGAAAGTTGAGCCACAGCATCCAGTAAAGCCTTGTACTCGTTGCTTCGTTCGAGGTAGGGCTTGCCAGACCGGCAGCTAAAAAGGCCCGCCAGGAGAAAGGGGAAGCTGAAAAGGAGTATATATTTTTTCATAATGCTTTTTCTGCCAGACGGCCGGTAGTTGCAAGAGTTACTAACGGCGAACCGAAAAACTATTTTTTTTGATTCTGTTAACGGTACAACCAGGCTGCCACGAAGCGGTTACCTGCTCCCGGGTTAATTAAAGGTACAAAACTTTACCAGCCGCATTGGGCGAATCCCCCATTTTAAAACGGCCTCCATTTTAACGAGTTGAACTTTCGATGAGGGCAATTTCTTCTTCGGTTAAATCGTAAAGTTGGTAAACTAATTGGTCGATTTTGGATTCAAGTCCGATTGTATCAATTGAAGGATTTTGTTTTTTTTCTAAGAGGATATTATTAACTATTTCAACAAATGGCTTTTGTGCCTTTCTGTCAACCCGTTTAATGGGTAATTCGTAATAGTGGAAAATTCTTGCTTTAGTAAATGCGCCTTTTGTTTTCTCAAAAGTTAATTGATTTAATAAAAATTGAAAAAGTTTGGAGTTCAGTTGGCTTATAATAAATTCTATTTCAAATTCTTCATTTATCAAAATCCCATTATACAATGATGAAAGAATATAATAATTATCCTTGTCCAAAGTCGCAATAATTTTATTGCCAGCTTCTCTAATTAATATTTTGGGTTGTTCGAATATTTTATAGTCTCTTGGGCATGCTAAATGGTTTCCATAATTTATATATTTTCCATCCCATTTAATTACCCACTTACTAATATTCTTACCTCCAATTACCTTTTTATAATTAGGGTCCTTCTTTTCGTCTAAAAGATAAATCTTATCATTTCCGGTTTTTATCGCTTGCCTAATATCGACAATTTCCTTTAATGGTATAGTAGCCCTTTTCAATTTAGAATAGAAGTCTTTGTTTAGATATTCTCTTAATGATAATGACTTTTGTGGTAATGTAAGAAAGAAACTTGCAGGAACTTTTATAAAGTTTTTCAGGTTTGATTTTTCCCTTGCATATTCAATTGAATAGTCGTTGTTTAAATTTTTATTTTTTATGAATGAGAAAATCATAGCATGAACTACTGCTTCTTCAAAAACGGTATCATCTAGCTCAATGATTTTGTTTACTTGGAATTTCGAAATAAATAATTCTCGAAGATTTTCGCCAAAGAAGTTGTCGATAAATGTGCTTGGAATAATGTATGCACTTATACCAGAAGCGCAGGTTATTGAAATAGCCTTCAATAGAAATAGTTCATAAGTATCTATCTTAAATTGCAAAACTTCATACAAGTTCTTGAAATATGATTTTTCACTTCCCGATAATAGAGTTATTCCATACGGAGGATTTCCAATCACCACATCAAAGCCTACAAAATCGCCTTCGTTGTTTAGCACTTCTGGAAATTCAAAGCGCCATTCAAAAGCATTTTCATAAATCTTGTTGGCTTTTATGGCTTCAATTTCCTCTTCCAGGTTTTTAATGTCGGCAGTGAGTTGGTTTACTTTTTTATTCCAGACAGCGATTTCTTTTTTGCTTCTGTTGAACAGGGTGGTTTGTTGGGTGAGGTTTCCCAATTCGCCCCTCAATTTCTGGAGCTTTTTATTTTTGGGGTCGTTGGTAGAAATTTCGCTTCTGAAATCCGATTTAATGTTGGCAATCAGTTGTTCCATTTCTCTTTTCTGTTCCTTGCTTTTCGCATTTCTGTAGCTGTCCACCGCTATACGGTAGCTGTCAATCGTCCATGTGAATTTATTTTTCTGTGCTTGTTTCAGGTCGGCATCAATTGCAAAGCGGCTAACCAAAGAGTTTCCGCATTTAATATTGATATCAATGTTTGGAAGCGTTTCCAATTCTGTTGCGGTTTTATAAAAAGCATTTTTCAATAACTCAATCCACAAACGCAGGCGGCAAATTTTTACAGAATTGGAATTGATATCCACACCAAAAAGACAATTTTCAATAAGAGTTTGCTTTTCAAAAAAAAGGGTTTCCTGTATGCGCTGGCTTTCTTTGTTGGTTGGGTGGTATTCAAAAAGTTCCCCTTCTTCGTCGGTAACTATCAGTTCATCATTTACCACTTCTATCTGGTATTCCTTGAGGCGCTTCCCATCCCGGTCCTGCAGAATTTTGAGGTCGTTTTTTACGGCGATCATTTCATTGAGAGCCGAAACTAAAAAGTGTCCCGAGCCCACCGCCGGGTCGCAAATTTTAATACTGTTTACAATGGTATTGGCTTCCTGTCGGTCTTCAATTTTATCGTAAAGATCTTCGGGGGTTTTGCAGTTCCAATTTTTGATTTCATTGAATTTCTGAACCACCGCTTTGCGGATGGTTTCGCGGCACATATACATGGTGATGAATCCCGGAGTGAAAAAGGACCCGTCTTTATAGCCGTTTATTTTCTCAAAAATCAATCCGAGTACGGAGGCGTTGATCAGGGTTTTGTTTTCTTCCTGAATTTCTTCACCCGCTTCGGCGCCAAAATCATAAGCATCTAAAAATGAAAACAGATATTGAAGCGCGGAGATACTGCCTCTCCGTTTATTGCCATGCTGGTCTTTTAGTACGGTTTGCGATAATAGGGGAATGGTCTTATCATCTTGCAGGTTGCTGATAAACAAGGTAGCGTGCTCCAGGTTGGTAGGCTCAAAAAGGGATGAATTGAGGTAAGGAACTTTTTCGAATGCAGTTTTCACGGCTTCGTTCCGCTCTTCGTGCCTGCGTGCCAACACCTGGAAAAACAGGCTGTTTAGGTCGTCGTAGGTCTTTATTTTATCCGGGTTGAGAAAGGCGTACGCCTTGTCGCCTTTGTGATACGATATGAGTTGGGCTTCGAGTAATTTTAGAAACAATATCCGGTTAATCCAGGTTATGGAAAGTTCCAGGGCTACATTAAAAAGTTTTTCATCCCTTGTATCTCCGAATTGAGAAGGCTTTGGGAGGCGGCTGAGTTTATCTAAACTGTCGATCTGGACGATGGCGTCTTCCAACAGCGTTCCGGGGTGCCGCTCTCCTTCTTTGTTTCGTCCAATGAGTTTTTTGCTTCCTTCTTTCGTTTCGGCCAGTCCGATAATGTGCAGCAGCTCGATGTAGAATCGTTTATCGAGGTTATTGCTATCGTTGGAGAAAGGTAGTTTTAAGAGATGCTCGGGCGATAAAAGTTTGAATAAGGCAATAAGCGAATGATCGTCCGTTTTGTCTGTATTTTGTAATGCCTTTTGGTAGTCCTTTAAATTGAAATAAGTGTATTCAATTTCGGCGGTAATATGATCAATAAAAGGCGCGGCAATTTGTTTGTAAAAAAAATCAGTTCTTCCGTCTGCCAAACGCCCGGATTCAAAGTTGTTGAATTGATTAACCAGATTTGAATTTTGAGCAAAGAGCCGCTCGAACAGGGTCGCATCAAAAATAAACCATTCGTTGATGTTGGTAGCCACCAGGTGTTTTACAGCGAGGTTTTTGTGAGTAATCCTTTCCCTCAGGTAATACAATACCAATTCCTGAAATGCTTTTACATTCAGTTTTGAAATTCGTTGTTTCGGGCTATCCCCTTCCACAACCGATTTTATCATTTCAGCTTTGTTGGTAGGCTTTTTGGTTTCGAGAATCACCCCAACCGTTGAGGTTGCATTTTGTCCATTATGGATTACAAGGTCGTTCCGGCCCTTGGTATTTATAAAATGATGCGGGCTATAGTATGTGTCTTTGAGAAAATCGGAGACCAGGTTTTTATGAAACTCCTCCGTTTCTGTGTCGTTGGTCCGGTTGCATAAAGTTTGGAGATTGGTTTTGAATTTTTCAATATCAATCCGGTATGGTTTTACTTTTAAAAAGGCTTTGTTCAGCGCTTTTTTTGGCTTTAATTCTTGCAAAATCATCTACAAATTCAATTTCTTTTTTCTGATGGGTTAAGGTAAGTTTTTAAGTCGATAGCGGGTTGCTGTACAGGGGGTAAATGGCAGGTAAAGTTTTTTGAATGCCCTGCATTCGTTATAATGAAAATCAAAAGGGGTACTTGCAGGCGGGTATTTACCTGCGAAAATCCGTTTGAAAATGCGGTTATGGAGGTCAAAAGATTGGAACCTGAAATACCCAAAACTTCGAAATTCCCTGCCACTCATCCATACATATTTGCCGGTCAAACAAAATCAAATAAAATAAATTCTATATAATAATGGTGATTATCAGCACATTACACAAAGTCTTATGCAAGCTATCTTTATAAGGCAGGTATTTTGTTTTGCATAGTACTAAAAAATGTTTTTATCTTTGACTTGTCAAACGGAGTTGTTTTTGGGAACAGCGAAGGGCGGCAGGAGTATAGCCATGATTTTTCTTTGAAAGCCATGAAAAAAGGAAAAATAACGAGCCGGGTTCATTAACTGACAAATTAATTCATTTAAAGCCATGAACATTGAAAACACAGCCAGTCAGATGCGAAAGGGGGTTTTGGAGTTTTGCATTTTGTCGGTCATCAGGCAGG
>JAFEAB010000002.1 GCA_018266615.1 Bacteroidota bacterium
AACGTTGTTGCAGTCCACCGGATCACGACTACACGTTCCCGGTATATCTACCGCCCAAAGTTTAAGCCAGGTAATGAATGCCAAACAGGCGGGGCTTCGTATAACCTGTTCCGTTACTCCTTACCATTGCAGCCTGGATGATGATATTTTAGAGAAATACGACACCCGCTATAAGGTAGATCCTCCTATCCGGAGCGCTACAAACCGGGATGCTATAAAACAGGCCGTTAAAAATGGCATGATTGATTGTTTTGCATCGCACCACCTTCCCCGAAACTGGGATGAAAAAACCTGTGAGTTCGAATATGCGAGTTATGGCATGGAAGGCCCTGAAACCGCATTTGGGGTTTACAATAACCTGGGTGCTTCTTTAGATACTGTTATTACCATGCTAACCAGCAACCCCCGTTTCATATTTAACCTGCCGAACAGCCAAATTGAAGTGGGCGAAAAGGCCTGCCTCACTCTATTCGATCCACAGAAAACATGGATAGCGGATGAAAAACATATCCGTTCAGCATCAAAAAACAACGGCTTCCTGGGAATAGAAATGAAAGGAAAGGTTTTGGGCACAATAAATAATTCAAAATTTGTACAGCAAGAAATATGAAAAAGCTTTCTCCCGCAATTATTGGCATCATTACCGGTGCAGTTATGATCCTTATTTCTATCGGGATATTTTCGGCAAAGGGAAGCTTTGAAAACAATCTCCAGTATTTTACCTATGCGGTATATATCCTGGGGATCATTTGGGCGGTATCAAAATATAATCCCCCTACCGAGGAACAAAGGAAGTTTAAGAGTTATTTTAACCAGGCCTTTAAATGTTATATTGTGGTTACGCTGCTGATGGTGATCTTTACTTTTGTGTTTTTAAAATTGAACCCGCAGATGAAAACCGAAATGGCCACAAATTATAAGGCAGAACTTGAAAAAGGCGGTAACCTCACCCCGGCCGAAATAGATGCCAGGGTGCAAGGGGCGAAGGATTATTATGTGACCATGCTTATTTCAGTTACGAGTTTTGGCTACCTGATTATCGGTTCGCTTATAAGCCTGGTGGTTGCCCTATTTTTCAGTTTGCGAAAGGTTGAAAAAAAATCTGATTTTTGATTAATAATTTAACGGGATGGATATTTCGGTTGTAATACCCCTGCTCAACGAAGAAGAATCGCTTCCAGAATTGTTGGAATGGATAAACCGTGTAATGCAAAAAAACAGCTTTACATACGAAGTAATCCTGGTTGATGATGGCAGTACCGACAACTCCTGGATGGTAATTGAAAAATTAAGAGAAAACAACAATCAGGTAAAGGGAATACGGTTCAGGCGGAATTATGGAAAGAGTGCTGCATTAAACGAAGGCTTTAAAGCCGCCGAAGGTGATGTTATCATTACCATGGATGCCGACCTCCAGGACAGCCCCGATGAAATTCCTGAACTCCGTTCCATGATTGTGAACGACAAATACGACCTGGTAAGCGGATGGAAAAAGAAGCGTTACGATAATAAACTCACGAAAAACCTCCCCAGCAAATTATTTAATGCCGCCGCCCGGAAAATGAGTGGCATTTACCTGCACGATTTTAATTGTGGCCTTAAAGCCTACTCTTTCAAAGTTGTAAAAAGTGTGGAAGTATATGGAGAAATGCACCGGTATGTGCCCGTACTTGCCAAATGGGCCGGATTTAGGAAAATCACCGAAAAGGTGGTAGAACACCGGCCCAGGAAATATGGAGTTACCAAATTTGGATGGAACCGGTTCATTAACGGGTTCCTTGATCTGGTTACGATTTTCTTTATGGGCAGGTTTGGCAAAAAGCCTATGCACTTTTTTGGACTTTGGGGGACCCTGTTTTTTGTATTTGGTTTTATTATTTTCTTATACCTCAGCATTTCAAAATTCTTTTTTGATGTAACCGGGCTAACCCAACGACCCCTGTTTTTCTTTGCCATACTGGCGATGATTATAGGAACCCAACTCTTCCTTGCCGGTTTTCTGGGCGAGCTCATTTCCAGAAATTCGCCGGAAAGAAACAATTACCTGATCGACGAAAAACTGGGGGTATAAACCGGTGAACGAAGACAGGAAAAATATTGTCATCATTGGCCCGGCTCATCCCCTACGCGGTGGATTAGCCAGTTTTGATGAACGCTTATCAAGGGCATTTACGGAAGCCGGCCATCATTCAACGATTTATAGTTTCTCGCTTCAATACCCGTCATTTCTCTTTCCCGGAGCCACGCAATACAGTAGTGAACCGGCACCTACCGATATCCGGATTGTATCCGTAATCAACTCCGTAAACCCGCTCAACTGGATTAACGTGGGAAAGGCCCTTAACAATTTGGCCCCCGACCTGATTGTGGTAAGGTACTGGCTTCCCTTTATGGCGCCCTGCCTGGGTACTATTTTGAGAAAAGCAAAAAAAAACAGAAAAACCAAAGTGGTCTGCATAGCAGATAACATTATCCCGCACGAGAAAAGGCTGGCCGATAAAGCATTTACCAAATACCTGATTCCACCGGTGGATGCCTTCATCACTATGAGCGAAAAGGTATTAGCCGACCTGCGCCTGTTTAATTCCAGCAAACCTGCAAAACTTGTAACTCACCCGCTTTATGACAATTTTGGAGAGCGCGTTGGAAAAGAGGATGCCAGAAAAAAATTGGGTATTGAACCGGGCCTGCGTATTATTCTTTTTTTTGGTTTCATTCGTAAATACAAAGGCCTCGACCTGTTATTTCACGCACTTCAAATTTTGAAACAACGGCCCGAATTTAATAACCTGAAGCTCCTGGTGGCAGGTGAATATTACGAAGATGAAAAACCTTACCAAGAATTGATTCAGCGTTTAGGCATTGCCGACAGGTTGATTTTAAAAACGGCCTTCATTCCCAATGGCGAAGTAAAATATTACCTTAGCGCTGCCGATTTGGTAGTTCAGCCATATCGGAATGCAACCCAGAGTGGAGTTACGCCACTGGCCTATCACTTTGAGGTACCCATGGTGGTAACGAATGTGGGCGGCCTGCCTCAATTGGTTCCCGATGAAAAGGTAGGGTTGGTTGCAGAACCGGATCCGGAATCCATTGCCGGGAAGATTGAACGGTATTTCGCTCGGGGAGAAACCCATTTCCTCCCTTACCTGAAAGAAGAAAAAAAGAAATATAGCTGGCAAAAGCTGGTAGATGCCATTCTTTCATTCTAACCGGGATACTTCCACACCCTCAAAATTTCTTAATTTTCCACCTGAATTTTTAATTA
>JAFEAB010000030.1 GCA_018266615.1 Bacteroidota bacterium
AGGTTGCACAGTATCCGTTTCCGGGTAAAAGACAATACCGAAGAAATTCCTTCCTTTGAAGCCTACCTCGATGGGCAGTGGCTTCGGTTCAGTAACGATAAAGCAAAGGATTATATTTATACGTTCGATGAAAAATGCCCACCCGGTAAACATCTGCTCCGGGTAGTTGTTAAAGACCTGGCAGGCAATACTACCGAAAAGTCGTATCAGTTCACCCGTTAATAAAAAAAATGGCAACGCTATTAGAGGAAGGCGATAAAGTACCCGCTTTTAAAGCGGTTGATCAAAAGGGAGAAACCATCAGTTCTACCGGATTAAAAGGGAAACCTTATGTGCTCTATTTTTACCCGCAGGACGATACCCCAACCTGTACCGTTCAGGCATGCAACCTCCGGGATAATTTTTCGGCATTGCGTAAAGCCGGGTTATCGGTTATTGGCATATCCCCGGATGATGACATGAGCCATAAAAAATTCTCCGATAAGTTCAACCTTCCATTCAGCATTTTGCCTGATCCCAACCATACCATCATCGATAAATTTGGCGTTTGGGGCGAAAAGCAATTATATGGAAAGAATTACATGGGGCTGCATCGCACCAGTTTCCTGGTGGATGAAAAAGGTACCATTAGGAAAATATTTGCAAAGCCGCGAAGCAGCGAGCATTCCGAAGAAATTTTAAAAGCTTTTGGTTCCCTTGGTTAATGAATCCTTTCGCATAAAAGAAAACTCCTGGATTGCAGCATTGGCTGCGCGGAAACTGGGGACTAAGAATGTTGCCATTGTACTTGGAAAAACTATCCATCTCCACCAAACTCCAAAGGAAGAATTCTTAAAAGATGAAAGATGGGTACGCCACGAACAATGCCATATCCGGCAATTTAAACGGTATGGCTTCATTTATTTCATTCTCCTTTATTTATGGGAAAGTATGAGAAATGGGTATTATCATAACCGGTTTGAAGTAGAAGCCCGCCAGGCAGAAGAAATCAGCGAATTAAAGAATGGGGTCTGATAACCCACTCCACTTCCCCAAAGGCAAAGACCCGGTCCATTACATCGTGCGTGTGTAATTGCCCTAATCCATCAATATGTCCAATGGTGGTGGTAAAACGGGTATTTCCTTTCTTAAGACCCACTTCCTGTCCTTTTTTATATAGCTTATTATTATACGCTGAGAGCACCGTTTTGGCCAAAAACTTCTGCTCCAGACCCTTTATCAACTGACTATAAAGTTTTCTGGCAAGCGCCTCCGGATCCCATTCCCGGCTTTTAATCTGACATAAAGAAACCGGATTGGGAAGGCTGGATGGAAATTGCATTTGTTTTACATTAATGCCAATTCCAATTATGGCCCATTTCCATTCCGGACCTGAAAAACGGTTTTCAATCAATATCCCTCCTGCCTTTCTGTCATTCCAATAAAGGTCATTTGGCCATTTAATACAAAATTTTTCTTTGGTTTCATTTTGGAGAAAATCAGCAACCAGGGAGGCTACAGCCATATTAAACAAAGCGGGATGCTGCTGAAAAAAGGGGGTGGGTGTAATGACAATACTAAGAATCAAATTCATGCCGGCCGTAGATTTCCAAATTTTTCCACGCTGGCCTTTGCCGGAAAATTGCTCCTTTGCAAACCAGGCATCTCCATGATTTGCCAGTCCGTCCTGAACCAATTCCATGGCATAGTTGTTGGTACTGTCCACGCTATCTAAAACCCGAAACATAAAGGTTGGCGATCCGTTCAATTGGCAAAGAAAATAGTACTTTTGAATCGCAATGCAAACTACTGATTTTAACCCGAAAGCAGGGTTAAATTCACACCTAATATTATAAAAATAAATATTGTGATTTGAATAATCTCGAAGCATTAAAAACCCGGAAAAAGACGGGCTTATCCCGGTTGAATAGAAATAGCAGGATTTTCAAAACCATTATCCAGGCTGTTAAAGAAAAAAAAGGAGAACATATTATCAGTCTTGATCTTCGCCAAATACCCGAAGCCGTTGCCGACTTTTTTATCATTTGCCAGGCGAATAATCCAAATCAACTTAAAGCAATTGCAGATAACGTTGAAGATCAGGTGAAGAAAGTTTGTGCCGAAACGCCTTATAAACATGAGGGCAGGCAGGCAGAACAATGGATATTAATTGATTTTGTAAATATTGTGATGCATGTAATGCTTCCTGAACCCAGAAAATTTTATCAGCTCGAAGAGCTTTGGAGCGATGCCGTTATTATGGGACATGATTAAATCTTGCTCCAAAATTTTGAAAAGAAAAATATGAACCAACAACCCAATAAAAAGATTAACCCGGACAACAATTCGCCTCTTGGCGACGACCCGAATAAGGGAAAGAAGAAACGCTTCAACCTTTACTGGATATATGGCGTGGTGCTTATTTCCATCATTACTTTCAACCTTTTCAGAGGGGTTAACAGCGCAGGCGTAGAAACCTCTCAAAAGGATTTTTATACTATGTTGAAGCAGGGAGATGTAGAGAAAATAAAGACCATTCGAAACAAAGACCTGGTACGGGTTTTTATTAAACCGGATTCTTTAAAAAATAAAGCCGAATTCTATAAGTCGGTTTTAAATGATGAAGAATCGCCCAAAAAATACGAATCGGCATTACGCACCAATCCGCCCCAGTTATTCTTCAATGTTATTGATGATAAAACTTTCGCATCTCAGCTCACTGAATTTTATAAAGACAATCCGGGGATAGATCACGTTCGCGACAACCCGGATTCGGAAGGAGAATACACCACACAGATTTTTAATACCCTGCTTCCTATCCTGTTAATTGCATTCCTGTTTATTTTAATGATGAGAAAGGTGGGCGGCCCGGGAGGCGCAGGTGGCCCCGGAGGCATTTTTAACATTGGTAAATCCAAAGCTACCCTTTTCGAAAAGGGTACAAAAGTGAATATCACCTTTGCAGATGTAGCCGGCTTGGATGAGGCCAAAGTAGAGGTAATGGAAATTGTGGACTTTTTGAAAAACCCTAAAAAGTACACTGCTCTTGGCGGAAAAATACCAAAGGGCGCCCTGCTTGTAGGACCTCCGGGTACCGGTAAAACCCTGCTTGCCAAAGCCGTGGCCGGAGAGGCGCAGGTACCTTTCTTTAGCTTAAGCGGAAGTGATTTTGTAGAAATGTTTGTGGGGGTAGGTGCCAGCCGCGTACGCGACCTGTTTAAACAGGCGCGGGAGAAAGCGCCCTGCATCATCTTTATAGACGAAATTGATGCTATTGGCCGGGCCAGAGGAAAAAATATGATGATGAGCAATGACGAAAGAGAAAACACCCTCAATCAGTTGCTGGTAGAAATGGATGGCTTTGGCACCGATCTTGGAATTATCATCCTGGCAGCCACTAACCGACCCGATGTGTTAGACAGCGCATTACTTCGTCCGGGGCGTTTCGACAGGCAAATTTCAATCGATCGCCCCGACCTGGTTGGGCGTGAAGCTATCTTCAAAGTTCACCTTGCCCCCATTAAAGTGTCACACAACCTCGATACCCATAAACTGGCCGAACAAACGCCGGGTTTTGCCGGTGCTGATATTGCTAATGTGTGTAATGAAGCTGCCCTTATTGCCGCAAGGAAAAATAAAGACGGGGTAGATATGAGCGATTTCCAGGATGCTATCGACCGGGTAATAGGCGGTCTCGAAAAAAAGAACAAAATTATCAGTCCCGAAGAAAAGGAAATCATTGCCTACCATGAAGCGGGCCATGCCATCTGCGGGTGGTTCCTGCAACACGCTTACCCGCTTTTAAAAGTAACCATTGTACCTCGTGGTACTGCCGCACTCGGTTATGCGCAATACACACCCAAAGAACAGTACCTCTACGATACCGACCAACTTCTGGATCAGATCTGCATGACCCTCGGTGGCCGTGCCAGTGAAGAAATATTTTTTGGAAAAGTAAGTACGGGGGCAAGCAACGACCTGCAACAGGTAACCAAGATTGCGTATAGCATGGTGACCATGTATGGTATGAACAAAAAAGTAGGGAACGTAAGTTTCTACGATCCGAACCAGGAAAATATGTTCACCAAACCCTTCTCCGAAGAAACCGGGAAAATGATTGATGAGGAAGTAAGAGCACTGGTAGATAAGGCGTATGAAAAAACAAAGCAATTACTGGTTGATAAGCGGTGGGCTGTTGAAAAACTTGCCAAAGAATTGCTGGTGAAGGAAGTATTATTTAAGAGTGACGTGGAAACCCTGATTGGCAAGCGTCCCTTTGAAGAAAAAAAATTATTGGACGTGGATCCTGAGGAAGCTGTGGCAGAATCTCCTTCCACCCAAATGCCCGAAGAATTGAAACAACCTCCGCAAATTTAAATTTACCATGGTTGTAAGCCAGGCTAAAGAAAATATACTCAAGAAAATAAGGCAGGCACTCACTCACCCGGTGCCTTTACCTTTTGCACAAAGCGAAGGTGCACAATCGGTATTTTTTCCTTCTGCCGAAGACCTTTCCATTGGCTTCGCCGAAAATTTCACCCGGCTGCAGGGAAAGTTTGCCTTTTGTGCAAACGAAAACGATCTTAGGTCGCAATTGAATTCCCTTTTGCAAAGCAGGAAATGGGATAAAGTGGTTTTCAAAGAAAACAAAATTGGGCAACTGCTGGCAATTTCTCCATATAATGACCTGGCATCCTGCGAGGTGGCCATTACTTTTTGTGAATGCCTCATTGCCAGGACTGGTACCATGGTACTAAGCTCGGCTATTCCCGGAGGAAGGACTACCAGTGTTTACGCACCGGTGCATATTTGTATCGCCTATGTAAACCAACTGTTATACGATCTTAAAGATGCGATGGGATTTTTAAAGGAAAAATACGGTGCAGAATTACCTTCACAAATTGTTTTTGCATCGGGCCCCAGCCGTACAGCAGATATTGAGAAAACACTGGTTACCGGAGTACATGGTCCAAAAGAAGTTTTTTGTTTTCTGGCTGAGTGCTAATAAAAACTTACCGTTATGGAACAACCCACACCCCAACTTTTTGTTTATGGCTCGTTGCGAAGCGGATTTCGCAACCCGGCGTACGAATACTTGACCCGGCATTTCACCCTGGTTGGAGAAGCGGTGGTGCGCGGGCGTTTTTATCATAATGGCGAATTCCCTATTGCCGTACCTACTAAGGCTGATAATTTTCTTACTGGTGAATTGTACCAATTAACTTCCCCACACGAATTCCCCTGGGTGTTTGAACAATTAGACGATTATGAAGGACTGAATGTAATGCCTGGTGAGATCCCCCTCTATAAAAGAGAAATGGTTCCTGTATTTCAAAATGCCAGGGAATCGTTAGCCTGGATATACTGGTATAACCGCCCGGTATCCGGTATGGAAGAAATACCTACGGGGGATATCATGCAATACCTCCAGCAAAAAGACAGGCCCGGCCAATCATGATTCAAAAAGAAAAAATATTTTTCCTGTCCGATTTCCACCTGGGGGCGCCCAATGCCGCAAAAAGCCTCGAGCGGGAAAAAACCATTGTCCGTTTCCTCGATGAAATTAAAATTGAAGCCACTGAAATCTTTATTCTTGGCGACCTGTTCGATTTTTGGTACGAATACCGCCGGGTGGTTCCCAGGGGATTTGTTCGTATTTTAGGTAAACTGGCAGAACTAACGGATAAGGGTATTCGCATTCATTTTTTTGTAGGCAACCACGATATGTGGATGAAAGATTACTTTCAAAAAGAACTGAACATTACTGTTTATTTTGAGCCGCATCCATTTGAATACGAAGGGAAACGGTTTTTAATTGGCCATGGCGATGGCCTTGGGCCAGGCGATAAAGGATATAAATTCATTAAAAAATTATTCCGTAATCCAACCTGCCAATGGCTATTTGGAATCCTTCCGCCGGCCATTGGAATTGGCATGGCCGATTACTTCAGCCGTAAAAGCAGGGCCCAAACCGGTATGACGGACGAAACCTTTCTGGGGGAAGACAAGGAATGGCTGGTAATCTATTCCAAAGAAATATTAAAACAACAGCACTTTGATTATTTTGTCTTTGGCCACAGGCATCTTCCCCTCGACATTAAACTTTCTGAGAACAGCCGGTATGTTAATTTGGGTGACTGGATTAAATATAACAGCTATGCCGTGTTCGAAAATGGCGAACTTAGCCTCCGGTACAACCCATCGTGAAAAAACTGTTTACATATCTTCTTCTAAGTGGATTATATCTCTTAGCCAATGCCCAAAATTATGGGGTCCCAAATCCTGCTTCAACTAGCGACTCCGGCTTTACCCTTTTAAAGTCTATCCCAGGAGATTTTCAGCAGGTGAAGGTAGATGTGTTGGATAATATATACCTGATCACCTCGGGCAACCAATTAAAAAAATTCAATTCCAACGGAGATTCCCTGGCGGTTTTTAATGAAGTGAAAAAATATGGGAATCCCACTTACCTCGATGTTTCTAACCCGCTGAAACTTCTGTTATATTACAAGAACTTTGCCACGGTGTTAATTCTCGACAGGCAACTATCGCAGCGCAATGTGATCAACTTCCGGAAGCAAAATATTTTTTCTGTTAATGCAATTGCCACATCCTACGATAACCAGATATGGATCTTTGATGAACAGGATTTTAAATTGAAAAAAATAAGTGAGGAAGGGGCTGTTTTGCTCGAAAGCACCGATCTCCGCCAATTGGCAGGACAGGCGCCTTCCCTGCAACAGATTATCGATTCGGATGGGCTGGTGTATTGTTACGACCCCAACCATGGTTTTTATATTTTTGATTATTATGGTGCGCTAAAAAACAAATTACCATTTTTGCATTGGGAAGATATTGCCATAGGGCGAAATGTTATTGCAGGATTTTCGGAAAACCATTTACACCGGTATGCATTAGGAAGCTTAACTGAAAAGGATTATGCACTACCCGCCATCAGCAAGGAAAGAATTTCCATCACTTCCATAAATAACAAATTATACATCTTGCGCCCTACCCGATTGGATATATACCTGGTTAAATAAACAATGGATAAATTTTTTGATACGGTAATTCTGGACAATAAAGTTGGAAGCTATCTCATTGTAGCGGGGATCGTTCTTTTCCTGTTGTTATTTAAACGTCATCTATCGAGGTATTTAGCCTCCCTTTTGTATCTTCTTGTAAAAAAGAAATGGCACTTCATCGAAAAATCAGAATTTATTTCGATGTTATTTAAACCGTTGGGCTGGTTTATTACCATTACCATTTCCGTAATGGCCATTGATAAACTCAATTTTCCTGCTGCCTGGCAATTTAAAATTTACGGAGAAACTACCGATGATTTGCTTCAAAAAATGGGTAATATTTTAATTGTTTTATACTTTACTCTGTTTCTAATCCGAAGCATCAATTTCGTTTCTTTGTTCTTTGAACATCGTACCCGACAAACCGAAGACAAAGCAGATGACCAACTGATTTTCTTTTTCAGAGATTTTTTAAAGGTGCTGATTGGAATTATTGGATTCTTACTTATTCTGAAAGTTGGATTTAACCAGGATATTGGTGCCCTGTTAACCGGCCTAAGCATAGTGGGCGCAGCACTTGCCCTCGCGGCGAAAGAAAGCCTCGAAAATCTAATCGCTTCTTTTATAATATTTTTTGATAAGCCTTTTTTTACCGGCGACACCCTGATTGTAAACAATGTATCCGGAACGGTGGAGCATATTGGCCTTAGAAGTACCCGAATTCGCACTAACGAACAAACACTGGTTACCGTTCCTAACAAGCAAATGGTAGATAGCGTGGTAGATAACCTCAGCAACCGCTTAAAACGCAGGGGAGAAATTAGGTTGGAATTTGCCAGCAGGATGAAAGCCGGGCAACTGGAAGATTTTATCTCCTTTGTAAAAACCCGTCTCGATCAGAAAAAGGAAACCATTACCAACTTTTCGGTTTACCTAAGCAATCTTTCCAAAACCGGATCGTTGGTAACTATTGAATTCTTCTCCATCCCATTCACGCTTTCTGAATTTTTTGAATTGAGACAGGAAGTAATTTTAATGTTGAAAAAAGAATTGGAAGAGAAATCAATGGAACTAAGTGTTCCGCTTGGAGAATTTAA
>JAFEAB010000031.1 GCA_018266615.1 Bacteroidota bacterium
GCTGGGTGATCTTATTGATGTAGCAGAAGATGTGGATGAAGCGGCATACCGGATATTGCGGGAACGTACCGGGTTAAAAGATGTGTACCTCGAGCAGGTGCATACCTTTGGAAAGCCGCAACGGCATCCTGCCGGCAGGGTTGTAACTATTGCCTACTGCTCGCTCATCAATATTCAGCATCATAAGCTGAGCAAGATGGAAAATGAATTGCAT
Source organism: Bacteroidota bacterium (assembly GCA_018266615.1). Taxonomy (GTDB): domain Bacteria; phylum Bacteroidota; class Bacteroidia; order Chitinophagales; family Chitinophagaceae; genus Ferruginibacter. The sequence goes on from JAFEAB010000031.1 coordinate 215, forward strand.
TGGCATGATGTGAATAATGTAAAAGATCTGGCTTTCGATCATCAGCAAATATTCGATACCTGTTATCTCCGGTTGCAAAAACGCATCCAGGAACACCCCTTGGGCTTTAATCTCCTGCCAAAGAAATTCTCGCTTCGCGAATTACAAAATCTGTACGAAGCAATTTTAGATACCAAAATGGACAGACGGAATTTCAGGAAAAAATTCTTTTCCATGGATTTGTTGATTGATACGGACGAAATTGAAAGGGATGTTCCACACCGGCCGGGGAAGTTATATAAGTTTAATTTTGATAAATACGAGAAAAGAAAGAAAAAATGGACCGGTATCGACTTTTAATAAGCAGCAAACCGCTGATTTTTATGGTCTTTGGTAGGTGAAAGTAGAGGAAGATTTTGGACGGGAATAATTAAAAAAATGTATTATTTCCCCGAAAAGCCCTTAATTTGTGTAAGTTTTACACATTATTTGTTTGCTTACGGTTGCCATTATTTCTGCAAAATGGACGTTTACTTTATTATTATAAACCAAAATTTGATTGTTGAATTATGAGAAAAACAACTCAAAAAATTTACCAACTGCTAACGGTAATGTTGGTTTTGTTGTTAGGAGGTTTACAAGCCTCGGCACAGAACCAGGTTTCCGGAACCGTTACCGATTCCAAATCGGGCCTCGGTATCCCGAATGTTACGGTTAGTATTAAGGGTGCCAATATTAGTACCCAAACCGGCGCCGATGGTAGTTTCCGTTTGAATGCACCGGCAAATGCCAAATCCGTTGTAGTTAGTTCGGTTGGTTATGCAACCCAGGAAGTTTCCTTAAAAGGTATTTCTTCGGTTGTGATTCGCCTTGTGCAAACCGATCAAAAACTGGAAGAAGTGGTGGTGGTTGCTTATGGTACACGCCGCAAGACTGATCTTACCGGTTCGATGGTTTCCGTAGGCACCAAAGATTTTCAAAAAGGAAGTATTGCTTCTTCCGAGCAGTTGCTCCAGGGTAAAGTTGCCGGATTGGAAGTAACCACCGGTGGAGGCTCTGCCGGAGGGGGGAGTAAATTGAGAATCCGGGGTGGCGCTTCGCTCAATGCCAGCAACGATCCGCTGGTTGTTGTAGATGGAGTTCCTGTGGATGGTAATGATATTTCCGGATCCGGCAATTACCTCAATACAATCAATCCCGAAGATATTGAGTCGATCAGTGTATTGAAAGATGCATCTGCCACCGCGCTTTACGGATCGCGTGCTTCCAACGGGGTATTAATTATTACCACCAAGAAGGGCCGCAATGGCAAGCCGGTATTCAACTTTAATACCCAGCTTTCCGTAGCAAAGGTGTACGATTATATTGATGTGTTAACGGCTGACCAGGTTCGTAAAATTGTTAGTGATCAGGCAGACATTACAGGGAGTGATAAATATTTAAATAAGTTAGGACATGCCAGCACCGATTGGCAGGATCGGATTTATCAAAATGCACTCACCTCAAATAATAACCTGAGCGTTAGTGGTTCTTTACGTCATAAGAACTTTAACCTGCCCTACCGGGTTTCGTTAGGTTATTTATACCAGGAAGGGGTGTTGCTCACCAATAAGTTTGAACGTAATTCATACGCTGTGAATTTGTCGCCTAAATTTTTTGACGATCACCTTGCCGTAAATGTGAATTTCAAATATGCCCATAATAAAACCCGTTTTGCCGATCAGGGAGCGGTGGGAAGCGCCGTATCGATGGATCCCACACAATATCCAATCAATAACGATCCCAAAACCGGAGGTTACTTTGAATGGATGCAGGATGGGGCTCCTTTTGCATTGGCTCCCCGGAACCCATTGGGTCTCCTGAATTTGAGGGATAATCTTTCCCGTGTTGATCGGGTAGTGGGGAATGTGCAATTAGATTATAAACTTCATTTCTTCCCCGACCTGCACATCCAGGCCAACCTGGGATTGGATAATGCCTTTGGACGCGGAAACGATGTGGTTGATTCCACTTCTGCTTCTGCCTTTGCCCCAACCGGAAGTGGACGCCGGTCTTATTATCAACAAAGGAAGAGAAATTATATAGCAGATCTTTCCCTGTTCTATAACAAGAATTTTGGAAATGGCAACCGGTTGGATGTTTTAGCCTTGCATAGCTATCAGGATTTTTACACCTTAGTGTACAATTATCCTTCATTCCGCACCAATGGAAATGAAATTCCTAATTCGATGGCACCTTTTGCCACCGATAAACCGGAATACCGTCTTGAATCTTACCTGGGCCGCATCAACCTGACGCTTATCGATCAATTCCTTTTAACCGGGTCCATAAGAAGAGATGCAAGCTCTAAATTCTCAAAAGAAAACCGGGTAGGTTATTTCCCTGCCGGTGCCATCGCCTGGAAACTCAATGAAACCTTCTTCAAAAACAGTTCGCTGGTTTCCGATTTGAAGGCCCGGTTTAGTTATGGTGAAACAGGGCAGCAGGATGGGATCGGGTATTATACATACCTTCCGGTTTACAGCTATAGTGCTTCCTCCGCCGAATATCAATTTGGAAATAGCTTTTACCAATACCTGCGCCCTTCTGCCTACGATGAACACGTAAGATGGGAAAGCACGGCCACTACGAATATTGGTTTGGATTTCGGTTTTGCAAAAAACAGAATATCGGGTTCCATTGATGTTTATAGAAAGAAAACAAAAGATCTGTTGAGTGTGGTACCCATTGCTCCCGGTGCAAACTTCAATATTGAGCTGCTTACTAACGTAGGTAATATGGAAAACAAGGGCGCCGAATTTGTACTTAACCTGGTTCCTATCCGGAAGAGAAACCTGAACTGGGACCTCGGTTTCAACATCAGTTACAACGAATCAAAAATCACCAAATTGCTGGTTAACCCCGATCCTAATTTTAAAGGAATTGACGTGAGCGGCATTTCAGGAGGTACCGGAAACAGTATTGGTAAGTTCACGGTAGGATATGCACCTTATTCTTTCTTCGTGTACAAACAGGTGTATGATAAAACCACCGGTCGGCCCATTGAAGGATTGTATGAAGATATTAATCGCGATGGGCAGGTGAATTCCGACGACCGTTACCTCTATAAGAAACCCGCTCCGGATTTTATGTTTGGATTTAATACCACGCTAACCATTAAGAAATTTTCCTTTGGGGTGGCCGGGCATGGTATGATCGATAACTACCTGTACAATAACTATAATTCCGGTTCGGGTGCCCTTACTTCCTTGCAGGATCCATTGGGTACCGTAAAAAATGCTTCGGTTGATTACCTGAAAACCGGTTTTACGAACAACCAGTATTTTAGTGATTATTATATTGAAAACGCTTCTTTCTTCCGTTTAGATAACATCAACATCGGTTACAACTTTGGTAAGCTGATTCATCCGAAAACTAATTTCAGGATGACAGCCAATGTGCAGAATGTATTTGTGATTACCAAGTACTCTGGTGCTGATCCGGAAAGTGCAAGTGTAAGCGGGGTTGATAACAACATTTATCCAAGGCCAAGAATATTTTCACTGGGCGCCAGCCTCGATTTTTAACCTAAACGATTCAGAAAAAAATGAGAAATAAAATTTTAATTGCCTGTTTGGCAGGATTCTTCCTTGCTTCCTGCGCTAAGAAACTGGATCTGTTGCCCGTTAACGATCTAACGCCGGCAACTACCTATTCATCCGTTGCCGGGTACAAAGCGGTACTGGCAAAAATTTATGGCACTTTAGCTTCTTCAGGGAACCAGGGCCCCGCAGGTAGCCCCGATATTAGCGGTGGTTTGGATGAAGGATCCCAGATCGCTTTTATTCGTATGTTTTTTAACTGCCAGGAATTGCCTACCGATGAAGCCATTGTAGCCTGGAACGACCAAACCATCTGGGATTTCCATAACATGAGCTGGACCAGTTCTGACCCTTTTCTTAAGGGAATGTATGCCCGGCCCATCTACAACATCACACTGATTAATGAATACATGCGCGAGGCAACGGATGCCAAAATTGCCAGTCATGGAATTACCGGTGCCGATGCAGCTTCTATTAAAGCCACGCGCGGTGAAGCCCGCTTCTTACGCGCGTTTAACTATTGGGTAATGATGGATATTTTTGGTAAATCAACCTTTATTACCGAAGCCGATGGTGTGGGTACCTTCCTTCCCCAGGAAAAATCAAGGGCTGATTTATTTACTTATATAGAAAGTGAATTAAATACGGCACTTACGGAACTTCCTCCCGCACATACAGCAGAGTATGGCCGCGTTGATCAGGGAGCTGCCTGGGCCTTATTGGCCCGCATGTATCTGAATGCAGAAGTTTATACCGGCACTCCTCGTTGGACGGACGCTCTGACCAATGCACAGAATGTGATCAATGCCGGATATAGCCTGTATCCCGATTACGCTACCCTGTTTATGGCCGATAATGATAAGGCAAAAGATGAGTTCATGTTTACGGCGAATTGTGATGGAATTCATACTACCGGTTACGGAAATACGACCTTTTTTATCCATGCCGCCAGCAGTGGTGATGAAGCAGATTATGGAATTACCCCGGGTAACGGATGGGGTGGTTATAGGGCCACCAAAGGGTTGGCAGATAAATTTACCGATTTATCCGGCGGTACCGATAAAAGGGCACTCTTCACTACATCCAAATTTGGAACCAGCTCAACCCAGGTTAATATCCTATCCATTGCTGATTTCACAAACGGGTTGCATGTAGCTAAATATAGGAACATCCGTTCCGATGGTCAGCCTGTACATGACCCGGATAGGTTCTGGTCGGATATTGATTTCCCCATTTTCCGCCTAAGCGAAATGTATTTAATTTATGCAGAAGCTGTTTTACGAGGTGGTGCAGGTGGCGATATTGCCACTGCCACTAATTACATCAACCTGATCCGTCAACGCGCTTATGGTAATGCCAGTGGTAATATAACTTCAGGTCAACTTGATTTGCAATTTGTATTAGATGAAAGGGCAAGAGAATTATATTGGGAAGGACACCGCCGTACAGATCTTATTCGATATGGGTTGCTCACTACCGGAACCTACCTGTGGCCCTGGAAAGGAGGTGCATTAAATGGAACTGCCAAACCGGATAAATATAATTTATTCCCTATCCCGGCTACCAACCTTACCTCTAACCCCAACCTGACACAAAACGAAGGCTATAATTAAAATATTCAAACTTCAGCTAATGAAAAAGATAATCAACAGTTTGCTTTTCGCATTTGTGGGGGTGCTAATTTTTGCTTCCTGCAAAAAAGACGAGCATAAAGATTTTTTTGAAGGGGGTAAAGCTCCCGTGCTTACTGCTTCTTCGGATGGCCCTTTTGTACTGAATGTTAGTGCAAAAGACCAACCAGCGGTAACATTCTTTTGGACGAACCCGGACTATATGTTTACGACTGGAATAAGTTCCCAGGATGTATTTTATACCATTCAGGTTTCAAAAACGGGCGCCAATTTTACAGCACCTGACCTGGCTGAAATTTCTCTTCCTCAGGACCTTAACCATTTGTTTACTGTTGGCGACCTTAACAAAGCCTTACTAACAGCCGGGATGGTTGATGGTGTTTCCGGGCAGTTCGATATCCGGGTTAAAGCTGCGCTTGCTAATAATACAGGTGTGCTTTACTCTAATATACTCACATTTACTGCCACTCCTTATCTTGACGTGGTGTATCCTGTTCCGGCAAATTTATATATTACCGGTGCGGCTACTCCTGCTGGATGGCAGTGTGGATGCGGAGAACCGGAGAACCTTACACAGAAGTTTGCCAAGGTTACTTCCTCCCGTTTTGAACTTACAATTCACCTTAATGCAAATCAGTCGTACTTGTTTATCCCGGTATATGGAAGCTGGTCTGCAAAGTATGGTACTACGGGCGATAACAATACCAATGATCCATCCGGCGGGCCATTTAAACCCAACGGAGGAGATATGATTTCGCCATCAGCCAGTGGTAATTATAAAATTGTAGTTGAATTTAAAACTGGTAAGTTCACAGTTACCCCCGCATAATCAGAACCTTCAAAAACAATAAAATGAAAAATATTTTTAGACTGATCCTTGCCGCGGCCGCTGTCTTTTTTTATTCGGCCTGTAATAAGGTAGATGATCTCCCCTTATACGGTAATGGCAAAGCGCCGGTACTAAGCGCTTCGGTAACTACGGTTGCTGCTCAACCTGCCGATTCACTGAATACGGTTATTACCTTCAACTGGACTGATCCTCAATATGCTACTGCAGCTTCAAACCAAAAATACATTTTGGAGATTGATTCGGCTGGGAGGAATTTCAGCAAGGCCAATGCTACCATTATTATGGGTAAACTGGATACCAGTTTTACAGCAAAACAGTTGAATGATATCCTGCTTGGTTTTGGATTCAATTATAATGTGGCTTACCCGGTTGAAGTTCGGGTTACTTCTTCTTATGGCAATAATAATGAAAGGTTAGTTTCTAATGTTTTATCGCTCACTGTAACCCCATACAAAATCCCACCCAAAATTACTCCTCCTGCTGCTTTGTTTATTGTAGGCAGTGCTACGCAGGGCGGCTGGACCAATCCAGTACCTGTTCCTGCTCAACAATTTGCACAGATAGATGAAACTACCTTCATGGGGGTATTTAACCTGAATGGAGGTTCTGAGTATCTGCTCCTTCCGGTAAATGGTGATTGGGGACAGAAATATGCCATTGAAGATAATAGCATTCCGGGTGTAGAAGTTGGGGGAGATTTTCAATTTTACACCAGCGGAGGTAGCAATTTCAAAGGGCCGGTAAATGCCGGTATGTATTTAATTGTGGTAGATTTTCAAAGAGGGAAGTATTCGGTTACCCCTTATAACGGACCTAATTTACCCGATAACCTGTTTATAGTAGGCAGTGCGACCCCTGGAGCATGGAATAACCCTGTTCCTGTACCCTCACAACAGTTTACCAGGTTGAATTCTGTAGAATTTGAACTCACCCTTGCCTTTAATGGCGGAGCAGAATATTTATTGCTTCCCGAAAATGGTAACTGGGGTATGAAGTATGCAGTAGCCGATAATAGTATTGCCGGGCTCAACGAAGGCGGGTATTTTGGTTTCTACACTTCCGGTGGTTCCAACTTCCCAGGCCCAACCAATTCGGGAAACTATAAGATCCATGTAAACTTTGCATTACACGATCCGGCAGCCCCCAACGATCCCACTGCGAAATTCACGGTAACACCAGAATAAATTTTTTCGTCGGATGTTTTTGAACAAGACCGGCTTCAGAGATGGGGCCGGTTTTACTATATTTAAGATGTCATTTTTAATTAATTGCTATTTGAAATGAAACAAATTTTCATATTATTATTTTCTTTTCTGCTGTGCGGTAACCTGGTCTATTCCCAAAATTCAGTAACGGATGCGGGAAATATTAAATCGGTAAGCCGTAATGGGCAGGAAATGAATATCCGTACCCAGAATGCTTTTGTAAAAGTTACCGTGTACAGCGCCAATGTGATTCGGGTACGGATGGACCGAAAGCCATTGACATCCGATTTTTCTTATGCCGTAGTGGCTTCCCCGGAAAAAGTATCCGTTATTCTGAAAGAAAATGAACAAACCATTAGCCTTCAAACGGATTCGTTGGTATTGATTATGGGAAAGAAACCCTTGTCGTTTTCCTTTCAAACCAAAGACGGACAGGTTATCAATGAAGACGAACCGGGCTTGGGCACTTCCTGGGTAGGAGAGGAGGTAACCAACTACCGGCATATGCAGGAAGGAGAAAGGTTTATTGGGCTGGGCGAAAAAACCGGAAATCTCGACCGTACCGGAAACGGATATACGAATTGGAATACAGATGCCTATGGTTACACCACAAACCAGGATCCCATTTATTCTTCTATTCCTTTTTATATTGGCCTTCACCATCAATTGAATTATGGAGTTTTCCTGGATAACAGTTACCAAACCGACTTTAATTTTGGCGCCAGCAATAACCGGTTTTCCGCATTTGGTGCACGCCATGGCGAGATGAATTATTATTTTATCTGGCACAGCAAAATGGCCGATATCATTAAATCCTATACCTGGCTTACCGGCCGTATGCCCATGCCCCCATTGTGGAGCCTGGGGTACCAGCAGAACCGTTATTCCTATTATCCGGACACAGAGGTTCTTCGAATTGCCCAAACCCTTCGCGAAAAAAAGATTCCGGCGGATGGGATCACCCTCGATATCCATTATATGGATCGCTATCAGTTATTTACCTGGGATAAAAAGCGCTTTCCCAATCCGAAAGCAATGACTTCAAAATTAAAAGCGTTGGGTTTTGAGACTACGGTAATTGTGGATCCGGGAATAAAAATTGAACCCGGCGCCGAAGCCTTTGAAAGAGGATTGAAGGCCGATGTATATATTAAGTATTCCGATGGGAAGAATTATGCCGGAGCCGTATGGCCGGGATGGTGCTATTTTACCGATTATACCAGTCCGAAGGGAAGGGCTTTTTGGGAGAAAGAAGTAAAATTCTTTTCGGATAATGGAGTGAAAGGGATTTGGAACGACATGAATGAAATAGCTACCTGGGGCCAGAAAATGAGCAGCAATATCCTCTTTGATTGGGAAGGGAAGAAAACCACCCACCTTCAGGCTCACAACGTGTATGCATTGCTTATGGCGAAATCGAGTTATCTCGGAGCAAAGGCTGCCACCAACGAAAGGCCATTTAACCTGACACGGGCGGGTTATGCCGGGCTTCAACGGTATACAGCCATATGGACAGGCGATAATGTTTCAGAGGACGATCACATGCTGCTGGGAGTTAGGCTGGTAAACAGCCTGGGACTTAGTGGTGTGGCGTTTTCGGGTGTAGATGTGGGAGGGTTTACCGGAGGCCCCTCTCAAAAATTATTTGCCCGTTGGATGCAGGTTGGCGCATTTACACCCTATTTTAGGAATCATTCGGCAGTGAATACCAAATCGGCCGAGCCATGGACCTTTGGTGAGGAGGTTACTGAGATTTCAAAAAATTATGTTAGCCTTCGCTACAAATTGATGCCCTACCTATACAGTAATTTTTATGAGGCCACCCAAACCGGAATGCCGGTAGCCCGTTCGCTGGCAATTGAAAATCCTTTCGATAGTAAGATATATAATACCGATTACCAGAATGAATTTTGTTTTGGCCCCTCCTTGTTGGTTACGCCTGTGGTAAGTACAAAATCCATTATGAAAGTGTATTTACCAAAAGGTAGCTGGTACGATTTTTATAACGATAGGAAGTTGGAAGGTGAATCGGAAAATTATTTTGATTTATCGCTGAGTAAACTTCCAGTTTTTGTGAAAGAGGGAAGTATAATTCCCATGCAAAGTCTGGTTCAAACCACGGCCCAACTTCCAACGGATACTTTAATGATCCATTTGTATATGGGTAGCCAGCCTAATAATTTTGAATATTATGAGGATGATGGCCGCAGTTTCGATTATGAGAAATCGGTTTATTATAAACGCATATTGAAATACGACCCGTCAGTCCGTGAGTTTAGCATGGAAAAACCAGAGGGATCATATTCCTCGCATTTTAAGTTTATTAAGCTGGTACTTCATGGGTTTGGGGCTGAGGATCGCTTTTCTGTGAATGATAAAACCGTAAATTCTAAAAGAGAGTATTGTAATTTTCTGAATGCGGAAAATGATTTTATTTCCAATATTTCTGGTTTGACTTCTTCTGATTTCAGTATCGTTACCAGTCTTTTGTTTGAGAATTTGGGTTCCAGAATCGTTGTTAAATTATAAAGCGAGTCCTTAAATAGTGAAAATAAATACCATTTGTCTTATTTTTGCGTTAACCACAGAAAGGAATTAATGACTGCTGCAAAAGGAAAACTTCTGGCGATTGGTGGTGCTGAAGATAAAGGCACCGATTTAGAGTCTGGCCAGATACACCGCAACAACCTCAACTTTTTTGAATTGGGCATTCTTCGCCGGATTGTAGAAGAGACGGGGGGAAGTGATTCCCGCATTGAAGTAATTACAACCGCAAGTATGATCCCCATTGAGGTAGGGAAGAATTACCAAAGTGCATTTGGAAAAATCGGTTGCACCAATATTGGGGTGATGAATATCCGAAACCGGGCAGAAGTAATGGAATCGGATCATTTTGAAAGAATTAGCAATTGTAAGGCGGTTATGTTTAGTGGTGGTAACCAGCTAAGGCTAACTACTATTTTTGGCGGTACGCCATTTCTTGATAAGCTGATGCAACGGTATTGGGAAGAACCTGATTTTCTTATTGCAGGTACCTCCGCCGGTGCTATGGCCATGAGCAATACCATGATTTACGAGGGGAATGCTACCCGTGCCCATTTAAAGGGTGAGGTAAAAATTACTACCGGGCTTGGATTTATTGATGATGTAATTATTGACTCCCATTTTGAAAAGAGGGGGCGTTTTGGAAGGCTCGCGCAGGCAGTGGCCTCCAACCCTTCGGCCATAGGGATTGGTTTAGGTGAAGATACAGGAATGCTTATTACGGATGGCAACCGGATGGAAGCCATTGGCAGTGGCATGGTAATGATTGTAGATGGACACGACATCCGCCATAGCAATATTGCCGACATTCCGGATGGCTGTCCCATCAGCATCGAAAATTTGAAAGTACATATCTGCGAAAAAGGCAATGGCTATTTGCTCCATGAAAAGAAGTTTGTTACTGAGATTGCGGAAAATGCCGTGATCAAAAAGCAGGTAAATGTTGATTAACCTGCTTTGAAACAATTCATAAATTTAGGGATCAATTAAAGAATGCCTGCTTAGGCCACTATAAATTTTTGTTTAGCGTACAATTTCAAGGAGTTTATTCCATTTCAATTTTTTGATCCTAAATTTTTAACCCCTGTAATTTGGGGTGTTATTCCTCTGGACATTAAAGGAGTTAACTAAAAAAATATTAGTAGTTCAAAAGTTTCATTTGGGTTAAAATTTTATTCCATCTTTTTTGTCAGCTATTTTTACCCCCGGGGAGGGGGCAGCAGAGCGCCTGATATTTTTCAATCCCCTGAATATCCCATTTAGATTTGTTCAGATGATTTAAATTAAGTCATTCGTGCATTCGTGGCAAATTGTATTTCATTCGTGCATTCGTGGCTAATGCTGTTTCATTCGTGCATTCGTGGCAAATGGTGTTTCATTCGTGCATTCGTGGCTAATTGTATTTCATTCGTGCATTCGTGGCTAATGCTGTTTCATTCTTGTATTCGTGGCAAATTGTAATTCATTCGTGCCTTCGTGGCAAATTGTAATTCATTCGTGCATTCGTGGCTAATGCTGTTTCATTCGTGCCTTCGTGGCTAATTGTATTTCATTCGTGTATTCGTGGCTAATGGTATATCATTCGTGCATTCGTGGCTAATGCTGTTTCATTCGTGCCTTCGTGGCAAATGCTGTTTCATTCGTGCATTCGTGGCTAATGCTGTTTCATTCGTGCATTCGTGGCTAATGCTGTTTCATTCGTGCATTCGTGGCTAATTGTATTTCATTCGTGCATTCGTGGCAGAAAAAAATATCCAGCTCGAAATCTCTTCAACCCAAAATTTTAAACCGATTCAATCAGGAAATAATTCTTTTTTCCCACCTGCAGCATCAGATATTTACCATGTAGTAAGTCTGATTGCTTTACAACCAATTGCGGATCTGAAACCTTTATGCGATTGATACTCACTCCACCGTTTTGAATCATCTTTCTGGCTTCCCCCTTACTTTTGAAAATTCCCGTTTCAGAAACCAGGGTAATTACGTCTGTGCCATTAATGAAATTTGAAAGGGGATACTCCTGTTTAATAATTCCTTCAATTTGCTGGAGATCTTCTTCGCTTAGTGATGAGGCGGGGGCGGAGGTATTGGCAAAAAGTTTCTGCGTAGTTTCAATCGCTTTATTTAATTCATCTTCCCCATGAATCATTCGGGTAACTTCTTCTGCCAGCTTTTTTTGTAATAACCGGACGCCAGGATCCTTTTGGTGTTCGGAAATTAATTGATCAATTGGTTCTTTTTCAAGGAACGTGAATACTTTTATCCAGTTTTCAACATCTGCATCCGACGCATTTAACCAAAACTGATAAAATTGATACGGAGAGGTCTTTTCCGGATCGAGCCAGATATTTCCTTTTTCTGATTTCCCAAATTTACCCCCATCAGCCCGCTTTATTAACGGGGAGGTGAAGGCAAAAGCTTCTTTACCCAGTTTACGCCGAATGAGTTCTGTACCGGTAACAATATTTCCCCATTGATCACTACCGCCCATTTGTAAGCGGCAGTTCTTATGCTGGTAAAGCCAGTAAAAATCGTAACCCTGAATCAACTGATAGGTAAACTCGGTGAACGACATCCCGGTTTCACCCTCCAGCCTTTTTTTTACACTGTCTTTGGCCATCATGTAATTCACCGTTATATGTTTTCCGGTATCGCGGATGAATTCCAAAAAGCCAATATCTTTAAACCAGTCGTAGTTGTTGGCCATCTCCGCCGGGTTGGGGATTTCGGTGGAAAAATTTAGGAACTTTTCCAATTGCCTTTTCACCCCATTTAAATTTTTTTGTAAAACTTCTGTGCTGAGAAGACTGCGTTCTTCACTCTTTCCGGAAGGGTCCCCAATCATACCGGTTGCTCCTCCCACCAGGGCTATAACCCGATGGCCTGCACGCTGCATGTGCATCAGCAATTTTATTTGAACCAGGTTTCCAATATGCAGGCTGTCTGCTGTAGGGTCAAAACCAATATAGGCAGTAACCATTTCTTTTTTTAGCAGATCCTCGGTGCCAGGCATAATATCCTGCACCAGTCCCCTCCATCTTAATTCATCTATAATATTGATCATAAAGCACTTTGAGCCTGCAAAAATATCAAAAATTGCTTCCTTTCCCCGGTAAAATCTCCTATATTTGTTACCCGTCTCTGCTCCACTTAC
>JAFEAB010000032.1 GCA_018266615.1 Bacteroidota bacterium
CCTTTTATATCACAGCAGGTAGTTACCAGGGTATCGATCCCAGATTCTCTGTCTTTGTAAACATCAAAAATGTCGTTCGACAGTTGCATCCATCCTCCCAGTTTAGCGATCAGGTTGTTTTCAATTGCCGTCTCCTTTTGGCAGAAAGCGGAGTAATAAAATAGGAGGGAGGTTGCTCCCTTTTTTTGAGTTAATTCCAGGAGGTTTTCATAACTCAAGGCTCCGCCCAATTGTTTTTTACTTTCCAGTTGTTCCTGATATACATCCAGCAACCGCTGCTTTACCAAAGCCGCTGCAGGAGCAGTTTTTAATGCTTTTTGATAAAACAGGGAGAATAAAGCTTCATTGGAACTGCGATCCGGTTGGATGTTGTTTTCAATCGCCGATTTGATATTTTCTTCATCCAGAAACTGTTTATCAAAAAAATCATCGAAGAGACCGGTCATGGCTCCCTGAGCGGTACTGCAGCATCGTTCTCTTTCTGTCATTTTTTTGCCGTTTAATAAACAAAATGCTTCCCCTAAAATGGCGGGTACCGCCAGCCCATAATAGTTAAAAATTTTTTGAATATCCCGGTCATCAAGTGTCCCATCATTTAATTTCATAAATGATGAGGTGATGGGATGAATGTGGAGCTGGATAAAATGCCTTTGAATGTTCAGGTCATTTAGGATATTCTTTAAATCACGGGGAAGTGTAATCGCTCTCTTAAACCGCATTATTCTTTGTAAAAATCGATAAGGGAAGAAATATAAATGTCTGTCCATCCATTTGCAATATTCTCAAAATCCTCATCCGGAATATTGGTTTGGGTTATTTCCAGGGAAGTAAATCCTTTTTTATCGGGATGAAGCTTTATCGTTACAACCGACGGAGTTTCCTGGTCGCCAAAGTCCCAATGCTGTACAATTTTCTGAGGAGGGACAAATTCAATATTAATACCGGTAATACTTCCATCCCAAAGTGAAAAGATGGTTCCTGGCATTTCTTCCATAATAGCCTCTTCGCCTGTCCATAACCGAATTGTATTCGCATTGGTGAGGGCCTGGTATAATATATCCGGTTCAGCAGGTACCCGGTAATATTTTTTGAAATCTTTCATTTTGGGAAGATGTTTCCTGAATCAAGACCGCCTTTCATCGGCACTGGGCCCATAAAGGCCCGGTACGGGAATATCAAGAAGCCGCAGGTAAACCGAAAGTTGACCCCGGTGATGGATGATGTGGTGGAGTGCCCAATGCCGGATAGAATTTCTTTTGCTATCTGAGGAAACAGGGATATCACCTCTTACCGCCGTCCAGATACCTTGCAGTTGCTCATCATTTGAGACCGTATTCAGGGCTTTCAGGGCATTGGAATAATGCGTTTCAAAAATCCGAAGCAAGTCTTCCGAATCCTTTGCTACATTGGGTGTAAAATTGGCGGTTGCAAAATCAAATTTATCCGCTTCCAAAATACGGTTGATCCAAATGGGCAACTCTGCAATATGAGTGGCTAAACGCCCAAAAGTCATCGATTTATCATGCGGCTTCCAATCCGCTTTCAAAAAATCAACCCTTTCCAGGATTCTTTTGGTGCTTTTTGATTCCTGTTCAAAATCCGTTATTAATTGGGTTTTAATTGACATTATTTTTTTTGTAAAGATAATATATGAAAGAAACCGGGGGTCTTGGTATTTTGGGAAATATTGAGTTTAAATTCCTGTTTTGTTCACCTGGCATTCTATTAATAGGTAGAAATCAATGGATTGATTCAGCGACAATTTTGAATTTACCTGGAAACATCGACTTGAAAAGGGATGATTTCACATTTTTGTTTAATCCATTCATCTAACCTAAGACCAAGTTTTTTGTTATTTTTAGGAGTGTAAACACGGGCAGTGATAAAATTCAAAGTGAAATTGCAACAGGCGGCTTAATTAAAGAAATCCATATTCATGCAATCAAAAAATATCTTCATTTTATTTCTTACCTGCATTTTTTATCTTCCTTCCTATGCCCAGGGGAGATACAAAGAATTTAAGCTGAACCAAAACGGAGATACCTTAAATGCCATTTTGCCGGATGGAAAGAAGTCCGGCAAATGGGTAATTCATGTGGATGAACTTCGGGGAGAGCCAGGGTATGAGGAGGAGGGTGTTTATAAGAAGGGTGAGAAAGACGGGTTCTGGAGGAAGTATAATTTGGAAGGTGACCTTATTGGCGTGGAGCACTTTGTGTTGGGAAGCAAAGACGGGTTACAGCAATATTTTACCTACCTCGGAGATCTGGTGCGCGAAGAAAATTGGAAAGGGTATAATCCGGAGGCCCCTTATGATACGGTGGCCATTTATGGTATGGATAACAATGAAATTTTGGAGTACAAATTGGTACCGGTAGCACCCTATGCCGTTAAGCATGGAGAATGGCGCTACTACGAACCCGGTTCCGGCAGGTTAATTAGAACAGAACAATGGGATCATAACAACCTGGTAAAACCCAAACCACCAACAAAAGAGCCTGAAGTAGCCAGTAATGGTAAAAAGAAGGAAGTGGAGAAGACCCCCGAAATGTTGAAGTGGGAACAAAAAAATAAAAATAAAAAGAAGGCCCTTCGGGATGGACGTACCGGTCTTTAAGGTTCGAAATATTCAGCGTCACCCCTCCATAGATTTCCATTTCAGTTTTCTTCCCTGGATAAGACACTTTTAACCGCATCTTTACCTCTTGAACTAAACCGCGAGGTAATTGGATATTAATTGGTACTGAAAAATTATTTCTAATTGAAGGAACCAACTAAAATAAACTTACCATTCATTTGTTTCTATTCCTGACGAACAATTTACTCAACATAGAAAGTTTCATTAAAATGAAACAAGGTATATGAACATGCCGGTTGGGTAGCAAAAAAAGGGCCGCCAAATGGCAGCCCCTTTTTTATTTACAAAAACAAATTACATTTTAATCAGCTTGTTTTTCAGGATTACATTTCCTTCTTCATCCAGCACCTGAATAATATACATTCCTTTCTGTAGCTGATTTGCGTTGATTACCTTACGGTTTGAACCACCTGTTAGGTTTATCTGCTGACTGATTACAGTCTTCCCCATATTATCGAAAACCCGGGTATGCAATACCTGGCTCCTTGTACTCAGGAAATCGATAGTAATATCGTTAATGAATGGATTGGCAAGAACTGTTCCGGTGGTCTTATCAATGGAAACCCGTACCGCAACGGTTGATGTGAATTTTGAAGTTCCATCAAAATCAACCTGGCGCACCCTGTAATAATTTATTCCCATTTCAGGTTTTGGATCAAACCCGTTATAATCGTGCCTGGTAGTACTGTTTCCCTGGCTGTTAACTTTGGCAGCAATAAACCAGGTATGACCGCCATCATTGCTCCGTTCTACCAGGAAATATTTGTTATTGAATTCAAAGGAGGTTGACCAATCCACACTAACTCCGGTACCTTTCTGCCTGGCATCTATTCCAAGGAAGGAAACGGGAAGCGGGCCACCCGAAGGGCAGGTGGCGAAACGGATATCATCCAGTGCAAAATCGTTACCACAGCCGCCTGAAGTTGAAGAACCAACTGTAATTCTCACTGATTGCGGAATGAAATTACCCAGCGAAGGCAGGGTCAGTACACCGCCTAATTGAACCCAGGTGGGGTCTGCGGATTGAGGAACTTCATTGGTTGTATAAGGGGCACTCATGAATTTTACCCAGTTGCCGGAATTATCAAGATATTCGGCTGTTAGGGTGAGGGAGGGGAGCAGCGCAACGGTAGGAGAGCAGGTACCGGGTGTATTCACATTCATCACAAAGGCGCTAAGCCCGTAGGTTCCTGCTTGGAACCCATTGGGAGCATTTACCACTACCTGGTAAAAATCCCCACCTGCTCCATTAATTACCATCATCCTGCCATCCACATCTCCAGGCGTATGGTCTTCGGAAGCATGCCATTCAGGTTTTTGCTGCGTATTATCAGCAACCCGGTAGGTTCCGTCTGGTTCCATAATCCCGGTTGCCATATATTCCAGCGGACCATTTTGAATTACATTTGGATTTGATGAAACCGTAGTTCCGGTACCAAAATTTTCAGAAAAATAAACCAGTTCATTTTCACAGAAAGTCTGTGCGGTAGAAGAGATACCGGCAAAAGTGAAAGAGGCAGCCAAAACCAGGGTGCCAATGCCCAACAGGTTTGATCTCTTTAGTGAAATTCTTTTCATGTCATCAGGTTTGTAGAGTTAAACAAAAAGTCTTAGGGGATACTGATGGTCTCACTAAAAAACATGCATACAGCGGGATGCACTTTTAAAGAGATAGCGATATTGGGGAGGATTGGATTACAGAGGATAAGAGGCGGATGCCTAATAAAACAGAGAATAAAAGTATAAAAGAAATTTTAGGAATGCACAATAATTTGGTATTTTTTTATTGAAAAGGCCTGATTTTAATAAAAATAACACTGTTAATCATGGAGTTACGCGTTGCATGGGATTGGGATTCCCTGCTGCGGCTCCCCTGGGAACTGCGAGCTTTTTCTTAAAAAGCTGGAATGAAGATTGGGTGGTGGTGGTGGGCCAAACATTATTTTCCTCGTTGATATCCGCGGTTTCACGGTAAGGATCAATCTGGATTGATTTTACTTCTTTTGGTAAAAGGAAATTTTTGGTGACATAATATTCATCCTTCCTCCAAATATAAACCGGGATACGGTCTATTTGTGTGGTATTATCGGTGAATGTCCATTCAATGATAATAGGCATCACCATTCCGCCCTTGTTGGAAAAACTCAGTTCGTACTGGTACGGGTAAGCGAAATTATTTATTTCATGGGTGGAGGCGGGTTCGGAGCCACCGTCTGATTCTGTTTCTATTGGGCGGGTATCTATTTTAACCAGGTTGCGGTCGTAATACCAGTAAAAATCCCGAAGAGAGGTATCTGCATCGGTAGCAAAAACTATTTTTTTATCCATCCGGTTCCGGTAGGCAGAAATATTATCAATTTGATCCACCATCGGGGGGGCAATCTTTACTTTCCGGGAATGGCTTTGCGGAGAATGCGCCAAATCAGCCGTGTCTAATTTTCCCCATTCAACAGAATCAAGGGAAATATCACAGGGCTCGGTACCATAAAACCATCCTCTCCAAAACCAGTCAAGGTCTTCGGCACTGGCATCTTCCATGGTACGGAAAAAGTCGGCGGGAGTGGGATGTTTAAATGCCCAGCGGCGCGCATATTCTTTAAAAGCGTAATCGAAAAGGTCCCTGCCCATAATGGTTTCGCGCAGGATATTCAATCCTGTAGCAGGTTTTCCGTAGGCATTATTTCCAAACTGGTTGATGTCTTCACTGTTGGTCATGATGGGTTCCAACTGGTCTTTTGGAAGTTTCATGTAATCCACAATTTTATAGGCTGGTCCTCTGCGGGAAGGAAATTTGTTGTCGAATAACTGTTCGGTGAGAAACTCACAGAAGCTGTTCAACCCTTCATCCATCCAGGTCCACTGGCGTTCGTCGCTGTTCACAATCATAGGGAAGAAATTATGCCCAACCTCATGAATCACCACGCCGATCATTCCGTTTTTGGTGGCTTCACTGTATGTGCCATCGGGCTCGCATCTGCCGTAATTAAAGCAAATCATCGGATATTCCATCCCGTTACTGGCTTCAATACTTTGTGCTACTGGGTAGGGGTAGGGGATGGTGAAATGAGAATAGCTCTTTATGGTATGCGCCACCACTTTGGTACTATACCTGCGGTAAAGGTTATACGCTTCTTTTGGGTAGGCGCTCATACACATCACCTTTTTGCCTTCTACATAAGCCGGCATGGCATCCCAGGTGAATTTCCGGCTGCTGCCCCAGGCAAAATCGCGTACCATATCGGCCTTGAAAATCCAGGTCTTTTTTCCCGGTTGTTTCTTTTTTTCCTTTGCTTTTGCCTCATTGAGGGTAACAATTTCAACCACATCTTTAGCCGTTTGGGCTTTTTGCCAACGGCCCATTTCCTGGGAAGAAAGTACCTTTTCATAGTTTTGGCATTGCCCCGTAGCCATCACAACATGATCCGAAGGAACGGTGATGCTTACCCGAAAATTTCCAAACGTAAGAGCAAATTCGCCCGTGCCGGTGAACTGGTGGTTTTGCCATCCCTGGAAATCGCTATACACACAAAGCCTTGGATACCATTGGGTAATGGTAAATAAATCATTGCCATCGGCTGCAAAATGTTCATAACCGCCTCTTCCACTATATTTGTTGCGATCTATTAGGAAATAATTCCATTCCACCGAAAATTTAAATTGTTGCCCGGGTTTCAAGGGCCTGGGCAATTCAACCCGCATCATAGTTTTGTTGATGAAGTAGGTGAGTTTTCTCCCCATTTCATCTGTTACAGAAGTGATGTTGAGACCATATTCGTTATCCTTTTTCCCTACAATCTGGTCGGCACCTGCTTCAGTAATCCTTTGCTGGAAACGGGAACTCTCCTGATACCCCGCATTGTTTTTGCGGCTGTGCTGGTTTTCATCCAATTGCAGCCATAGGTAACGGAGTTCATCCGGAGAGTTGTTGTAATACGTGATTTGTTCCTTTCCCGTAAGTTTTTTTTGGATTTCATCTAATTCGCATTGAATGGCATAGTCGCAGCGTTGTTGCCAGTATTTTGGTCCAGGAGCTCCGCTGGCAGTTCGGTATTCATTTGGGGTGGGTAAAATGGTACCCAGTTGCTCAAACCGGTTTCCATGGTTACTACCGGGGTTATTTTGAATATTTTGAGCACCCACTAATAGGGCCGAATTTATGATTAGAGTAATAAACAGGATACAATTCTTTTTCATTTTTAATATTGGTTTTAATTCGCCAGCAAAGGAATCCTTTGAAAAGCCATAACAATAGCACAAATAAGGGTTATACCAGAAAGCGCCAATACATAATATTCCTTTTTAATTCTTAGTTTATTCTGAAAAAAATAATTCAGTCCAAGCAACCATAGCACTACTACTATTTGCCCAGTTTCTAATCCCAAATTGAATGACAAGAGTGGAACGGTAATATTTTCCTCACTCATCAGCATAAACCGGATACTGTTTGCAAACCCTAAACCATGGATTAATCCAAAAGCTATTGCAATCAGGTAATTTGCATTTAGGTTAGCAGGTTGTTGTTTCCGGTGAAAGATACTAAACAATGCTGAAACTATAATGGTGAGTGGAATCAGGAATTCAACCAGGTTTGAAGGAACCCGGAGCGTGTTCGTAGCACTCAATAAAAGCGTTGCTGAATGGCCGATGGTAAATGCGGTAACCAGGATCAGTACCGATTTCCAGTTACGCGGCAGGTAAATTACTCCCAATGCAATCAGGAAAAGAATATGATCTGCAGCCCCTGTACTTATGATATGCTCCCAGCCAATCTTCCAATAAAAACCAAATTCATTCACGATATAATCCGGATCTTCTAATTTTACTGGCGAATTTCATGAATGAAAAGCAGATTTTTAAATTTTTGAAAATAAGTGGCAGCAATTTTTTATAAATGGTTGATCATTTCTTTCTTTTCACTGGGTATGAGTGGAAGCCATCCTTATTATGTGAGTGTGGTTGAAATGCGGAATAGCCCCGGTGAGCACCTGTTGGAGTTAACCTGCCGGATGTTTACCGACGACCTGGAAGGAGCTTTGAAGAAGGAAGTCCGGAAGCCTATATTTCTAATTCACCCTTCCAATAAAGAAGAGGCATCCCTGCAAGTGGGAGTTTATTTGGGAAAACATCTGAAAATTTCAATAAATGGCAGGCCCCAA
The DNA here is from genome assembly GCA_018266615.1 of Bacteroidota bacterium. GTDB lineage: Bacteria > Bacteroidota > Bacteroidia > Chitinophagales > Chitinophagaceae > Ferruginibacter. Next base: position 7,795 of record JAFEAB010000032.1, read on the forward strand.
CTATTCAATTACCTGGGTTATGAAATTAAAGAGGATGCGGTAAATGCTTATTTGCAGCTACCCTTTTCCGGTAGTTTAAATGAAGTGCGCTTCACCAGCACCATATTATACCGGGAGCATCCGGAGCAAACAGGCATATTTCACGTAGTGAACGGAGAAACCCGGAAAAGCCTGCGAATTGTAAATCCGGACAGCCTGGCCTTGTTTCGGTTTTAATTTCTTACGTCCAGTTCCTGCTTTAAGTTATCCGAAAGAGTTACCAGAATTTTATCGATCCGCTGCCCATCCATATCTACAATTTCGAATGAGAATCCCCTCCAGTCGAACCTTTCACCTGTTTGCGGAATATGTTCCAGTTCATGAAGAACAAAGCCCGCCAGCGTGTCAAAATCGGCATCCACTTCCCAGTCGCCTTTTTGAAAATGCGCAAGAAAATCATAAAAATGTATTTGCGCATCTACCAGGTAGGAGCCATCATTCCGTTGAACGATTTCATATTCTTCCTGCCCTGTTTGGGGAACTTCTCCCACAATGGCCTCGAGAATATCATTTAAGGTGATTAGCCCTTCGAGGGTACCATATTCGTTTACAATAAAACAGGAGTGTATTTTTGTTTCCTTAAACTTTTCGAGGAGTTGATATGCTTTATTATTTTCCGGGACAAACAGGGCGGGTTTCGCCAATGATGCCATAGTTGCTTCCGGACCTGCCTTCACCAGATCCTTAACATATACAAGTCCTTTAATTTCATCGATTGAGCCCTCGCACACCGGAAAACTGCTGTATACTACCTCCGGAAATTTAGTTTTAAATTCCTGTACGGTGTCTTTTTCATCCACCCATTCAATATCGGTCCGGTGAGTCATCAATGATGTGATATTCCTGTCGCCCAGGTGAAATACCCGTTCAATAATTTCCTTTTCCCCCTCATCAATGGCACCAATCTCGGATCCTTCGGAAATGATGGCCTTTATCTCCTCCTCCGTAACCGAACTTTCACTGCTCTTCGAAATTTTCAGGGCACTAAAAATTAGGTTTGTGATTTTTGAAAGCAGCCAAACGAATGGGTGCATGAGGGTAGACAGGAAATTCATAGGGCCACCGGCCTGTCTGGCAATATTTTCAGCCCTTATTAACCCGATCTTTTTGGGGATGAGTTCTCCGAAAATGATCGAAAGGAAAGTAACTAAAATAACCACCGAGCTGGTGGCAATAGCTTTCGAATAGGGTTCAAGGATTCCAATTTGAGCAATAATGGGTTGTAGTTTATTTCCAAACTTATCGCCTGTGTAAACCCCGGTTAATATGGCAATCAGTGTGATTCCTATTTGTGCCGTGCTCAGGAATTTTTCAGGGTTTTCTGCCAGGGCAAGGGCCACTTTTGCTTTTAAATCGCCTTTATTGGCAAGGGCATCCAACTTCGACTTTCGGGCACTTACCAGGGCAATTTCGGTCATCACGAATATCCCATTAATAAAAATCAGTAGAAAAATGATGAATACATCGGTCATGCGGCTCGGATTAATCCGTAATTGCGGTTAAAACTTCTTGCCGACAAATATCCTAAAACAAAACCAATTGCTGCACCGGCTAATATATCAAATGGAAAATGGACACCCACATATATCTGTGCAAAACAAATAATGGCCGCCCACCCCATAAACAGGTAACAATAATTTCCCAGGTACTTTTTTAAGGTATAATAAAAGAAGGCCGCCATCGCAAAATGGTTGGTGGCATGGGAGGAGGTAAAGCTGGAACTCTGAGGCCGGTATCCCACCAAAACATGGATATAATTTGCCAGGCTGGGATCATTACACGGTCTTAACCGGTAAATGTTCCCTTTTATAAGGTCGCTGCTGATAAAATTGGATAGGATCACCGTGCCAATGGCAAAAACCAGGTACCAGGCGGTTGTTTTTTTGAAATTGGTTAAAATGAAAACGACCAAAAATATATACAGGGGCATCCAAAGGTATTGGTTGCGGATAAAGGGCATGAATAGATCAAATACCGGATTCGACATCTGGTAATTGATTATTTTAAAGATTGATTTATCCAGTTCAGCTAAGCCCATGTGGTAAAACTGATTCAAAAATAATTAAACTAATTTTGCAGGCTAAATTATTTAACGGAATGCCATATTTATCAAAGTTGCCCGGGTTGGTAAGATGGGTGGTTGGGGTGATGTTTTTCTTTCTGGTGGTTATGATGGCTTACCGTTTTATTTTCTTTTATCATTTCCAGCCCGAAGGCAGGCCGTTTTCGGGTACAGCGTTTTGGTTGGGATTCCGTTACGATCTTAAGTTCATGGCCATGATGGGTTTGGGGATTTTTATTCCCTCCGTATTCCCTTTTTTGAACCCGTTTAAAAGCAAAATCGCATCCCGGTTTTGGAAAATTATAGTACCGGCTGCTTTCCTGGTACTCCTGGTTTTTTTGATTGCGGATTTCTATCATTACGATTACCTGCATCAAAAGTTAAATGCCACAGTATTAAATTTTCTTGCTGATGCAGGTATATCCTTCTCCATGATGCAGGAGTCTTATCCGCTGGGTTGGATTTTACTGCTCCTGGTTGCCGGTATATTCCTGTTCTCGTGGTGGCATAACCGTTATTTATCGTTGTTAAGAAACACTCCTGCTTTTCCAGGCAAGAAAAAGCGGAGGGTTATAATTTTCATTGTTTTTGGGCTGTTGCTTGGGATATCCAGTTTTGGAAAGTTGGGGCAGTTTCCGCTTCGTTGGAGTGATGCCTTTTTATTGCAGGATGATTTTAAATCCAATACCGCTCTAAACCCGTTACAAACTTTTTTCAGTTCCCTTAAGGTGCGTTCAAATAGTTACAACCTGGCACAGGTAGAAAAATACTATCCCCTGATTAGCCAGTGGCTCGATGTAAAGAATCCGGACTCTTCCTCCCTGAATTACGAAAGGGTTTACCAACCTTCGGATACACTGCTGCAAAAGCCCAATATTATTCTGGTGATTTGCGAGAGTTTCAGCATGTATAAAA
>JAFEAB010000033.1 GCA_018266615.1 Bacteroidota bacterium
CAAATAACAGAAATTAAAATAATTCCCAAATGGAAATTTTTAAACAATTTTCCTTCGATTCAGCCCACTTCCTTCCCTTTGTTCCGGATGGGCATAAATGCAAAGAGATTCATGGCCATACTTACCGGGCGGTAATTTATATTGAAGGAAAGCCGGATAATGAAATTGGCTGGGTAATGGATTTTGCAGAATTAAAACAGGTTATTGACCCTATTATAAAAAGCATCGACCACAAATTACTCAACAACCTGCCGGGATTAGAAAACCCAACCTGCGAAAGAATTGCAGTATGGATGTGGAATAAAATAAAACCAGAAATCCCTCAATTATCGAAGATTGTTTTGCATGAAACTCCAACCTCCGGGGTAGTTTATACAGGAGAATAATTAATAGGGTTTATAAATATAGATTGACCTTTCGATACCATTTCAACGCGGAAAATTGAACATAAATGTGATTAACTGCGTTGATCACCGGGAGAGGATTGACAAACAGGAGAAGCCCGCCGCTGTACCAGCGGCCCGGACTTTTTTATTTCCGCTTTTGAAAACAAGTTTTCAACGCTGCATAAATGTGATTAACTGCGTTGATCACCGGGGGTGGATTGACAATCATTAGAAGCCCGCCGCTGTACCAGCGGCCCGGGCTTTTTTATTTCCGCTTTTGAAAACAAGTTTTCAACGCTGCATATAAGTGATTAACTGCGTTGATCACCGGGGGTGGATTGACAAACATTAGAAGCCCGCCGCTGTACCAGCGGCCCGGACTTTTTTATTTCCGCTTTTTAAAACAGGTTTTCAACGCTGCATAAATGTGATTAACTGCGTTGATCACCGGGAGAGGATTGACAAACAGGAGAAGCCCGCCGCTGTACCAGCGGCCCGGGCTTTTTTATTTCCGCTTTTGAAAACAAGTTTTCAACGCTGCATAAAAAAGCCCCGGCATTGCCAGGGCTTCCCATGTTTGTCGGGATGGTGTGATTCGAACACACGACCTCCTGGTCCCAAACCAGGCGCGATAACCGGGCTACGCTACATCCCGAACGGAAAACTTGTGGGCGGAGAGGGAGGGATTCGAACCCTCGGTACAGGTTTAAGCCCGTACAACGGTTTAGCAAACCGGCCCTTTCGGCCACTCAGGCACCTCTCCTAAAGAACTTCCTTATTGAAGGGCAGCAAAAATACAATCCTTTTCCTTTTCACCCAAACTTTAGAGAGAAATAGGTACAATAAAAATCCGGCGCTTTGGCCGGATGATCAATATTGTTTTCTCCTGTTTTACATGGCCGCCAATTGCACCTTTTGCTGCAATTCCAGTACACTTTCTTTAAACAGGTTATCGGTATCCATTAAATCCTTAACCGTTTGGCAGGAATGGATTACGGTGGTATGATCCCGGCCACCAAAATGTTCGCCAATAGTTTTCAAAGAATTTTTAGTAAAGGCCTTAGACAGGTACATGGTGATTTGCCTTGCCTGAACAATTTCACGTTTCCGGGTTTTTTGCAATAACTTATCATAAGGAACATCAAAATATTCGCAAACCATTTTTTGAATAGCATCGATGGTGATTTCCTTACTGGAAGATTTCACAAAATTGCGAAGTACCTTTTTTGCCAACTCGAGGTCAATTTCTCTTTTATTCAGCGAAGATTGTGCCAAGAGAGAAATGAGGGCACCTTCCAGCTCCCGTACATTACTGCTTATATTATAGGCAATATATTTTACGACTTCGCGTGGCATATCCAGCCCGTCGGCTTTCATTTTTTTCTCCAAGATTTCAATCTTGGTTTCATAATCCGGCACCTGGAGATCGGCACTGAGCCCCCAACGGAAACGGCTGAGCAGCCTTTCCTGAACGCCTTCCAGGTCTTTGGGAGATTTATCACTGGTGAGAATCAGTTGTTTGCCGCTTTGGTGTAAATGGTTGAAGATTGAGAAAAAGGCATCCTGGGATTTTTCGGCCCGGTTAAAAAATTGTACATCATCAATAATGAGTACATCGATCATTTGGTAAAAATGGATAAAATCGTTGATGGCATGGTTGCGGCTGTGGTCTATAAACTGGTTGATAAACTTTTCGGAACTTACATATAAGACCACTTTATTCTGATGAAGGCGCTTCACTTCATTACCAATGGCTTGTGCCAGGTGGGTTTTACCCAGCCCTACCCCTCCATAAATAACCAACGGATTAAAAGAGGTAGATCCCGGCTTTTCTGCTACGGTTTTGCCGGCGCGCCGTGCCACCCGGTTACAATCGCCCTCAATATAGGACTCGAAGGTATAAGCATGATTGAGTTGGGGGTCAATCTGCATTTTCTTTAACCCCGGGATTACAAAGGGGTTCTTAACCGGATTATTTATAACGAGTGGAAAGTCCATTTCGTTGTTTGAATAAGATTTATACCCGCCATTACCCGGAACATCAATGGTTAGCGGTTTATTTTTGCTATTGCCACTGTCAACCATTATCCTGTATTCCAGCCGGGCATCTTTACCCAGTTCCCTTTTCAGGGTTTTGGCCAGCAGGGTTACATAATGCTCTTCAATATACTCATAAAAAAACTGGCTGGGAACCTGAATGGTTAAAATTTTATCCTTCAGTTCAACGGGCCGTATTGGCTCAAACCAGGTTTTGAAGTGCTGCCATTCTACGATATCCTTAATGATCTCCAAACAGTTAGCCCACACTTGCTCAAAAGGTTTCTCCATCTTAGCAAAAACAATTTATATTGAGTTACAATTTTATTTGGAAAGTTTCGCCAAAAAACCGGTTTAATACGAGATTAAAAAATTCTTTAGCAGAACAACGAATATCAAGTAATATTTGTTGAAAAAAAAATTTTTTATTCCCTTTATTTTATCCTAAACCTCAATTTTGTCGGAAAACACCTCAAAGTAAGTTATCCTTATTATATCCAATACTGGCACGGGTTTCTGCGGATTGCCCCAAAATGATTCATCTATCCTAATTTTATCCAAATTCGCAAAAACTTTTTTCACATTTTTATTCCTTGCCAAATTTGTTTTTTGATTAATGAATAAAAATTACACCCTTTTCCCAAAGAAAAAATTACCCTGATTCTAATCAGGAAAATTGGCCTAATTTTATCTGTTCAAAATAGCAATTATGAGTTTCGAATTAACCGGGAAACTATTGGTAAAAAACGATACCATTCAACATTCAGAATCTTTCAAGAAAAGAGAGTTTGTAGTTGAAAAAACGGAAGAAATTAATGGGAAGACCATTACTAATTATGTAAAATTTCAGTGTGTTCAGGATCGTACAGCCATACTCGATAAAGTAAATATTGGGCAGGAATTGAAAGTGTATTTTAATATTAAGGGCACCAAATGGGAAAAAGATGGCAAAATCAGCTATTTTACTAACCTGGATGCCTGGCGAATTGAGCCCCTGCTTAATACCGGCAACGGAGGCCCCAATAACGAATACCTGGAGCCGTTAGACACCTTTTCCGGCTCTGGAGACAATGCCGTGGATGACCTTCCGTTTTAATTACTCCATGTTTTTAGGATAAAATCCTGACACATGAAAAAACAATTCCAGCTTCGGCTGAAGCCTTCCCAGGCAAGTTCAGAATCTCATATCCGGGAAATGCTTTCAAAAGAAGCTTCCCTCCCTGTAAATCAGCTTAGCGGATATTCGATTTTGCGAAAGTCGATAGATGCCAGAGGAAGGAATGTATTTATTAACCTGACCGTACTGGCCAGTTTTAATGAACCCTTTGCACCCTATAAGGCTCAAATTTTCCCATTTAAAAATGTAAGCGCAGCAAAAAAACAGGTGGTTATTGTTGGCGCCGGCCCCGCGGGTTTGTTTGCCGCTCTCAAATTATTAGAGCAAGGCATCCGGCCTATTATTGTGGAAAGAGGGAAAAATGTTCAAAACCGGCGTCGCGATCTTGCCCAATTAAACCGGGAAGGGATTGTAAATCCTGAAAGTAATTATTGCTTTGGAGAAGGGGGTGCAGGAACCTATAGTGACGGTAAATTATACACCCGCAGCAATAAAAGGGGCGATATCAACCGCATCCTAAGCCTTTTTGTGCAATTCGGGGCCGGAGAAAATATTTTGTATGAAGCGCACCCGCATATTGGCACCAACAAACTTCCGGGTATCATCAGCGCCATGCGCGATTGTATCCTCCAGCATGGCGGGGAGTTGTGGTTCGAGCAAAAAGTAACCTCCATACGCCATCAAAACAATCACTTCACCGCAGTGGAAACTGCATCCGGAGATCAATTTTTAGGAGACGCATTAATACTTGCCTGTGGTCATTCGGCACGAGATATTTTTAGGCTGCTGGCAGAAAGTAAAATCCTGATACAACCCAAACCCTTTGCATTAGGGGTACGGATCGAGCATCCGCAGGCTGTTATCGATTCTATTCAATACCATTGCCAGTTGAGGGGAGAGTACCTGCCTCCGGCCTCGTACAGCCTGGTTACCCGGGTAGAAAATATAGGGGTATTTTCTTTTTGTATGTGCCCCGGTGGAATTATTGCACCGGCTGCTACCGAAGCAGGAAGGCTGGTGGTAAATGGCTGGAGCCCCTCCAAACGAAATAATCCCTATGCCAACAGTGGTATGGTGGTGGAGGTGGATTTACCCAATGCACTAACCTACCTAAAAAATAAAACCTTGCAGGATGACCCGCTGGCGTTTATGTATTTTCAGGACAGGGTGGAAGCTGCATGTTTTGATGCCGGGGGCGGGAAATTTGTAGCTCCTGCATCCCGCATGGAGGACTTCTGCAAAAGAAAAATATCAGCAACGCTTCCCGTGGCCTCTTACATTCCGGGGTTAAAAGCCACGGACCTCTCCGCCGTACTTCCACCTTTTATTTATCATTCATTATCCAGGGCCTTCGTGCAATTCGGGAAAAAACTGAAAGGATTTTATACCAATGAAGCCGTGGTGGTTGCCACCGAAAGCCGCACTTCAAGCCCGGTCCGAATTCCAAGAGATGAAAAATCCCTTCAACATCCGCAAATCAAAAACCTTTTCCCATGCGGTGAGGGCGCCGGTTATGCAGGTGGCATAGTAAGCGCCGCCATGGATGGCGAACTGGTAGCCTCAAAAGTTTCAGAATCCCTTTAAAATGTACCCATTCATCCATTAACCCCTCCGCTTATTCAAAAGGGCTTACTTTTACCCTGCAATTTTTCAGTATGAATATTTTAGAACTCCGAAACCTCAAAAAATATTTTGCCACCCAAAAAGCAGTTGATGACATCAGTTTCAATGTAGAACAGGGTGGAATTTTTGGGTTGCTTGGCCCTAATGGCGCCGGTAAAACCACCCTGATTCGCATGATTACCGGAATTTTTTATCCGGATAGCGGCGAAATTTTATTTAACGGTAAAAAATTTAATGGCCTCAACGATTCGCATTTCATTGGGTATATGCCCGAAGAAAGAGGGCTATATAAAAAAATGACCATTGGGGAACAGGCATTGTACCTGGCTCGCTTAAAAGGGCTCTCCAAAGCAGATGCTACAACCCAAATAAAAAAGTGGTTTGTAAAATTTGGAATGGAAACCTGGTGGAACAAAAAGGTAGAAGACCTGAGTAAGGGAATGAGTCAAAAACTCCAGTTTGTAACTACCATATTGCACAACCCCTCCCTCATCATCCTGGACGAACCCTTTAGTGGCCTCGACCCGGTGAATGCCAACCTGATTAAAGATGAAATCTTTAACCTGGCAAAAAATGGCAGCACGATTATCTTCAGTACCCACCGAATGGAACAGGTTGAAGAAATATGTAATCATATTATCCTGGTTAATAAAGGAAAAAAAATCCTGGATGGCACAATCAGTAACGTAAAGCAGGAATTTAAAGAAAATATTTACAGTATTGGTGTGCAGGCACTGCCCGAACACCTGATGACCCACATCTTTGAAGTGGTAAAGCA
>JAFEAB010000034.1 GCA_018266615.1 Bacteroidota bacterium
CGGATATTGGAAGCGCTTTGGTTTTTCTGGATCTTTGGATATGATTGATATTAACTATCAATCAACTTCTGATACAAAGATGCGGCAGTTTGGGTTGCTATTCAAGAGCAAATCTGCCCCTTTTCTGCCTTGTTATAAATATCCGCAAGAATCGTAAATAGCCGTTAAACAGGATGGCTACTTTACGTATAGTTGATACGTAGATTTACGATACTTTTTCTGTTTGTGCTATTTAAGCCATGAATGAAATGCAGATGGCCACGAATGCACGAATGAAATGCCAATCACCACGAATGCACGAATGAATTCCTTTTAGCCACGAATGCACGAATGAATGGGGGGCTTTTTGGTGGAATGTGCAAGGATATAAATATTGAAAAAGATTAAGACAGTTTGCTGCCCCCACCCCGGGGGCGAAAATAAAACCGGGAAAAATCCGAACAAAAGAAAATGGCTAATGAAATTTCAGTTTGATTAAAATTTATTTTGTTCGCTAAATAGGGCAATATATCAAAGCCACGAATGCACGAATGAAATTCCAATTACCACGAATGCACGAATGAATGTGGGCCCATTTTGGAGGAATGTGCAAGGATATAAATATTGAAAAAGTTTAAGACAATTTGCTGCCCCCACCCCGGGGGCGAAAATAATGCCGGAAAAACTTCTTACAAAGGATTTTCGCTGAATTATATTTATTTTTAGCATAATTCTATTTACCAAAATATTGAATATGATCCTACTTATTCTCCAGTACAAGGGCTGCCGGATACCCGCCTGACCAGACGGGCAGGAGAGCGACACCCCTATGATTTACGCTAATGCTCCCTTTTAATCCAATACTTAAATTAAAACATTGAGAGTATAGCGTACATCATGTACCGTTATTGATAGACGATAAAATGTTGAAAGCCTCAGTACAATGTAATCATTTTGGCAACAGTCCCTACTTTGCAGAAAGGGCATCTGCCCACTTATCCAGTTTTTCTTCTAAAACCATTAGTGGCATGCTTCCACTATTTAATACTTGTTTATGGAACTCGGCAATATTAAATTTCTTTCCTAATTGTTTGCTATACTTTTCCCTGAGTTCTATAATTTTCAAGGCGCCAACTTTATAAGATAATGCCTGGCCCGGAATGGCCATATACCGCTCTACCTCGGAAGTTGCAAAGTCTTCGCTTATCGGTTCATTGTCAATCATGAATTTAATGGCTTCCTCACGGGTCATTCCCTTACTATGTATGGCTACATCCACCACCAGCCGCAATGCCCGTAGCATTTCGTCCGATAGGGCTCCCATATGCTGATAGGGATTCGTATAAAGGCCTAACTCTTTTCCCAGGCTTTCGCAATATAGCGCCCAGCCCTCATCGTAAGCTCCACAGGACTTATATCGGCGGAATGAAGGCAACAAGCTGTCCTCCATTTGTAAAGAAGACTGATAATGATGGCCTGGAACCGCTTCATGCAAAAATGTACTTTCCATACCCGAGGTAACATTAAACTCCTTCGGGTCAATAATGGGTACATAAAATATTCCGGGTCGCTTTCCATCGCTCGATCCCTGCATATACTCGATACTGGCACTGGCTGCCCGAAATGCTTCAGTTTGCCGAATCTCAAATTTACTTTTTGGAAAAAGAACAAAGTATTTATCCAGGTTCGGTTTGATGATATCATATATATGGCGAAAAGAATCCAGCACCTGCGATGCGGTTGTAAATGGGAAAAATTGTTTATCCGTTCTCATAAAATGAAAAAAGGCATTGAGGTCCCCTGTGAAGCCAGTACTTTGCTTAACCTCTTCCATCTCAGCTCGAATCCGTTTTACTTCATTCAATCCCGTATTGAAAATATCTTCCAGCGGTTTATTGGTAGTCGTCCATCGTTTTACACAATACTTATAATAGTTAATTCCATTGGGAAGGTATTCAACTCCAGAGGTAACCCGGGCCTTTGGCAGGTATTCGTTCTTTAGAAAATCCGCCATCTTTTTGTTGGCAACATTTAGATCATCCCAGATTGCCTCCTGGTAAGCTTGCGTGATGCTGTCTTTTTCGGAAGGTGAAAAATTCACAGGCAGATTTCTTATGGGCCCATAAAATATACTTTTGGTTACATCATTGCTTACAAGGCCATTGCAAATGGCTACCATCTTTACTACCAATGCTTTTGGTAAAACATAGTTTGTTGCTATCCCCTTTCTGAAATTTTCAATTGCACTATCGCACCAAATTGTATATCCTTTAACCCTTTTCAACCAATTATAATAATCCTTTACGGAATGAAATGGCTGGGCAGATTCTCCGGAACCATATTGTCCCATGGCCAATACGATATTGCCGGAGAGTTTATTGGTTGGATCTCCCATTTGGGTGAATGGGATTTTCCAGGTATCAAATTTTGCTCCTTCCAAAGCCAGGTCGACATCATATTTTAATATTTGATAGCTAATGGCATCTTCTTCAGCCATATCCTTAGGATCATAATGTTTGAGGCTATCTGAATATCCGAGGTAAAATTCCTTTACCTCATCCCGGTATGCCTGGGTGCAGGTATTGCGGAATTGGTCATTCCTGCTACTGTCGCCAAAATGCATGGCATCTAATGGTTGAAGATCCAATAGCCCCTGCCAATAACTCTCCAGCATAGCATGAAACCGTTTAGGATTCAATTTCCTCTTTTCTGGTTGAGAACAGGCCGTAAAAAAGTACAATAATATTAATACTGGTATAACTCTATTCATCATAGATTGATGGGTTCAAATTTTAAGATGGATAAAATTACTGCTTAAATTCGTCAAGATTCACAGCTCTGACCAATTTCCAAATATGCGAATCCGACTCATAAACCGCATTGATTCCCTGCGGCTCAAATGGCGGATCCCCCATTAGCGGATCGCCAGGTTGCCAATAGGGTTGTAAAGAATTTCGTTGCACCTGGCCACCAAATGCCCAGAAGTTTGCACAGGAGATTGTTTTAAACTCCTTATCCTTTCCAAATATGGCATTACAAATAAACCGGTAGTAGGCTTCGCGGTGATGGTAAGGAGTTCCGGGTTTTAATTGTTCCGCATCACGTGGCATACCAAATTCTTCCAATACCAGGGGTTTATTGAGAATTCGCATAATGGAATCATTTTCCTTCAAATAGGCGATGGTATTCCTTTTTACCTGTACCATTGCTATATTGACGGAGGTATCAGAGAACCATTGCCAGTTTTTGGGCCATATATGAAGAGTGGCATAATCAATCAGGGGATCGGAATGAACCTCAAAAAAAGTAGCGGCATTTTCACTGCCAATTGTCCCCTCGGTTCCTGTGGTAACCAGGTGTTGTTTATCCAATGATTTTATTAACTGGGCTGCATCCTGAATAAATGATTTATATGCAGGAATAGCGGCAGGCCGCATAGGTCGGGGCTCATTTGCAATTTCCCAGGCCATGATGGAGGGATCAGCATAGTATGAAATTCCGGAAATAGAATTCTTCCTATTAATAAAATGGGAAGCTGCATCAAAATACATTTGTTTACAGGGGGCACATGAATAAAACTTCGAAATTTCATCCCGCATCTTATCCCATTCCATATAATTCCGCATATCCGAATCCGATAACTTATCATTCCAGTTGAGATATTGCAGGAATCCTCCACTCCATTCCCAGTTGTTGGAGAGGTAAATAACGGCATACATTTTTCTTTTCCTGATCTCATTAAGAAAAAAATCGAAAGCTATTAATAATTCGTTATTTAAACTGTCTTTGGAAGGGCGAAGGGCTGGTGTTACACGGTATTTCCCGTTAATGATTCCTATTCCTTCTACCATAGCCAGAACCCTGATATTTGTTACCCCCTGTTTTTTCAAAAAATCCAATTCATGAACTAACCGTTGCTTTCCTTCTTCATTAGTTGCCAACAAGCCTGCATACCACATATTTACGCCAAAGAATTTATAGGGCTTGTCTTTAATAAAAAACTGATGGCCTTTCACCTTAACAAAATCCTTCTGTGCAAAGACTGGAGAACCAAAGAAGACAAATAGGATTAAATAAAAAATGTCCCGAAGCATAACCGAAGGTACAAAGGAGGAGGAAATGAAATTCAAATTTATCAGGGGAAGATGCTTCTATTAAATATCAGTATAAGACAGCAGGAGAGATTTCCGGTATCAATTATAATTAATCAGTAACCTTCTTAAGTATTCGGAATACAGAAACCCTATTTTAATGGTATGAGGAGATTTTATATCCCGTATCCAGAATTTATATCCACTACAAATATTTACAAATATGACAGTTGGTTTAGTTGCGGAAAGTATGAAAAAAGAGAATTTCTTAAACATTTTGCTGCCCCCTCCCCGGGGGTAAAAATAACCATGGGAAAAATTTAAACAATAAAACTTAACTGAAGAATATTTAGTGTGGATTAAAATTTGTTTAATCTCAGCCTCCCTCCCTAAGCAGGTATTCTTCCCATGCATTTCTTCTTTCCCAGTGATAATTTTTTGCTACATGATTCCTTTTCAATATATATTGTATTTCGGTGCATGAAAACCCGCACCGGGTTTTTTAATTTATGCTGAACCTTAAAATCTAAATTCATGAAACAGGTTGGCCTTTTTCTATGCTGTATATTCATTCTATTTTTTGCCCATGCACAAAATGTAGGTATTGGCAATCCGGCACCCGCTGAAAAGCTTGATGTAAATGGCAATATTAACGTTACCGGTACTATAAAAGCAAATGGTATAGATGGGGCTGCAAACCAGGTGTTAATGAAAAACGGTAGTGGTACAATGGTATGGGGTGATATGTGTGAGTATAAAAACATTTTTGTATTTGCTACGCCGGGTTCCACAAATTGGACGATACCTCCAGGTGTAACCAAGGTATGGGTTGAGGCCTGGGGCGGAGGAGCAGGTGGCAATTGGTATGGTGGCGGCGGTGGGGGTGGTTATGTAAGTGGGATTATTAATGTAGTTCCAGGTAATAGTATTGGATGTGTTGTTGGTGCAGGTGGCTCGGGCGGAGGCTCCACAAGTGGTAACGGTAATAATAGTTCAATAAGCTATTCCCCAATAGGTTTAACACTTACCGCTTATGGAGGTTACAAAACAACATTCACAGCGCCGGCTATGTTGTCGGATGGTTATGGAGGAAACTTTGGTTCTTCAGTGGCATTTGACTCATATTGGGGTAAAAACGGCGAAGCAGCATCTTTTGTCAGAACAAGTGGATTTCAATATAATGCCACTACATTTATTGAACAATCCACCGGGGGTAATGGGGGTAGCGCCGGAAACACAGTAAATACCGGTGGTAAAGCAGGATTTTATACGTTTAATACAACAACTTCAACAATGATACGACTTGGGCTTGGATCAAATGGTATTTTCCCAGGGGGTGGTGGTGGTTCAGGTTATGCAGGTCTTTTGTCAAGTCTTGGAAATTCCAACGGGAATGCTGGTGCTAAAGGAGTTGTTTTTATTCATTATTAGAAAAGGGAATTAATACTTGAAATTAAAATAACTTCAAATTCATTTCAATATTATAAGTAAGTAGAAAGTTAATAATCGATAGGTAACATTTAGGAAACAATGACGAGGCAAGTGAAACCCGAAACTGAATTAATAAATATGGGAAATGAATAGTTGAGTTTTCATTCGTGCATTCGTGGCCCTCAGCATTTCATTCGTACATTCGTGGCCATCAACATTTCATTCGCGTATTCGTGGCCCTCAGCATTTCATTCCTGCATTCGTAGGCATAGGCATTTCATTCGTACATTCGTGGCCCTCAACATTTCATTCGTGCATTCGTAGCCATCAACATTTCATTCGCGTATTCGTGGCCCTCAGCATTTCATTCCTGCATTCGTAGGCATAGGCATTTCATTCGTGCATTCGTGGCCATCAACATTTCATTCCTCCATTCGTGGCCCTCTGCATTTCATTCGCGCATTCGTGGCCATCAGCATTTCATTCCTGCATTCGTGGCTTTGATATAATGCCCTATTCAGCGAACAAAATAAATTTTAATCAAACTGAAATTTCATTAGCCATTTTCTTTTGTTCGGATTTTTCCCGGTTTTATTTTCGCCCCCGGGGTGGGGGCAGCAAACTGCCTTAAACTTTTTCAACATTTATATCGATACCCATTCCACCAAAAAGACCCCACATTCTTTCGTGCATCCGTGGCCCTCAGCATTTCATTCGTGCATTCGTGGCCATGTTATTCTTTGTACCCTTCCCCAACTTTCTGCTTTAGCAAATTCAAATCCGGCTGGGCATATTTATATACCTTAAAATAGAGCGTGGTCTTTGTTTGATGCACCCCTTTTATTTTTGATATCTCATCAATAAACTGTACCAGGTGCCCATGATCCCGACACATCACATTCACTTCCAGGTCATATTCACCCGAAGTCATGGCGAGGAAACTGACTTCCGGCTTTTTAGAAATTTGTTTTGCCAGCTTCTCCTTTAATGTGGCAGGCCTAACATAAATAGCAATGTGTGCATAGGAGTGAAATCCGATTAAGTCGGGCTCTACCCTCCCTACAATATTTATGGCTTTGTCGTCAATCAGTTTATTTACCCTGGCACGGGCGGTACCAATTGAGACATTTAATTTTTCGGCAATTTCAGTAAACGACATCCTCCCATCCTTCTGTAAACAGGAAAGAATAAGAAAATCAAGATCATCTAAATGGTGTCGGCTCGTTTTTGACATACGGGGAAATTCTGTTATAAGATAAAATTTTGGGCTATAACTACAAATTTTATACTTTTAGAGCTATAAATTGAAAAAATTACAAAATAAATTGATTTATGAAGTATAATCCCGTCCTGAATTTTATTGATGGTGAATTTACAGATTCCTCTTCTACCCGAAAAATAGAGGTTATCTCACCAGTTGATGGTGAACTCCTTTCTACCGTTCCCATGTCTTCCAAAATTGATCTTCAAAATGCCGTTAAATCTGCAAAGAATGCATTCCCTGCCTGGAGCAGGATGCCCATAAAAGAACGGGTCCAGGTTTTTTTCCGATTCAAAACCCTGCTCGAAAATAACCTGAATTCCCTTGCCCAACTCTGTTCTGAAGAAAACGGAAAAACCCTTGGCGAATCCATTGCAGAAATTGAAAAATGCATAGAACTTACCGAATTTGCCACCTCCCTGCCCCAACTTGTTGCCGGCGAAATTATGGAAGTAAGCAAAGGAGTTGAATGCCGTACCGAACACGCCCCGCTGGGCGTTGTTGCCTCAATCGTTCCTTTTAACTTTCCTGCCATGGTTCCCTGCTGGACCATCCCCAATGCCATTGTCCTTGGAAATTGTATGATCCTCAAACCCTCCGAAAAAGTTCCTCTTTGCAGCGGACGCATTGCCGAATTGCTCAAAGTAGCAGGCCTCCCAAATGGCGTATTTAATATTGTACACGGCGATGTGGAAATTGTAGAAGCCATTTGCGATCATCCGGATATACAGGCAGTATCCTTTGTTGGCTCAACCAAGATTGCTAAAATTGTTTACCAGCGTGCTACCCATAATTTTAAACGTTGCCTCGCCCTCGGCGGCGCTAAAAACCACCTCATGGTGTTGCCCGACGCCATACCGGGAATGACCGCCCAAAATGTAGCTGCCAGTATGAGTGGTTGCGCCGGACAACGCTGCATGGCTGCCTCTGCCATGGTGGCGGTAGGCGATGTAGATCCCATCATTGATAAAATATGTGAGGAAGCCCGCAAAATAGTTCCAGGTAAAAACCTCGGCGCGGTAATAAACAAGGCATCTAAAGAGCGCATCGAGCATTATATTTCAGAAGCCGAAAAACAAGGCGCCAAAATTTTAGTGGATGGCCGTAATGCCAAAGTGGATGGAAAAGAAAACGGCACCTATGTTGGCCCTACCGTTATTGATTATGTAAAACCGGATATGGCCGTAGCAAAGGAAGAAATCTTCGGCCCCGTAATTTCTATCATGCGCACTAAAACCGTAGATGAGGCCCTGGCTATCGAAAATGCCAACCCCTACGGTAATGCAGCCAGCGTGTTTACCCAAAATGGCGGCGCCGCCCGCTATATCATGGAAAGAGCAAGCGCCGGAATGATTGGGGTAAATGTTGGCGTTCCCGTTCCCCGCGAACCGTTCCCATTTGGAGGCTGGAACGACAGCAAATTTGGCGTAGGTGATATCACCGGCAAAAGTTCAATCGAATTCTGGACCAAACTTAAAAAAAGCACCACCAAGTGGAACCCCGAAGCCGGAGTTAACTGGATGAGCTAATATAATTCAATTAATAAATACCTTATCATGATTGCAGAAGCAGAAACCCAATCATTAGCTAATGAAATAATTTCTAACAGCCTTGAATATACGCTGTTTAGCTGGAGTAAACAGGGTGGACTTAACCCCATCGCCGTTGAACACGCAAATGGAGTATATCTCTACGATTACGATGGAAAACGATATATCGATTTCTCCAGTGGGCTGATGAACGTTAATATTGGTCATGGAAACCAGCGGGTAACCGATGCCGTAGTAAAGCAAATGCAAAAGGCAGCCTATGTTACCCCGGGCTGCGCTACTGAAGTAAGGGGGCTGCTCGGAAAAAGGCTCGCCGAGATATGCCCCGGCGACCTCAATAAAGCATTCTTCACTATCTGTGGGGCTACTTCCAATGAGAATGCTATGAAACTGGCCCGGATTTATACCGGACGGCATAAAATATTAGCCCGTTACCAGTCTTATCACGGAGCTACCTACGGCGCAATCAGCGCTGGCGGCGATCCACGAAGGCATCCGGTGGATTCTCAACAGGCACCCAACATCATTCATTTTGATATCCCCGATGGTTACCGGTACGAGCATGGTGAAGAAAACCTGCTGAAAGATGCGATTCACTCCCTGGATCGTATAATAGCTTTTGAAGGCCCCGGCACAATTGCCGCCATCCTCCTCGAAGGAGAAAGCGGCTCCTCCGGATGCTTAAAATATCCGAAGGGTTATTTGAAAGCGGTACGCGAGATCTGTAATAAACACGGAATCCTGTTAATAATGGACGAAGTGATGAGCGGCTTTGGCCGTACCGGCCAATGGTTCGGATTCCAAAACCATGGTATTGTACCGGATTTAATTTCAATGGCCAAAGGGCTCACTTGCGGATACCTTCCCTTTGGCTGCCTGATGGTGAGCGATAAGATTGCAGAGAAATTTAACGACCAGGTACTGCCCCTCGGGCTCACCTACTCTGCCCACCCGGTAAGCTGCGCCGCAGCGTTGGAGGTTTTGAAAATTTATGAGGACGATAAACTTTTTGAAAATTGCCGGAACATGGAGAATTACCTCAACAGCGAAATGGAAAAGATGAAAGCCAAACATCCCTCCATCGGCGATTGGCGTAATACCGGATTATTAGGTTGTATTGAATTGGTAAAAAACAGAAAAACCAAAGAACCCATGGCGCCTTTCAATGCATCCGCATCAGAAATGGCTGTGATGAATAAAGTGGCTGCAAAAATCCTTGAACTGGGCATGTACACGTTTGTGCGTTGGGGTTATATCTTTATCGCCCCCCCTTTAACCATTACCAAAGAACAAATAGATGAAGGCTTAAACATCATTAGCGAAGCCATCAGCATTGCCGATGCATCCATAACCTAAACCAATTTTGTCCACCATGCCACAACCGTCCATTCAAAATTCTTCATTATACAACGAAGATCTGGCTCCGGTACCAAAAAGCAAAAGAACCTGGGGAACCTGGAACTACGCCGCATTGTGGATAAGCATGAGCCTGTGTATTCCCACCTATATGCTCGCAAGCTCCCTCATTGGAGGGGGTATGAATTGGTGGCAGGCCATCCTCACCATCTTTTTGGGAAATACCATTGTGCTCATTCCCATGATTTTGAACGGCCACGCCGGCGCAAAATACGGCATCCCCTTCCCTGTTTTTGCAAGAGCAAGTTTTGGTACCCGGGGCGCCAACATACCCGCCATGCTCCGCGCTATCGTAGCCTGTGGGTGGTTTGGTATCCAGGCCTGGATTGGCGGATTTGCCCTCTACCAAATGATGGTATTGTGGATACCCTCACTCAGTACCCTCCCTCAAATATTTCCCGATTCTTTCGGATTGAAAACCGGCCCTGCCATCTTCTTCTTCCTATTCTGGCTTCTTAATATCTGGGTGGCCTACCTCGGCGTGGAAAGCATTCGAAAACTGCTGGTCTTTAAAGCCATCTTCCTCCCGATAGCCGCCCTGGCTTTATTATTTTGGGCTATCTGGGCAAGCAATGGGCTGGGACCCATCCTTAGCGAACCATCCAAATTCTCCAACAGTGGGGAATTTTGGAAATTCTTTTTCCCCGCCCTTACCGGCATGGTGGGTTTCTGGGCTACCCTTTCACTCAACATCCCCGATTTTACCCGGTATGCAAAAAACCAAAAGGCACAAATCAACGGACAGGCCATTGGCCTCGCCCCTTCCATGACGATGTTTGCCTTTGTGGGCGTGGTTGTTACTTCTGCCACCCTTATCATTTACCACGAAACCATTTGGGATCCCGTAGTCCTGGCTGGCAGATTCTCCAATAAATTACTGGTAAGCATCGCCATGATTGCCGTAGCTGTTTCTACCCTTGCAACCAATATTGCCGCCAATATTGTAAGCCCGGCAAATGATTTTGCCAACCTCGCTCCCAAAAAGATTTCCTTTAAAACAGGAGGAATGATTACAGGCATTATCGGTCTCCTTATCTTTCCCTGGAAACTCGTGGCCGACCCTACGGGCTATATCTTCACCTGGCTGGTGGGTTACTCCAGCCTGCTCGGTCCGGTGGGTGGGATTATGATCATAGATTACTATGTGATCCGTAAACAAAAACTAAATGTTTCGGAACTTTATAACAGTTATGGAAATTACCGGTATGCAAACGGATTTAATAATAAAGCCATCATGGCCCTGCTGCTTGGGATCCTTCCCAATGTACCCGGGTTCCTGGTTACAATTCACGCCATCAACCCGGATTCGGTTCCCGGCTGGGTGGCAAATTTATACCATTATGCCTGGTTTGTAGGATTTTTCGTTAGTGCTATATCTTATTCACTGTTAATGAAAAAGGTTACAATACCTGAATTTAAAAATGAAGAATTGATCTTATCCGGAGAAGTACAATAATTAAAAAACTGAGTATGTCACTGCTTATAAAAAACGGAAGAATAATTACAGCTTCAGATGATTATGTGGCAGATATTTTTATCGAAGGGGAAAAGATTAAATCAATTGGTTCTAACCTCCAGGTTAAAGCCGAAAAGGAAATTGACGCACTGGGTAAATTGGTCTTTCCAGGAGGAATTGACCCCCACGTTCATCTCGATATGCCGTTTATGGGAACCTTTTCCAGCGATAGCTACGAAACAGGAACCCGGGCCGCACTATATGGCGGTACCACCATGGTTATCGACTTTATCCTGCAAAAACAAGGGAACTCCCTTCAATCTGCCCTCGATGAATGGAAAGGACGATCCGATAACAACTGTTTTGGCGATTATAGCTTCCACATGGCCGTTACCGATTTTAACGACAACACTAAAAAGGAAATCAAACACCTGATCGAAGAAGTTGGAATTACCTCTTTTAAAACCTTCATGGCATATAAAGGAGCCCTCATGATAGACGACCGCCAGATGATCGGCCTGATGGAGGAAGTGAAAAAATGCGGCGGCCTCATCAATGTTCATGCTACCAACGGCGATATGATCGATTACCTCGTAGCTAAACACAAAGCCGAAGGAAAACTCTCCCCCCTTTACCACTATCTTTCTCAACCCGAAATTACCGAAGCTGAAGCCAGTGAGCGCTTTGTAGATATGGCCAGCTACACCGGTTGCCCCGGCTACATTGTGCACCTCACCTGCGAGGGTGCCCTCAACGCAGTCCGAAATGCCACCCGCCGCAATCAGAAAATTTTTGTGGAAACCTGCATTCAATACCTCATCCTCGATGCCTCCCTGTACGAAAAGGATTTCGAAGGAGCCAAATGGGTAATGAGCCCTCCCCTCCGCGAAAAGAAGGATCAGGCAACCCTTTGGGCAGGCATCAACCAGGGACTTGTGCAGGTGGTGGCTACCGATCACTGCCCCTTTAAATGGGAACAAAAACTAATGGGCAAAAACGATTTTTCAAAAATCCCGAATGGCCATCCGGCCATCGAAAACCGGATGGAACTTTTATTTAGCGAAGGGGTAAATAAAGGCAAAATCACCCTGAATAAATATGTGGAAGTGGCTTGCACCAACCCCGCTAAAATCTTCGGCATGTTTCCTCAAAAGGGTACTATTGCTGTTGGAAGCGATGCTGATATCGTTATCTTCGACCCCAACCAAAAACATACCCTCTCCGCTAAAACTCATCACATGAATGTGGATTACTCCGGGTATGAAGGTTGGGAAATTACCGGAAAAGTAAAAACAGTGCTACTACGGGGAAAAATAGCCATCGATGAAGATGTTTGCCTGATCGATAAAGGCTATGGTAAATTCATCAAACGGAATAAAGTAAAACAAATCATCTAAATCTATTCTTAACTTAATTGTTCATCTAACCACAAAAAACCATTAACGGTATGCCACGCATTGTAAAATCAGGATTAATTCAAATGAGCCTTCCCAAAACCGAAGGGGAAGGAACCATCGAAGAAATTAAGGAAGCCATGTTTCAAAAGCACATCCCCTTAATTGAGGATGCAGGGAAACAAGGCGTGCAAATTCTTTGCCTTCAGGAAATTTTTAATACGCCGTATTTCTGCCCCGGACAAGACCGCAAATGGTACGAAAGCGCCGAAACTGTTCCCGGCCCTACCACTGAGCGCCTGGCAGAATACGCAAAAAAATACCAGATGGTGATCATTGCTCCGGTTTACGAAAAAGAACAGGCTGGTGTATTATACAATACGGCTGCAGTAATTGATGCAGATGGCACCTACCTGGGAAAATACCGCAAAAACCATATCCCCCATACCAGTGGCTTTTGGGAAAAGTTTTTCTTTAAGCCCGGTAACCTGGGCTATCCCGTGTTTCAAACAAAATATGCCAAGGTTGGCGTTTACATTTGTTACGACAGGCACTTCCCGGATGGCGCCCGTATTCTCGGCCTCAATGGTGCCGAAATTGTTTACAACCCATCCGCTACCGTTACCGGCCTCTCCCAATATTTGTGGGAACTGGAGCAACCCGCACACGCGGCCGCCAATGGTTATTTCATGGGTTGCATCAACCGAGTAGGCGAAGAAAAACCCTGGAACCTCGGTAAGTTTTACGGCTCCTCTTACTTTGTGAATCCACGCGGTAAAATTTTTGCACAGGCAAGCCAGGATAAAGACGAACTGTTGGTGGCAGAATTCGATTTAGACATGATTGAAGAAGTACGCGGGGTATGGCAATTCTTCAGAGACAGAAGGCCCGAAACATACGGCCGACTGGTAGAACTATAACCATCCTTACAGATTATTGGAATTATTATTGCCCAGGCATTTCTGCATTATTCCGCTTCATTGGCGTCGCACACTGCAACGGAATAACAAAGCCGGGCAACAACAAACAAAACCGAAAAGATGATTAAGCCCAACCGATTATCTCCTGAGCAATACGCCGAAAATTTCAGTGATATTAAACCGCCCTTCGATAACAAGGAAGCGGCCCTGGTAGAAGCAAACCGCTGCCTGTTCTGCTACGATGCACCTTGTACCAAAAGCTGCCCTACCAGTATCGATATCCCCAAGTTCATCAAACAAATCACAACCGACAATATAAAGGGATCGGCACACACCATTTTTGTATCCAACATCCTGGGAGGCGGCTGTGCCCGGGTTTGCCCGGTAGAAAAACTTTGCGAAGGAAGTTGTGTTTATAACCTGCTGAACGAACCGCCCATCCCCATTGCCCGGCTACAACGCTACTCCACCGATCCCGCTATCGAAAATAAATGGGAACTGTTTCACCGCAAACCCGACATACCGGTAAAGGTAGCTGTGGTTGGTGCCGGACCTGCCGGATTAAGTTGCGCCCATGTGCTCTCACGCGAAGGCATAAACGTAACTATTTTTGAAAAGGAAGCCAAGGGTGGCGGGTTAATGACCTACGGTATTGCTGCCTACAAAGTAACCCCCGAATCCTGCCAGGATGAAGTGGATTATATCACCTCGCTCGGTGGTATTGATATTAAATACAACCAGACCCTGGGTGTCGATTTTTCGCTGGATGACTTGCAAAGAGATTACGATGCCGTTTACCTGGGGATTGGCGTTGGCCTTGCCAATAAGCTAAATATCCCCGGAGAAGACCTGGAAGGCGTGGAAGATGCCATCCGTTTTATTTACGACCTCCGCAGCCACCCCTTAAACAAAATTGCCGTTGGAGATCGGGTTGCTGTAATTGGGATGGGCAATACGGCCATTGATGCTGCCACCCAGTCGAAACGCCTCGGTGCAAAAGAAGTGACCATGGTATATCGCCGCACGGCTTCGGAAAAAACCTGTACCCAGCACGAACTGGATATAGCGCTGTTAGACGGCTGCAATATGTTGTGGCTGGCAGCGCCCAAAGAAATTGTTGGAACTAACGGCAAAGTATCAGCGCTCGTATGTGATTTAATGAAACTGGGTGCCCCCGACAAATCGGGCCGTCCTGCCCCCGAACCCACCGGCGAAACCATTACCCTTCAAGTGGATATGGTTATTAAGGCCACCGGGCAAAGCCCCTATACCGAATTGGTAAACCAGGAGCATCTTGATAACCAAAAGGGGAAAATTTCGGTCCACAATACGGCCACCAACATTCCCTCCGTATTTGCCGGCGGAGATTGTGTAAATGGGGGTAAGGAGGCCGTGGATGCCGTACAGGCAGGTAAAGATGGCGCCGCAGCCATCCTCGATTTTTTGAAAATTAAATCCAAATAACCCAATAGTCCCGGAGGAAAAACAATTTTAAACTTAACAATCATCTTATCATGGCAGATATCAGTGCAAACTTCTTAGGCATCAAATCGCCGAACCCGTTTTGGCTGGCAAGCGCCCCGCCCACCGATAAAAAATACAACGTACTCCGCGCATTTGAAGCCGGCTGGGGCGGCGTGGTTTGGAAAACTTTGGGAAGCCAGGTAAAAAATGTTTCCTCCCGCTACTCGGCCGTAAATTTCAACAACACCCGTGTAATGGGGTTGAATAATATTGAACTCATCAGCGACAGACCTTTAGAAATAAACCTCCGCGAAATTGAGGAATGTGTAAAACTCTTCCCCGACCGGGCCATGATTGTTTCGTTAATGGCAGATAACAACCGCAACTCCTGGCACGAACTCATTAAAAAAGTAGAAGATACAGGCGCTCATGGTTTCGAACTAAACTTCGGTTGCCCACATGGGATGACGGAAAGAGGAATGGGTGCATCTGTAGGACAGGATCCCGAAATTGCCCGCATGGTGGTGGAATGGGTAATGGAGAAAGCAACCATTCCCGTTATCACAAAATTAACCCCCAATGTACACTCGGTGGTGCCCACCGGTAAAGCAGTGGTAGAAGCAGGCAGCAATGCCCTGTCTTTGATTAATACCATCCAATCGGTAACAGGAATTGATCTCGATACATTTGTTCCCAATCCATTTGTAGGAGGTAAATCCGTATTCGGTGGATATTGCGGCCCCGCTGTAAAGCCAATTGCATTAAAATTCCTCACCACTATTTCGCAAAACCCGGTAACAAAAAAAGTGCCGGTAAGCGGCATTGGCGGCATCAGTAATTGGAAAGACGCCGTTGAGTTTATGCTCCTGGGTTGCACTACGGTTCAGGTTTGTACCGCCGCCATGACGCATGGCTTCCGCATTGTGGAAGATATGTGCGAAGGCCTAAACAATTGGATGGATGAAAAAGGATTTAAAACCATCGAAGACTTCATTGGCAAATCAGTTGATACCATCACCAAGTGGGAAGAACTGGATATCAACTACCACCATGTTGCCAACATCAACCAGGATAAATGCATCCACTGCGGGCTTTGTTATATTACCTGCGAGGATACTTCGCACCAGGCGATTAATCTTGCCTATGGTGACCCCTACAACATTTACAGTATTAAAGAAGACGATTGTGTGGGCTGCAATCTCTGCCAGTTGGTTTGCCCAGTAGAACAATGCATTACCATGGTGGAAAAACGGGTGGCTCCGGAATACCTCAACTGGGTAGAATTTAAAAAGCAGGGATTGCCGTTAAACGATCATTAAAAAAAGAGACACTATAATGATGCGATTGAGTTTCCTTCCTCATTAAAGATCCTCTTCCCGTTCCAGCATCAATATGGCTGATTGGGGAACGATAAAATATTTTTCTTTTTCAAAGATAACTTCTGTGGCAGAAGCCTGCAGGAAGATTGCAAGGTCTCCTTCCCTGGTTTGAAGGGGAAGGTACTTGACTTTTTCTTCCTCCCCTTTCCATTGCTCGTCTTCCTCCATGGGTAACGGCAATGCATAACCCGGGCCGGTTTTAATAACGTACCCCTGTTGCACCTTTTCCTTTTCCTGAACACCGGGAGGCAGGTAAAGGCCGCTATCGGTACGATCTGTGGAGGTGGTAGGTTTTATAAGTACCCGATCTCCAATTATTATTATCCTTTTAAACTTATTATCCGGGGTGATATACATCGTTCTGAAATAAAATACAAATTTACATCCTTAGAAAAATGATCCCGAAAGAAAATCATTTATTATCTTGCAGCCCTTTCCGACTCCGTAGCTCAGTTGGTAGAGCAGCTGACTCTTAATCAGCGGGTCCAGAGTTCGAGTCTCTGCGGGGTCACAATACTTAGGTTAAATTCAAGTATAAATGAAACGCTGGCCCTTTGGGTCATTTTCATTTTACCCGAGGGAGCTTCATTCATCCATCTTACAATGAAGGCAACTTTACTTTTAATTTTTGGAATTTTTACATCCGCCATTGCCCTGCCTCAAAAAACCCAACGTGTGTTGTTTATAGGGAATAGTTATACCGGTGTAAACAACCTTCCCCAGATAATTGCAAATATTGCACTTCCTGAAGGAGATACTTTAATTTTTGATAGCAACACACCCGGCGGGCAGACCCTCCAGGGGCATTCGAATAATACGACCACCATCAACAAGATCATGGCAGGGAACTGGAACTATGGGGTATTGCAGGAACAAAGCCAATTGCCTTCATTCGGTCTTGCACAGGTTCAACAAAGTGTATTCCCTTATGCCCGCCTGCTCGATAGCCTGATCAAAACCTATAATCCCTGTGCAGAAACCATGTTTTATATGACCTGGGGAAGAAAAAATGGGGATGCATCCAATTGTTCCAATTGGCCTCCGGTTTGCACTTATAATGGGATGGATAGTTTATTATATTTACGGTACATGATGATGGCAGAAAATAATAATGCCATCGTTTCCCCGGTAGGCGCTGTGTGGAGATACATCCGGGAAAATTATCCATCCATAGAATTATACCAGGCAGATGAGAGCCACCCTTCCGTGGCTGGATCCTATGCAGCAGCCTGTTGCTTTTATACCACTATATTTCGCAAAAACCCACTTTTAATTTCAAACAATTATTCCCTACCCGCCTCCCTTGCTGCGAATATCAGGCAGGCAGTAAAAACAGTTGTTTTCGACAATCTGCTGAATTGGCATGTTGGAGAATATGATCCTAAGGCAGATTTTAATTATAGTGTTAACGGAAATTCCGTAACCCTGGAGAATATCTCAACCAATACATCCAGTTACCATTGGGGCTTTGGAGATGGAAGTAGTTCTTCTTTGCCTTCGCCCACCCACCTATATGCCAATCCGGGAAATTACCCTGTAACCCTGGTTGCTAAACATTGTGGAAGAACCGACAGTATCACCCAATTAATATCAATTGAACCCGGTTCCGGTAGTGGAGGAAACAATACGGATAGTCTCATTACGATTTACCCCAATCCGGCAACCCAAAATATTGTGATACATTCAAATCAAAATTCTATAGGAAGGGTTTTCACTGTTTACAATATAGAAGGAAGAAAAATTTTAACCGGGAAATTAAATGCGGAGAAAACAAGAGTAGCATTGGATCATTTACCGGGCGGACTATATATTATCAGTATAGATAACCTTTTCAAACAAAAGATAAAGCTAACAAAATACTAACCCGGTCAATCCGCAAATTGTTCCATAATTTAAAGCGAAAAATGAATGCGTTGCCATTCTATTCCATCCTGGGAGGGATTATATAAACCGGAACTACGGCATGCCGTATCACATACTCTGCTACGGAGCCGGTAAGAATTTTACCTATTGCCGAGCGGCCATGCGTGCCCATTACTATCACATCGGCATTCCAGTCAATGGAAGCCTTAATTATTTCCTTTTCCGGAATTCCTTCCGGAATAAAGGTTTCCGTTTGACTAGAAACATTGTATTTTTCAATTAATTCTTTAATTGTACCCTCTGCCTCATCGCGTAAAATAGACCTTATCTGAACCAGGGTAATTCCCAAATCGGCGCTAACTACTTCTTTTGAAACATCTACAACATAAATCAATCCAACCCTGGCGCCCAAATTTTGGGCCAATACAAACCCGGCATGAACGGCCATCTCCGAATACCTGGTTTTATCAACTGCAATTAAAATCTTTTCAAAACCTGTTTTCATAACAATCGGTTTAATTATTTTACCAAAGTAAAGCCCAACATAGTGGCCAGTAACCCAATAACGACACTTAAAATCAGGTAAAGAAAAAAGTATCCATAATCCCCCTGCTTATAAAGGCTAAGTCCTTCGTAAGAAAACGAGGAAAAAGTGGTAAACCCACCACATAAGCCGGTTATCAGGAACAACCTCCATTCACTGGTAAAAAAGGCATATTTTTCGGCCACTGCAAAAAATAGCCCAATTAAAAAACAACCCAATATATTTACCAGAAAGGTGCCAAATGGGAAACTAATACCCAGTATCCTGCTTACCCAAACCTGAGAAAGATACCGTAAAACACTTCCCAAGCCGCCGCCAAGCCAAATAATCCCCATTGCTTTCATGAAAATAAAATTTAAAATATTATCTATATAAAGGTCGAAACATTTTCCTGAAAAATAGGCAATTTCAAAAATATTCCCTGCAAACCAAACTTAGGAAAGCTTTCCATTGTTGAAAGGGGAAATTCGCATTACCACTCAATGCAGCACAGCAACTTTATTAAAATGGCGGGAACAACATTTGCCGAAAGAGTCATACAGTTTAACCGGGAACTTATTTATTCCGGAAAACTCCCAAAAGGGTTTCGGGTTTTAAATCCATACTTTGATAATCCCGAAACAATAAAAGTAATGGAGAAATTTTACAGGAAATACTATAACGACAACCTGGAAAGGAAGTTTATCATTGGCATTAACCCGAGCCGGCATGGAGCGGGAGTTACCGGGGTACCCTTCACCGATACGAAACGGCTTGAAGGAATTTGTGGTATAAAGATGCAATCGGCCTATACCCATGAAGTATCTTCTGTTTTTATATATGAAATGATTAAGGCCCTGGGAGGAGCCAAAGAATTTTATAAAGAGTTTTATATTAATTCCCCTTTCCCGCTGGCCATCATCCGAAAAGGAAAAGATGGCGGCCCCTGGCTAAATGCGAATTATTATGATGATCCCATACTTTTTGAAATGGTGAAAGACTTTATGATAGACTCCCTAAAAAAGCACATCAGTATGGGACTTAGCACATCAGAGGTTTTTATTCTTGGGAAAAAGAATGCCAATTTTATTAAGAAATTAAATCAGGAAGAAAAATTATTTGAAAAATTAAATATTCTTGAACATCCAAGGTATATTCAACAATACAAATCGAAGGAAAAGCAACTATATATTGATAAATACATACAGGCATTAAAGGGATAATACTATGGCAAAATTCAATGCCTGCTTAGGCTCCCAAAAATTCCGGAGAAAAATAATTAAAAATAGGTCCCTTCCTTCCGAATCATTTTCCCTATCACAATAACAGCATTTCCTGAAGGTTTTAATTGGAGGGAAATGGAGCCGGTATGCCGAAACCAGGGCCTGATCCCGTCTGGAATAAATCGAAAAAGTGAATCCGGAATCCGCGATGGGTATATTTCCAGGCTTCCTACTTCCAATTTATTGGTGAAATGAATTGGCGGATTCTCGTAATTCCCCAAAATAAATTTATTGGTTGAACCGGAAACAAATAAAGGCCATAACGGGAATCCCGTAAATCGCAACCGGCCCATTTCATTCTCCAACATTCCCCTTTGCTGCATCAGGGATAATATTTTGCCTGCTTCTTCTCCATTTGCCACCAATTCCATCACCGGTTCCGTAGAATGAATAAGGATTGATTTTTTCACCTCCATAAAGTTCTCATCCAATTCAAAACTTATGGCGGTATCTGCCCGTTGCCGAAAACCATGCAGGGTTAAAGTCCAAGAATATCTATCATTAAGAAACAACGAATCAACCGGAAGGCCTACTAACTGCGACCATTTATGTACCATGGAATCAGAAAAAAAATTTAGATAGGCTGATGGAATTGGAGCAAGCGATAAATTAAGAACATCCCGGGGGGATTTTGAGACAGGGATTGCCTGAGGGTTGATTTTCGCTTTGGGAAAGATCGCCCCCACCAGATTCACCTCAGCTCCCTTTACATCAATTCCTATAGATCCGGGTTTAGAAAAATACCGACCATTTCTAAACAGAAGGACCCCGTGGTGATCCGTATTTACAAATGACCGGGCAAGGGCGCCGGAAAGGAATTTATGGTTGGAGAATAAGTCCATCTCCACCTTACTGATATCCGTTGCAGAGCAGGGGTAGCTTGCAAGGATTACATTATCCCTTTCCACAAAAAAATGAATCCCTAATTCGCTGCTACTGTACAAAATACGCTCACCAAAATCCCTCCGCTGAAAATGGAATAGTTCTAACGCTTCATTAAACTTCTTCCTGTTTTTAATTTGCAGGCGCAAATACCATTTATCGGCTGTCTGCCCGGCACAATGGAAAAAACATAAATAATCTGGCAGAACAAAGATCTTACGCCAGTTAAGTTCCCTCTCCCGCTTTCTACCGGTTGAAAACCACCGGGAGGGATGTAGAATGAATTCTTTGAGGTAACTCCTGGCTACATTCTTAATATCCACAACGGCAACAATATCTGCAGATCCAGGAACCGAAGTATTATCGTACTTTTTATAAAAGAGAAAAATATATCCAAAAACCAAAAATAAAATGGCAAGCAGGAAAATCCACCTCCTTATATTCATCAGTTCTGTTTATTTTGCTCATCCTGATCGACATTCTTTCTAATCTCTGCCACTTTTTCAATCATCTCAAAAATACCAATCAGACTGTTTTCAAAAC
Organism: Bacteroidota bacterium; assembly: GCA_018266615.1. Classification (GTDB taxonomy): domain Bacteria; phylum Bacteroidota; class Bacteroidia; order Chitinophagales; family Chitinophagaceae; genus Ferruginibacter. The sequence goes on from JAFEAB010000034.1 coordinate 21,436, forward strand.
GGTCACTTATCTGAAAATTAGATTCAGCCACCAATTCTCCCTTTCGAAATCCTGAAAACGCATGGATGGCAACCAGGTTTTGAGAAAGGTATTCTGCGATTTGCTTTCCTCCTTCGTCCTTAATTTGTGGCTTTATAGCATTCAAAATCCCTTTCAAATCAACGTAGGCAGCCAGGTTGTTTCCAGCTATCCTTTTAGAAGTTTCTTTATCCACGTCAAATGGCTGGCCGTGCATCACCTTTTGTATTACATCTATATTGGTTGTTACCACAAAACGGCCATCAGCCACCATAAAATAAAGGCTGTTTAAAACAGATTCTTCCTCCGGGAACTTCAATTCATAATAGTCGTTATGCTGGATATAAATAAAATTATTCTTTTCAGCATACTTCAACGGAAGCGCAAGGGCCTTTTGAACAAAATCAGATCGACGGGTATCCATCACAAAACTAAAATCAGGAGATGGCTGATCCTTAATTTTTTCAACCGGCTGATACTCAAAATTTGAATCATACTCGTAACGGGTGTACTTCACCTGTTTGGTTCCAAGGCCATGAAGCACCATTAAATAATTGCCGGGAAACAAATCGGAAATCCCCTTTTCGTCAATTATGATTTCCATAAGATCAACATATAACCCAATCAAATCGCTATATTCCTTCGTATAATTATAGTATGAAAAATACTTTTTCAACTGGTTGTAATAAGACCGGATGGCAGCTTCCGAATTAAAGGATACAGAAACATACCCCAGGTTTTGGGGATTAATAAACCCCGCAGTTGACTTCCGCGCATGCTGTTTATACAACGCTTTCAATTCTTTACGGGTATTGTCTGAAAAGGTATAAGTGCGCGTTTCCGTATGAACTTTATCTTTTAAAAAATAAAAATTTATCCCTGTGCAAAAACCTTCATTCGCTTCAGCCGGGGCATCCGTCAAGTCGGTGAATTCAATAAAAGGAGAAAATGATTTGTTTAATACGGTTCCCCCGAACAATTTAAAGACACTATTCGTATTAAGCCAAACAGACAGTCCGGCGCTGTTATCCATCACTCTATCATAGCCAGAAACCATCGAAACCGGTGGGTAAATATTTTTAAAATGGTTGGATGAAATGCTGTCTGCAAAAAAGCGAACCCGATATTTTGCAATACTATCCTGACGTTTTTTCCATTGATCATAGGAATCATTATCTAAAGGGAAATAAGGAATACTATGGGCAGAGTCGGATGGAACTTCTTCATCCTGAACCACGGGGGGTTCCATCGTGATTTCATTTTCCGAATTGGATTCTTTTTTATTCTTTCCTTTTGCAGGTTCTGCGGAACCTTTTTTCTTTCGGGTTTTACCTGTTGATTTTTTCTTCTTTTCAGCATTTCCTTTATCCTGCGGAGTTACAATGGCAATAGAATCTGATTGCAAATCTCCATCCTGCATAGGGGGAGCCAAATCCATTGAATCAACAGGCGCAATTTCCACGAGGCTATCCAAATCTGAATAACCGTTATAGAATTCCTCTCTTTTCCCCATAAAAACTCCTGAAATAAACACCCCATTGGTACCATTCCAGGCAATGGCACTGTTAGCAGACAGGTACAGCATTTCAAAACCATCTCGTTTTAGAGGCCTTAGCTCTGCTCCGTAATTGGCATCTACCAGGTTTATAAAATTTTTAAGATTATTGATATGGAATAAGGTAACAAACCCCAAAATACTGTCCTGCGAGAGGGCATATTGATAAATATCCGAGGAGAAATCTATTCCGGTTGAACTCAACGTATGCGCCGTATCTAAATGTAATGCTTTAAAAAAATCATTATTTACAATACCATACTTATCCAACGTCGTAATCGGGATGGTATTGGTAAGCGTCTTTCCGGCATAGTGTACAATGCCAAATACATTTTGTGGGACCCGGGAGTTAAAATCCTGGGACCTGGCCACACTAAAAAAGAATATCCACACAATAAACACAAGTTTCTTCATCCTATTATTTTTGAAGGGTAATTTGATTATCAATTTTTGTTCTTCCCTTAATCAGGTCGATGGCAGAACTCTTCAACATGACGGCCCGTCCATTTGCAGAAATTTTACTTTTTGGATTTTGTACAGATAGGATGTTCCTATTGAATCTGTATATAGAGGTATAGGTGGCATCTGAGAAGATTTCCCGATCAGCAAGGCTCATTTTTCTATACTCGACTCCAAGGGCAAAATTATTGACTCTAAGAAAGGAGAAAGAAACCGGATCGTACCTGTAAATTTCCCGAAAGCCCTGATTTTGATCTTTCAGCTTTGCACCCAGTTGTTGCAGGGCGGCATTTACGTGGCTTATTCGGGAAAATTTAAAATCCAGCGTGGCAATGAAGTTATTAAAATCAATTTGGGTGTTTACGTCTGAAAGCCCGTCCATATTTTCCAGCTTTTCTTTCAGATCGGAAGCGCTCTTTTGTATTTCTGCTTTTGAGGGAACCCTGTGCCCATTTACCTTCTTCATTTTCAATATCGAATTGAGCTGGGTCCGGCTTCGGCTAAGGTTTACCACCAATTGCATGCTGCCTGTTCCGTTATCCTGAAGGGTAAGTTGTTCAATCATATCGAAACAGCCCTGGAGAAAAAAGCTCGAACCAATCAGGATTAAAAGGAAGTACTTTTTCAATTCCGGCATTAAACAAATCTATATCATTCCGGCAAACTGAAAAAAGAAACCCGGTCTTTCCGACCGGGCTCCTACTTGGGATTGTTTGGGCTTTTCAAAAAGGTAATTATCTGTATTAAGATAAATCGGGAAAAGAACAGTCGGTAAGATAAGTTTATCGGATACTGAAATTAATATGTGCAATTTACACATTGAATCCTGTGTTACCATCCATATCATTGAAAAAATATCTTAAATTTTCTGCTAAAAGTCGCTGTCAGCCTGAATTACAACACGGAAGCCGGCTTTGGAACCTGCATTTTGAATTTATTCTATTTACTATTCCGGTGATCGGGGAAACGATACATAGGGGGCCAGAAAGGAATACCCCAAATTAAGTTTTGGGTAAAATAACCTGATCCAGTTGCCGCAATGCTTCCATTACCCGGCTTACAGGCAACCCCATCACATTATAGAAATCTCCCCGGATGGAATGGATTCCTACTACCCCAATCCATTCCTGAATGGCATAGGCTCCGGCTTTATCGTATGGTTTGAACCCGTCCACATAAAAGCAAATCTGTGATTCGGTTAAGGGGTGAAACCGCACCTCCGTTACATCAAAAAATTCAATATCCTTTATAACGCTTTTTATACATACGCCGGTTATTACCTGGTGCACATTCCCGGAGAGTTTTTGAAGGATCCGGATAGCGTCTTCCCGATCTACCGGCTTTCCAATTATTTCGCCTTCACAAACCACTATGGTATCTGCGGCAATTACTACCCTTTTCTTATCAGAATGATTCCAAACCGCATCCGCCTTCCGTTTTGCAATCTGAAGAGCTACTGCTTCGGGGCTTGTGCCCATTTTAAACGATTCATCTGCTTCACTTACCTGCACTTCAAAATCGACACAAGCCCATTCTAAAAGTTGTTTGCGCCTGGGCGATTGAGAGGCGAGAATAACAGGCCGGGTTATAAATGAATTCATTTTAGAAAAAAGATCATGGAAAGTATCCCTGTAAACATGATGAGTTTAAAAATATTACTCAATTTATGAAAATCGGCAGGGAACTTCGCATGATAAATTAACCGGAGGGCAATTACCATGGGAACAATTACGAGGAGGATGGTATAAATGGCTTCGGCCCAACTTCCCAGTTGCCACATATAAAATTGCATCACCAGCAAAGCAGCGCAACATACCACCACCCATACAGCCGCAAACATTTTTGAAACAGGAACACCCCAAACAATGGGCATGGTTTGGCAATGGTACTGCGAATCGCCATACATATCTTCCAGATCTTTCACCACTTCCCTTACCAGCGAAATGATAAATGCAAACCCAGCATAAATAGCAGTGAGTTGATACAGTTTTCGCACATCGAGATTATACTGGCCCTCATGCCAACCATTATAATTTAGTAACCCGGCTCCTGCAAAAAAATATACAACCATTATTACCCAGGCAGTGAGGGCAGAAATTACCAGATTGCCAATTAATAATTGCCGTTTGAAATGGGTGGAATAAAACCAGAGAAGAAAAATGCAAAAAAAATTGACAATTCCAATAACCCAATATCCGGTTCGATAGCTGATATAAAGGCTTAACAGCAACCCAATCCCAGAGAAAATCAAATGCCAAACTATTACCCACCTTCTTTTTACGGTACGATCAACCACCACCTTTTCAGGTTTGTTGATGCTGTCAATTTGAAGGTCAAAATAATCGTTAATAATATATCCGCCTGCAGCAATCAGCACGGAGGCAAGCATCAGGAGATAAAACAGGACATGCCGGGAAGGGTGAATGGAAAATGGAAAGAACTGAAGAGACCTAACCACAATAAAATAAAACAGCCATTGTGTTAGGGCGATAAAAAAGAGGTTTCGCCATCGTACCAACCTGAAAAATGAAGTGATTGTTTGCATGCTGGATTCCTGGCAGAAGGGCCGATCTTATTTTGATTGAACTGCAATATCGTGAATCCATTTTCCCTGGAGCCGCATAACTTTCTCGATGACCTCTCGTACACAACCCTGTCCTCCGGGGATAGAGGATATAAAATGAGAAATAGAACGTATTTCCGGGGCTGCATCTGAAGGGCAGCAGGCCAGTCCGCACGCTGCCATCACATCCAAATCGGGGATATCATCTCCCATATATAAAACCACATCCGGGGAAAGATTCATTGAATTCAAAAAACAGGATAAAACTTCCAATTTATTGGAAATACCCATATACACATTATGAATGCCCAATTTTTCCAGCCTCAATTTTACGGCGGGTGAATTTCCTCCGGAAATAACCAGTATATGATACCCCGCTTTAGCTGCCAATTGAAGTGCATATCCATCTTTAATATGCATTCGCCTTGCCATCTGCCCGTCTTCCAAAATAAGTAAGCCGCCATCGGTTAATACCCCATCCATATCAAATACGAAGACGGAAATTTTTTTAAATTGGTTGAGAACATTCATATACAGTATTGAAGCGGTTTATTTCTGGTTATCCCGCCATTCGTAAACCCAGGTACTTTGGATCATTTCCAGATGCCCTTCATTGCTCTCTTCCGGTTTACCGGCAAAATTGGGAATTTCCAGCACCCATTTATGCAGATCGGTGAACCGGATCCTATAAATTTGGGGTTCGCCAAACGCATCGCCAAATCGCTCATACAATTTCATCGCGATATCCTCATAATCATTCCAATGAATTGGGGGCTCAAAACTCATGAATTATAAAATTAAAAGTGCAGAAATTTATTATTCACCCAAAAATTGGGTTTGATCGGGAAGGGTTACTGAAACTTCTCCATCTCCATCCAACAATACACACTGGCAACCAAGGCGGGAGTTAAGTCGTGGATTTATCGCCCTGTCAATAAAATCTTCTTCCTTATCACTTAATTCTTCCAGGAAATCTTCTCCTTTATCTACGTAAAGATGGCAGGTGCTACAGGCACAAACCCCTCCGCAATTATGGTGAAGTTCAATATCATTTTTAAGCGCTATTTCAAGGATCGACTGGCCAGGTTCAATTTGATCGAGTGTCACCGGTTCAAGCCCTTTCTGTTCAAAGTTGAACGTTATTTTATACATACTGCAAATTTCGGAGCTGCAAACCTACAGCAAATTACCATTTAAGGAAAATCTGAATTCGCTCGGGCTATTTCCTTTCTCGCCGAAATATTATACTTTGCCGTATCTTTTTTAACCCAATTCATGTTACAATTAAAACATACCGTCTCTTTTTTCGCAATTTTTGGAGTGGGTCTTTTTTCATGTAAAGACAAAGAACCTCCCCGGAAACCGGAACCCGAAAAGATCATTTATAAAATAGATACCAGCAACGCACAACCTCAAACCGAAGCCACCAGAGCTCCTATAATCAATATTAGTGATACTATTGCCCCCAGGGAAATTGTCGTTTATGTAAAAGACAGCGCCAAAACCAGCGAACGAATTGGGATAAAACTGGAGCATATTTTCCGGAAAACTCTTCCCGAATTTTTTAAAAAAAATAAAATCAGCAAAACGGGTTCACGGATTGTATGGTATAAGAGCAGCAGCGCTCCCTTTTATTTTGAAGCCGGGTTTCCGGTAAATAAAAGGCCAAAATCGACCGCGAAAAACATTTTGGTAAGGGATATTGGAGGAGACAGTGCCCTGGTTGCTCATTTTTATGGCCCCTATCACCTAACGTATGAAGCGTATGAAGTGCTGCGGGAACAACTAAAAAACGCGCACAAAAAACCGGCCGGTTCCCCCTATGAAAAATATATTATTCCTGCCATTGACAGTACAGGCAGGGCCCGCGATCCGTACAAGGTATTAACAGATATTGTATTCCCTTACCGATAATCAGAAATTCATAATGCTATCGGTTAACCGGGTATAGGTTAGCTTTAATTTAGGGTAATTGCTTAGCAGTCTCAGGTGCTTTTCGAGGGTGGAAATATCTTTTCGAAAGGCAGGGCCGGTTTGCAGTTCAGCAGGGCTGGCATCTTTTAAACGCGATGCTGTTTCTACGATTAAGGGATAGAGCAATTTAAAATCCAGGTGTTCTGCCTGGCAATATCCTTCGGCAAGCAGGTACAAATGATTGCTGAAATTACTTACAAAAACCGCCGCTACATGCAATTTGGCTCTTTGCTCATCATTTGCCCTTTCTACATTTTCAGATAAAGAATGCGCAAGATTTGCCAGCAAACCGAGGGAATGATCGTTATTCCCATCAATCAATAAGGGTACACCGGGGATGCTTTTCATTTCCCTTCTCAAACTCTGCAAAGGATATAAAACGCCATAGTTTTGAGAAGAATTTTGAAGCACTTCCATTGAAACAGCCCCTGCCGTATGAACCACCAGTTTCCCCGGAACAAGTAACGAAGAAGCCACTTCTTTAACGGCACTGTCGGATACGGCTATAATAAATATGTCAGCATCCATATTTCCTGCATCCTGCACCGAAATAAACCGGGTATTTAATTCTTCCGAGAGGGTCATTCCGGTTTGGGGGTTCCGGCTTGCAATAGCTACTATTTCGTGTCCTTTTTGTTTACACTGCCTTCCCAATACAGAAGCAACATTTCCGGATCCTACCATAAGTACTTTCATAAGCTACATGTTTATTACGGCAAACTCGTAATGCCTTTTCATATACATTACCTTTGTTGAGATGAATTTACGGCAAAAATTAATGCTGGCTTACCTCCGAATTAAAATTAAAATTTATCGAATTTTTAGCGCCAGGGCTGCTGCAAAATTAGCTCTCCAAATATTTTGCACGCCATTGCCCCTTCAGCCAAGAAAGGAGAAAGAAGTTTTTCAACCCTCCGATGCGGTTTCATTTTTATGGAAGGGTTTTAAAATTGCAGGTTACCGGGTAAATATATCCGGAACAAAAAGACTTTTACTGCTCCATGGGTTTAATTCAAATTGCAACAATTTCGAAAAATATGTTGCCCCGGCCATAAAAAAGGGATACCAGGTTTTTGCATTTGATGCCCCTGCCCATGGCAGAAGTGAAGGAAAAAGTATTAATGCCCTCGATTATTCGGATTTTGTGGTCTGCCTCAATAATAATTTTGGCCCTTTTGATGCCTATATCGCTCATTCATTTGGCGGATTGGCAGCCTGCCTGGCACTGGAGCATATCCCGCATTCGACCCATACCAAACTGGTTTTGATTGCGCCTGCAACAGAAACTTCATCTGCCATTAAAGATGCATTTAAAAGATTGGATATCCGGAGTAAAAAAGTAGGACTTGAATTTGAAAAGCTTAGTTTGGAAATCAGTAACCACCCTATCTCCTGGTTTTCCATTCGCCGGGCTGTGAAAAATATAAATGCCCGAATACTGTGGTTGCATGATGAGGACGATTGTATTACCCCTATCAAAGATGCCAGGGCAGTTGAGGAGGATGGATACCCTAACATCCGGTTTATTTTTTCCCAATCACTCGGCCACAGGGATATTTACCGGGATGAAAACCAGATTAAAAAAGTAATTGAATTTCTCTAAACTTTTTGCCAAAAATTTCCGTTTTAGATTACCGGCAAAAATTGTTTTTTCAATTTTCAACTAATATTGCAAATTCCCCCAGGAGGGAAAATGATAATTTCGGGGGTGGAGTGGAACCCTCTATCTCATCATATCTAACTAAAAATCAACAGGTTTTGGTGAAAACCAAAGAATTATGGCAAAGAACTTACTAATCGTAGAGTCTCCGGCAAAAGCAAAAACCATTGAAGGAATCCTGGGAAAAGATTTCCAGGTAAAGAGTTGCTATGGCCATATTCGCGACCTCGAGAAAAATGATATGGGGATTGATATCAAAAATAACTTTCAACCCAAATACATTGTACCTGCAGAAAAAGAGAAGGTGGTAAAGGAATTAAAATCCATTGCCAAAACGGTGGATGAAGTATGGCTTGCTTCGGATGAGGATCGGGAAGGGGAAAGCATTAGCTGGCATTTAGCCGAAGTTCTTAAACTAAATCCTCAAACAACAAAGCGTATTGTATTTCATGAAATCACAAAGCCGGCAATTGAAGCGGCTGTAAAATCGCCCCGTACAATTGACATGAACCTGGTTAATGCGCAGCAGGCCAGGCGGGTATTGGATCGTATTGTTGGATTTGAATTAAGCCCCGTATTATGGCGAAAAATAGGCCAGCAGGGTGGACTAAGCGCTGGCCGGGTGCAAAGTGTTGCCGTTAAACTTATTGTTGAAAAGGAAAGAGAAATAAACCAGTTTGCTGCCACAGCCAGTTTTAAAATTGAAGCAGAATTTTCGGCGCCTGATGTTCAAAACCGGAATGTAAATTTTAAAGCAGAGGGAAAGCGCTTCAATGAAGAAAATTCGGCTGAAGAATTCTTGAGCAGTTGTATTGGGGCCGAGTTTACGGTTAAGGATATCCAGGTTCGTCCGGCCAAAAGATCTCCGGCTCCCCCCTTCACCACTTCTACCTTACAACAGGAGGCCAGCCGCAAACTGGGATATGGGGTCGCTAAAACCATGTTACTTGCCCAACGGCTCTATGAAAGTGGTAAGATTACCTACATGCGTACCGATAGTGTGAATCTGGGAGATACAGCCATGGAAGGAATCCGCCAGGTGATAACCGGAAATTTTGGGGATTCCTATTTACAAATCAGGAAGTTTAAAAATAAAAATGAATCGGCGCAGGAGGCACACGAAGCCATCCGCCCCACGTATATGGAAAATCAATCGGTAAGCGACCCCGAACTAAACAGGCTTTACGAATTGATTTGGAAACGCACCATTGCCAGCCAGATGGCAGATGCCGTGCTGGAGAAAACTACGGCCAAAATCGGTATAAGCACAAACCAGGAAGAACTCACCGCTTCGGGTGAAGTAATCAAGTTTGACGGGTTTCTGAAACTTTATCTGGAAAGTACCGATGACGAAGAACCGGAACAGGATGGCGAAAGCCGTCTCCCGGCCCTTACAATTGGCCAGCACCCGCTGTTAAGGCAAATGACGGCAACCGAAAAATTTACCCGCCCTGCCGCCCGGTATACGGAAGCATCCCTGGTTAAGAAATTGGAAGAGTTGGGGATTGGGCGGCCAAGCACTTATGCGCCTACTATTTCTACGATAATGAAAAGAAATTATGTAGAAAAGAAAGACCGCGAACCCATAAAGAGGAAATACCGGATAATCAGACTGGTTGGCAATAAGGTTTCCGGCGAAACGCTGGAAGAAAATACGGGAGCAGAAAAACAAAAATTATTCCCCACCGATTTGGGACTGGTAGTTACCGATTTCTTAAACCAACATTTCCAAAAAGTAATGGATTATTCCTTTACGGCGAATATTGAAAAAGAATTTGACGAAATCGCTAACGGGGAGATTGTCTGGAATAAGATGGTGGGCGATTTCTATACCCCATTCCATTCTGGTGTTGAACATACCCTTGAAACGGCGGAAAGGGCCGTAGGAGAAAGGTTACTTGGCACTGACCCGGTAAGCGGTAAACCCGTAACTGCCCGGATGGGCCGCTACGGCCCGATGGTACAACTGGGCGCTCAATCCGATGAAGATAAACCCCGCTTTGCAAAGATAAAATCCACCCAAAGCATCGAAACCATTACCCTCGATGAGGCCCTTGAATTGTTCCGGCTCCCCTTAACCCTGGGAGCATATGAAGGCCTCGAAGTTGCTGTAAATATTGGAAGGTTTGGGCCCTATGTAAAGTTTGGAGAACAATTTATTTCGATTCCAAAAGGTACCAACCTGGATGAGGTAGATTTGAATAAAGCCATTGAAATCATTTTGGCAAAAAAGGTGGAAGATGCCCCCGTTGGCTACTTCCGGCAACTCCCTGTTACCAAAGGTAAGGGCAGGTTTGGTCCATATATTAAATGGAACAACCTGTTTATTAATGTACCCCGGGCCTATGATTTTGAAAACCTAAGCCAGGGAAATCTGGATGAACTGATTCATAAAAAAATTGAGAAAGAAGCCAACCGGTTTATCAGGCAGTGGCCGGAGGAAAAAATTGCTATTGAAAATGGCCGATGGGGTCCATTTATTCGTTTCGGGAAGAAGATGATGAAACTTTCCGCCGGCCCTAATGGGAAATACACAGCCGAAGAACTGGCAGAAATTGATGTGGAGGAAATTAAAAAGATGATCGTTGCCCAGGATCCTAAAGCATTCGATAAAAAGGGAAGTAAATCCCCCGCTGCAAAAAAGACATCAACCAGGAAACCGGCCACTAAAAAGGCATCTCCAAAAAAGAAAATCTAATGATACTGAATGGCTATACAATTCAGTTTTAGGCTTACACGGGAGGATTTCGTAACATTCTACACCTATGTATTTTGGGACTCTCCTCAAAATAAACGGAAACGAATCTGGTATTATATCAAACAATTCCTGCCTCTTCTTGCTTTTACACTGGCCTTTTATTATACCGGTGTTTTTAATCGAAATGACATTTTCGTTTTTCTGGTGGTTATTCTGATTATTGCAACCACCGGCCTCTCACTTTTTAATGTGCGGAGCAATACCCAAAGAGCGGCAGAAAGGATTGCAGAAAACAAAGATAACAGCACCCTATTTGAAGACTGCATAATGGAAATAAGCGAACTGGGTATTATCTCAAAAACGAATTATTCAGAAATGAAATACGGATGGCCTGCCTTCATCCGAAAAAACGAAACCCCGGAGTACTATTTCCTTTTCACCTCTGCCATCCATGCTATAATTATTCCTAAACGGGCCATCCCTACCCCCGCCCAAAAATTGGAATTGGAAAAATTATTGCTTCATCATATTTCCTTTGAAGCGGATTTTAGCTGACCCCCGGTTCAGGACTCCTCATCCGGAACAAAATATCGGTATTTAAATTTCCATTTATTCACGTGCTTATAGCCGGGATTCCCACGTTTGTTCTATTTGGTCCTCCTATTTATTTGTTTTCCGGATATGTATGGGGCATCTTGCATAGTTGGATAAAATTCAAATCCGGAAAAATATTAACAGGAAAATTAAATTGTGGATAACAAATGATAATAACTTGTATTGGCCTAACCTAAATTCAATTTTATAATCCAAAACAATTGATGTGACTGAAAATACCGAAATAAAAGCTTTGCTTACACTGATTGACGATCCGGATGAAGAAGTTTACAAAACTGTAAGTGACAGGATTATTTCTTTTGGAAAGGAAATTATCCCCACACTGGAATCCTATTGGGAAAGCATTACCAATGAAGACACACAAGAAAGAATTGAATCCCTTATTCATCGGGTTCATTTACGCGACCTGACAGAGGAATTCAGAATGTGGCGTGATGAGAATGGCAGTTTGCTCGAAGGCTCCCTCCTCGTTGCAAAATACCATTATCCGGATATGCAACCGCTTGCAGTGATGCAGGAAATTGAAAAGTTGCGGAGAAATATGTGGCTTGAATTAAACAATTACCTGACTCCCATCGAAAAAGTAAATGTTCTAAACAGTATTTTCTATAATTATTATAAACAAACGGGGGTTGAGGTAAGTTATGATAATCCGGAAAATTTCCTGGTAAATAAAACGCTCGAAACCAGAAAGGGAAATACAATCAGCAATGGAATCATTTTCACTGCCCTTTGCGAATTACTCGACATTCCGGTTCGGCCAATAAATATTCCCAGGCAGTTTATTTTAGGGTATTTTGATTCTCAATTCTCAATTGCCACTCCGGTTGGGCATTCTTCGGAAAAAATTAATTTTTATATAGACCCTTTAAGCGGCCAGTTATTTTCGCATAAAGACATTGAAAATTATTTCAAAAAGCTGTCGGTTCCTCCGGTTTCTTCCTATTTCAGGCCGCTCACGGATAAACGTATCATTCAATTCCTGCTCGAAGAGTTAAGTAAATGTTTCGATAATGAGCGGAATTATTATAAAATGGAAGAATTACAAACCCTTGCCAGCCTCCTGGATGAAACCACAGCCCCACCATCCGCAGAAAGCTGAAATCTCCTGGAATGATTTCGAAAAACTCGATATCCGGGTGGGTACCATTACGGAAGCCCTGCCATTTCCCAAGGCAAGGAAACCGGCATACCAATTGCAAATTTATTTTGGGGCACTGGGTAGCCGGTGGACTTCCGCCCAAATTACGGATTTCTATTCTCCACAGGACCTCATTAACAGACAGGTAATTGCTTTAATTAACCTGCCTAAAAAGCAAATTGCTAATTTTTTCAGCGAGTGCCTTGTTCTGGGGATTTATAATGAAGATGGAAAAGTGATTTTACTTCAACCCGAAAAAAGCATCCCCGATGGTGCCGCGATTGGATAATGACGCTATGAATACAACAAACAGGCGCAATAAGGATCATCTCTTCTTTATCCTTTTTATATTTCTTTCAACCTGCCGGTTTTCTGGTTTTGCACAAATTGAAATTCCCAAATATCAACCTCAGGTTACCAAAGCGTTTTACCAAACCATTGTAACCCTGGATAGCCTTTTCTTTGATGCATACAATCATTGCAATATTCCTGTAATGGATTCATTAATTTCAGAGGATTTGGAATTTTATCATGACAAGGGGGGATTTTCAAATTCAAAAAAAGAGACAATCGAAGCCGTCAAAAGAAATATTTGCGGAAAAGTAACCCGGGAATTATTACCCGGCAGTATTGAAGTTTATGAGATTAAGGGATATGGAGCAGTAGAAATTGGATTTCATGGCTTTCGTAACAACCGGGAAAAAGAAAGCGGCCCTATACACTATTCTAAATTTGTACATATCTGGCGTTTCCAAAATAGCAGATGGAAGATTACCCGGGTAATTAGTTTACATTAATAACCGGCAATCCTCCCCTGGGATGTTAGTAGTTTGGAAAATTGAGGGCGTTTCACGAAAAGCGGAGTAAATTGATTTCCTCAAAATACTACATGTTAATTAGAATTACCTTTGCCCATTCACAACCGATCTCCAACTCCGGAAATGCCATCCTTGTACAGAAACATTTATTCCTCGCCGTTAGGAAATCTTCTTCTTGAAGCGGACGAGAAGGCCATCATCCGGTTGCACTTTTTAAAGGAGGAGGAGCCAACTCATATTACAACCCTTTCTCCACTGCTTCGAAATTGCATTCAACAGTTGGACGAATATTTTTCGGGAGAACTGAAGCAGTTTAATCTCCCGCTAAACCAGTCTGGCACTCCTTTTCAACAAAGGGTTTGGGCAGCACTTCAGGATATCGGGTTTGGCAAAACTGCCACCTACGGACAATTAAGCCGGAAGCTGGGAAATAGTAAGGCCATACGCGCTGTAGGTGCTGCAAACGGGAAAAATGATATAGCGATTATTGTACCCTGCCACCGGGTAATTGGGGCCGATGGCAGCCTGGTAGGATATGCGGGCGGATTATGGAGGAAGAAATGGCTTTTGGAACATGAAGCCAGGTATGGGAATGGCCAGCAGATTCTTTTTTGACCCGGAAAATTGAGATAAGAATTACCCCTTCTAATACCGCTAAGAAAATTTTAGCCGTTCAGGTCGGCACTGCCAAAAGAAAGAGGCAGTAACTGGCCTGCTTTTTCCAATACAAACACCCGGCCCTGCATACCGCTTAGCAATAGGCGAATAGGTTGTTTTGTTCTTTCTTCATATTCCGAAATGTACTGACGGCACATACCACAGGGAGATGCGGGTGTAGCGCTTTCGCCATTCAGGTTATGGTAGGCAATAGCCATGGTATCGATGGGAATATTTGTATGGAGTGTAGATGCGGTTGCCAGTAATGCTCTTTCGGCGCAAAGGCCCACCGGATAAGATGCATTTTCCTGATTTGTACCCGAAACCAATTGGCCGGTATTCAACAGGGCTACGGCCCCCACTTTAAACTCACTGTAAGGTGCATACGCAATTTCAGTAACTTTCCGGGCATTCTCAATTAAGGCCCTGTCCTTTTCCGGTAAATCGTCCGAAGATTCAAATACCTCATATTTAAATTCAAAAGATTCTTTTCTCATAACTTACAATACATGGATAAAAAATCCCCCCTGCATTGCTGAAGAGAGGATGGTTGAAATTACGATAAAAAACACAATAACTATTTAATCCGGTTGAATATTCTTTTCCAACGTGGGCCATTTTCGTAGCTAAACCAAATCAATGAAGCTTTACCCACTACATGGTCTTCCGGAACAAACCCCCAGTACCTGCTATCGAGCGAATTATGCCGGTTATCCCCCATCATAAAATAATAATTCATTTTAAAGGTATATTGAGTGGCAGGTTTACCATTAATAACGTATTGTCCATTCTTTAGTTCGAGGGTATTTCCTTCATAATTGGAAATACAACGACCATAACGGATAATATTATCCTCCGTTAAGGCGATGGAAGCGCCCTTGGCGGGGATGATGATTGGCCCGTAGTTATCTGCCGACCAGCCTTTTGTTTCGGAGAAATAAGGAAACGTTTGAGCTTCCACCGGCCTGATAAAGGGAGTTATGCTATATCCTTTGGGGAGATTTAGGTTAGCCTTTTCTTCATTTGTGATATTCACGAGATAGCTGTTTGGCATAGAAGGATCCTGCTGGATGTCTCCCTGGTCTTCACGAACCCAAATCCCCATATCTTTTAGCTGATCCAGGTCGATGGCTGTATTGGGAGGCACCTGTAGATGATACATTCTTTCCGAAGCAGGAAATAAAGGTTGTGGCTTACCGTTAATCATCACCTGGCCATTAATAACCTGTAAGGTATCCCCTCCCACTGCCACACAACGTTTAATAAAATTCTCCCTTTTATCTACCGGGCGCGTAATGATTATGTTGCCATAGTCCTGCCACACCCTTTCCCTGCCCAATTGCCTTACCGCTTCATAATAGGTAACCCGGCTGCCAAAATTCACATCATCATTTATCAGGGTATCATTTACCGGAAAGTTAAAAACAACGACATCATTTCGTTTTACGGGTTGGGCAAACCAGCGGGTATATGGAATATTGATCCATTCAACATAGGATTTAATTTTTGTACCCGGAATGGTATTATGCATAAAGGGCAATGCCAACGGGGTATTCGGGACACGTGGGCCATAGCTGAATTTGCTTACAAAAAGGAAGTCGTTAACCAACAGGGTTTTCTCCATGGAAGGAGTGGGAATCGTATAGGCTTCAAAAACAAATGTTCGGATTAAGGTGGCGGCCACAATAGCGAAAACGGCTGCATCCACCCATTCTCTTGCTCCTGATTTCTGATAATTATCCACCACCATTTTACCTGCGAATCGTTCATTTTTAGAATAGCCCAGGTAGGGGAAATAAATAAAGGGAACAAAAACAGTTGCTGCATGCTGGAGGAACCCAAACCGGCCGAAAAATTCAACAAATTTGATACAAATCCAGATGGTTATAAACTGGCCGGCAATTGGAATAAACTGAAGGAAAAACCAGATCTTTTTCAATTCCATCTTTTGCACCATGCACCAGGTGTTATAAAATGGTATCAGGGCCTTCCAGGGGGTAATTCCCGCTTTTTGGAACATACCATATAATCCTATATGCCAACCAATAGTACAAACAATAAAAATGATCCAGCCTAAGCTCATGAGGTAAATTTTTGTGTGCCAAAATTAAGGGTATGATTCCGAATGCAATTATAGGAAGCGAAATAGCCGTATATTAATCACAAAATTTTTAAACTTTTAAGAGAAGAGTGCTTCAAAATAAGAACTCATTAGGCCCCCCAAAAACAATAGCCAAACATTGATTAATAATATTAAATAAGGCTGCAGTATAACTACGAATGAGTTCAAAAGAGGAAAATCCCTCAATTTTTAGACTATTATCCGGAATGTAAAATTGAATTAACAAAATATTTAAATTAGAATCATTATTCACCAAATCTTCCTTTTTTATGCGAACAAAACTCACACTTTCCTGGTTGGTGGTGCTTTGTATTTGTACGGCATCTATCCAGGCAACTGCCCAGCAGTTCAGGGTTAAGAATTCCTTTTCAGCATCAGAAGCCAGGGCTTTTGCCATGAAGGCGCTTCCTTCGGTTTTACAATGGATAGAACCAGAGGATCTGGAATTATATGGTTTCGCCCCAATGGACGATTTTAGTAAAATCAAAGTTGGCAGACCCTTTTTGTTAAGTTCGGTAAGTGATGTGGTTCAAAACAACCAGGTTAAACAGGAATCGGGAATTGAAGTATCTACCCTGATGGTTCCCCTAATCCTTGGCGGCCAAGCTCGATGTTTTCTTTATGTATCAAACCAGGAAGGCGGCTGGAAAGCAGTGGGTATTGGTGGTAATGGGTATATTAAAGGAAATGAATCTTTATTTAATCAACCGGATGAAAAATTTGGAATCATTGTAGCCGCACATAATCTGAATGAAGAATTTGTAGTTGAGAACACTGCGGTTGGTATCATGTATAAGCCTTTGTTTCATGTGAACCGGGAGGTAGTTAAGAACCAATACAGTTTTTCCGAGGTTAGCCAAATGGAAATGGCAGCTCCCCAACAAATCGAACCATAAGAATTCCTTTCTAAATTCTAAAATTCACGATTATGAATAAGATATTTTTTACTTTCTGCTTATGCGTTATAATATTCCCATTTCAGGATATGTTGGCACAAACCCCCACAGGAAATTATGTACCTGCATATAAACAAGAGCAATCCAACTGGTGTTGGGCAGCTTGTGGGTCGATGCTCTATTGGGCATACCATTCGGGTTCCATTTCCCAATGCAGTTTTGTTGCCAAGTCCCGCGATCAGGAAAATGCATTGCTGTTTGATTGCAATAGCTTATCCAGCAGCACATCAAGCCCCTGCACCTACCCGGGCACATTCAACAGCCCCCAGAGCCTGTACACTTGTGGTGGATCCATTGAGAACGTTTTCGATACTTACGGGATCAGTTCTACAGGTTATGGCCATGGATTCTCAACCTCGGAGTTAACGACGGCTATGAGTGGTAGGAAAATGTGTATAGCCCGCTGGGGATGGAATAATGGTGGAGGACATTTTGTGGTAGTGAACCGGTATAAAAGCGGTGTGGTTTATTACAACAACCCACTTTCGGGAGCTACTTCCTGGTCCTATAACACATTTAAAACCGCTAACGGTCAGGCTACCTGGACACATACCCTCCGGTTAGACAATGCCGCATCTTACGGATCTGTTTATTATAAAGCAGCCGGCCTAATTACTCAGGACCCGGCCATCCTATCTTCCGGAACACTGGCATCTTCCGACCGCGAGGTGGCGGAGGCCAATGGAAAGACGATCAATGTATATCCTAACCCAACCGTGGATCAGGCAACCATCATGCTGAATACAAACAGGGAAACAGCATCACAGTTGATCATTACTAACAGTGTGGGGCAAACGATATTCAGTAAAAAATTGAGCAATCAAAGCAACTATATCAAAATTGATGTGAGCAACTGGGCCAGAGGGGTTTACCAGGTTAAATTGCAGGGGACCCGTTTTGTAAAACAACTCGTGGTAAGGTAAGGAAGAAACTGAGAATTTTTTAGGGCAGGGATAACCTCTGCCCTTTTTTTATTCATTGCTTTATCGCCTTGGTTGCACGTAGGCCGTTACATCTTCCGTTGTAATGATTTTGCCACTCAGGATGATCAGCCTTTCCACTACATTTCGAAGTTCCCTTACATTACCCGTCCATTGAAATTCCTGCAATGCTTGAATGGCTTCCTGTTGAATTTCTTTGGGAGGTTGCCCATAATCAACTGCAATGGTTTGCAGGAAATACTTAACCAGTTGTGGAATATCTTCCTTTCTTTCGTTAAGGGATGGAACATGAATAATGATCACACCGAGGCGGTGATAGAGGTCGAGGCGGAAATTTTTTTGTTCCACCTCCAAAAGCAGATCTTTATTCGTAGCAGCAATAACCCGTACATCCACAGCTATATCCTTATCGGCCCCCACCCGGGTAATTTTCCCTTCCTGGAGTGCCCGTAGAACTTTTGCCTGGGCGCTAAGGCTCATATCCCCAATTTCATCTAAGAAGAGGGTGCCGCCATTGGCCTGTTCAAATTTACCAATCCGCTGTTTAATGGCGGAGGTGAAAGATCCCTTTTCATGCCCGAACAATTCACTTTCTATTAGTTCCCCTGGAATTGCAGCACAGTTCACCTCAACTATCGGTCCGGAACTCCGGGCGCTCTTTTCATGTATCCAGCGAGCTACCAATTCTTTACCCACTCCATTTTCGCCCGTAATCAATACCCGGGCATCTGTGGGGGCAACCTTCTCGAGGGTTGCTTTAATTTTCTGCATTGCGAGGCCATTACCCACCATTTCCTGCATCTTACTAACCTTACGTTTTAAGGTTTTGGTCTCTGTAACCAGGCTTTGTTTTTCGGTGGCATTCCGAAGGGTAATCAAAAGCCTGTTCAAATCGGGCGGTTTGGAAATGTAATCGAAGGCCCCCTTTTTCACTGCTTCCACCGCAGTATCAATATTACCGTGCCCGCTGATCATAATGATGGGAATATCAGGATTGATGGCTTTGGCTCTTTCGAGAAATTCGATACCATCAATTTTAGGCATTTTTATATCGCAAAGGACCAGGTCGAAAGGTTTCTCCGAAAATCGGGCAAGTCCCTCTTCCCCATCGCCGGCTTCTGTAATTTTATACCCTTCAAAACTGAGTATTTCTGAAAGGGTTTTCCGGATCGACTTTTCATCATCAATAATCAAAATGGATGGCATATACGGGAAGGTTATCTTACTAAAACAGGGAGTTGCGCTCAAAAATACAAGAAAAGCCCGCGTTTTTTTTGATTATTATATAACTGGATTTCACAAAATATGAATCATAAAAATAAAAGTAGAGAATGCCGTTTTGTTGTTTAAGAAAATGCCGTTATTTTTGCCGCCCCAATCGGGACGTAGCGCAGCCCGGTAGCGCACACGTCTGGGGGGCGTGTGGTCGCTGGTTCGAATCCAGTCGTCCCGACAAACAAAAAGAGGCTGTCTCCATACAAAATGAGGCAGCTTTTTTAATTTCCAAGTCAACTACCTTCAGGCAGGGGAATTATATTCGTGACTGATCCATTTCATTCGTGCATTTGTGGCTATTGACATTTCATTCGTGCATTCGTGGCTATCAGCATTTCATTCGTGCATTCGTGGCTTTGATATAATGCCCTATTTAGCGAACAAAATTAATTTTAATCAAACTGAAATTTCATTAGCCATTTTCTTTTGTTCGGATTTTTCCCGGTTTTATTTTCGCCCCCGGGGTGGGGGCAGCAAAGCGCCTTAAAATTTTTCAATATTTATATCGATACCCATTCCACCAAAAAGCCCCCCATTCATTCGTGCATTCGTGGCATGGTATTTCATTCGTGCATTCGTGGCAATTGGCATTTCATTCGTGCATTCGTGGCATGGTATTTCATTCGTGCATTCTTGGCAATTGGCATTTCATTCGTGCATTCGTGGCATGGTATTTCATTCGTGCATTCTTGGCAATTGGCATTTCATTCGTGCATTCGTGGCTTTGATATAATGCCCTATTTAGCGAACAAAATAAATTTTAATCAAACTGAAATTTCATTAGCCATTTTCTTTTGTTCGGATTTTTCCCGGTTTTATTTTCGCCCCCGGGGTGGGGGCAGCAAAGCGCCTTAATCTTTTTCAATATTTATATCCTTGCTCATTCCTCCAAAAAAGCCCCCCATTCATTCGTTCATTCGTGGCATGGTATTTCATTCGCGCATTCGTGGCCATAAGGATTTCATTCGTGCTTTCGTGGACATCTGCATTTCATACGTGCATTCGTGGCCATCTGCATTTCATTCATGGCTTAAATAGCACAAACAGAAAAAGTATCGTAAATCTACGTATCTCCTATACGTAAAGTAGCCATCCTGTTTATCGGCTATTTACGATTCTTGCGGATATTTATAACAAGGCAGAAAAGGGGCAGATTTGCTCTTGAATAGCAACCCAAACTGCCGCATCTTTGTATCAGAAGTTGATTGATAGTTAATATC
>JAFEAB010000035.1 GCA_018266615.1 Bacteroidota bacterium
AATCTTCTCATGTGCGGTCTTATTTGTTTAATGAATAGTAAAAATAGGGATAATTCTCTCTCAGCTAAAAAAAATGTTAAATCTTATGAGTGGCAGCAAATCCCATTAAAAAAAGGACAGGCGGTATTTATTTTTTGCTGCATAGGCAAAAAAAAACTTAAAAACGCCAGTATAATTGCAGTTTTGCTTCTGTTTTATGCTTCCCCTTTATTTCATCGAGGCCCGATCCGATGGAGGTTTCATCCGGATAAAAGGTTTGGGCAACCCGGGCAAAAAGGGTGGCACG
Organism: Bacteroidota bacterium; assembly: GCA_018266615.1. Lineage (GTDB taxonomy): Bacteria > Bacteroidota > Bacteroidia > Chitinophagales > Chitinophagaceae > Ferruginibacter. The sequence goes on from JAFEAB010000035.1 coordinate 287, forward strand.
GCGGGTTAAATCGTAGCTCAGATTCAGGTAATACCGGTATCCTTTTTCATAAAAGACGGGGATAGAATAGGAAAAAAGCACATCATTTTCAAAGGTATAAAGCCGGCTGTTATAGTCGTCGGTTTCAAAATATTGCAGCCGGATACCGGCTGAAAAGGGCCTCATCATAGGTTTGTATAATAAATCGGCAAAAATGAGAAAACCTCTTGAATCAGCGGCTCCTTTAGGATCGTACCAAACCAACTCAATCCGGTTTCTGAAATTAAAGGAACGGCTTAACTTATAGCTCCATTGCGTGCGCCAGCTTTGTTTGGGCTGAGCCACCACCGGGGAAAGGGTAAGTCCGTCGGGATTAAAATTAATAGCCTTACTTTCCCTTTTATACCGGCTGTAAATTTCCATTTGCCGGTTGGGTCGGTAGGAGGCTTCCACCATATAATCTGAACCGCTGCTGGGAGCATTCACCCGGTAACGAAGCCAGGGGAATTTATACATATCCACATAAGCACTTATTTGTATGGAAGAGGCTGGCCGGATGGTTATCCCCGTAAAAAGCCCCTGCTCGTTATTGGGGTAGGTGCCCTCGGTAAACGCATTGGTATACAGCGACTGGTATTTGCGATTGATATTCCGGTAAAGCATGCTAATATCCACTGAATTGGCAGCACTCAAAAGAATTCCGTTTACAAAGGCAGTACCGCCGGTTGCATTGGTGGCAGCTTCACCAAAAAAGTGAAAATTCCGGAAGGTTATACTATAATCCACACTGTAATTCCCAAAAGATTTTCCCGACAGGGCGAACAGGTTATAGGGGTCGGCTGACTTTTGAATGGGTAATTTAAACTGGTAATGAATTCCATTAAATCCGATATGGATCCGTTTAAACTGAAAAGCAAGGTTCCCTCCAAAACTTAACTGGCGTTGCACCCCCTTATCGGCCAGTTCACTGGCGGTGCGATGGTAGCCGGTGGTTTGCAGGGAGGAAACAATATCTTCAAACTGTTGCAGGGTATCGGCGGCAATAAAATTGGCATCCAGCTTCCGGTAAGAGCCAAAGGCGGTTACCTCCCAATTGCGGCGGCCAATGGTAATGGCAGCCCCCCGGTGAAAGTTGATTTCACCTGCGGAATTATACGGGCGCAATACGCTCGATTGCCTTTTTATAGTGCTGATATCAGGCCCTTTTTTAAATGCGAGGCTTTGCCATTGGGTAAGCCCCTGGCCAAAATTAACGGTGTAGTCTCCTAAAGCCAGCGCCTTTACAATACCCAGCCGGCGGATAAAAATATGGGCTGAATAAAAATCAAATCCCTGTTTTTGGCCACCCTTAAAAAATTGTTCACCCGCATCCTTCTCTCCCAACACCCCAAACTGAAGCAGATTTTTATAAACATATTTATACCGGAATAATATTTTTTGGGGAGAACCGGGATAATAATTTTTTGTGGTAGAAGAATCGAGCAGAAACCCTTTTGATCTTTCCAATACCTGCGTTGCCCTGATCAGGATGGAATGTTCCCCTTTCCTTAGGCGTTGGCCCAGGTCTGCCACCGGATTGAGCGCATTGCTCACTTCAATGTAAGGTAAAATCTTTTTGATGGTACTGATGTCCCATCCGGGAATAGCCTGTAATTCGTACACACTGTTTAACCTGCCCAGATATTGCCGGTAAGAGATCAGGTTTTGAATTTGCAAAGCCGACAAAGGCCGCAGTTCTTTCAGCAGGGTTACATCTGCGGAGTTAAGGTTGATCGGATCTTTCAGGAATTGGGCGAGTTCCTGCTGGTAGGAATCATCTTCCGATTCAATGTCTTCATTATTTTCGGTCAGGTTTTCCAATTCCTGCTCCACACCGGTTGAAGGTTGTTCGGGGGTATTGGGCGGATTAACCACCTGTGCTTTAATAACTGCCGGCCCCAGTATAAGTGTGAAAACAACCAGGCAATACAAAAGAAAGGATATGAAACCTTTTTTGCCTGCCATCAGTTTTTTGATTTTTTAGATTTGCCAAAATTGGTTGCCAGCAGGATGGCAGGAGAAAATCCAAGTTGGGGGTGATAATTCGTTGCTACATCCAGTCGAAAGCCACTAAAGGCCAGCCCCAGCCCGCCAAAATAACTGGAAGTTTCACTGCTGAATCCAGCCCTGGCAAAAAATTGTTTTTTAAACCGGTATTGCAGACCGCCAATTACATTTACCGGCATATCCTCCTGTTTAATTACTTCCACACTAACAAAAAAGTCATCCGATGCATCATATCCAAGCCCAAATTTGTAAGTGGAAGCAAGTTTTTCTCCGGTATTTTTCCCCAATTCCCCTTTTACAGGATTATAAATATGAACGCCGGCATTCAGCCTGTTGGTGAGATGCATGATCGCTCCGATTTCAAAATTTAAGGTGGCAGCCTTACTGTAGCCTGGAATCTGGTACCGATAATAATTAAACTGGACTCCCAGGTCGAGTGCAGAACCCAAACGCCTCGCATAGGCCAGCCCTATTTGGCTTTCATTAAAATTTTTAAATCCGTCATATTTCAGGTTAATACCAAAATTCCCCAGGCTGGTAGGAAATGCGCCCGAAAAATTATACAGGCTGTTTTCGGATAGCATAAAACGGCGTTCGCCATAAACACCCAAAGAAAATTGATCGATTCCTGCAAGGGCCGCCTGGTTATTTCCAAAACTGAATACATCTGCCTGCTGTTGACTGTATGCGCCTAACCCCAGGTAGGGCATTCCAATATTATACCGAAGAGTTTGTCCTGTAACAGAGCGTGCCGAAAAAGAAATAATAATAATTCCGGATAAAAAACCAATGTAAAATTTTCTCAATAGCATGATATGTTGCTCAAATTATACAATTTTCAGTGAGGGTATCAAATCTTTGGGGTAAAATATAATCAGTTTTTGTTAGTTAATTTTGCACAATGCAAATTCTCGATGGCAAACTTGCCGCTCAATCTATCAAAGATACTCTTCAAAAAAAAATCAGCGAACTCCCTATCGGGTTCCGAAAGCCTTGCCTGGCGGCAGTTTTAGTGGGAAATAACCCGGCCAGTGAAACCTATATTGGAAGTAAGATCAAAAATTGCCAGGAGGTAGGATTTGAAAGCAGGCTCATCCGATTACCGGAAAATTGTTCAGAAAATATTTTATTGGATGCTATTTCCTCTTTAAACGCTGACAGCACGGTGGATGGCATCCTGGTACAACTTCCCTTACCAAAACATATATCAGAATCTAAAATAATTGAACTCATACAACCAGGCAAAGATGTGGATGGGTTCCATCCGGTTAATGCGGGAAAGCTGATGCTAAACGAACCCTGCTTTGTACCGGCCACCCCGTATGGGATCATGCTCCTGCTTTCCCATTTTCAGATTGAGACATCGGGCAAACATGCCGTAGTTATCGGCCGGAGCAATATTGTGGGCAGGCCAATGAGCGTTTTGCTGAGCCAGCCCGGTAATCAGGGAAATTGTACCGTTACGGTATGCCATAGTAAAACCCCCGACCTGCCCTATTTTACCAGGCAGGCAGATATCATTGTAGCAGCCATAGGGAAACCCGAATTTTTAAAAGCCGATATGGTAAAGGAAGGAGCTATTGTAATTGACGTGGGGATAAACCGGGTGGAGGACAAATCGAAAAAATCGGGATTTGCGCTGAAAGGAGATGTGGATTTTGATGCGGTTTCAAAAAAGTCGGCCTGGATTTCACCCGTACCCGGCGGGGTTGGCCTCATGACCATTGCCGCCTTACTTACCAATACCTACCGGGCTTTTGAGCATCACCAACAAAAAAACTAATGACTGGTATTCAGGAATATGTGGAAGAAAGCCTCCCAGTAATGGAGCAGTTTTATACGATTCAGGGAGAAGGGTATCACCAGGGCCGGGCGGCCTGGTTTATCCGGTTGGGAGGCTGTGATGTAGGCTGCGTATGGTGCGATGTAAAAGAAAGCTGGGATGCGTCTGCACATACACGTTATGCAATATCTCAAATTGTAACCCAGGCCACTGCCAGCGGCACTCCCCTTGCGGTTATCACCGGTGGAGAACCCCTGATGCACAACCTGGATTCGCTTACCCGGGCTTTACAAAAAGAAGGGATAGAAACCAATCTCGAAACTTCGGGCGCCCATCCCTTGTCGGGTAACTGGGATTGGATTTGCTTATCTCCCAAAAAATTCAAACCGCCATTAACCGAAGTAGTAGCCTGTGCGGATGAATTGAAAGTGGTCATTTTTAATAAATCGGATTTTTTATGGGCTGAAAAATTTGCCGGGGAAGTGAAACCCGGGTGTAAACTTTACCTGCAACCCGAGTGGGATAAATCGGAGCAAATGCTACCCCTGCTTATTGATTACATCAAAGCGAATCCGAAATGGGAACTCTCCTTACAGATACATAAATTCATTCATGTACCCTGACCCCGGCTTTTAACAACTCCTGATTTCTTCATCCTGATTTTTACATTACCTTCAATAAGAATCAATATTTGTGAAGGTGAAATTTATTGCCGTTTTTGCTTCCTGCCTGTTTTGTTACCATATGGCTGCATCGCAATGGTATGATCCCGACAAGGTGGGAAAGAAGGCCGCTAAGATATACGCCCAGGCTTATGAAGAAGCTGTGGATGGAAAATACGATGAATCGCTGGCTCACATCGGAGAAGCCATTGAATTGGATCCAAAATTTGTAGATGCCTATTTATCACGGGCAGGAATATACGCAGATAAGAAAAAATACAAAGCTTCCGTTCAGGATTTTGAAAAGGCATTTGACCTCGATTCCGTTTATGCGCACACCTACCTTCTTCCCTACTCTATATCCCTGGCCGGGGTGGGAAATTTCGAAAGCGCTCTGCAACGGGTAAACGAATTTTTGGAAACACCACACCTCAATCCGCAAAGCATACAAGCGGGGAAATACCGGAAGAAAACTTTTGAGTTTGCCCTGCAATATGCCAGGGAGCACCCTGCCGGAAATTATGTGTTCGCACCCCGGAATCTGGGGCCGCATGTTAACAGTGCAGCATTGGAATATTACCCTTCCATTACCATCGACAGCAGCCGGCTTGTATTTAGCCGCATGAGTGGCCACGATGAAGATTTCTATGAAACTACCCGTACCGATTCGGGCTGGTCGCCTGCCAAACCCATGGGAGGAAAGATTAATACCAACTTTAATGAAGGGGCACAAAACCTTTCGCAGGATGGAGCGTGGTTTATTTTTGCCGGCTGTGGATACCCGGAAGGAGAAGGAAGTTGTGATCTTTATTTCTGCCAAAAAGCAAAAAATGGGGAATGGACCATCCCCGAAAACCTGGGACCGGTGGTAAACAGTGAGTTTTGGGATTCTTCACCCAGCCTCAGCCCGGATAAGAAAGATCTTTATTTTTCGAGCAGCCGCCCCGGTGGTTTTGGAGGAAAAGACCTTTATGTTACCCATCGTACTCCAAATGGGAAATGGACTATTCCCGAAAACCTGGGGCCGGTTATTAATACATCGGCAGATGAAAGCTGTTCTTTTATTCATGCCGATAACCAGACTTTATATTTTAACAGCAGTGGCCATGAAGGTTATGGCCTCACCGATTTATTTCTAAGCCGGAAACAGCCGGATGGCAGTTGGGGTAAACCTGAAAACCTGGGGTACCCCATCAATACGATTGATGATGAAGGATCCCTGATTGTATTTGCCGACGGTAAAACTTCTATCTATGCCAGCGATGGGGCGGATACCTATGGCGGGCTGGATCTGTACAGCTTCGAACTCAGGCCCGATATCCGTGCCGAAAGGACCATTTGGGTGAAGGGCCATGTATTTGATGCCAAAACCAAACAAGGGCTCCCTTCCACTGTTGAACTAACGGATATAAATAAACGCATTGTAGTTTCAAAAATTCAAACGGACGAAGACGGCGGATACCTGGTTACCCTGCCCGAAGGAAAAGATTACGCATTCAATGTGAACCGAAAGGGATACCTCTTCTATTCGCAAAACTTTTCTCTGACGGGCAAGCAAGCCGATACGGCGTTCCATATCGACATCCCCCTTCAGCCTATTGCCAAAGGATCGTCGGTAGTACTAAAGAATATTTTTTACGCCACTAATAAATTTCAGTTAGAACCCCAGTCGCAAACCGAATTGGATAAGTTGGTTGATTTCCTGAAAGAAAACCCGAAGGTTAAAATTCAGATTTCGGGTTATACAGATAATGTTGGAACGGAAAAGGACAATCTCGCTTTAAGTTCAAACAGGGCAAAGGCTGTAGCCGATCACATCATCGCCAAAGGAATCCCGGCAGGAAGGGTAAGTTTCCGGGGGTATGGTTCCTTACATCCGTTAAGCAGTAATGAAACAGAAGAAGGGAAGGCGCTAAACCGGCGCACCGAATTGAGCGTTGTTTCGGTTGACTGATTCTTAGTTTCGTTTGGTGCAAAAATTTTCGGAAACAGTTTATCTATTAAGCTTACTGCAGGTACATGGCATTGGCCCCATCCAGGGGCGCTTGCTACTTCAACATTTTAAAAGTGCAGAGAAAATTTTTATTGCTTCCCCACAGTCGTTGCGTGAAGTAGAAGGGATGAGCCGTGTTAGAATATCTGCCATCAGATCATTTAAAAATTTTGAGGAGCAAAATTCCATGGAGCAAACCCTGAAGAAAAATAATATTGAAGTGATTTCCTGCCTCCACGAGAAATTTCCAAAAAGGCTGTTGCATTGTTATGATTGCCCCCCCTTGCTATTTTATAAAGGAAATATTAACCTGAATCCGGAAAAAATATTAGCGGTGGTAGGCACCCGTTCTCCCACGGTTTACGGTAAACATATCATAGAAAATTTCTTTGAAGGGTTTGAGGCTTACTCCATAACCATCCTTAGCGGTCTGGCTTTTGGAATTGATAGTATGGCCCATCGGATTGCCATCCGCAATGGATTACCCACCATCGCGGTATTAGGACATGGCCTGGATACCCTGTATCCTTCCTTAAACCTGGCCCTTTCAAAAGAAATGCAATCCAATGGCGGGTTGGTAACTGAATTTCCTTTTGGCACCCGGCCCGACAGGCAAAATTTTCCCAGGCGAAACCGAATTGTTGCCGGGATGTGCGATGCAGTTTTAGTGGTAGAATCGGGAGAGAAGGGGGGCTCCATTATTACGGCGGAACTGGCCATGGACTATAACCGGGATGTATTTGCATGCCCCGGAAGGGTTACCGATGAAAAAAGCGCCGGATGCAACCACATGATAAAATCAAACACGGCCCAACTTGTAAATTCCTGCCACGACCTATTGCAATGCATGAATTGGAAAACCGGGCCGGTAACCGCATTTCAAAAATCATTATTTCTCAACCTGAATGAGGAGGAACTACGGGTTATTGAATTTTTAAAAGGCCGGGAAAATGTGGACTTCGATTTGATTTTATCCACAGGTTATACTCCGGGAAAATTGTCTCAGATATTACTTTCACTTGAATTAAACGGAGTGGTGCAACGAATTTCAGGAAACCGTTACCGAATTTCAGGCAATGGATAAAAAAAATCATTTTACCTTCGCCTATGGCAACAATAAAGTCGAATTCTCCCCGCAAAACTTCAACCGGATTAACGGAAGGATTAACCTTCGATGATGTTCTCCTGGTACCCGCCTATTCGCAGGTATTACCACGGGATGTTAACATCAGCACCAAACTCACTTCAACCATAAAGTTGAATATTCCCATTCTTTCGGCCGCTATGGATACGGTAACGGAAGCGCAGTTGGCCATTGCCCTTGCAAGGGAAGGCGGCCTGGGAATCCTGCATAAAAATATGTCGATTCCCCAACAGGCCGAGCAGGTAAGAAAAGTAAAAAGAAGCGAAAACGGGCTAATACTCGATCCTATTACCCTTCATCCGGATGCTACGATCGGGGAAGCCCTTACACTCATGCGGGAAAATAAAATTGGAGGGATACCCATCGTAGAAAAGGGCAATAAACTGGTGGGAATCCTCACCAACCGCGATCTCCGTTTTGAAACCAACTTACGCCAAAAGGTTTCTACCTTAATGACCACCCAAAACCTCATCACGGCGCCTGAAGGAACAGATTTGAAAAAAGCAGAACAAATTTTTAAAAGGACCCGGGTTGAAAAACTACCGGTAGTAGATAAAAAGGGGAGGCTTACCGGGCTGATTACGTTTGGAGATATCCTTAAACTCATCAGTTACCCACAGGCAGTAAAGGATGAATTTGGGCGACTCCTGATAGGCGCGGGAGTGGGCATAACCCAGGACACACTGGACCGGGTGGACGCACTGAATCAAACAAGCGTTGATGTTATATGCCTTGATAGCGCACATGGCCATACCAAAGGCGTAATCAATGCGCTGAAAGAAGTAAAAAAATCTTTTCCCAAACTCCAGGTTATTGCCGGAAATGTTGCTACAGCAGAAGGAGCCAAAGCGCTTTCGGATGCGGGTGCAGATGCCGTAAAGGTGGGCATAGGCCCCGGGTCAATCTGCACAACCCGGGTAGTTGCCGGAACCGGTGTGCCGCAAATTACCGCCGTAATGGAGGTGGCAAAGGCATTAAAAGGAACCAAAACGGGTATCATCAGCGATGGCGGAATCCGGTATACCGGCGACCTGGTAAAAGCCCTTGCCGCGGGGGCAAGTTGTGTTATGATGGGAAATGTATTTGCAGGCACCGAAGAAAGCCCGGGCGAAACAATCATCTATGAAGGCCGGAAATTTAAACAATACCGGGGGATGGGCTCGCTGGGCGCTATGGCACAAGGCAGCAGCGACCGATATTTCCAGGATGTGGAAGACGATGTAAAGAAATTTGTTCCGGAGGGAATTGAAGGCAGGGTGGCATTTAAAGGGAACCTGCACGAAGTGGTACACCAATTTACAGGAGGTCTGAGGGCCGGCATGGGATACTGTGGTGCCGAAAATATTTTGGCATTACAAAAATCAAAATTTATCAAAATTAGCATTGCCGGTATGCGCGAAAGCCATGCACACGATATTGAGATTACCCGCGAGGCCCCCAACTATAGCCGCTAATCGGGGATTCATTTGCAGGCCATCCTGCTTTTGTATTTTTGCACCCTATGATAAAAGGGATACTGGTTCGAAGCATATTTATAATCTTGTTTTGCAATTCGTTTCAATTTGTGCAATCCCAGGATTCTTCAAGGCTCCGCATTTCCCTTCTTACCTGTACCCCCGGAGATGAATTATACGCCCTCTTTGGGCATAGCGCCATCCGGGTGGTGGATAGCAATAGTGTGCAGGACAATGTTTTCAACTATGGAACTTTCGATTTCGATGATAAAAATTTTTACCTCAAGTTTATCCGCGGAAAATTATTGTATTATATAAGTACGGAACCTTTTTTTGATTTCAGGGATTATTATCGATCAACCGGGAGAGAAATGACAGAACAGGTGTTGAACCTTTCTCCACAGGAAAAAAAGGATCTCTACCACGCACTGCTCAACAACCTGAAAGAGGAAAATAAATATTACCGCTACGATTTCTTCTACGACAATTGTACTACCCGGCTGAGAGATTTAATTTTGAAAGGAAAACATCCCCCACTCCACCTTCCAGCCGTGGAACCCATAAATACCAGTTTTCGGGATGCTATTCACCAGTACCTCAACCACGGTAAGCAATATTGGAGCAAGTTAGGGATCGATATCCTGCTCGGTGCGCGCACCGATAAAAAGATGACGGCAGAAGAACAGGAATTCCTTCCCAACAATCTTATGATGGCTTTGGAAAAAGAGGGCCCGGACATCATCCAATCTCAGAAAAAATTATACAGCCTCAACCTTTCTGAAAAATCAGAACCCTGGTTTACCCCCATGGTTTTTACCATACTCCTTTTAGCAGGATTTATTTTCCTGGGCAGGTATAAGAATCATAAGGCAAAAATATTGCAGCAGAGCCTGGATGGGCTGTTGTTCTTTTGTATTGGACTTTTGGGATTTATCCTGTTGTTTATGTGGTTTAATACCGACCACAGCATGACGAAAGATAATTACAATCTCCTATGGGCATGGCCAACCCATTTGGTAGCGGCATTTATTATTAAAAGCAGGAAAAAAGCGGTACGGGTTTATTGGCTGATTACCGCATTGTTGATGATCCTTGTATTGGCCGCATGGTATTTTTTACCTCAATCGATGAACCCGGCACTCATTCCGGTTGTATTGTTATTATTATACAGGTCGGCCATGATATACAATCATTAATAAACTAACAATAAGGGATAATGGAAAAAGAAATTTCATGGTGGGGTGGGAGTTTGCATTATACCCTTTTGGGCCAGGGGACGCCGGTTATGCTGGTACATGGTTTTGGGGAAACCAGAGAAGTGTGGAATGAGCAAATTGATACATTGAAAGAAAGGCACCAGCTCCTGGTTCCGGATTTACCCGGATCCGGAAAGTCTTCCTTAAAAAATCAAGGTGAAATTTCCATGGAATTTTTAGCGGAGGCACTCAGGCAAATCATAGATGAGGAAGGTATTAAAAAGCTGGTGCTTATCGGGCACAGTATGGGCGGGTATGCAAGTTTAGCCTTTGCCGAAAAATACCCGGAGCGATTAACAGCCCTGGGGTTATTTCATTCCTCTGCATTGGCAGATGATGAAGATAAAAAGGCCGTCCGGAAAAAGGGAATAGCATTCATCCGAAAAAACGGCGCCAGGCTCTTCCTCGAATCAACCATCCCAAATCTGTTTTCAAATTCCGAAAATCCATTAACAGAAAAATTAAAAAATTTAGCTGCAAATTTTAGAGATAACGATCTCATTGGCTACTATGAAGGAATGATTGAAAGGCCGGATAGAACCTCGGTTATTTCCTCATTACATATTCCGTTCTTATTAATTATGGGCAAAAATGATAAAGCCGTCCCTTTGGAATTGGCATTAAAACAATCCCATTTGGCGCCACTTTCCGTTATTCATATATTAAGGATGAGCGGCCATATGGGAATGTGGGAGGAAAAAGAAAAATCAAACGAAATATTAGCTAAATTTTTAGATCAATTCTGCGGGTAAATAGAAAATAAGGCAAACAAAAAAGCTAACTTACAGCCTTGATTTACAGGATCCCTTATATGCGAAGATTTCTACTTTTTAATATCTTAATGTTGCTGTTTGGTTTTGCTGAGGCGAAGCATATCACAGGAGGCGAAGTTTTTTACGACTACCTGGGGCAGGGATCCAGTGCAAATACAAAAAGATACAAGGTTACGCTTCTTTTATACCGTGATAATAATTGTGTGAACTGTTCTGTAATGCCGGCTAATGTTACCATGGGCGTTTTTAATAACAATACCGGTGGAATGGTAGGCGGTTACATCACTACCAATTTAGTGAATTCAGCCAATGTGCCAATTATTACCCTTCCGGGCTGCATTACCAACCCACCGAACCTGAGTTATTCGGTTGGGTCGTATGAAATTCTGGTAGAGCTTGCCGATAATACCCTGGGTTATACGGTAGCATATCAAACCTGTTGCCGCATAGATGGGATCCGAAATATTCCGGATATGGTTGGGGCTACCTATTCCTGCACCATCCCCGGAATGGCGAATAAACCCATTGGGTTTACCGATAGTAGCCCCCGCTTTACAAAAGGAATAAATATTATTTGCTACGAAAAGCCTTTTACGCTCGATTTTAGCGCTACGGATCCCAATGGCGATTCACTCAATTATTATTTTTGTCCGGCTTACAATGGAGGTGCAGCTTCCGATGCATCTTTTAACCAGCCGGCAGGTCCTCCGTATGGGAATGTAAGCTACATCAATGGATATAATGGCACTTTTCCACTCGGCCCACAAGTTCATATTGACCCGCAAACAGGTATTATTACGGGGATTGCACCGGATGCAGGAAAATACGTTGTGTCGGTATGTGTGGATTCGTACCGGAATGGAATTTACATGAGCACTAACCGAAAAGATTTTATCATAACGGTTGCCCCCTGCGATTATGCCGGCGCGATGTTAAACCCAACCTATATTACCTGCGATGGATTTAATTTCACCTTCATCAACCTCAATAATTCTCCATTAAACGATTCTTATTTCTGGGATTTTGGCGATGGCTCCACTTCCACTGACGAATCTCCCACCCACCTGTATGCAGCCGCCGGGGTATATCCTATTAAACTGGTGGTAAACCGAAATGCCCCTTGCGGAGATTCCACTACGGCTATGTTGAGTGTATTTCCCGGTTACTTTCCAAATTTCTCCAACAACTCACCCATTTGTAAAGATAAACCGGTTGCCTTTCAAGATCTTACCACCGCTAATTATGGAGTAGCCAATCAGTGGTTCTGGAATTTTGGCGACCCCTCCACCAATGCGGATACCAGCCACCTTAAAAACCCCACCTATACCTACGCTACACCCGGAACTTACCAGGCCACTTTAATTGTGCAAAGCACCAAAGGATGCGTTGATACCATCAACCGAACCGTAACCATTGTTGAGAAGCCGGTGTTCACGGTTACAAACGATACCCTGATTTGTGATGTGGATACGCTTCAGTTATCAGCCACTTCATCCAGTCCGGGAAACATTACCTGGAGTCCCAATTATTCTATTAATAATATCCACAGTTTCACTCCGCTGGTAAGCCCGGATATAACCACCACCTATTACGTAACCTTTAGCGATAATACAGGTTGCGAAGGATTTGATTCGGTTAAAGTGAATGTGGTGGATCATGTATCCGTAAATGCAGGTAGGGATACCAGCATTTGTCGTACAGATACGCTGGCATTGATGCCGGGAGGCGATGGATTACAATTTGAATGGACCCCCACTACGGGTTTAAGTGACCCTTTTATTCGAAATCCGCTGGCAAACCCGGTTGCTCCTTCCACCACATATACCGTTACCGCCCATATTGGAAAATGTTCTGCTTCTGATAATATCACTATTAAAACCGTTCCATATCCGGCAGCCGTGGTGTCGGGCAATCAAAGTATATGTTTTGGTAATTCGGTATCGTTGTTGGCATCCGGTGGTACAGCTTATTATTGGAGCCCGCCCACTTATTTAAGCAATCCTTCTTCTCCCAATCCAACGGTTATCAGCCCACAATCTTCTATTGTATATTCGGTTGGGGTAACTGATACCCTGGGATGTCCCAAACCGGTATTTGCCACAGTTGCCGTTCAGGTAATCCAGCTTATAGCAGATGCAGGCCCGAGGGATACCTCGGTTGTTATTAATCAGCCCTTGCAATTATTGGGTACCGGCGGGGATCAATATCATTGGTCGCCTCCTTTATATCTCAATAATCCCAATACAGATTCACCCATCAGCCTTCCGGAAGAGAATATCAGTTATATACTTACGGTTTCCAATGCAGCCGGGTGTATTTCAAGAGATACAATAGATGTAAAAGTGTATAAGATGGCAGCGGATATATATGTACCATCCGGATTCAGTCCGAATGGGGACGGATTAAATGATATTTTAAAACCGTTAGCATTGGGGATTAAGACACTCGACTATTTTAAGGTGTACAACCGATGGGGGCAATTGATTTACAGCACCTCCAGCATTGGGGATGGATGGGATGGCCGTTTCGGAGGAAAGGCTCAGGATATTGGAACCTATATCTGGCAGGCTGCCGGTACCGATTACCTCAATAAGCGGCACGAAAAGAAGGGAACCGTGGTGCTCATCCGTTAATTTCCATACAAATAATTACCCCATTTCAGAAAATAAATTTTCGTATTTTTAGAGGCGGTACCAACCTCTGCCTATGCGAAAATTTTTACTTGCATTTTTTTTTATTTTAGGAAGTTATTCTGGCTTTGCCACCCATACAAAAGGTGGGTGGATGTACTATGAGTATTTAGGGAAAGGGGTTGTTGACACCAATAAGCTCAGGTATAAAATCGGACTTAATTTCTTTATGAGCTGTTCTTCCAGTTCCCCAACGGAGGACAATTATAATTTCTCCATTTTCAATGGTGCGGCTCCTTTTAATTTTATCAGCAATGCATCTGTACATGTGGGAACTGATATTAATTATCAAAATTGCACCCTCCACGGTTGTTATCCCTGCATTGATGTGATCCCATCCATTTGTTATCGGGTACGCAGCTACGTTACCATAGTGGAACTTGCACCAAATGCCGCCGGGTATATTATTTCGAAGCAACGATGTTGCCGGGTAGGTGGGATAAACAATATTGTAAGCTCCCTGGATGTAGGCGAAACGTACAGCATCCAGATTCCCGGATTTAATAATCCCATACCCAATGCCCATGTAAACAGCAGCCCGAAATTTGTTTTCAATGATACAGCCGTTGTTTGTGGAGGAAGCACCTTCAGCCTGAATTTTAATGCCATGGATCCCGACGGCGATTCCCTTCATTATTATTTCTGTAATGCTTTAAATGGTGGCAACTCCTCTAATCCGGATCCGCCAACTGCCAGTAACCCGCCCTACGTATCTGTTCCTTATGCATCCCCTTATTCCGGCGCATCCCCTTTAGGTTCCGGAGTAATCATCAATCCCATTACAGGAACCATTTCGGGCACAGCTCCCGGACCGGGAGAATATGTGGTAACAGTTTGCGTGGGGGAATACCGTACCGGAGTTTTAATTGGCACTACCCGAAAGGAATTACACGTTCGGGTGGCAGATTGCACCCCGGTGAGGGCCACCCTGGATCCGGAGTTTACAACCTGTGGCGATCTTACCCTTAGTTTCTTTAATCAAACAGATAATATTGCTATTCAAAACTGGTTTTGGACTTTTGGCGATCCGGCTACCGGGAGCCAGGATACCTCCTACGATCAATTGCCAACGCATACTTTTTCCCAGGCCGGAGATTATACCATAAAGTTGGTTGTAAACAGAGGATTACCTTGTATTGATTCCACAGAACAATTATTAAAGGTTTACCCGGGTTTCTTTCCTGGTTTTTCTTCAGCTCCCCCCTATTGTGTTGGCCAACCCGTAAGCTTTACCGATACTACACGCACCAATTATGGGTTTGTAAATTATTGGAAATGGGATTTTGGTGTTACCAGCACAGCACAGGATACCAGCCTGCTGCAAAATCCTGTTTTTTCCTATAACGCTGCGGGTACCTATACCGTTCAACTCATCTCCGCCAACAGCAAAGGATGCAAAGACACGATTACCCATAATATTACAGTATTGCCCACCCCTGCAGTGAACATTATCAACCCTGATACGATTATTTGCAAACTGGACAGTATTCCACTAACGGCAACGGGCACAGGCAGCTTCTCCTGGTTGCCCGCCACCAATATTATTGGGGCCGGTACGGCAACACCTACCGTATTTCCATCCACTCCCACAAAATATTTTGTAACCATTACTGAGAACGGATGCAAAAACAGGGATTCAATAATGATAACAGCTTTAGGCGATCTCAGCAACAGTATATCAGCCTCTCCCACTTCCATCTGTGCGGAAGACACACTAACGCTAACAGGCAGTAGCAATAAAACGGATCACCTCCGATGGGAATGGTCGCCAACAACCAGCGTACAATCGCCTAACGCGGCAAGCACCCGCGCCTATCCGATGGTTTCAACTACCTACACCTTAAAGACCTATTGGGGCGACCATTGTGTAGTTTCCCAGTCCATCAATATCCCGGTTACTCCGCTTGCCATTCCGGAAGCTGGTATGGGAGGATTTATCTGCCATGGCCAAACAACGCTGCCACTGAGTGCCTCCGGAGGATCAACCTATAACTGGACTCCCACCGCAGGGTTAAACGACCCTCATATTGCCAATCCAATCGCCAACCCAAACAACACCACCCTATATACCGTAGCAATTGGGGTAACCGGTTGTGCCCGAACGAAACAGGATACCGTGACGGTAACGGTTTATAATCCGCCCGCTTTATCGTTACCCGGCGATACCCTCATTTGCTCGATCGATACCTTACCTATTCATGCCGTAGGTACCGGCACGGTAATTTGGTCGCCCAATTACAATATCAATAACTTAAATACTCCGAACATCCTGGTTAGTCCTGATACGGCCACCACCTATCATGCTACCCTTACGGATATCCATGGCTGTTATACACAGGATTCGGTTTATGTAGATGTAAAGCTGGTAGTGTCGTTGAATGCCGGTTCCGACACCTCCATTTGCCGAACAGAAGGATTCTACCTGGGAACCATTAGCGATGCCCTGCATTACAACTGGTCTCCGGCCACCGGATTAAACAACGATACCTTAAAGCATCCGTTTGCCAAGCCATTGGTTACCACCACCTATACAGTAATTGCCAACATTGGCAAATGCGAAAGCGTTGATTCGGTAAAAATTGTAGTTGCTCCCTACCCCATTGCTAAGGCAAATATTGATACCGCCATTTGTATTCATTACAACGGCTGGCTCAATGCAACGGGCGGTTCCCTTTATACCTGGGATCCTGTTACCTACCTAAGTAACCCCAACATTCCCAACCCACTTATAATTCAACCACTGCAAACAACCAATTATGTAGTAACGGTAAGGGATACCCTGGGCTGTACACGCCCGTCAAAGGATACAGTCCGGGTTTTAGTGATCCCCGAATTAAATGTTGTTGCGGTACCTGCCGATACCAGCATCGTAATAGGTCAGCCTATCCGGTTGGTGGCAACCGGAGCGGAATACTACCATTGGGCTCCCCCCTACAAGCTTTCATCTACGGAGGTACAAATGCCCATTGCATCTCCGGAACAGGAAGTTACCTATGTGGTGGTTGGGACGGACAGGTATGGCTGCAAAGCTTCCGATTCGGTTCATTTAAAGGTATATAATCTTCCTGCGAGCATTTATGTTCCAACAGCATTTAGTCCGAATGGGGATGGTTTAAATGATATTGCACGCCCTATTTTATTGGGAATGAAGGGGCTTAATTACTTCAAGGTATTCAATCGGTGGGGAATCCAGGTATATCAAACATCCCAATTGGAAGAAGGATGGGATGGCAACTATAAAGGGAAAGCCCAGGACCCCGGAACCTTTGTCTGGATTGCAGAAGGGGTTACTTTTGATGGGACAAAAATTTCCAAAAAAGGATATTTGGTATTGATCCGGTAACTTCGGCATTAACAGAAAAGGTTTCAAGGAGTATAGAACTCATTTAGAAGTACGGATCTCTCACCGGGATACCGTACAAAGGATTTTAACTTACCCGGAGAAGTATTTTGCAGATCCAAATCCACCGAATCTTATTATTCCCCTTTTGGGGTTTGAAAATTTTATATATGTTACTCCTCCGAAATGGGGTTCTCGTTTAATTCCATTTTCTGATTTATGATTTCATCCCGAATCGCCATTGAGTGGGCCTGCCTTTTATGGATTTGTTTTGATTTCAGGCGTTTCAACGATTCGTTTAAGGCATCAATGCAGGAAGATATGGCCGTTTCAAAATGAAGGCTGTGGCGTTTGGCAAAAACATCATTGCCGGGAATTTCAAGCCTTATTTCGCAGTAATTATTATCGGGGAAATTTTCTCCCCCTTTATGCAATACGACATTGGCGCCAATCAGTTTTTCATATTTAATGGATTTTAGTTTCTCATGAATAAAGGAATCAAGGGATGAACTGGCTTTGAAACCCAATGATTGAACAATTACTTTCATGGATAACATTTTATTGCTGATGAAGTGAATGGTGGAAGTATCGGATTATCTTTTGGCTTTTGTATAGATATGGAAATTAGAATTTAGAGTCCGGAGCTTTGGAGAACCGACCCTTCTCCTAATCAGAAAACAATATCTACGGAATTATGTTGCCGGGATTGAGCTGATTTAAGAGTAATCCCCAAAACCAGGACTAAAAAACCAAAAAAAAGGTTGAAAAATGCAAAGGACCGGTTGGAATTGAAAATCTGAATAAGCAATTGATCTCCCCCCATAAACCAGCCAAATCCCAAAAGAAGCATGGCGGACCCCAGGATCTTAAGAAATGGTTTACAATATCCTACGGAAGTAAAAAAAATCGTAGCACAACCAATAATAATTTGAAAAATAGCATGTAAAGTATTGGTAGTAAACATTCCAAAAACAATCCGGGAGGAAAAGCCCCAAATACCTGATAAAAGGAACAGGATTCCTATCATTATACTAAATACCTTAAGAAAGTTCAATTTTCTCATGGCTTCTGGTTTATCCGTAATCACAGGGTAAAAAGGGAGTATTGTTTGAATTCAACTGCAATCTCCAATAATTCAAATGTTTTGAATATACGGTCTTTTTTCATGTTTGCCAACCAGGATGGGAGAAATTAACAGTCTCAAGTGGCCATCCCTGTTGACTTTCCTAATTTTTCATTTTTATAAAAACTAAACCGGGTATAATCCTTTTAGTAAGGTGGCATCAATTTCAAAATATAAAATCAACTTTTCCTTCAAATGAAATCGTGGGTTCAAAAGATCAAAATATTAAATTCCGGGAAAGCAAGAGGCTAACATCCAGGGTCCTCATAAAATTTGTGGGAAGAATAAAATGCAAACAGCGAGGATTGAATCCAGGTAACTTCTCAACAAGAAAATTTAATGATATACTGAAATGGGAGTTTAATTTATTAACCTATCTGCCTAGGGATTGAATTCACTCTAAAATCTTCCCTATTGAGGGCATTCATTTCATCTTAAGGGTAGGTGTAAAAGCATCATTAGAAATTCACGGAGGGCGTAAAAATAACCCTTGTGATCTTTGGCAAATCCGCATCAATTCTATTATATTTGAAAAAATTATCAATCGATTACCTTAATGAAAAAACTTGGACTAATTGTCCTTCTTGGAATTTTTGTACAGGTTTCCCAAGGACAAACTTTAAATCCTACAAATGCAACCAGTTTTTGTAATTCGGGGTCTATTTCGGTAACCGGCTATTCAGGTTCTCCCACTTTTACCTGGTATTTAAATGGCGCTGTTACCCCGGGAAATGCCGCTTCATTAATTGTTACTTCCAGTGGAAATTATAGTGTTTCCTTGAATGGAGGAACCCCAATTGATACGGTAACAATTACCATCAATCCCCAACCCGCAGTAAGCATCAGCGTTACAAATAACAATTCCTGTTCCGGTTCGAATGTGCAATTCATTGCAAATATTACATCCGGAACGGCCCCGTTTACTTTTAGCTGGGATTTTGGAGATGCTACCAGTTCTTCTTCGTCAAACCCGACGCATGCTTATACCGCTTTAGGATGTGGAAGCCAGAATTTCAATGTGTCGTTGACCATTACCGATTCCAAGGGTTGTTCTGCTTCTGCCAATACCACTGTTACCGTTAAACAAATTCCGGATATAGCATTGGAAGATCCCAATATTTTCAGTCCATTCAGAAACTGCGATAACTCTCCTACCACTTCAAACCCGAATTATACCCTTACAGTAAACAATATTTCAGTAAATAATAGCTGTGTAAGTTCTTATACGCTGAATTGGGGCGATGGTTCGCCTATTCTTACGGGCTTATCCATGGCCAGTTTTCCATTAACGCATACTTATACCCAGGTTGGCGCTTTTCCCCTTACGCTCACCGGGGTTTCCGCTACCAACCCGGGTTGTGTGGCTACCAAAACCTATACGGTGGCAAACCAGAGCAATCCTGCCGGAGGGCTTGGCACGTTGGGAAATACAACCGGGCTTTGTGCTCCCGCCACCGTTCCGTTCATCATTAACAACTGGCAAAGTAATTCTGCAGGGACAACGTACGTTTTGGATTTTGGTGATGGAACTTCTGTTACCTTAAACCATCCCCTGAATGGCACCAATACAGATGAAACCATCAACCATACCTATACCACATCTTCCTGCCCACAGTCTGCTTATACCGCCACACTAACGGTTAGGAATGCCTGCGATAATACGCCTTATACCGCAGGTAATATCCAGATAAGAATAAAACCCACTGCTCAATTTGATATGCCGTTAACCGGTTGTGTGGGGCAGTCTATTTGTTTCGCCAATACAAGCATATTGGGAGGATATGGTCCTTCCTGTTCTACTGTTACAGCCTATAGCTGGAACTTTGGCGACCCGGCAAGTGGTGCGGCTAATACTTCTACTTCTACCAGCCCCTGCCACACTTATACTACTCCCGGAACCTACACTATTTCCCTGGAAGCAAGCAATCCCTGCGGGCCATCCACTGTTACCAAACAAATTTGCATTGCCGCAGTACCTGTACCATCCTTCACTTTAAATAACAACCAGGGATGTTTCCCCTTATTGGTAACAGCCACTGATAATACGCCCACCGCAAATAGTTGTAATGTCCTTACCAGGAGTTGGTCGGTAGCCTATACTCCCGGGTTTTGCGGATCCGCCTCGGATTGGACATTTGCAGGGGGAACCAATAATACTTCCGTCAGCCCCCAATTTAATTTTCAGGGAGCAGGCGTTTATACCATCACCCTGGCTGTAACAAATCCATGTGGCACTTTTACAACAAGCCAAACGGTCACGGTAAAAGGGAAGCCAACGGTAACGCTTAGTGGCATCACCAACGGGTGCGCTCCTGTGTCCATTTCTCCAACAGCCACTGTAACGAATTGCGGCAGCAATACCTTGACGTATACCTGGGCATTTCCGGGAGGCACCCCTTCCAGTTCTGGTTTAGCCAATCCGGGAACAATCAGTTTTCCAACCAACGGAACATTTCCCATCAGCCTGGGTGTCGCCAATGAATGCGGTACAACTACTGCAAATCAGAATCTCATTGTACAAACGCCACCAGTTGCCACCGCCGGAACCAACCAAACCATTTGTGGCACCACGGCCACTATGGCGGCGAATACTCCTTCGCCTGGTACGGGGCAATGGGCGCAGGTAAGCGGACCTCCTGGTGCTAATATTTCCAACCCTTTATCTCCCGGAACCATTATTACGAACCTCGCACCCGGAACTTATGTGTTTTCGTGGACGGTAACCAATAGTGGTTGTTCCAATACTTCGAATGTAACGGTTACTGTTTCTCCCGGACCAAGTGCCGCCAATGCCGGCACGGACATTGCGTTATGTAATGTTTCATCTATAACCCTTGCTGGTAATAACCCATCCATTGGCACCGGGCAATGGGCACAGGTGAGCGGCACCCCAGCTTCTATTTCCAATCCGGGCCAATATAATACAACTGTAACAGGGCTAACACCCGGTGTGTATATATTCAGTTGGACGATCAACAACAGCGTTTGTCCGGCAACGTCAGATAATGTACAGGTGACTATTAGCGCCACTCCAACAACAGCCAACGCAGGGCCGAACCAAACACTTTGCGGAACCAGTACCAGCATGGCAGCAAATACGCCCGTGGTAGGTACCGGGTCGTGGACACAACTCTCCGGAGCCCCGGCCAACATCAATACTCCCGGATCACCAACTACCACCATCAGTGGCCTATTGCCCGGTAATTATAGTTTTCAATGGACCATCAGCAATGGGGCATGTACCAGCAGTTCCCCAGTAACCATATCTATTTCTTCAGGGCCTTCCGCTTCCCTTGCGGGGCCAGATCAATCCTTATGCCAGGCAACCTCTACTACCCTTGCGGCCAATAACCCCGGTACAGGAACCGGGGCATGGACACAGGTTTCGGGGCCTGCTGGTGCCATCTTTACAGATAATACACAAAACAATACCGCAGTCACCAATTTACAACCGGGGGTTTATATATTCAGGTGGACCATCAGTTATTTAAATTGCACGCCCAATACAGATGAAATTCAGGTTACCATTTACGACAATCCTACGGTTGCCAATGCAGGTAATGATCAAACCATTTGTTCATCGGTGGTTACCTTAACAGGTAATAATGCTACTATCGGTACAGGAGCATGGACGCAGGTTTCGGGACCTCCGGGAGCCAGCATCAATAATCCAGTTTTGGCAAATACCACCGTTAGTTCACTCATTACCGGGACTTATGTTTTCCGGTGGACCATCAGTAATGGGATATGCGCCGCAAGTCAGGATGACGTAAGTATAACGGTAACGGCCACCCCAACAATTGCCAATGCAGGTCCGGATCAATCGTTATGTAATGTAAATGCGATTACCCTTGCCGGAAATACAGCCAGCACAGGTACCGGCACCTGGAGCCTTATTTCCGGCCCCCCAGGCGCGAGTATCAGCAGCCCCAACCAGGCCAACAGCCAGGTTACCGGTTTAACCTTTGGAACCTATATATTAAAATGGGAAATAGCCAATGGCGTCTGCCCCTCCACGCAGGACAATGTGCAGATAAATATTTACGAGCCCGCTACAGTGGCTGATGCAGGCCCCAACCAAATTATTTGCGGAACAACTGCCAGCATGGCCGCCAATACTGCGATAATTGGTACAGGCTTTTGGACACAAACCTCCGGGGTTCCTGCAACTATTACCACGCCTTCATCGCCGAATACCAGCATCACCGGATTAACAGTAGGAAATTATACTTTCCAATGGACCATTACAAATGGCGCCTGCTCCAGCAATTCATCAGTTAACATTACTATTTCATCCGGACCTACTACTTCCAATGCCGGTCCGGATCAGGAACTTTGTCTGGCCACTTCTACCACCCTTTCTGCCAATACTCCTTCGGTGGGCACAGGTGTTTGGAGCCAGGTATCGGGTAATACGGTTACCATGGCAGACCCCAACCAGGCATCCACCGGAATAAGCGGGTTAACCCCGGGAGTTTATGTATTTCAGTGGACGATTTCATTCAGCAATTGTACCCCTTCCACCGATCAGGTAACGGTAACCATTTATGATAATCCAACCGTTGCCGATGCCGGGCCAGATCAAAATATTTGTATCCCCTCTGCTTCGGTGTTAGGAAATATCCCCACTATTGGCAGCGGAATATGGAGCCAGGTAAGTGGGCCTAATAATGCCTTTATAGTTGCGCCAGCCAATAACTCAACTGCTATAACGGGAATGAGTACTGGCACTTATGTTCTTGAATGGACAATTAGCAATGGGGTTTGCCCTCCAAGCAGTGATCAACTATCCATTGTATATTCAGTCCTTTCCAATAATACGATAAGCGGCGCCATTCAAACCTGCATCAACACAGCACCCGGAACCATTACGGGGTCCACTCCCGCAGGAAGTGTGGGCCCCTATCAATACCAATGGCAGGTTAGTACAGATAATGGAAACACATGGATTG
This sequence comes from Bacteroidota bacterium, assembly GCA_018266615.1. Classification (GTDB taxonomy): domain Bacteria; phylum Bacteroidota; class Bacteroidia; order Chitinophagales; family Chitinophagaceae; genus Ferruginibacter. The sequence goes on from JAFEAB010000035.1 coordinate 23,482, forward strand.
ATTTAACAGGGGAAAACAATATCGATTATACCCCTCCTTCACTTGCAGTGGCTACCTGTTATCGCAGGATGGTTACCACCTCCCTATGTTCCGGTACGCAGGCAAATCCTTCCAATGTAGTTTGTATAGAGATAAAGCCGGACGCCCATGCGGAATTTACCGCCTCTCAATTATTACTTTGTGCCCCGGTAAACCTTGATACCATTATAACCGTTACACACCTACCCCTTCAAAATGCACAGTATAACTGGTACCAAAATGGCACCCTTATTCCCGCCACAACCAATGGTTTACCGCCATCCTTCATAATAACCAATCCGGGGCAAACTGTTACCATTAAATTGGTAACCATCAGTCCTTATGGATGCCTGCCCGACAGCATGGAACTTACCTTCAACACCCGACCGGCAGTGGTGGCTAATTTCATTAAAGACACTACGGCAGGCTGTGGTCCACTTTCAGTAAATTTCACCAACACATCCAGTATTTTAAATGGATCCATTGAATACTATTGGGATTTCGGTAACGGACAAACGCTTTCTAATATTGAACAACCCGGGGCTCCGGTAATATTTAATCCAAGTCCCGAATTCAGAGATACCACTTATTTCATTCTTTTAAAAGCATATAACGGCTGCGATACAGTTATGAAAATGGATAGCATTAAAGTATATGCACAGCCAAAGGCCCGTTTTTTTGCACAGGGAATTGGCTGCTCCCCCTTTAGGGACACAGTAATAAACAGCTCCTTTGGACAGGATGCCTTCACCACCTATTATTGGGATTTTGGAGATGGAACCAGGGATACGACTTACACACTCAGTTCAATACCGCATCAATATATTACCGGCATTACCGATACCTTCCGGATTACGCTTATCATGGTGAACCGCTGTGCCAGTGATACGGCCACGATGGATGTGATAGTATCGCCAAGTTACATCCAGGAGCATATTGCCATCAATGGGAGCCAAATATATGGTTGTGCACCGCATACCGTTGATTTTCAAAATAGCTCCACCGGGGCAACCGTTATTTATGTCGATTTTGGCGATGGTTCGCCTATAGAGGCGGTGCCCAATACCCAAAGTGTAATTTCTCACACCTATTTAACCGGAGGAAATTTCACGGCACATTTCACCCTCGAAAATTATTGTGCCGATACTTCGGCGGATAAACAGATTACGGTTTATGATCCACCCCAGGCATCCTTTACTTTGACCCCTAACCTGATCTGCACCGGCCAATCGGTAACCACCAATAATAATTCGATGAATGGAAATTCTTATGAATGGTATTGGGGAGATAACACTTCTACGGCAGGGTTAAATGCTACGCATTTCTATAACCTTGCCGGTGTATATACAGTGAAACTGGTTGCCCGAAAGGTTAATAGTTTTGGTACAGTTTGTACGGATACGGCCACTGCCCTGGTTACCGTTGTGGATATTGTACCGGCAGAAATTATAGTAGACCCAACAACCCCTGCCTGTGCTCCATATAATATGCAGGTAAGTGCCCAGAATGCGGCGCTTACATCTTCGGTAAACTGGGTATTTTACGACAGCCAGCAGGCACCGGGAGTCTTTTATGTTAGCGGTCCAACCGCCTCACATATATTTACTACTCCGGGTATTGATAGTGTAAAACTGATTACCACGAACCTCGCAGGATGTAAGGACAGTAGTATTTATTCCTTTACTGTAAACAGTACGCCACAGGCGGTATTTGAGCCTTTCGAAATTAAAACCTGCAATACCGATACGATTGCTCAATTTTCTGTTGATGTAAATTATCCGGGGCCGGGATCGCTACAATATGAATGGTATGTAAATGATGTGCTTATGGGCAACAGTAATCCGTTCAGCTACCATTTCCAGGTTGCCTCCGGGGTTACCGCCATCCATGTCTTTAGCATTAAAGTATTGGTAAAGAACAATGCCGGATGCGGCGATACGGCACATTTGGGCAATTTTATTATTCAAACATTGGGGCCGAGAAATATTGTGGTTAGCCCGTCCATGGTGCAATACCAACCCAATTACAGCTTCACCTTTACCGATTCTGCATCCGCCTTACCCAATGCCACCTGGTTATGGAACCCAGGCGACAGAAACCAGCAAACCTTGCCAGGAAATACCATTACTTACAGTTATGGCGATACGGGTACATATCATGTTAACCTCCTGGTGCAGGATTATGAAACCGGATGCTTTGCCACAGACACAATCAGCGTATATGTGTTACCGGTACCGGGGTATCTCTATGTACCCAATGCATTTTGTCCGGGTTGCCATAAGGCTGAACTCAGGCAATTCCTACCCTTGGGAAAAGGGTTGAAGGATTACCATCTGGTAATCTATAATATATGGGGGCAGAAGGTATTTGAAACCCGAAGCCTGGATGGAAACGGGGTACCCAATGAGGGTTGGAATGGGAATTGGAAAAATGGTCAAAATACCAAACAGGAAGCGTATAGCTGGTTTATTGAAGCCCACTACATAAACGGTACAGAATGGAAAGGAATGTTAAACCCGAAGAATGGGAAGTTAGAGAAAAAGGGATTCATCACCATAATCCGATAAACCGCCCCATTATGAAACGAATGAATAAAATTTTCCTGATCCTTCTTTGCGTTCAAATAATTTTTGGAAATGCAAAGGCACAGGATCCGGTATTCTCCCAGCCTTATATGTCACCCATCTACCTCAATCCGGCTGCTACCGGTTCGGGCGATCATGATTTGCGCATAAGCGCTATCGTGAGGAGGCAATGGTGGGCTATCCCCAGCCAGTTCACCTATACTGCATTTTCAATTGATAAATATATTCCTGGCTTACAAAGCGGTATAGGCCTGCTCGCCACCACGTCCAGTGAGGGATACCTAAAAAAGACAGGGATTCATGTCTCTTATGCCTATACCTTTTGTCCCGGTGCCGATCCGGTAGCTTCAAATTCTGAAATGCCCCGCTGGTTCTTAACGGGTGCCTTGCAAGCGGGTGCTGTACAGCGTAGAATTGATTACAGTGATTTGCTTTTTGCGGATCAACTGGATGCAAATGGAATAATATATGGATCGGAAACCGGAGCCGACCTTCCGGTAAATAACAAACACTGGTACCTGGATATTTCTCCCGCCTTGTTCTTTAGTTACCGGATGAAGGGTAACTCCAGGTTATTGATTGGCGCCACCGCCAAACACGTAAATCATCCGGATGAATCCCTTATAGCCACCAATAGTAAAGATAAAAGTGTAGTGCCAGTGCTTTGGTCGGGCAATATTTTATATACCAACAGCAATAACGAAAACTGGACTTACAGCCTGGCTGCCAATTTTAGTAAACAGCAGCAAAACCAAATGTTCCAATTGGGATTAGAGGTTACACAAAACAAACTGGATATTGGAATGGGTGCATGGTACAGGGGCAGTACCACTTTTCAAAATCCGGATGCCTTTACCCTCACACTTTCCTTCAATTTATCGGGTAAGGATAACGAAACCAGTAAAGTCAGGGTAGGTATTGCCCACGATGCCCCGGTAGGACATAAAAAATATACAAATAATAATGGGAGCTCTGAGTTTGCCTTTGTTTGGGATCAACACACCTATACTACGAATGCAGACGATCCATGCAAGCCTGCCATCAGCACCCGAGAGTGCCCAAGGGATTAGTCAGCATATTTTAAATGATGATTTGCATGAATTATCTTTCTCCATTCTGAGGAATAATCAGATTTTAGTATTGCCCTGTTGATTGGTTTTTGGAAAAGGAGATGTATTTTTTTCTGGCGGCATGGCAGGCCTGATTTCAATTTTACTTGGCAGAGCGCGGGGATTCATTTTCAACAAATCCACCACAAGTTCTCCAATATCCTCGGGTTGAATTTTCCAGGCATCGGTGGAATTGGGAATATGGTTATTAAAATGACTGGTTACCGAGCCCGGCATAATGGTTGTTACTTTTACTCCATATTTTCTCAGATCGAGCATAATAGCCTGGGTAAATCCTACAAGGCCGTATTTGCTTGCATTATAGGCCGCTCCGTTTTCAAAAAAATTAGTGCCGGCCAGGCTGGCAATGGTGATGATATAACCTCGTGACCTCTTAATTTCCTCCACTCCTGCGCGAACGGTATGGAATACCCCGGTTAAATTGGTGTTGATGGTTTCGTTCCACAGATCTTCCGACATTTCATCAATAGCTGCAAAATATCCAACGCCGGCATTGGCAATAAGTACATCCAATTTTCCAAACTTGTTGATTACCTTTTGAATCGCCTCCCTTTCAGCCTTTGCATTTCCCACGTCCGATTCAAGAGCCAGGACACGGGTTTCATCTGTCGAAAGCAATAATGCAGCCTCCCGTGCGGATGATAATTTTCTACCGGTGATGGCCACATTATACCCGGCGGCTAATAGTGATTGCGCAATTCCGAGCCCAATTCCCTTGGTACCACCGGTTATATACGCAGTTTTTCTGTTTTCTGCTTGCATAAATTAAATACAAAAGCGGTATGCTGTTTGTTCAAAGAAAAAACTAAGGGTACAAAAATAAACAGATTATATCTTTGCCATACTGCGGGATGTAGCGCAGCCCGGTAGCGCGCTTCGTTCGGGACGAAGAGGCCGCTGGTTCGAATCCAGTCATCCCGACAAACTGTTTGAGCCCCGGCAATAGCCGGGGTTTTGCTGTTTTGCAGAGAAACAAACTACTGTTTGTTGAATCGAAAAAACAGGAAAACATACCTGAGCGATAGCGAGGAAGGCTTAAACAGTTTAGCCTCCACCCACTCCTGGATCAATGTAATTAATCCAGTCATCCCGACAAACAAATTAAGCCCTGGGTACGCCGGGGCTTTTGTTTTGAAGCGATGAAAACTTGTTTTCAATTGCTGAAAAATAAAAGAGCCGGAATGCCGGAACGGCATGGCTTAATTTGTTTGCCTTACCCCCATTAGGATCGGCGAAGCCAATCCAGTCATCCCGACAAACAAACTAAGCCCTGGGTAATCCGGGCTTTTGTTTTGAAGCGATGAAAACTTGTTTTCAATTGCGGAAAGGCAAAGGCTATATTTCGATTGGGGCCTTCTTGTAATATTTCCTTCTGTATTCATTGGGAGTAATGCCGGTTACTTTTTTAAAAATGACCCGGAAAGATTTACTATCATTATACCCTACATCATACATCACCTCGTTAATGTTTGCTCTTGTTGTTTCAAATTGCCGTTTGGCGGCTTCCACTTTTATTCGATGCACATACTCCATAACCGAATTACTGGTAGCCTCTTTAAACCTCCTTTCGAAAGTACGGCGCCCCAATCTCGCCAATTTCGCCAATTCTATGGTAATGAATTTATTCTGAAAATTTCTTTCAATGTATTCCTGCGATTCCAGAATTTCCTTATCATAATGATTTTTCTGTCCCTTAAAAATTGAAAAAGAAGCCTGGCTGTTGCGATCGATATCAATGGCAAAATATTTTGAGGCAAGAATGGCCGTTTCCCGGTTTGAATACTTCTCTAATAAGTAAAGCAACAGATTCCAGTAGGAATGTGCCCCGCCACTTGAATAAATTCCATTCTCCTCGGTTACAATTCCCCCTTGTACCAGTTCCACCTTGGGAAACATTTCTTTGAATTCTTCCTGAAAACCCCAATGCGTTGAACACCGTTTTCCATTTAACAACCCGGTGGAGGCAAGTAAAAACGCGCCAACACAAAGTGAAGCAACCTCTGCTCCCTTGTTATATTGATCCACTAACCAAGGGATTACAGCCTCATTTAAAGATATGGCCTGAGCCATGTTTCCAAACAATGCCGGAACAAAGATCAAATCGGTTTGTTCTACTTCGTTCAACAATCGATTTGGATGTACGGTGAAAAGGCCATTATTCAGTTCGATTGTCGGTTTAGCAGCAACCAACTCCACTTCAAACAATGGCTTTTTTCCTGCAGAGGCCAAAAACTGATTCGCTGCCGAGAATACGTATTGTGGATCTGCGATTGCTTGCACTACAGATGATTCCGGTACCAGGATTGAAATTCTGATCATAAAATAAGGAGGCTATGAATTTACGCAATTTGACCCAAAATTGTCATAACCTGCCCCACAAAAATTCTCCATTACTCCTCACTTTTGAAGTTCCAAATACAGAAGAAATTCCTTCCTTAATAAAAAGAAAGAAATCTGTAAAATTTGAGAACCCATGTGTAAAAATTCAAAAAAATATCATTCACGCATTCATCCTAAAAGTTATAAAATAGTTTAACGTTATGTCTACCAACCCTATTCATCTACACCGGATTTTGGCCGCTTCACCAGAGAGGGTGTTCAAAGCCTTTTCTGACGTAGCGGCTTATGCCACCTGGCTTCCTCCCTACGGATTCATTGCCAAAATTCAACAGTATGATTTCAAACCGGGGGGCTCTTATAAAATGTCTTTTCAAAATTTTGGTACGGGAAGTGAACAGCACTTTGGAGGTGAATTTTTGGAAATTCGGGAGAATGAACTAATTAGAGCAACTGACCGGTTTGACGACAGTCATTTACCGGGGGAGATGGTTACCAGCATTGAATTCAAAAAAGTAATATGTGGCACGGAAATTAAGATAACACAGACCGGGATACCGGAAGCCATCCCCATAGAGATGTGCTATTTAGGGTGGCAGGATTCCCTGGATAAATTAAAAAGGCTGGTAGAACCCAATATTCCGGATGCGTAAAAAAATGCCCCGTTAAGTTCTGCAAATTTGAATCACAAAAAACAATCGTTATGGCAAAACAAGTATTTATCAACCTTCCGGTAAGCGACTTAAAAAGATCCAGGGAATTTTATGAAGCAATAGGATTTACCAACAATCCCCAATTTTCGGATGATACCGCGGCCTGTATGGTATGGAGCGATTTCATTCTTGTAATGTTGCTAACCCACGAAAAACTGAAACAATTTATTTCCAAAGAAATCATCGATGCCAAAATGAATGTGGGAGCCATCAATGCGCTGTCATTGGAGAGCAGAGATGCGGTAAATGCATTCACAGAAAAGGCCATTAAAGCCGGAGGCAGAGAATATGCAGAACCGAAAGACTACGGATTCATGCAACAGCGTTCCGTAGAAGACCCGGATGGACATAATTGGGAACCCTTTTTTATGGATCTGAGCAAATTCCCCGGTTAAAGAATACGCACTAAAAAAGCAAATATGCCCAACCCAAAAATTACACCCTGTTTATGGATTGAAAAAGATGCAAAAAAAGCTGTAAGGTATTACCAATCCGTCTTCAAAAAAGGAAAATTGATATCTTATAAAGCCTATAAAAATGCAGAAAACCCAGGCGGCAACTTTGATGTGGCTGAAATGGAGGTGCTGGGGATGCGGTTCCAGATTTTGGCGGCTGGTCCATTCTTCAAATTTAATGAGGCCATTTCATTCTCTATCCGTTGTAAGGATCAGGCAGAGGTTGATTATTATTGGAAAGCATTAACTGCCAAAGGAGGGAGTGAGGGGCCTTGTGGCTGGTGCAAAGATAAGTTTGGGCTTTCCTGGCAGGTAATTCCTGAGAAGTTATTCAAGCTTGAAAATCATAAGGATAAGGCAAAAGGGAAATTTGCTTTCACTGCCATGTTGAAAATGAAGAAAATCATTATTGCCGATTTGGAGGAAAAGAAATAGTATTAGGGCTCTTAAGATCAAAAAATCCCGGAGCAAGTATAATCAATGCTCCGGGAAAAACACGGGAATTTGCAAGCTCAACCCTTAACTGAAATTTATCGTAAAAGGGAAATGGAAGTTTCAGTAACTTGTACTCCATCATCCTTATAGTTATACAAAACTAATTTGGTTTGATTAAGTACCTGGATATCATAAACTTCCTGGATATCAGCGGCAGGTTTTGGTAAATACAGGTGAAGTTTTTGTCCAACAATTTTCCAAAATCCATTTTCTACGAACCCATCTTTCCCCCTGCTAAAAATTTCTTTTTTGTCGAAATTAAAAAAGTCATCCGGCCTTCCCAATTGCACAGTACTTTCTTCCTTGTCGGAATTCATTATATGAACTTCACTTTTTACCACACGCCACTTGCCCAAAATTAACCCTTCCTGACCAAACTCAGGTGTATCAATATTAACCGGGACAGCATGACTGGCGGGAACTTCATCTTTTTTACATCCACTGAGGATGGTAATGGATGAAACAAAAACTGCCAAAACAAAAAGCAAATGATTCGTTTTCATAACGGTAAATTTTATAGTTTAAAAAAAATAGTTGCATAATTAATGAACTCCTTCTCCTCCATATCTCCCGTTCCTTAACAACCGTAAAATTCATTCTTTCAACAGCCGATTCCTATCGTTTATTAACCGAAATAATTTCCTAAAATGACCGGGAAAATGCGGGTGTTTTACCCAGATACTAAAAAGAGGTTTCCGGTGCTCGTCGGGTGAAAACAACATACCTAAGCATTCGTGAATAATTTTGTCATTCATTATAAATTGATTCTGAATACCCTCGTCTTCTATCGATATTAAAATAAACAACACCCAAAATTTGCAAAGGAGGGTGATTTAACGCTTTTTGGGATACATCCACATTCATCATTTCATCAAAAATCAAGCGGCTGGAAAAAAGATTACAAACGGATAACGACTTAATATCCTGAAAAAAGGGGAAACGAGACCTGCGACAAATGGGCAAATATGACAAAAAATTTTTTTAGGTTAGGATAACTTATTAGATTAGATTCGTTACACTTAACTACACCAATTATGAGAAAAAAAATCCTGGGTTACATAGGGTTTGTTCTCCTGTTATTACCCACTGTTGTTATTGGCCAAACAACGGTGAGGGGAACAATCACCGATGCCAAGAGCGGCAACCCAATCCCTAATGCTTCCATTGTGGTAAAATCAGGTTCATCCGGAACGGCCAGTGAAACGGATGGAAAGTTCACACTGCAGGTATCATCCCTTAGCGTAAAACTGGTTTTTTCTGCTTTGGGATATACCACCCGGGAGCTTACCGCTTCTGCCAATATGCTGGTAAAACTTGAACCCGCCTCAGCCGCTTCCCTTGATGAAATAGTGGTGGTGGGATATGGTACAAAAATCAAAAAAGACCTTACCGGTAATATTGCCAAAGTAAAAGGATCGGATGTGCAACATATGCCAGTAGTTAACCTCGACCAGGCCTTACAGGGGAGGGCAGCCGGTGTTTTTGTGGAAGGAAACAGCGGAAAAGTGGGGGAAGGTATTAAGGTGCTCATCCGGGGTGCTTCTTCCATCTCTGCATCAAACAGCCCGCTTTATGTAGTGGATGGAGTGCCTATCAGTACCGACTCCTATTCGGGTAACCCCCTTGCCGACATTAATTTTAATGATATTGAATCGTTTGATATTTTAAAGGATGCTTCTGCAGCGGCCATTTATGGATCTCGTGCTGCAAATGGAGTCGTATTGATTACTACAAAAAAAGGGAAGGCAGGGAAAACCAACCTCCAGGCCAATTTCCAATATGGGATCAACAAGCCAACCCATCTGCGGGGCTTTTTAAATGCCAAACAATATGTGGACCTCATTCGCGAAGCCGCCATCAACAGCGATCACCTGGAAGGAGTAGATCCTCTTGATCCCAACCAATATGAGGACTCCTGGTTGGAGTTTGTGGAGGGTAGACTTACCCGGTATTCGGGTTGGAGCGACTGGCGGACCCTGCAAACCAATACGGATTGGCAGAAGTTAGCATTTGATGATAAGGCCCGTACTGCCAATGTAGATTTATCGGCAAGTGGCGGCACGGAAAAAACAAAATTCTATACCAGCCTGGCCTATGTTTCCCAGGATGGAATCCTGGTTGGAAATGGACTTCGGAGATTTTCAGGGAGGCTTAACCTCGATCAAACCGTATCCGATAAATTAAAATTGGGATTTAATTTAAGCCTTTCTCAAACAAATATGGACCAGGTTTCGGTGGATAATGAATTTACAACCCCCATGCAAATGGTTGCCCTGGCACCGATTACTCCTTTGCGCGACCAGGATGGCAAACTGTATAACCGGCCCGTAACCACTTATGGAAATCCTTATGTGGACTATAAAGAAGGCCATTACCGTACAACAATTTACCGAAATATCGGAAATGTATATGCGCAATTAAACTTCACCCCTCATTTCTTCTTCCGTTCCGAATTTGGGCTTGATATCCAGAATCAGAATGATGATGAATTTTATGGCTTTAACACCACCTACGGAACAGGCACTAATGGTTATGGGCAATCGAGCTGGTTCCGGGGTTTAGATTATAATACCAACAACTTTTTTAGTTTTCAAAAGACGTTTAACTCGGTTCACGATTTCGATGCGGTTTTGGGAACATCCTTTCAAAAATACAGCACCGAATGGGCCAATGTTTATGGCGAACAATTCCCGGTTGAATCGCTTCAAAAACTGGCCAGCGCCGGATTAATTAAGGGTGGAACATCCGAAAGCAACAATTCCACTTTTCTCTCCTATTTTGCAAGAGCCAATTATAAGTATAAAGACAAATACCTTTTTTCACTTAGCGGAAGGGCAGACGGATCATCCGTATTCGGCGCCAATAACCGGTATGGCTTCTTCCCTGCCGTTTCTGCCGGATGGATTCTAAGCGAAGAATCCTTCCTCGGTTCATCCTCCATTGTAAGTTTTCTAAAACTAAGGGGAAGCTGGGGATTAACCGGTAATGCAGATGGCTTTGGGAACTTTGCTCATCTTGGCTTGTGGGGAGGTAGTTCCTACAACGGAACCGGTGGGCTTTCACCCACGCAATTAGCAAACCCCGATTTAAAATGGGAAAAATCGAACCAGACCGATATTGGAATTGACTTCGGTTTCCTGAGTAATCGAATCAGCGGAGAAATTGATTATTACGACAGGGAAACAAAAGGCCTGATTTATAATGTTCCGGTTCCGGGGAACACCGGTTATACCACCAAGACGGTAAATATAGGCGCTATGAGTAACCGGGGATTTGAATTTGTGTTAAACACTGAAAATGTCCGTAAAAAGAATTTCAATTGGTCTACCAGCATTAATATTTCAATAAACCGGAATAAAATCACCAAACTGGATGGTGTTCAAACCATGATACCGGGCAATGATGGCAGGTACCTGAATTCCCTGATTGTGGGTGAATCCATTGGGGTATTTTACGGGCCCAAATTTGCAGGAGTCGACCCGGCCAATGGAGATGCGCTTTACTACAAGCAGGATGGGAAGACCACCACAAACGACTATAACGAGGCGGGGAATTTTATAGTTGGAAACCCCAATCCGAAAATGATTGCAGGATTAAGCAGCAACATTAAATATTTCGGAATTGATTTCAGTTTTTTATTTCAGGGTGTATTTGGGAATAAAATTCAAAATGGAGCCGGCGGCTTTATGAGTTCGAGTTTCGACTGGTTTGATAATCAGACAACTGACCAGTTGGACCGGTGGCAGAAACCCGGCGACATTACCAATGTACCGCAGTTAAGGATTGATGGAGCAAACGGAACCGGTGCTTCCAGCCGATATGTGTACGATGGCAGTTACGTACGTTTAAAAAATATAACATTGGGATATACCCTTCCCAGGAAATTCACCAAAATGGCCCGGATTAGCAGTCTGCGCGTTTACGTTACAGCCGTTAACCTGCTCACCTTCACAAAATATCCCGGATGGGATCCGGAGGTAAATACAGATTACCGGGCCGACAATCGGAACCAGGGTTCTGATTTTTACTCTGCTCCCCAGGTGAAGAATGTCTCATTTGGATTAAACGTAGGGTTCTAAAAAAATATTTATCCTATTTTAAAATATGAAGATGAAAACACAATTAATAATCTATATAAGCGCATTCCTCCTGTTATTTGGGTGCAATAAAAAACTGGATGTAAATCCAACACAGGATGTGGCAGAGGAATTCGTTTTTAATAATGACGCCAATATTAAAGCGGCATTAAATGGTGCATACGATGCGGCCAGTAATGGGTATGTATTAGGTGGAGACCTGATGCTTTATTCGGAATTGTTGGGAGCCGATGGCGAAATTTCCTGGGTTGGAACGTATAACGAGCCCAGGGAGATATTCCGTAAAACCATTTTAAAAACCAATGGCTATGTTGAAAGTAGTTGGTCTAATAGCTATAAGGTGATAAACATTTGTAATAATATCCTGGCCCATATTGCATTGGTTGATGATGCCGACAGAGACCGGGTAAAAGGAGAAGCATTATTCCTAAGAGGATTGATGTATTTCGGTATGGTAGAATTTTTTGCTAAACCTTACAGTGCCGGTAATATTACTACGAACCCCGGTTTGCAATTGGTAACAGCACCTACGGTTAACGGTCAAATTACAAATGCCAACCTGGTTCCCAGGAGTTCTGTAAAGGATACCTACGATCTTATTTTAGCCGACCTTACCGCTGCAAAGCCGTTATTAAGCGATGAGATTGGCGTTTACGCCAATAAATATGCAGCTTCTGCTATTTTATCGAGGGTATATCTTCAGATGGAAAATTTCTCAGGCGCCCGGGATGAAGCAAATGAAGTAATTAACGATTCGGGTGCAGAACTTACAGGTGCTTATGCGGGAGCATTCAATAATACCAACCCAAGCAGTGAAGATATTTTTGTACTGCCGGTAACTGCCCAGGATGGAGATAATGATATGTGGCTGTTCTGGTCAACCAGCGATTATGGCGCACGTGATGGGGACGTGGAAGTAAACCAGGCACACCTCGATTTGTATTCCCCATCCGACGCCAGGCTTGCCTTGTTTTGGGATGTGGATGGCACTTATTATTCCGGAAAATGGAAATTCCAGTACCGGTATCTCCCCCAGGTGCGGCTTGCCGAAATGTATCTTACCCGGGCAGAGTGCAATTATAGATTAAGCACCTCCGTTGGTGCTACTCCGGAAGAAGACATTACCACCATTAGAAACAGGGCCGGATTAGGATCTATTAGCTCCCCAACTTTGGATGATATTATTTTAGAGCGCCATTTGGAACTGGCCCATGAAGGCCAACGAATTCATGACATAAAGCGTCTCCGGCAATCGGTAGAAGGATTTAGTTACGATGCACCCAGGCTGGTCTTTCCAATTCCACAACGGGAAATAAATGCTGTGGGCAGTAATATCCTGGTACAAAATGAAGGATACTGATTACCATACCTGATTCTATTAACCAAGCAAAAGTGTTTCCCAAAATACTTTTGCTTTTTTATTTTGTATATTTCTTAAAATTTAAACCACCTGCCTTGAAAAATTTACTAATTATCTCCTTACTTTTCTTCACCTCCGTTGGAGTATCTGCGCAACTCAAATCGCCAGATGATTTCCTGGGCTATAAAATAGGAACCCGGTTTACCCCTCACTATAAAATTGTGGAATACTTTCATTATGTAGCCAACCATTCCAAGATGGTGGCTTTAAAAGAATATGGTGAAACCAATGAGAAGCGTCCTCTTTTAGTAGCGTTTGTAGGTGCTGAGGCGAATATCAATCAATTGGAAAAAATCCGGGTTAATAATTTAACCCTGGCAAGGCAGGGTGAGGCAGGAAGTGTTGGAAATACGGATGCCCCGGCTATTGTATGGCTAAGTTATAATGTGCATGGCAATGAGCCGACTTCTTCGGAAGCTGCCATGCTAACCTTGTTTGCATTGGCCGATCCCACAAATAAGGAAACCAAAGAATGGCTGAAAAATACCCTGGTGGCCATCGATCCCTGCGAAAATCCTGATGGAAGAGACCGTTATGTAAATTGGTACAACAGTGTTGTGGGAAATAATTTTGACCCCTGGCCTTACTCCCGCGAACACAGAGAACCCTGGCCCGGCGGAAGGACGAACCATTACAATTTTGACCTCAACCGCGATTGGGCCTGGCAAACACAAAAGGAAAGCCAATTCCGAAGCGGTTTATACAATAAGTGGCTGCCACAGGTGCATATAGATCTTCACGAACAGGGTTATAATATTCCCTATTTTTTTCCTCCAGCGGCGGAACCCTATCATGATGTGATTACTCCCTGGCAACGAAAATTTCAGGTATTGGTGGGAAATAACAATGCCAAATATTTTGATAAAAACCACTGGTTGTACTTTACCCACGAACGTTTTGATCTGTTTTATCCTTCTTACGGAGATACCTACCCGATATATAATGGAGCCATTGGTTTTACCTACGAGCAAGGTGGAATCGGGGGTGGCCTGGGCATTACCACATCGGATGGAGATACTCTAACTCTGGTGGAACGGGTTGCCCATCATTTTACCAGCAGTTTAAGTACCATTGAGGTATCCTCAATAAATAGCAAGGAATTGATTAGTCAGTTTAAAAAATATTTTGATGATGCAATTTTAGGCAAAACGGGAGAATACAAAACGTATATCATAAAGTATGCTCCTCTGGATGACCAGCGCATAAAAAGCCTGAAGGAATTATTGGATAAAAATAAAATCGTTTATGGAACTTCATCAGGAACTGGAAAAGGGTTTAATTATCTTACAAAGCGGGAAGAAGTTTTCAATATTAATAAGGAAGACCTTGTGATTAGCACCCTTCAAGCCAAGTCTTCGTTGGTACAGGCCCTTTTTGAACCGAATCCAAAGCTTTCGGATTCTGCCACGTATGATATTACTGCCTGGGCCATGCCCTACTGCTACGGCCTCACTGCATTTGCCTGCAAACAGGCATTTACAGTGGAGAAAAAGGAAGAAAATAATATTATTAAATTCTCTGCAGAGGCTCCGTACGGATTTATCATATCCTGGCAGGGAGGTGGAGTTTCTAAGGCAGTGGCACAAATGATAAATGAAGGAATTACAATCCGCTATTCAGAAAAACCTTTTACGGTAGGATTAAATACATTCAACCGGGGATCTGTGGTTATTTTAAAAACAGGAAATAAGCCGTTTGGGGATGAATTGTGGAACAGGGTTTCAAATATTATGCGGGATAACCAGGTTACCTATCAAATTGCCCATTCGGCCATGGTGGATGCGGGTTCTGATTTTGGAAGCGACATGTTTCACAAAATAAAAAAAACCAATGTGGCCCTATTAAGCGGAGATGGAGTAACCTCCTATGCTATGGGAGAAATATGGAGTTATTTTGATAATGAACTCCACTACCCGATCCATTTAATTAATAGTTCAGATTTTGGGAGGATTGATTTAAGCAGCATTGATGTGCTGGTAATGGCAGATGGCAGGTATGATTTTTTAAACAATAAAGAAATATCTGAAAAACTGGCAAATTGGGTAAAGACCGGAGGAAAAATTGTGGCTTTGGAAGGAGCCGTAAAACAGCTAAGTAAACAGTCGTGGAGTAATTTAAAACCTAAAGCAGACAAGGAAGATTCAATTAATCAAAAAGACGTGGAGCCTTCCCAATACGCAGCACGAGAACAGGATGACATATCTGCTTCTACGCCAGGTGCGATATTTAAAGTTTCCATTGACAATACCCATCCGTTGATGTTCGGTTACCCGGAATACTATTACTCCCTTAAAATGGATGGCGACCTTTACGATCCCATTCCCAAGGGGGAAGGCTGGAATGTGGGAGTTCTGAAATCTGATAAGGAGTTAGCCGGATTTGTAGGTGCCAGGCTCAGACCCAATTTAATGAATGGCGTATTGTTTGCAGTGCAGGATTTAGGAAGAGGAAATATCGTTTACCTTACCGACAATGTAATGTTCAGGCAATTCTGGGAAAACGGAAAATTGATGTTTTTTAATGCTGTCTTTTTAGTGGGTGAATAAGATCCTTTTTTTCCTCCGTTGGAGTTGAATACCCGCGTGGAATTTGTCAGCATTACCACATTTAATTTTGATATAAAAATATTAATCTTCCTAAATGGCAGAAGTAGAATCAGAAAATACGCACCGGGATGGCTTACAACTGGAAAGGATGATTTTCTTTAGTGATGCCATCTTTGCCATTGCCATTACGATACTAATTATAGAAATAAAAATACCGGATATTCACTCCGGATCCATCACCGATAACCAACTTTGGCAGGGCCTGGTTTCCATCATCCCCAAATTTATCGGGTTCCTGGTTAGTTTTTTTGTAATTGGTTTGTATTGGCTGGCCCATCATAGGATGTTTCGGTATGTTACCCATTGCAGCCAGAAACTTCTTTGGAACAACCTGCTTTTTATGTTACCCATTGTTGTGATGCCTTTTAGTACGGCATTTTTGAGTGAATACTACAATGTAAATCTGAAATTACCGCTTGCTGTTTACACCATAACGATTTGTTTTGCGGGATTGTTTTCCTTTCGGCTATGGAAGATAATAGGGAACCCAAAAAATCAATTAAGCACCAATTTAAACAGTGTTATTATGCGGTATAATACCGCCAGGGCGCTCATCATTCCTTCGGTATTTTTAGGTGCCTTTATTTTGTCTTTTATTAATCCCTGGATTTCGTACCTGATACCACCCTTTGCACCTTTTGCCACCAAGTTTATCCGAAAGTATTTCACAAAAAAATACCCTGAAATTATGAGAGACCACCTGCACTAATGAATCATCGGTTGGGGTTATAAATATTTAATTAGGATACTAAATCCTTCCGGCTCAATGAAGCTGGTTCGTCCCAGGCGAAAATGGGGCGGGTTGGGCAATAAAAAAGCCCCACGAAAAATCGTGAGGCTTCAATGAATATGGCAGCTACCTACTCTCCCGCATTTTGGTGCAGTACCATCGGCCATGAGGGGCTTAACTTCTCTGTTCGGTATGGGAAGAGGTGAACACCCTCGGCAAAACCACCATAAAGAGGTATCCCGAATTATGGGGATAAATAAGATGACATATTGGAATAAGTGTAAAAGAACGAGAAACGTAATACTTCACAACAAAGTTGAAAAGTAAAAAGATAAAGCTAACGGGCAATTAGTACTACTCGGCTTTGATGTTACCACCTTTATACCTGTAGCCTATCAACGTCGTAGTCTTCGACGACCCTTAAAAGTAAACTCATCTTAAGGAAGGTTTCACGCTTAGATGCTTTCAGCGTTTATCCTGGCTGTACGTAGCTACTCTGCATTGCACCTGGCGGCACAACAGATACACCAGCGGTACATACGACCCGGTCCTCTCGTACTAAGGTCATGTCCTTTCAATTTACTAGCGCCCATCACAGATAGGGACCGAACTGTCTTGCGACGTTCTGAACCCAGTTCACGTGCCACTTTAATCGGCGAACAGCCGAACCCTTGGGACCTTCTCCAGCCCCAGGA
>JAFEAB010000036.1 GCA_018266615.1 Bacteroidota bacterium
GTGAAAGACAGCGCCATCTGGATATCCCTCTCTGCCACATTTTTAAATATAGAATTGTACCGGGTGTTGATAAAACCCGATAGTGTGATATTGCTTAATAAACAGGATCGGGAAGTGAATTACCGTTCGCTCGATTACCTTCAGGAAATGTCTGAAATCCCAATTGATTTTTCAACTCTCCAGAACCTGATCGTTGGAAACCCGGTGTTTTATTCTGATTCCATTATCAGCTATCGCGAAGTGAATGGACAAATATTAATCGGTACCATTGGTCCGGTTTTTAAGAATCTTCTTACACTCGGGCAGAATAACAAATTGTTGCAGCATATTAAACTGGATGATGTAAACCTCTCGCGTAACCGCACTGCAGATATTACGTACGATAATTATGAGGCCCCCTTTGGATTTGCATTTTCTACAACAAGGCAAATAACGGTATCGGAAAAGAATAAACTCGATATCCGACTTAAGTTTAAACAATATGAGTTTAACAAAGAATTATCGCTGCCTTTTAATATTCCGAGGAATTATAAACACAAATAGGGCTTTATTTGTATCAATAGGCTATTGGCTCAGGCTGAGCATTATTGCTTTAATTTTGCGAATACCCATAAATTCTATCCATGTTAAGAATCGCCTGTTTATTCTTACTTTTTATTATTTCGTATATTCCTTCCCGTTGCCAAACGAGGGAAGATCTTGAAAAGCAGCGCCAGCAACTCCATAAAGAAATAGAACAAACGGAAAACCTGCTGAAAACTAACCGGAAGGAAACAAAGGAGAACTTGTTGCAACTCCGGCTCATCAATACAAAAGTTAATTTGCAGGATCGGGTTATTGATAATCTGACCAAAGATCTTCGTATCCTGAACAACAACATGTACCAGATCCAAAAGGATATTGGTCATTATAACAGGCTTTTAGACACCCTGAAACAGGAGTACGCCAAAAGCATGGTTTATGCGTATAAAAACAGGAGTAACTACGATTTTCTGAATTTTATTTTTTCGGCCTCCAATTTTAATGATGCCATTAAGCGGGTCGCTTATCTCAAGAGCTACCGGGAATACCGGGAAATGCAGGGCGAAAATATTTTGCGTACCCAAAATCTTCGGAAAAAGAAAAGGGAGGAGCTGGCTCAGAATAAGGTAGATAAGAATTCCACCCTCCAGATTCAGAATAAGGAAATGCTTACCCTCGAACAACAAAAGCAGGAAAAGGACCGCATTGTAAATGAGTTGAAGAGACAGGGTAAAGACCTCAATAAAGAACTGGCGAACAAACAAAAGCAAATGAAGAAGGTGAGCAACGCCATCACGGCTGCCATCAAACGGGCACAGGATGAAGCCCGAAAAGCGGCCATAGCAAAAGCCGCAGCAGAAGAACGTAAGCGTAAAGAAGCCGAACTGGCGGCAAAGGAAGCTGCCGCCAAATCTACCCCGGTCATAGCATCCACAACGCCGGCTACGGCACCCGTGGCGGTGAAGCCCAAAGCAGAAGTTAAACGCCCGGCAAGTGTGCTGCTTAATACGGAAAATATTGAACTAAACAGTAAGTTTGAAGCCAATCGGGGATCCCTGCCCTGGCCGGTGGACAGGGGCGTGGTGATCATGCATTATGGTGAAAATATTTTGCCCAGTGGCACCAAATTCGAAAGCCCCTCCGTAACTATTGCGGCTGATATAGGTTCACCAGTAAGGGCCGTTTTTAATGGCGTTGTATCGGCGGTTCAAACCGTAGAAAATATGCAGGTAATCGTTATCCAGCATGGCCGGTATTTTAGTTCGTATAGCAATCTTACCGGCGTAACCGTTCATCGGGGGCAGGATATTACTACCGGACAGGTTCTGGGGAAAGTAGCGGCTAATATTGATGGTATTGGTGCGATGGATTTTCTGATGAGCTCAGAAACCAGCGAGCTGGATCCGGAACGCTGGCTTAGATCCCGCTAACAGAAACGTTTGTACAACGCTTCATATACCGGTACAATTTTACTGATGTCGAATTTCCTGGCCTGCTCCAACGCATTGGCCCTAAATTGAGCCAGGGTATCGTTGTGGCTCAAAATATGAACTGCATTTTTGGCCATATCTTCTACATCTCCCAAATTACTCATGTACCCATTATAGCCATTCACCATTATTTCGGGAAGGCCGCCGGCATTGGTTGATATTACCGGTACTTCAGCGGCCATGGCTTCTAAGGCAGCCAGCCCAAAACTTTCTGTTTCGCTGGGTAATAAAAAAATATCGGCAATGGGAAGTATGTCTTCCATTTGTTCCTGCTTTCCGAGAAAACTGATATTGGCAGATGCAGGACAGTCACGTGTCATGCCTTCTATTTCAGGCCTTTCGGGCCCATCGCCAATTAGCAATAATTTGGATGGGATGGCTTTATTGATTAACAGAAAAGTCTTTACCACATCATCCACCCGTTTTACTTTTCTGAAGTTGGAAGCATGCACAATAACCTTTTCATGATGGGGGGCAATCAGGTTCTTAAAAACCTTTACCGGTTTTTTATTAAACCGGGCTACATCCACAAAATTGTAAATAACCTCTATTTCCTTTTTGATGTCGAAGTTCTTGTATGTTTCTTCCTTTAGGTTGTTCGATACAGCCGTTAGCACATCGCTGGCTTCCATCGAAAAAGTTACAACGGGGCTATATGTTTTATCCCTTCCTACTAAGGTAATATCTGTACCATGGAGGGTGGTAATAACCGGGATATCTTTTTGATGCGTTTTAAGAATTTGCTTTGCCATGTAAGCGGCGGAAGCATGGGGAATGGCGTAGTGTACGTGAAGTAAATCGATGTGGTGGTTGTTTACTACATCCACCATCGTACTGGCCAGTGCCGTTTCGTAGGGAGGGAAATCGAACAGCGGATACGTGGGCACCCTTACCTCGTGATAAAAAATATTGGTATGGAAACCACTTAACCTCACCGGTTGCTGGTATGTGATAAAGTGGATGTTGTGGCCTTTATCGGCAAGCGCTTTTCCCAATTCGGTGGCGAGTACTCCGCTACCTCCAAAGGTGGGATAACAAACGATGGCAATGTTCATCCTAGAAATTTTTCAATGATGCAAGTTACGGATATGCATCCTGCCTTGCGTTGAATCTGAATAACAGTAAAAATGTAAGTTTGTTTAAACTTTACAATATGAAACCAGGTATAATTTTATGTACCCTGCTGGCTATAAATTTTTCTGTTTGTGCCGGCGATAATGATTCGCTTGCCATCCGCAAAATAGCCAACGAAATTCTGGGATCCAATAAAGCGTATGCAAACCTGGAGTATTTATGTAAGAAGATCGGACCCAGGTTGAGTGGTTCTGCTAATGCTTCAAAGGCTATTGCGTGGGGTGTAAGTGCCTTGAAGGCCGCCGGAGCCGATACGGTGTATCTCCAACCCTGTATGGTGAAGCATTGGGAGAGAGGCGGAAAAGAAACCGGATTTGTTCGCACCCGGGAAGGCCTAAGGCAATTGAAGTTATCGGCCCTTGGAAATTCGGTAGGAACCGGACCCGGTGGAATTTTAGCGCCTGTGATTGAAGTGAAATCATTTGCAGAATTGGATTCGTTGGGAGAAAAGAATATCAAGGGTAAAATTGTATTTTATAATTACCCGATGAACCCCTTGCTCATAAATACCTTTGAAGCCTATGGTGATGCGGTGCGATATAGAAGTTCAGGGCCCTCCAATGCTGCAAAGTACGGTGCAGTTGGAGTAATGGTAAGGTCGCAGGCAAGCAACACCGACCAGCATCCGCATACCGGGGTTACATTTTACAACGGGGCATTCCCCAAAATCCCGGCAGTTTCTATTTCTACTGCTGAGGCAAATTGGTTAAGTGAATTACTGCAACATAAGGATGTATTGGAAGCTGGCTTTATCACCCATTGCAAAATGGAAAACGATACCCTTTCTTACAATGTAATTGGGGAAATTAAAGGAAGTAAGTTCCCGGGAGAAATCATTACGGTAGGGGGCCACCTGGATAGCTGGGACCTGGCAGAAGGTGCGCAGGATGACGGCGCAGGGTGCGTACAGAGTATTGAAGTGATACGCGCATTAATTGCCACCGGTCTGCGGCCAGATAGGACCGTTCGTGCGGTGCTGTTCATGAACGAAGAAAATGGAGCGGGCGGCGCCCAGGCCTATTTCGATTCGGCGATTGCCAAAAAGGAGAATCATATTTTTGCCCTGGAAAGTGATGCCGGTGGATTTACGCCGAGAGGATTTAGTATTACTGCCGATGCGGCCCGGTTTCATCGAATGGAAAAGTGGTTGCCTTTGTTTCTTCCTTACGGATTATATTATTTTAAAGAAGGGGAGAGTGGTGTGGATATCGGGTTTCTCGAAAAAGCCGGTGCTGCCCTTGCCGGCCTGGAGCCGGATTCGCAACGTTACTTCGATTTGCACCATGCCGAAAATGATGTATTTGAGGCCGTCTCCAAACGGGAACTGGAATTAGGCGCCATAAATATGGCTGCCCTGGTATGGCTGGTAAGTAAATACGGATTAAATTAGATGATGGAAGAAGAATTTCCCGCACTCCCACCCAAAGAGAAAAAGAAAAACCGTTTTGCCAGATTTTTAACCTGGTTTTTTGTGATATGCCTGCTTTGCCTGGCCTTTGTGGTTTGGTGGCGATATTACAATGTATTTGGCGAAGGGGTGAAATCCGGCGAGCTAAATTATGTGGTTAAGAAAGGGAATATCTTTAAAACCTACGAGGGTAAACTGATACAAGCCGGCTTGCGATCAAGGAGCGCCGGCTCAATTCAATCCTACGAATTTGAATTTTCAATTGTGAACGACAGCATTGCCAATGTGATGATGTTGAATAGCGGAAAATATTTTGATCTGCATTATCGCGAGTACCGGCATACGCTTCCCTGGCGGGGTTACTCCCGGTATGTGGTGGATAAGATAATCGGGATGCACGATGTAGAGCGTTAATCCTTAGGCTTGCAGAATAAAAATAGTTGGCCGCTTATTCAGGTTGATGGTTTGGTTATTCCATGCTGATATACTTCTCGTAATTACCTGTTCGGATGGGGCCGTTAAATCTACCGCTATACACAACCGCGACTGTGGCTTGCAATGCGCGGTTAACGATGCCAAAAGTTGGTTGTTTCTATAGGGAGTTTCAATAAATATTTTGGCAGCGCCCTGTTTGGCCGATTCCTGCTCCAGTTCTTTTATTTTTTTTATTCTGTTTGTTGCATCAATCGGCAGGTATCCTACAAATTCGAATTGCTGTCCATTCATTCCGCTTGCCATGAGGGCCAGGATGATGGAGTTGGGCCCGGTGAAAGGGACTACTTTTGCATTTGCTTCCTGGGCAGCAGCCACCAGTTCTTGTCCGGGGTCGGCAATGCCCGGGCATCCTGCTTCGCTGATGATACCCACTGTAAGGCCCAGACGCAGTTTTTCCAGGAAGACTTTACGAACCGCTGTTTCTGCTTTGTGAATTACATGCCATTCAAAATCTTCAATTTTAAAAGACCGGTCTATGGCTTTAATAAACCGCCGGGCACTGCGTTCGTTCTCTACAAATAAAATCCGGCATGCTGCTATGGCATTTTTTATGTTAACCGGAAGGGGAGCTAATTCGTTTTCGAATAACCAGCAGGGTATGAGGTGTACAGTGCCCAAATTAAATAATTACATTTTTCTTTTTGGCCTGGATCAGGCTGAGGGTGGCGGCAATCACGGCATAACTCGGGGCAAATAACCAGCCTAAAACGGGTAAAAGGTGCATGAGATAAAATACGATACCATTTCCAACGGCCAGCCCTTTGTGCCGGCCAATGAAGTCGGTACTCTCCTGGGCGCTCATCCGGTTCCTTTCGCAACTGTAATCGAGCATGGAAAATCCAAAGTAATAACACTCTACAAAAAGGGAAATTAAGGGGGCAATCCATCCCACTACCGGAATGAAAGAAAGAATGATGATGGTGAAAACATAAACGGTTTGCCATAGCATATTCCTGACCGCTACCCGAATGGCCCGAATAATATCATTCCATAATTTCTTAAAACTAAACGGAAATTCTTTTTGCTCTATAATGGCTTCTGTTTTTTCGCTCAGGTAGGCAAACACCGGCGATCCAATGATGAGGAACAGGTATTTAAACAGGGAGAAATAGAACAACAGTAATAATAGCCGAAGGATAACCTGGCCTACTATAAAAAGCCAGAAAAGCAACCCATCGTGCGCATTTTCAAGCCAGTTCTTTACATGACTCTTTTGCAGTGCCCATTCGATGGCAAAATTGGATGATTTCCAAAATCCATAAAATCCAAAAACAAAAAGGAAAAGGTAAATCAGGCCCGGGATAATGATCCATTTCCAAAGCCGGTGCCGCAGGATAAAGCGATGTGCCTGGCCATAAGACTGGAACGCTATGATGATTTCCTTCAGCATCGATTTTTCAAGATATTTTAAGTTGCCAAAGATAGGAATTTACGGTAAGTGCGTGTTTTATAGCTACCCAGGCCATCCCCGGTTACCAATAAGGGCATACCCTGCCTTGGAACTACATGGAGGTAGTAAATTATAATATGCCATCCTTATTTGGAGGGGCGGCGATAATATGTCTGTTAAAATTTTGTCACTTTATATTTTTTTTATGAGGAGAATCCTTTGTGGTTCCTCCTTTGTTTGTGTATTTTTAAGGGTGCATTTTATTTATTACGCTTTGGATTCTGTTTGGAATGGGGTATGTTTTTTCCGGATAATTTAGCGTTGAATCCAGACTAACAAGGATGTTTATCTGATTGCATTATATAAAAATTTAAAAAACAAGTATGAAAAGAATCTTACTCGCATTATTTGGGTTGGTCTTATTTTCTTTTGCTACCGAGGCGCAGGATGTAAAGGACAAAGTAAAAGTGGAACATAACGGTTCCTGGTACGACGCCCATATTTTAAAAGTAAATCCTGAAAAAGGGGAGTATTACATTAAGTATGATGACTGGAGCGACTCCTGGAACGAATGGGTAACCAAAGACCGGTTGAAAGGATATGAAAAACCTGCCCTTACCAAGTTTAAGGTTGGCGATAAAGTAGAGGTTGAATATGGGATGGTGCCCGCACCCGCTACGGTGGTTGAGGTGGGTGAAAATAAATACCATATTGTGTTCGATAAAAAAGCCTTTGGCGACAAGTGGGTGGCAGAAGGGCAGATCAAAAAACTGTAGAGAGGTTAAAGATCTTTAGGTAAAACATCCCGGGGTATTGAAATGCGTTTACGAAAGTTTACGCATTTTTTTTTATCACATTTAAGTATGATTTCATAGAGCCACGAATACACAAATGAAGGACCTATGGTTTCCATGCCGGAATGTTTGTAGATATCCCTGGCAACCCTGGATGATAATTGTATTTAAAATTAAGCAGCCTATTACCTTCGCGCAAAAATAAAATGTACCGGCACCTGGCGTACTCTATGGGTGGCGTAAAATGTCCGAATGATACAATTTTGTTTGTTTTCTTATGGAGAATTTTGTCTCTGAAACATTCATAATTGCCTGTATCATGATTTACAAATTTTCATTAATAGAGAAAATACTCTTGTCGAATGATATTATCCCTCATCCACTTGCTGACGCATCTTCCTCCGTAGGATTGGCCTTGGCATTGGGAAGTGCTGTTAAATTGAAAATTGCGGATCAGCTTTCGTTGGATTTCAAGGAGGTTAAGCAAATTGCTAATGGGGCCCAGGTAAGTGAAGTGGGTGCAGAACTCATTCTGGACTGTTTGGATGCATTGGGTTATGTGAAGAAAAAAGGGTCGATGTATGCCTTTACGAAAAGAGGGGATAAAAACCTGTCCTCTCAATCACCTTATAATTTTCGTTATTTTATTTTATTCTGCAACCATTTGTTCCAAAGTTTTTTGCATTTAGACGAAACCATCCGTACCGGAAAGCGACCCTCATCTCATACGCTGGAACAAAAGACGACATATGAATGGGAATTGTTTTCGAGAGCCATGATTGATATTTCCAGGACTAACTACCGGGAGGTGGCGGGGAAAATACCGGTTGCCAAAATCGCCTCCAGCATGCTCGACTTAGGAGGCTCGCATGGATTGTATAGTATCGAACTTTGTAAGCGAAACCCTCATCTGAATGCCAGCATTGTTGATCTGCTTCCCGTGGAAAAATATGCAGCTGAGTGTATTGAAAAATTCAATGCGGCAAAGCGTGTTTCATTTTTCCCTGCCGATTTTATGAAAGATGAACTTCCTGACGAGGTGGACATTGTCCTTGCATTTAATATAATTCATGGGTTTAACCTATCTGAAAATGAATTTTTGGCAAAGAAAGTTTTCAATTTGCTCAACGAGGGAGGAATGTATGTAATCCTCGACCAGGTGCAAGGAATAGGTGGAAGTTCGCAATTGTCGGAGGCTACTACTTCTTTTATGGCTTTAAACTTATTACATCAGGCAGGCGGAAAAACCTATTCAAAGGCTGAGATAGATAGTTTTACTGCTAAGGCAGGCTTTAGGAAAACGGAACTGAAAAAACTAAGAGCCCCCGGTTTTGGCTTGGTAATTTGCTACAAGTAAGTAAAACATTCCTTTCTTTCTGGTTCAAATCAATGCATTGAATACCTGAAATGAACTCAATGGATGCTTTTTCGGGTTTGGTTAAAATGGAAGTTTGTAG
Organism: Bacteroidota bacterium; assembly: GCA_018266615.1. Lineage (GTDB taxonomy): Bacteria > Bacteroidota > Bacteroidia > Chitinophagales > Chitinophagaceae > Ferruginibacter. The sequence continues at coordinate 8,691 of JAFEAB010000036.1, forward strand.
CATTAATAGACTTCTTCGGATTAGAATTAAATAGGGTAATCCGTTTGAATCTTTTGAGCCCTAAATCAGGGCATTCGTGTTGCTTCAGGAATTCTTGTGATTGGCTTTCAATTATTTAAGCAGCTTGGCTCTTAAACAGCATTATCGAAACAATCAAAATAGGCGGAACCGTTGTGATTTGCTTTCAAAATTTTAGGCCTGTCCGTCCGAAGTAAAGCGAAGGCGGATAGCTTAGCTCTTATACAACATTGCATTTATATTCCTGCACTGAACTCAGGTTGTGATTTGCTTTCAAATTTTTATGTAGCTTAGATCTTACACAACATAGAGTAGGAGTTACCGAACCGCTTCAAGGTTGTGATTTGCTTTCAAATTTTTATGTAGCTTAGATCTTACACAACAATTTTCCCCGGTATAATTCGCCTGCATCTGTTGTGATTTGCTTTCAAATTTTTATGTAGCTTAGATCTTACACAACTGCCCATGAGCACAGCCGCTTTAAAATCGTGTTGTGATTTGCTTTCAAATTTTTATGTAGCTTAGATCTTACACAACAGATAGCAGGTCACTGCAAAGACCTCCAAGTTGTGATTTGCTTTCAAATTTTTATGTAGCTTAGATCTTACACAACATTCTTTAATCACTTTGAAATTAAAGATAGTTGTGATTTGCTTTCAAATTTTTATGTAGCTTAGATCTTACACAACTGGATGAACATGAAAAACAGAGCATTTGCGTTGTGATTTGCTTTCAAATTTTTATGTAGCTTAGATCTTACACAACAGTTGAATCAATATACCTACCAAGAACTGCGTTGTGATTTGCTTTCAAATTTTTATGTAGCTTAGATCTTACACAACCGGATACTTCAAAAGAAGATGCAATTAAAGGTTGTGATTTGCTTTCAAATTTTTATGTAGCTTAGATCTTACACAA
>JAFEAB010000037.1 GCA_018266615.1 Bacteroidota bacterium
GAAGCAAGTTTTAACCCGATTGCTTTTCCTATTCCACGCGATGCGCCGGAAATAAAAATAGTCTTCCCTTTAAACAACATAAAAAAAACCGGGGTTAGCCCCGGTGGCATTTTTTAACTCATTACAGCCTCGTGTGTAATATTGGTATTGTAAAGTTTTGAAATCGGGCAATTTGCTTTTGCATCCAGCACCGCCTCCGCAAATTTTTCCTTTGTTATACCCGGCACTCTGGCATTCACTTTCAGGTGCGATTCTTTAATGCTACCATCTTCGAGGGTTATATCACAATGAGTCTCAATTTCATCGGGTGTAAACCCTGCCGCATTTAATACAAATGCTAATTTCATACTAAAGCATCCCGCATGGGCAGCGGCAACAAGTTCTTCCGGATTGGTTCCGGAACCATTTTCAAAACGGCTGGAAAATGAATATGGGGTCTTACTGAGAATTTGGCTTTGCGTAGAAACAACTCCTTTTCCTTCTTTCCCTGTACCGCTCCAAACGGCAATTGCTCTTCTTTTCATGAATCAATTTTTATGTGTAAGAATAAATTTATTTTCTATATGGTAAATACAACCAAAAATACTTATTGGTTCAAAAAAGCAGAAATTCCCGGCTCTTTTAAGCCGGTAAAATAAGATTTCTCATTGGATATCAATGGCCTTTTTATTAAAGTGGGATATCGGCACATTAAACCGGCAGCGGAAAGCGACGTGCCCGCTTCTTCCTTTTCAGCCTCTTCTAACCCACGCCAGGTTGTACTCTGCCGGTTAAGGATCTGATCAATCCCCAACTCTTTTATCCAGGCTTCAATAGTTGATATTTCGGGTGGGTTTTCCTTCAGGTTGATGAATCGAAAATAAACCGATTCCCTCTTCAGCCTTTTCAATAATTTCTTCGTGCTATCACAATTTGGCAATCCGTACACATCCATCATTGGGGTTATTAATTTAAATCACGCACCTCCACTGTGCCTTTTGGCTCAAGGATATGCCATGCATTGAAATCCTGGCTGGCCTCCATTCCAATTCCATTTAACACCTGCGTTTTAGTCCGGATTTTTACAGGTTTATCAGTAAAAAATTCCATTCCTTTTCGCTGGCGGTCCCAGTTTAGCTCTTCGCAATACAGGGTATCTCCCTTTTGTATGTTTATCACCTTTACACTATCGCGCAGGAAGACCAGGCTTTGTGTTTCTTTATATTTTCCATACCGGGCGGTGAGTACGCTTTCAATTTTCCCGGAATCATTGTAAAAATCGGCCTGAAGGGTATTGGGAAATTCAAAATAGGATGCCGTATCCTGTACGTGCCACATCAAGGGGGCTGTGAGTACAGATTTAATTTTCCCTCCGGAAGTATAATTGATTCGGATGTTCGTTGCTTCTTCAATACCCAGCATTTTCTTTGATACCCGATCTACTTCCTGTTCATCGTTCTCGCAGGAAATGAAAAAAAAACAGCCTAAAAGGGCTGCTAAAAGAATCCGGTATGAAAGAACAGAATACATTTTAATAATAGCTCCTTTTCATAAACCAGCTCGAATTTACGGTTAACCCCAATCCAATCCGGGTAATATTCTCCTTAACTCCGAGACTTTGATTATTCCCTCTGGCACCGAACTCCAGCGCTACATGAAGTACTACCTGATCGCGGTCACTGCCTGAAAGTCTGTTATAGGGAGTAAGCGGGAAACTAGCTCCGGCGGTTGCCGCAAAATAAGGGCGGGACTTATTCAGCTTGATATAATCGGTTCCGTAATATCCACCAATTCTATATTTAACCGTTTTCCAATAACTGGTTATGCTGGCAGGAAAATACTCAACGCCGCCTCTTAACATCCAACTGTTCTGTACATTATCAGAAGAACCAAAATAGCGGTAAGCAGTCCAGTTGGAATATTGAAAATCCAATGCAGCCGTCCAATGCCAGCTACTGTAGTTTACTCCGGCACCAAAGGTCATGGGCATTACCAGGGTGCCTTTGGTACTTTGATTATATTTCACGGTATCGAGCGGAACAATGTCTCCGCTTTCATCATACACAAATAATTCCTGCACCATATCCTGTTTTGCCCGCATGGATTGTTGAAAATTTACAAAGGCTCCGAGGCTCAGGAATTGCTGCCTGGGTATGGAATCTTCTTTTGGATTTAACTTAAACTGGTATTGCGCCCCTGCATTCAAAAAGATCCCCCCAAAGTTTACGTGCGACTGGGTATTGGATTTGTAATACACCACGCTGTCGTTTACAAAGGCAAGCCGGGTGCTAAAGTCCTTGCTGCCAAATGCATAGCCACTGCTAACCCCAATGCGTAGGTTTTTAAATTTCATGGCAGTGCCAATATTAAATTTATTCAGCCCGCCATTTCCTTCGTAAATCGTCACCAGGCTGTCGCTTAATGGAGGAAGGGGTTTGCGCTCATTCTTCTGGATCTTATAATTTATCCGACTTATGGGTTGCAGGCCAAAATTCAATGCCCAGGTGTTCCCTTTTTCCCGCCACTTTTTGGGAGTAAGGGGGAAATTAAATTGGATATAGGATATAATGGTATTGGCCCCGGTGTACTTTTCGGGGTTCGTGGTACTCCGCAGTGTCCGAACATCAATCTCCGCAGCAAAATCAAAAATGGTTCTGCGTATGTTAGCTAAAGCAGCCGGGTTGATCGTATTGATCAGCATTTGATTGGTATCTGCAATACAAGCCCCCCCCATGCCTCGTTGAGAAATATTGTGATTGGGCACCAGGTCGCCTATACCGTACCGTGAGTAGGGAGAGTTTTCCTGCGCGGTAGCATAAATTACCGGTAATAAAAACATCAAAAATAATAACAGGAACTTATGGAATACAGTTGAGTTGGCTAAGCGCATACAGGCCTTTGAATAAAAAATTATGGTCGGCAAATATCCTGCTTTTAAGCAGAGTGGCAAAATAGGCCGAATTACCCCCGGTTAAAACAGCGTTAAAGTTCCCGAACCTTTCCCTGTAATGATGTATAATCCCATCAATTTCGGAGGCCATACCCAGTATTACCCCGCTTTGTAAATTGGTCCGGGTATCATATCCAATCAGCGGAAAATTCCAATCCTCCTGCACCAGGGGCAATTTTGCGGTGTATTCGTGCATTGCCCGGAAACGCATCGAAAGGCCCGGAGAAATGCTACCACCTAAAAACTGCGCATACTGGTTTACGAAGTTATAGGTTATGCAGCTTCCTAATGCAATCACCAGGGTATTCTTTCCAGGCAGGAACTTCGCTGCCGCAGCCGCCAGGGCAAGCCGGTCGGCCCCTACGGTTTCGGGTTTACTTACGGAAACTGTAAAATTTAACCGGGTAAGGTTACTGAGTTTATGAAATGGCGCCGCCTGCGAAAGCTGCCCCTCCAATCCTTCCCGGTGATTAATTACGGATGATAGGATGATAGCTCCGGGTGAATAACGTTTTAGAATAGACGAGATACATTCTTCGGAATCATCCGGCAGATATATTTCCTCCGAAAACGCATCTCCCGTAAATATCCCTGCTTTACGCTTTGAATTGCCAAAATCGAAACAAATCGTTACCATTTTATCCAAAATTAAATCCTCCCACTTCCTTGAAATGGCCGTTTAGTTTTATTCTTTTCTTCAATTTTTCCATTTGTTCCAGCACAGGAAGCACCCGCGTTAAATGCCTTTTTAAAAACTCTTGTCTTTGCACCTCCTGAAGCAATTGAAGCACCTGGTATTCATCTTCGGGTGAGAAGCCAACATGGTGTGCCACATCATAACTCGAAAGTTGGTCGTCACTTTTTTGAAATTCTTTCGTAACCTTTAGTTGCCGGTGCATTTCGCGAATCCCACTCAACACCTGCCGCATAAGCTTTGGGCTTCCCTGAGTAATGTTCTCCGGATAATGCACAATGGCCCCGCTATACATTTTTTCTGGCAAGTCTTTAACTACCTCCAATATTTTGAATACCGAAACCCCTTCTGTTTTAATATCCAGGGTGCCATCTTCATGCGTTTTGCAAATCTCCAGCAGCCTGACGAGAGTTCCCATTTCTTCCATCCTGTTGTTAATTACGGACGGAATACCAAATGGCTTTTTATTTTCTGCAATTTCAGAAATGAGTTGCTTATACCGGGGTTCAAAAATATGAAGGTTTAGAGGCTCTCCGGGATAAACCACCAGGGGGAGGGGAAATATGGGGATGAAATTCGTCATGCGTAAACTGGCTTTGCAAATGTACCAAAGCTGAAGTTGTTTTAATTATCGTTTATCCATTGGCAGGATCCCCGGAAATATTCCCTCCATTAAAAGTAATAGGACAGGTAAAATTCACAAGAATATTATCTCACCCAATAAGTTCTCCTGTCTTTAAGCAGGGTCTTTGTTTGCAGCATTTATAATTTAAAATCGCTATCCCCTTTGCCGTTAACTCTGCTATCTTCGCAATACGATGTGGGAATCATTGCTTTCTGGAATTGTAAAGGGAGATAGAAAGAATCTCGCCCGCAGTATTTCATTCATTGAAAATGAAGTGCCGGGTTATGAAGGATTCCTGGCTTCTTTGCCGGTAAATAACTCCTGTCCTGTTATTGGAATCACCGGACCCCCCGGTGCCGGGAAGAGTACTTTAACCGATGCTATCATTGCCAATCTTATTAAGGAAAAGAAAAGAATAGGGGTGTTGTGCGTTGACCCTTCCTCCCCATTCCATCGGGGTGCCCTGCTTGGCGATCGTATCCGAATGAGTGAATGGTATAACCATGAAGATGTATTTATCCGCTCGTTGGCAAGCAGGGGAGCATTGGGTGGCCTGCACCCACATATCATTGAAATCTGCGACCTGCTGAAGGCAGCACAATTCGATTGGATAATCCTGGAAACAGTGGGCGTTGGCCAAAGCGAGGTGGAGATTGCCAGCTTATCGGATATCAGCATCGTTACTTTTGTTCCCGAAGCCGGAGATGAAATTCAGGCAATGAAAGCCGGCTTAATGGAAATTGGAGATGTGTTTGTGGTAAATAAAGCCGACCGTCCCGGCGCCGATCTTTTTGTGAAGAACCTCCGGATGACAATGGCTCCTGCCTTTTATCATAACAAAAAGGATATCCCGGTATTAAAGACCATTGCCACGGAAAGATCCGGAATAGATGAATTGGTTTCCGTAATTAATGCCTTACTGGCCCAACCGGCGCATGCCGAAAAAAAAATCATGCTGCAGGCAGAGAAAGCATTCTATCTTATTCAACAAAAAAGAATGAAAGATATAGAAAGAGGCGCCCTGGTTGAAAAAATTAAAGCCCTCGGAACTTCGTTTAACCTGTACCGTTTTGTGGAAGGTTATTAATCTATTCGGATGACCCGGAATTGTTGTACCGTTTCCACCAGTAATACCCGATAAAACCAACAATTCCAAAAGGCATCAGCATCAGGTATAAAATACCGGAATTAAGGCCCATTGCAGGCTTTTCTCCTAATTGTTGGGCGGTTTTAGTACACATGGCACACTGAGCAGAGGCAAGAAACCCGGCTAACATAAGAACCGAAAATATAAATAATGATATTATTTTTCCCCGCATAGTGCAAATTTACGGATAAGCATCCGCAACAAAAAGAAAAAGCCAGCCCTTGGAGTGTTTACATTTTATGCCGCTTCCTGGGCCATCGACTTGCTGACCTTCTTCCTCTCATCCTCATTCAGGATTGTTTTCCTTAATCGGATATTCTTTGGCGTTACCTCTATGCACTCATCGGCCTGAATATATTCCATACATTCTTCAAGTGTCATCAACACTTTAGGAGCAGTACGGGTGGCATCGTCGCTTCCGCTGGCGCGATGGTTGGTTAATTTTTTTGCTTCGGTTGCATTTACTACCAGGTCGCCCGGTTTAATGTGTTCTGCAATTATCTGGCCGGCATATACGTCTTCCCCCGGATCCACAAAAAACCGGCCACGGTCCTGGAGCTTATCAATAGAATATGCGGTTGTCCTTTCTGTCAATTTTGATAATAAAACCCCATTATTTCTTCCGGGGATGGCTCCTTTCCAAGGTTTATAGGCATTAAAGCGGTGTGCCATTACCGCCTCTCCCGCTGTATTGGTGAGCATGTTACTTCGCAAACCGATTAAACCACGGGAAGGAATTTCGAATTCGAGGTGCTGGATTTCTCCCTTTGTTTCCATCACCTGCATTTCACCTTTGCGTTGGGTAACCAGATCTATCACCCGACCGCTAAATTCGGATGGTACATCCACTACGAGGATTTCATACGGCTCGCATTTCACCCCATCTACTGTTTTAACCAGCACCTGCGGCTGCCCAACAGTAAGTTCAAAACCTTCGCGGCGCATTGTTTCAATTAAAATTCCCAAATGGAGAATACCCCTTCCATAAACCAGGAAGCTATCCGCATTTCCACTGTCTTCCACCCGGAGTGCCAGGTTTTTCTCCGTTTCCTTAATCAGCCTGTCGCGCAAGTGGCGGCTGGTAACAAACTTTCCTTCTTTTCCAAAGAAGGGAGAGTTGTTGATGCTAAATTGCATGCTCATGGTAGGCTCATCCACACTGATTACCGGCAGGGCTTCCGGATTTTCCGGGTCGGCGATAGTATCCCCAATATTAAATTCATCGAGGCCAACAACGGCGCAAATATCGCCGGCAACTACCTGATCAACTTTTTTCTTACCCATCCCTTCAAACACATAAAGCTCTTTTACCTTCATGCGTTTAATAGTTCCATCAGCCTGCATCAGGGCAATTTGCTGAGACTCCCTGATGGCTCCGCGTGCTACTTTACCCACCGCTATTCGCCCTAAAAAAGAAGAATAATCCAGAGAGGTGATTTGCATCTGTAAGCTCCCTTCTGAAATTTTTGGTTCAGGAACATATTTAATAATTCCATCCATTAACGGGTGGATATCTTCCACAGGAGTTAAAGAATCGTTGAACCAGCCCTGCTTTCCTGATCCGTAGAAGGTAGGGAAGTCAAGCTGTTCCTCCGTTGCATCCAGGTTAAAGAAGAGTTCAAAAACGGCATCATGCACTTCATCGGGGCGGCAATTGGGTTTATCCACTTTATTAATTACCACAATAGGCTTCAGGTTTAACTGCAGGGCCTTCTGCAACACAAAACGGGTTTGGGGCATGGGCCCTTCAAAGGCATCCACTAACAGGATTACACCATCGGCCATTTTTAATACCCTTTCTACTTCTCCACCGAAATCGGAGTGACCCGGTGTATCAATAACATTAATCTTTACATCCTTATACAATACGGCCGCATTTTTACTGAAAATGGTAATCCCCCTTTCTCTTTCCAGGTCGTTATTATCCATGATCAACTCGCCTGTATCCTGGTTTTCTCTGAAAACCTTAGCGGTATGAAGAATTTTATCAACCAGCGTGGTTTTGCCATGGTCAACGTGAGCGATAATGGCAATGTTGCGAATATTCATTGATTTGTATAAAGATTGAAATTTTAGGCTTAAGCCTTGTGTAGCCTGATTTTTTAGAGGCGCAAATTTAGTGGATTTCGGGCTAAATTCCAACTGATTCGATGCAAAACGCATGAACCGGCGGTAACACTTACAGGTATATGCTACATAGCCGCATGTAATAACCTAATTCATAGCTTAATAACCCCTAAACCGGCGGTTTAAAAAATGGATCCCATTTCATAAAAATTTCCTCCTGTGGGTGTCTTCCTCAGATTAATTCCGCCCCAAACCGGCCTTTTGTCGCCGTATTGTAATTTTTTAGCTCTCCGGATCAAATTTCTCCCGCAAAAAACTGCATCTTCTTAAGGCAGGGTTAAAATTTGCAAAAATTGTTTCACATGAAGTTTGCGGTACTGGCAGGAATGCTGATTTTAAATATCAATATCCTATTTGCACAAAATGACAGCGCGGTAGTACCTCTATCTGAAGTTGTAGTAACAGGGCAGTACAAACCTCAAACGGTAAAGAATTCAGTTTACCAGGTTCGGGTAATATCCGCCGAACAGATTAAGCAAATAGTTCCGGCAAAATTACAAGACGTCCTTTCCACCCAATTAAACATTCGCTTTTCACAGGACCATGCAACCGGTGGTTCCAATATTAATATGCTGGGGCTCTCGGGGCAGAATGTAAAAGTACTAATTGATGGGGTACCCATGGTAGGCAGGCAGGGGTTCTCCAATGAAATCAATATTAACCAGATTGATGTGAATAGTATTGAACGGATTGAAATCATAGAAGGGCCCATGTCTGTAATTTATGGAGCAGATGCACTGGCTGGAGTTATCAATATAATTACAAAAAAAAGATCCGTAAAACCTTTCTCGCTTTCTGCTGGAATACAGGAAGAATCAGCCGGAAAAGAATATGGCCTGCATAAAGGAAGCCATAACCAGTTTCTCAACGTAAAAGGAAATTTGAATAACCGTTGGTATGCCGGTGCGGGAATTAGTCATACCCTTTTTGACGGATGGAAAGACACAGCTACCGGAAGAGAACTTAGCTGGCACAAAAAACAACAGATTGCAGGAAACGGATTTGTTGGTTACCATACTGCCTTACTGAACATCTATTACAGACTGGATGGTTTACATGAAGTAATTACAAATCCCGCCAACCTGCCTCCGGGTGGTGAACCGGCCATTGATCAGGATTATATCAGTAACCGCCTCATGCATCAATTACAGGCTACTTACAGCGTCAACCAAAAGCTCACTTTAAGTTCCCTGCTTTCTTTTACGCATTATACCAGGGAAGTTTATTCCACCCTGTATTACCCCAATGGAGATATAAGAAAAGCCACCGCACCCGGGTTGCAAAGCTTCAGCACGCTGAACGGATTTACCGGAAGGGCCACGGCCGTTTACCAGCCTTTAAAAAAATTGACCTTTCAGCCCGGCATAGATATCAATATTGAATCAGGAGATGGAGAACGCATTAAAGCGGGAAAGCACCAGATAAACGATTATGCTTTTTTCCTAACGGCAGAATATACCCCCATTTCCAGGGTGAACATCAAACCCGGAGTTCGCTTCATCAAAAACTCAGTATATAAAGCAAGCCCGGTTATCCCTTCCATCAATGTGAAAGCCGACCTTCTGAAAAAATTTACCCTGCGTTTTGCGTATGCCCGTGGCTTCCGTTCTCCATCGATGCGGGAGCTGTATTTCGATTTCTTTGATGCCAATCATAACATTACCGGGAACCCCAACCTGGAGGCTGAATTATCAAACAGTTTTACCACTTCATTTGATTATTCAATTTTCAGTAAACCCAGGCTTGCATGGAAAGTATCTCTAAATGGTTTTTATAATGACGTGAGTAATATGATAGATTATGCTTCCTTTCCCGGGTCGCAAACCATCACCTACATGAATATCAATAAATACAAGACCCGCGGATTTACGCTTCTGAATGATGTGGTATATCGTCAATTAAAATTCAGTATTGGCGCAGGATATACTGCCAGGTATAACGATTATTCAGAATCAGATAAAACGATTCCGGAATTTGAATGGTCTCCGGAAATTAATAGCAATATTTCTTATAATTTTCCAAAGGCGGGATTAAACTTTAATATCTTTTATAAATACACCGGCAAACTTCCCAGGTACATTCAAACAACGAGTACCAGCGGACCCCTATATATTCTTGCTGAAACAGAAGGATACCATTGGGCTGATTTCAGTGTGGGAAAGCGGTTGTTTAATATGCTAAGCCTTAATGCAGGCATCCGAAATATTTTCAATGTAAAAAACATCCCAGTCAATACCGGTGCTTCCGGCATCGATGAAACACCTTTACAGGTGGCCACGGGCAGGGGATTTTTCATGGGCCTCACTTTTAACTTTTCAAAACAACCTACTCATAACCGTTAATAAATACCTTTCAATGATGCGTAAACCTTTTCAACCTGTTCTGGCAATATTCCTTTTTTTTGCAGCATTCCTGTCTTGCAAAAAAAATGACGCACCGCTTCCAGACAACCTGATTAATTTCGAAACTAACGAACAGGGATTGCCCGAAAGCCAGGCTTCCATTCACATTAAAGTAAAACTATCCCGTTCCGAAAATCAAAATATCAATGCCAGTTTTACATTGCAGGGGTCTTCGGGGGTTGAATACGGCACGGATTATACCACCGTTCCTGCTGCCAATGCAAATACCATCACCCTAACCATCCCGGCTGGCGCCAGTGAAGGAGAAATTGTTGTAAATAAAACAGCAAATGCACTTTTCTTTGAAAACGACCAATTAAAAATTTCCCTTGCTTCCGTTAACAGCCCGGTAATTGCCGGAACGATAACTCAGTTCACCCTTAAGTTTTCCGAAATTATTTCGCTGGGCGCTTCTATTGTGGGCGATGGCGGGGGCGTTACTTTTGGTAACAAAGTGTTTTTCGACCTCAGTGCCAACACCCAAAAGTCGGTATTGCGCACTAACTGGGATCTTGGATTTTATTCCGGCGCCGATTGGAGGGTGTTGCTCAACTCCTCCACCGGTACAATGGCCAAACAAATCAATAAGAATAATTTAAATGACGTTAGCTCGGCAGACACGATTGGCTTTGCCAATGATGAAGCCTTTAGCCAGGAAAACCCCACCACACAATCACTTGCATATATCGATTATCCGGACGGAGACCTGAGCAAAACTGCCATTGCAGCAATTTCAGCCACCGATGCAGACAATAAAGTGTATATTATAAACCGTGGATTTGGGGTGGGAGAACCCATGCCTTCCAGAGGATGGAAAAAAATCAGGGTAATCCGCAATACTTCAGGAGGCTATACTTTACAGTATGCAGACATTAATTCCAGCAGCTTCCAAACTATTGATATCCCCAAAAATGCAAGCCACTTTTTTAATTATGTCTCTTTCGAAAATGGAGCCGTGGACGTAGATCCCGAATCGGACAAATGGGATTTTGCCTGGTCGTATTTCTCGAATGTGGCAAATTTTGGATTTGGGGAATTCCCCTATCTGTTCCAGGATTTTATTTCCCTGAACCGGGGTGTACAATC
>JAFEAB010000038.1 GCA_018266615.1 Bacteroidota bacterium
CCCCGGGGCGGGGGCAGCAAAGGGCCTAAATTTTTTTCAAAATCCTAAAACTGAAGAAGAAATTGAGCAGGTGTTAATTCTTGCATTACTCGTTGCAAATTTTTCTCTCAGTAAAAAATTCAGATTAAAAAAGAGAAGTTTTTTTCGTGCATTCGTGGCTGAAGTATTCTATTCGTGCATTCGTGGCTAATGCATTTTATTCGTGCATTCGTGGCTAATGCATTTTATTCGTGCATTCGTGGCTGAAGTATTTTATTCGTGCATTCGTGACTGATGCTTTTTTTTCGTGCATTCGTGGCTGAAGTATTTTATTCGTGCATTCGTGACTGATGCTTTTTATTCGTGCATTCGTGGCTGAAGTATTTTATTCGTGCATTCGTGGCTGGTGCATTTTATTCAGGCTATTCCAATGATATTCATTCAAGATACTCCCCGGGGCTGCCGCCCCTTCCCCCTATATTAAAAATATCATATTTTTTGGCAGGAACCAAAAAGCAAAGTTGAAGAAAATTCATTTTGAGCTTCAATTTCTTCAATTTATTTCCACCTTCCCACCAACGAAGATGTTTTGAGTTGCCATCCGGTTCCAAAAAGATTTGAAAGCCATTGCAAGGGACAAATTACCTGGTTTATTTTTTTTCACCTGCCATCCTGCGCCCAAAAGCAAACAAAATGCAGGGAGAGTATTATTATGAATTTAATTTTTAAACTGATTTAGTTCCCATAATTTAATTTGCTTACTTGCAGATGAAATAATTTTATATTTAGCAGGCTTTGCTCCGTAGTGGAGCACTTTATTTTTTAATTATGAAAAAGAATATTTTCTTCCTTCTATTTTTTTGTGCGGCCTTCACAAAAATTCATTGTCAGGTAAGGTTACCATCCTTGTTTTCCGATAGCATGGTGTTGCAGCAAAAGGCTAAGGTTCCTTTTTGGGGTTGGGCACCGGAAGGTCAAAAAGTTAGCGTGATGGGGAACTGGCCCGGAGGCCAGGCATCCACTGTTGTGGACAAAACAGGGAAATGGGTCCTTAAATTACAAACACCCGCCGCCGGCGGTCCCTACAATATAACTATTACGGTTAATCGTAAATCTAGAGTTTTGCATAATATTCTTATCGGAGAGGTATGGGTTTGCGCCGGCCAGTCGAATATGGAAATGCCACTCTCAGGTTTTACAAACGATCCGGTTAACCAATCTGAATCCGAAATTATATATGCCCATTACCCTAATATCCGTTTCTTTAACGTGGAAAGGAAAATCGCCTTCCGACCCGATTCAGATGTAAATGGCAGGTGGAAAGCATGTAGCCCTGCCACTGCCGCCGATTTAAGCGCTACCGCCTATTTTTTTGGAAGAGAATTGTACAAACAACTGGATGTCCCCATCGGATTAATTGTGGCCAGTTGGGGCGGTACTGTAGCCGAAGCCTGGACAAGTTCGCCCACACTAAAGAAAATGATTGATTTTGATATGGGTTTGAAAACCGTAGATCAATATGCTGGGAAGTTTATTGCGATGAAAGCAAAGGACAGCCTGAATGCCCTGGTTTGGAAGAAAGCCCTCCAAACAGATTATTCAAATATCCTGAATGATGACAGCTTCTCTACCTGGAAAATGATGCAGGTGCCTTCTGTTTGGGAATCTCATGGCCTGAACATGGATGGAATTGTATGGTTTAAAAAGCAGGTGGAAATACCCCAAAATTGGGCTGGCAAAAATCTGATTTTAGAATTGGGTCCCATCGATGATAAGGATATAACTTATTTTAATGGAAAGCCTTTGGATAGTACCCTGCAAGACGGCGCCTGGCAACTTAACAGGAAGTATAATGTTCCAGCCAATCTGGTATTTACGGGAAGAAATACTCTCGCAGTGAAAGTAATTGATGAAGGAGGGGGAGGAGGAATTTATGGTAAACCCAATCAATTGAAATTGTACCAGGAGAATGGTATGGATACAATTTTTCTTTCCGGCAATTGGTATTTTAAAGTGGCTACTGTAAAACCGCCTGCTCCTGGTACTACCAATCCAAATCAGCCTTCGGTATTATTTAATGGCATGATTGCTCCCTTAATTCCTTTTGCTATAAAGGGAGCAATTTGGTATCAGGGGGAATCGAATGTGGGAAGGGCTAGACAGTATGAGAAATTATTTCCCCTGATGATCTCTGATTGGCGAAACTTGTGGAATGAACCCGATTTCCCTTTTTATTTTGTACAGATAGCACCATTCAGAAATGGAGGAAACGGACTGGCTTCAGCAGCCATTCGGGATGCACAGCGCCGTACCTTATCTAAACTATCAAATACCGGGATGGTGGTTACGCTTGATATTGGCGACCTGGATAATATCCATCCTGCCAATAAACAGGATGTAGGAAAACGACTTTCAAAATGGGCACTTAACAAAACCTATGGGGTTTCAGACATTTCCTATTCGGGACCCTTATATAAAAGTTTTTCTGCTGATGGCGGAAAAATTACAGTCTTCTTCACGCATACGGAAGGAGGTTTAACCTCAAAAGAAAAATCTTTAACGGGTTTCGAGGTTCTGGACAGAAACGGGAGATGGTATCCGGCTGAGGCTGAAATTGATGGCGATAATGTCATCGTTCAGAGTTTCTCCGTAAAAGTTCCACTTGGGATCCGATATGCGTTTTCCGATACGGCAGAGGCTACCTTATTTAACGGAAGGGGGCTGCCTGCTTCCTCCTTTACTTCCGAAGAATTGCGATAGAAGCATTTTATTTAACGCTAAAAGAATGATTTAGATCAGCTATTAGGCTTTTGCAACCAGGATTCTATTGAATTTTTGTTAATTAATTGATTTTCCATGGTTTTGCAGGATGCGGGGTTTCAAAATTTCAAAATCCCGGCTATCTTTGTAATCGCTGTGAAAAAGCTGATTTATATATTAGCCGTTTTCTTTTACCTTATAACTACGTCGGGGGTTATAGTGAACATGCATTATTGTATGGGCAACTATCAATCCTTCGATGTGTACTCCGGCCACCAGGATGAATGTGGCAAGTGCGGAATGTCGTTGGAGACACCCAATGGATGTTGCAAGAATGAGCTAAAGATTGTGAAGCTGGTGGTTGATCAGAGTACTTCCACCGTTTCTTTTTCAATTGACAAGATGGAAGCTCCCGCTGTGGTTGCTTCCGGATTTGTTTTAGCCAATACCATACCCAATCCTCATTTTTCTCAATCAGGCGATTATGCAGCGCCGGAACCTTCCGGACCCGATGTATATATCCGTAACCGGGTTTTTAGAATTTAGAAATGACTTTGGCTTTTAATTTCAAAAGCCGCTTCCGATTTATTATCTTTCGCCTCGCCCAGGGAGGATGGAATCCTGGATAATCAAATAAAATAAAAATTATAAAAGTCATTTAAAATGAAAACCTTAAAAATAGTTTCTCTTTTTGCTATATTATTATTTTTTGTTCAAATGGGTTTTGCCCAAACAGCAACCACCGAGAAAATCAAAGTTTCCGGTGAGTGTGGCATGTGTAAAAAGAAAATTGAAAAGGCCGCTAAAGATGCCGGCGCTTCTTATGCAGTGTGGAGTTCGGAGTCGAAAATCCTCGAAGTAAAATATACCGAGCCAACCAATTCGGATATTATCCAGAAATCGGTTGCTGATGCCGGCTATGACACGCCTAAATACAGGGCTACGGATGCCGCATACGAAAAATTATCGCCCTGCTGCCATTATGAACGCACTTCGGTTACCAGTCAGGATACTTCCGCTTCCGCCATGCATTGTGGTATGAAGGAAGGAAAATGCACTGATATGGCTTCCTGCAAAGGCAAAGATTGCAAAGATCATGGCGATACCCATATGAAGGCATCAGAAGGTAAAATGCCCATGAACTGTTCCGATAGCAAAGGAGATAAAGGAGCAAAAGCGGAAAAGGGTTCCAAAAGCTGCTGTTCTAAGAAAGCCAGCCACTAATCTTTTCCTGGTATATAAAAATCATACCATACACAAAGTTATTTCCGAAAATGTTGACAGGATTTAAATCTTTTATCCTAATTGCTATATTCCTGGCTTTGGCATTGATATCGAAAGCCCAGCCACCTCTTGGGGAAGAAGCGTACGATATTGCCCTGCCTTCCGCAACAGGTGATACGCTTCGCCTTTCTTCTCTAAAAGGGAAAGTGGTACTGCTCGATTTTTGGGCGTCCTGGTGTGGGCCATGCCGGATATCTAACTGGAACCTGAGTAAGATATACCCCAAGTTTGCAAAAAAGGGGTTTGAAATATTCAGTGTTTCCATTGATGATAAGTATAATAAGTGGAAAAAAGCCATCCGGCAGGATAAATTAAAGTGGCTAACGGTTATCGATAACCGGGGTATTGATGGAAAGGTCGTCTCAGATTATAAACTTTCTGCTATACCCACTTCCTTGCTGCTTGATAAAGAGGGTAGAGTAGTGGCTTATAATCCCACCCCCTCGAGCCTGGAGGCCATGCTGAATGATTTGTTAAGGGAGTGATTGCCTGTTTAAGTGAATGGAAGTCAGGCGCTTTTACTCCCCCGGATGTTAATCCTGTGATTACATGTTAGAGCTATGCTTCGGAATTTTTTTTGAGTAGGTATTGATTTGTATATGCCGTATTGTTTAAATAATAATTGCGCATATAATGAAATCATTAAAATATATTTTTACCGGAATCGGATTCATGCTGCTTTTTTACACTGCCCGGGCACAGGAGCAGAATCCGCAAACAGATTCAACCGCCACCTTTAAAGTTTATGGAGTTTGCGGCCAATGCGAAGACCGTATCGTTAAGGCCGCCAAGGGGAAAGGTGTAAAAGCCGCTTCCTGGGATATGAGTTCCATGATGCTTACGCTAACCTATAATCCTTCTGTTACATCTACAGAAAAAGTACAGCGCCGTATTGTTGCCGCCGGACACGACATTGAGGGCGAGAAAGCAAAAGATGCCGTTTATAAATCGCTGCCCGATTGCTGCCATTACCGGGAGATATTGGCAGAAGAAGGCCATCCAGAAAAAGATCATTCCGAAGGCGATAACGTAACTGAAACCCGTTCTACTCCGGAAAATGAGAGTGCAAAGGCCATTAAAGGGATAGTTCTCGAAGAAACAAAAAATGGAAGTTTTAAACCCCTTACCGGGGCTTCTGTAATGTGGCTGGGTACGCAGCAGGGAACCAGTACTGATGCGGAGGGTGTTTTTTCCATTCCCCACCAGCCCAATGGAAGGTTAGTGGTTAGTTATTCGGGGTTTATTCCGGATACACTAACGGTTTCGGATATCCGTGAAATGAAAATCATTCTTGCTTCCGGGAAACAACTTAGCGAAGTGGTGGTTACAAGCCGGCAACGGGCCACTTTTCTGGCTGCCACCCCCATTCGCACGCAGGTTATGACGCAACGGGAGTTATACAAAGCAGCCTGCTGCAACCTCAGTGAAAGTTTTGAAACCAATGCCTCCGTGGATGTTTCATATAATGATGCGGTAACAGGATCCAAACAAATTCAATTATTAGGGCTGGCAGGAAATTATACCCAGCTTACCGTAGAAAACCTTCCGGGGCCGCGTGGAATTGCTACTGCCTGGGGGCTCAATGCCATTCCGGGAACCTGGGTAGAGTCTATCCAATTATCGAAAGGAGTAGGTTCTGTGGCCAACGGATATGAAAGTATCGCCGGCCAGATTAATATTGAATTGAAAAAACCGGCCACCAGCGAAAAGCTTTTCACTAACCTGTATATTAACGACCAGGGAAAGACAGACCTGAACCTGAATACGGCGGTTAAGATCAATTCCAGGTGGAGCACCGGCCTTCTTTTACACGGCGCATTTTTTAATAATAAATCGCTCGATTTTAATAAGGATGGATTTCGCGATTTACCAACCGGCCGCCTCCTCACAGCAATGAACCGTTGGGAGTATAACGATGGAAAGGGGGTTTCTTCCCAATTTGGATTTCGAATTTTGGATGATGATAAAACCGGCGGAGAGGTTGGTTTTAATCCTTCAAAAGACAAATTCAGCACGCAGGTGTACGGATTGGGAATCAATACAAAAAGGTATGAAGGGTTTATCAAAACCGGTTATGTTTTCCCAGGGAAAAAATATAAAAGCATTGGCCTCCAGGTTTCTGCATTTAACCACAGGCAGGAATCTTATTTTGGAATGACAAAATATAACGCGCGGCAGAATAATTTTTATGCCAACCTGATTTACCAATCCATCATTGGCACCACGGCACATAAATTCAGAACAGGGTTAAGTATAGTGTCCGATTATTACAATGAAGATTTTAACCTGTTAACCTTCCGGCGGACAGAAAATGTACCGGGCGCCTTTTTTGAATATACCTATACCCCTGTGGAGAACTTTAATGTGGTAGCCGGACTTCGGGAGGATTACAACAGCCTTTTCGGCTGGTTTACCACGCCCCGAATCCACGTTCGGTACGAGCCGGTGAAAGGTACAAACATCAGGCTGAGTGCAGGCCGTGGACAGCGAACTGCGAATATTTTTGCAGAAAATAATAGTGTACTGGTGAGTTCCCGCCAGGTAAATATCATGTCGAATTATGTATATGGCGGGAAGGCCTACGGCTTCGACCCCGAAATTGCCTGGAATAAAGGAATCAGCATGGATCAAAAATTCAGACTGTTTAACCGGAATGCTACCTTAAGTGTTGATTTTTTCAGAAACGATTTTCAAAAGCAGGTGGTTGTTGATTTGGAAGACCCCAGAAAGGTTTCTTTCTACGAACTGAAAGGGAAATCCTATTCAAACAGTTTCCAATCCGAATTGGAGATATCCCCAGTTGATAAACTGGACATCAGGCTGGCATACCGGTATTTCGATGTAAAAGAAAACTACGGTGGCAAATTGTTACAGAAGCCACTGATTTCTAAAAGCAGGGCATTCCTCAATGCAGCCTACGATTTAAATGGATGGAAATTTGATTATACTATTAATTACAATGGAAAGAAAAGAATCCCTTCCACTTCCTCTAATCCATTGCCTTATCAACGAAAGGATTTTTCACCCTCCTTTGTTCTGATGAATGCCCAAATCAGTAAATCGTTTGGAAAACAAAAGAACATCGACGTTTACCTGGGAGGCGAGAACCTGACAGGCTATTACCAAAAGGATGCGATCATTGCAGCCGACCAGCCCTTTAGCAATTATTTTGATGCTGCCCTTGTTTGGGGGCCTGTTACCGGCCGGATGTTTTATGCCGGGTTCCGGTATAAGTTAAAGTAAACATCGCTTTACTTAAAGGGTTCTGTCTTAGAAATAAGTTTGTCTTTTTCGATTGGCTATTTCTGGGGCAGAGCCTTTTTCCATTTTTTCGTAGGTAGACGCGGTGATTCCATTTTTTAGGTGAAGCAGGTTTGATAAATCTCTCAAATTCTTTGGAGGTGAAAGTCATTAAAAATTTGATATCCAATATGATATAGTAGGATTAAGAAAATCTGAAAAATTAAACAGTAAAAAAGTACTTTAATACTTTTATTTGAATTTTTCTCATTATTTTTGTGGCTCATTTTTGATTTACTCATTAAAAAATAACAAATGGAAACAGCGCAGGAAACAATAATCAATGTTCCCGAAATTGAGCCCCGGTTAAAACATCTTACCATTTTTCAAACATTTGACAGTATAAAACCCGGAGAGAGTTTTATCATCCACAATAACCATGATCCACGCCCGGTGTACTTCCAATTGCAACAAATGCGAGGTGATATTTTTACCTGGGAATACCTGGAGCAGGGGCCTGAATGGTGGGATATCCGGGTAACAAAAAAAGGAGCCACGATTTTGGCCGAAGATGCAGTTACAAAATCGCCTCAAAATGAAACCATCGTGAATGTTCCCTCGCTTGAACCCCGCTTGAAACATCCAACTATTTTCAGGGTATTTGATGAATTGAACCCAGGGGAAAGCATGATTATTCATAACGACCACGATCCCAAACCGGTTTATTACCAATTGCTGGGCGAAAGGGGCGATATTTTTACCTGGCATTATGTGGAACAAGGCCCCATTTGGTGGGATATCCGCATAACAAAAAGGAAAGAGGAAGATGCAGAAACGGTGGGACAGATTGCGGCTAAGGATCTGCGTAAGGCCGAAGTTTTTAAAAAGTATGGAATCGATTTTTGCTGTGGTGGTAAGAAAACCGTGAAAGAAGTTTGCAACGAAAAAGGGATTGATTATGCAACCGTAGAAAAGGAATTGCAAACCACCTCAAGTGGCATAACAGGTGCAAATAATAACTTCAACGAATGGAACCTTGATTTCCTTGCAGATTATATTATTAATACACACCACAACTATATCCGCAAATATTTACCCGAACTTCGCGGCTATGCTACCAAAGTAGCCCGGGTGCATGGAGCTCACCATCCCGAACTCATTTCCATCAACCAGCTCGTGGAAGATATAAATGAAGAACTCTCGGATCATATCGCCACAGAAGAAAAAGTGTTGTTCCCACTGGTTAAAAAAATCGTTCAGGCAAAAACTAACGGGACTGCTTATACTACCGAAGCCGGACTTACACTCCAAAACCTGACCCGGGATATGGAAAATGAACACCGGAATGTAGATAACCTTTACCAGGAAATTCATAAGTATAGCAACCATTTTGCCATTCCGGCGGATGCTTGCGCCAGCTATTCTTTATTTTATAAAATGCTGGAAGAATTTGAAAATGACCTGCACGTACATATCCATCTCGAGAACAATATCCTATTCCCCAAAGCGGTGGAACTGGAAAAAACCCTTTCTTAATAAATTTGCCCGGTTGGCCTTGCTGAATAAAGCAGGGCCTTCCAGGCGAATTCTTCGCTAACTTTAAAAATGGTTTACTATGGAAATGAAAGAAGCCTATAAAAATGACCGGTTTAAGGTGTTGAATGTATCATTGAAAGCCGGGGAGTCGATGCCGCTTCATAAGGCAACATCTGATGCATTTGTTATCAACCGAAAAGGGAAGGGGAGAATCCGTTTTTCTGATAAAGAAGTATTGCTGACGCAAGGGGAAACAATTCTCATAAAGGCCAATGAGCCCCACAAAATGGATATCCTCGAAGATTTTAGTTCATCCATCATCCTCGAACCAGAGGCAAAGATCGATTTTGTATAAACGTTCTATTTTTCAACTTCATTCTAAATTATTTTATGCATTCAAAATTATTTCTCCTGGCTGGTATTTTTCTGGTATTTTCTTCTTGTAACACTTCTTCCGACCCCAACGATGGGAGGGAGGTTGTTCATCAAACGGTGACCCATAATGAACATCAGGAGGGATCTGATTCATCCGAACTGGCATTAAATAATGGGGCTAAATGGCAAACCGATGCCAGTACACGGACTCATGCACAAGCATTAAACAAGCTGTCCGAAGAATTTGAAAAAGCCTCCAAAAATGGACTGGATACGTATCATGCATTTGCAGATCAAGCACAAAATGAATTACAACAGCTCATTAATGGCTGCACCATGAAAGGCCCCGATCATGATGCACTACATCTTTGGTTGGAACCGGTTCTTGCGGATGTTAAAAACCTGAAGAACAGCGATGATACCAATGAAGCTGAAATTGCTGTAAATTCTTTCTTTAGTAATGTAAAGAAATTTAACCAATTTTTTAACTGATGCTGATTAACGAACAAACCAAGATCGCCGCACTTCTCAAACATCATCCGGATGCGTTGGAAACCATCGTTTCGCTTAGCCCCGATTTTAAAAAGCTCCGCAATCCCCTGCTTCGCAAATTAATGGCGGCACGAACCAGCATATCCATGGCGGCAAAGGTGGGTGGCGTTAAACCCGAAGATTTCTTTAAAGCCTTGGCCCCTTTGGGATTTGAGGTGGATTCCAGGGGAGTCCTTCCCAAAGAACCTGGACCACAAAAATCGGAAATGCCAGGATTTGTTAAAAGCCTGCCTCCTGATAAGATAATACCTTTTGATGTGCGTGCGTTATTAGCAGGCGGCAATGACCCCCTCCGGCAAATCCAGCAAAAGGTTAAAGAATTAAAGCAGGGAGAAGCATTAAAGATCATCAACACGTTTGAGCCTGTGCCCCTAATAAAGCTGTTGGAAAAACAGGGGTACCAGGCTTATGTAAATCAAATTAATAATAACCTCGTTGAAACCTGGTTTTATAAATCTTCTGACTCCCCTGCACCCGCATTGGAGGCAGATACCAAAACAGCAGGAGACTGGGATGAGGTAATGCAGCATTTTGTAGGCAACCTTCAGGAGATTGATGTTCGCCATCTGGAAATGCCCATGCCTATGATGACAATTTTGGAGAAGCTGGAAACCCTTCCATCCGGGCAGGCGCTTTATGTGCATCATAAACGAATCCCTGTTTTCCTTTTAACCGAACTTAAAGACAGGCACTTTGAGTACCGTATTAAAGAAGTACAGGAAGGGGAGGTTTACCTGCTGATTTTTAAAGCCGCTTAACCGCATGTTTGCCCTTCAGTCAAATAATGGGATACAGCAAACTACCAGTTATAAAGTGGTACTGCCTTTTTATGTATTTGCTGCATTTTCATTTTTAGTGGCAACTATTTTGTTGTTGATTCATTCAGGTATAATTCATCAACATTATTTCCAGCCCTATACGCTTGCCATTACCCACATCATGGCATTGGGATGGGGAACAATGATTATCCTGGGTGCATCTCACCAATTACTTCCGGTGCTGATCGAAGGAAAACTGGATAGTAATTTTTTGGCTTACCTGACCTTTGCTTTTACTGCAACAGGAATTCCTTTTCTCGCCTTATCATTTTATGAATTTAATACTGGCTGGCCCATGCAAACAGGGGCTATTCTGATTAATCTCGGGGTAATTTGTTATCTCACCAATGTTATCAGCAGTATTTATGAAAGCAAAAAACACGATGTGCATGCCTGGTATATGGCCGCCGCATCTATCTGGTTATTCTCCACCACTTTTTTTGGTCTGCTCCTCGTTTTTAATTTCAAACATAATGTGTTGCCCCAAAATTCCATTTCCTATTTGTCTATTCATGCCCATCTCGGTTTAATCGGATGGTTCCTGATGCTGATTATAGGCGTAGCTTCCCGCTTAATTCCAATGTTCCTTATTTCTAAATACACGAATGATCGAAATCTTTGGTGGATTTTTATTTTAATCAATTCATCGTTAATCAGCTTTATTCTCCTCCGGGTTTTTGGAGCATCCACCTTCCTATATTATTTTCCCCTGATGCTTTCTTTCCTGGCCATATTATTGTTTGGTAACCATTGCCGCAATGCGTATAAGGTGCGGATCCGCAAAGCGGTGGATGAACAAATGAAAATGTCGCTCCTTTCCGTAGGGCAGATGCTTTTACCTTTTGTTGCCCTCCTCCTTGTGCTGGCCTTGTTACCTACGGGTAAATTTCCGCAACTTCCGATCCTATATGGCTTTTGTATTTTTTTCGGATGGATTACGGCCATTATTTTTGGTATGACCTTTAAAACCCTTCCCTTTATTGTATGGAATAAGGTTTACCGCGACAGGGCAAACAGGGGAAAAACTCCTGTTCCAAAAGAATTATTCAGTGAAATAATTTACAAAGGAATGGCAATAACTTATATTGCCGGATTCCTTGTTTTTGCATTAGGGATCGTGTTACTGAATGATATCCTATTAAAACTTGGTGCAGCCTGCCTGCTGGTTGCGGCTATTTTGTATGTGTATAATGCAGGGATTACCTTATTTCATCAACCCAAAAAACCATGAATGTAATTTCAAACGATAGCATTAAATGTAGCCAGGCCTTATCCGACCTGTATAATGTGTACGACCCTGAAATCGGGTTGAATGTAGTGGACCTTGGATTAATTTACCAAATCGATTTTGATGAGGAAGCAAAACGGATAGATGCTGAGATGACGCTCACCACCCAATTCTGCCCCATGGGAGAGAGCATTACTGGAAACGTAACGAAATCACTCACCAATAATTTCCCGGAATGGGAGGTTCATGTAAATCTTACTTTTGAACCACCCTGGGACTATTCTAAAATTTCACCCGAAGGCCAGGAATTCTTAGGCAGATAAATTATGTTTAGTTATACATGTAAAACCGCAATCAAGGCTGTTATTTACCTGTCTGGTAAAAGTGCAGAAGGGGAGAAAGCAGGTATTAAAGATGTGGCTGAACACATTAATGCCAGTGAACACACCGTAGGGAAGATTCTTCAATCCCTTGCCAGGCAAGGCCTGATCAACAGCGTAAAAGGCCCTTCCGGTGGTTTCTTTATCAATGAGGAACAGCAGGACCAGCCAATTTCCAATATTGTAGAAACCATGGAGGGGAAGGGAGTATTTAAAGAATGTGGACTTGGGCTGAGTAAATGTTCAGAAAACCACCCCTGCCCAATACATGATGAATACAAAGTGGTTCGGGAAATGATTGAAAAAATTTTCCGGGTCAAAAAAGTAAGAGACCTCAGGGGGCCGGTATCACAGGGGATTGCTTACTTAATGGACTAAAATGCGGGTATTGAATTTCTCCTATTCTTAATTTTCAATCGCAATCCGTAGAACCTGGGAATTTCAAAATATGGTTTACGGATTAATTATCTGTACCTTTCCTTAATTGACAGTTCAGGGCTTCTTTCATAATCTGTAAATTTTGTTTTTATGGAAAGTAAATCAAATGAATCCACCCCATTAAGGCCTGAGGGCGACAGGCTTTTGAATGCACCTCTGGTTGAAATTGATTTGAATAAATTTATTAGCCAGGTAAAGGGAGAGGCTTCCTGGGCGGATAGTGACCGGAATTCCATTACCCTCTTCAAGTCGGAAACCATGCGGATTGTTTTGGTTGGATTGCATGCAAACGCCGAACTTAAAACCCATACTACCCGATCTGTAATTAGTGTTCAGGTTTTAGAAGGTGAAATTAAATTTACCACCGAAGAACAGTCGGTGCTGTTACAAAAAGGACAAATGGTAGCCCTTCAACAAAAAATGCCGCATAGCGTGCATGCGCAGAAGGAGAGTTTCTTTTTGCTGACAGTGGCTGCCCTTCAGGCTTAATTTAATTCTGTTTTAGGGGATCTCTTTTTCCATAAATTACAACGGCTGCAGCCAGCACAAAAATAATCCCTGTAGTGCAAACCCCTTTCCATCCTGCCTGGTCCCAGGCATAACTTCCTACAATGGAGCCAATGGTGCCTCCCAAAAAGAAGGAAGTCATGTAAATGGTATTTAACCGGGTACGGGCACTGGGCAAAATAGAGGTAACCCTTGTAAGATTTGGTATATGCGCACTCTGCATACCTACATCAATTAGGATAATCCCGGCAATGATGATGACTATTGAAAGTTTCCCGTAAAAGAGGATACCATATCCCAATAACATGATGATAATCCCAACCTGCATAGGAAGTTTTGCTCCCTTTTTGTCGTTGATTGCGCCGATAAGCGGGGAAACCAATGCCCCGGCAAGCCCCACAACACCAAACAAGCCGATTAATGAAAGAGAATAATTAAAGGGCGGCTTTTCCAATAAAAAAGCCATGGTGCTCCAGAATGCAGATATGGCGCCGAATGTGCATCCTCCAATCCATGCACTTTCCCGAACTAATCTTTGAGAACGAAATAGTTTTATTAAAGATGACATTAAAACAAAATAGTTTCCCTTAAATCC
>JAFEAB010000039.1 GCA_018266615.1 Bacteroidota bacterium
TGCTTTTCAAGCAGGGCTGTAGTTCAGATAAATTTAAAACCGTTGCCTTCCATTGAAGCAGGCCCAAACCGGGTGGTGCCATTTAACAGCAGTATTTCTCTTTCCCCAATTTACAGTTCTAATGTAGTGTCATTCTTATGGACACCTCCCATTCAACTTAGTTGTAGCAACTGTGCAGCTCCTGTATGCAATGTAACCGGATTGGAAACCTATACGGTAAGTGTAGTTTCGGATAGTGGCTGTGTGGCAAGCGACAAAATTTCGGTAATGGTGGAATGTGCAAATTCAAACATTTTTGTGCCAACGGCATTTACGCCTAACCGGGATGGATTAAATGACCGCTTACATCCTATTTCGAGGGGAATAAATGAGATTGACCACTTTATTATCTACAACAGGCTTGGCGTTAAAATGTATGAGATCAGCCATGTTTCCGCCAAGGATAACAACTGGGGCTGGGATGGAACTTACCGGGGAATTGCACAGCCCCAAACCTCCTATATATACATCCTCCAGGCAGTTTGTGATGCCGGTGAAACCATTACTACCAAAGGAAGTTTTGTGTTGTTAAGGTAAAAAGAAATATGCCCGCTACCCGTTTATTTTTTCCAGGATAAAAGAGAAAGAGTCTTTGAATAGAAACATGCATAAGTCCTGAAAAGCCCGGTGGAATCCTTGGATTTATACAAAATCTCAGGCTGGCATAAAACTAAAAATAATTTCGGTATAAATAAGAAAAAGGCCCGGCAAGCCGGGCCAGAGAAATACATTGGATACAAAATTAATTTCCTTTTTTCTCCAACAACTTAAAGAACTGGTCCAGTTGAGGAAGGATTACAATCCTTGTCCGGCGGTTAGCGGCACGGCCCTCTGCGGTGGAATTATCGGCAACCGGTTCGTATTCGCTTCTTCCCGATGCGGCCATCTTTGCCGGATTTAGACCATATTGATGCTGGAGTACCCTTACCACGGCAGTGGCACGCTTCACGCTGAGGTCCCAATTATCGAGCAACACGCCATTGCTCTTAAAGGGTACATTGTCTGTATGTCCTTCTACCATAAATTCAATATCAGGTTGATTCTTCAAAACCAGGGCAACCTTGCCTAATACGGTTTTGGCCTGATCGGTAATTTCATACTTTCCGCTTTTGAAAAGCATCTTATCAGAAATATCAATATAAACCACTCCCTTATCCACTTTAATATTAATGTCTTTATCATCGATATTACCAATGGCGCCTTTCAAATTCATCACTAATGCCAGGTTCAATGAATCCTTTTGGGCGATGGAGGATTGCAGGGTTTGGATATAATTATCTTTCGCCCCTAAATTCTCCAGGGATTTTTTAATGCTTTCTGCCTGGGAACTCGAAATTACCTGCAGGTTTTCCAATTGCTTTAAAGCCTGCGTATTGTTTTCCTTAAGGAAATCGACCTGCCCTTTCAGACTGGTAATCTGCGCCTGAAGGGATGTCTTTTCAAGAGCCGATTTTACTGCTTCATCCTGGCAGGTCCGCAAATCGGATTGCGATTTTGAAAAATCTGTTTGAAGTGTCTCATATCTAACTTTCTCTGCCTTCATTGCCTTTTTACTGACACAGGAAGAAAAAATAAGGGAAAATGCAAGAACTGCAGGAGTTAATAATTTAAGGTTCATTTTTAAATTTATTAGGTGGTTTACATTAAACAAATTGTTAATCAATCAGTTACCAGCGCAAGCTACATCCCCTATTACCAAGTTCTCTTAAAAAATACATAAAAGAATCGGATGGTATATAAAACAGCCTAAATTGCATTACGAAAATCATCGTATAAATGAGCAACGAAAAAGTCAGCAGACCCACAGACAGCGAAATAGAAATATTGGGAGTGTTATGGGATAAACAACAGGCAAGCGTACGTGAAGTTCATGAGGAGTTATTAAAGACCAAGGATTCGGGATATACCACTACCCTGAAGTTGATGCAGATAATGTTTGAAAAAAATCTCGTTACGCGCAATGATTCTAAAAAGACCCATATCTATTATCCAAACATCACCCGGGAATCGGCCCGCAAGCAATTTGTTGGAAAAATGATTCATAATTTATTTTCCGGATCTTCTGCTGCATTAGCCTTACAAGCGCTTGGCCATGCCAATATCAGCAGGGAGGAGTTGGACGAAATCCAGGAAATGATTGATCAGCTAAAAGCAAATCAGTAATTCGCATGGAAGGTTTTTCCCATCATTTACTTATTACTTTATTACACAGCCTGTGGCAATCAGCCGCCATTGCGATTCTTTTATTTTCAATTCAAAAATTTTTCCCGGATTTACATCCTTCATCCCTTCGGAGGTTGAGTGTATTTGGACTTTTCTTTCAAATCCTTATAGCGGGCTTTACTTTTTACCTGCTTTCTTCTCCATATACTCCTGTTCTTAAGCCCGGCATTCCTGATTGGAGCATCTCCTTCTATCCACGGGTTGAGCAAACTATTATTCTTATCTATTCCGGAATTGTACTATTCCTGATAATCCATACCTTTTTTTCGTGGAATAAATTCCGATCATCCATAAAGAGGGAAAAAGTAAAAGCGCCCTTCCATTTACGGCTATTCACCCGAAATACGGCCATTCATTTAGGAATTAAGCAAAAGGTAGCCCTGCATTTTTCTGCAAATATTTCGGTACCGGTTACATTCGGGATGCTAAAACCGGTCATTCTCCTTCCTGTAGCCTTACTCAACCACCTGAGCATTAAAGAAGTTGAATCCATCATCTTACACGAATTACAACATATCCGGGCAAAGGATTACATTATCAATTGGATTTGTATTTTTTCTGAAATCGTTTTCTTCTTTAATCCTTTCATCCTATATATAATTAAAGAAATCAGGCAGAGCAGGGAAATCAGTTGTGATGCAGTGGTTCTGGATTATAAATATTCGATTACTGATTACGCTACGGCTTTATTAAAAGTTGCCCGGATGAATTTGGCCAGCCCCCGGTTTATGTTAGCTGCCGCAGGGAAAGGGAATGGTAGTTTAAAAAGAAGAATAGCGTTTATGCGCGATAGGTATCCGGTTGTAAAAAGGCGGAATATGGGGATGAGGATAATTCCATTTTTATTAGGAATTGCCCTGGTATCAGTCATGGTATTATCGAAAAAGTCCAATCCCATTCCAATTATTGAAATAGATAAGGAACCTGTATCAGCCAATTCATCTTCCCTCCATGTAACCATGCCCAATCTACCCGCAATTGAAAAGGCAGTTCCGGATTATTCCATTTCCCGAAATTCGTTAGCTGCAAAAAAAAGAAATTCGTCAAACATTCAGGAAAGCAGGATACCCGACAACGAGGCCGGTATTATCCAAAACTCCGAATTTAAGATTGTCCCGGTAGTTGATAAAATGGTAGCCCTTCCAAAAGAAGTTACATTAAAAGAGGAAGATTCGGAATCGGGAATGGTAATCACATCACATTATTTAATAAGCCAGGATAAAGACGGTTTCCAGCTTAAACTTTTATGGCAAATTGCTGAGAAGCAAATGCCGGATTCTTTGCGCAAATTAAATGGGGATAGTTCCATTATTTTTGTTCCCAGAAGTGTACAATAAAAAGAGAGCCGCATAGACATGCGGCTCGTGTTAAGAATCTGATGATTCTGTAACCCCCAAAGAAAACATCTTTATAATTTCCTCCAATTTCCCGGCCGGGGAGTTTGTTTATTTGAGGCCGGAATGGGTTGGAGTTGGTACTTTTTACTTTCTCCAGTTTTAAGTTTCTCGCGGAGGAAATCAACAATTTTTTTTAAGTCTTTCAAGTGCAATTTTTTCTGTTTTAAAAATGGAGGACCACTGTGTAGGGCAGCGGCCCTCCCTGGGTTGTTGTCAGGCTTAATTTTTTACAAGCTTTTCTTTACTGATAACCTGTCCGTTTACGGTAACCTGAACAATGTAGATACCGCGGCTAAGAGATGAAAGGTTATTCAGTGAAATATTATTAAATCCTTTATTTATCCGGGTGCTGTTGTTATTCACAACCTGTCCGGCCATATTGATCAGTTTAATTTCGGCGTTACCTGCATTTTCACTTTCAAATTTCAGGGAAACCTGTTCCATGAATGGGTTTGGTGAAACCTGCATTTCAGTTGCATTTGCTGCATCAAATCGTACCATTCTGATTTCGCTGTAAGTAATGGCGCCATCTTTATCAATTTGTTTCAGGCGATAGTAGGCCACTTTTGCGGTAGAAAGCTCAGCTGATTTATCGGTGTATTCGTAATTATTCCGGGTACCATTGCTTGATTTTGCACCCAGGATAACTGCCGTAGTTGAAAAATCTTTATTATTAAAGCTGCGTTCCAGTTCAAAATGGCTAAAGTTAGTTTCCTGTTCGGTAATCCAATTGGTAAATACAGTATGGTTTGATTTGGCAGTTGCTCCGAAATAGCTAAGTTTAACAGGGAGCACTCCACCGGCACCAAAGGTTACACAACCAAATTTTGCAGCATATTGGCGAAAACTGGGAGAATTATAGGAAGAACCACCATATTTAAAATTATAACCCATCCGGAACTTGATGGTATTAACTCCACCGTAGATGGCAATCATAGCCACTTCGGGATCGGAAGAAACGGCTGCGTGTTCGGTGGTAGAACCATAAAATTTATTCCAGGTAAGGCCGCCACTCACAACATTACCCATATTTGTTAATTGGGAAGCAGGAACCTGGCTAACCTGTACGCCGGTTGCGCCAGTAATCATCCCTAATTCCCTGAACCAGCCATTTGTACCGTAGTTTCCTCCGTCCATATCGTAATGGATAAAGCGAAGGCCGGTGATGTTGGAAGGCTGGTTGGTACTGGCCTGATAAAAATGAATTGAAAATTGAATATACCCTTCCCGGTTTGCGGTAAGTTTCGTTAAATCGGGGGCAATCTGGGGCTGAAAACGGCCATCTTTATCGGCGTCACTTGCATCTGCTTCGTCTATTTTAACCAGCTTTGCGTTAACAATTTCTTCAACAACAATTACTGCGTACATATCGTAAGGCTGAGACACCGCATAATTGTAACGGTATTGAGCACCTACCGATAAGGCTGTACCGCCAATAAGTGTGGGCTGGCCCTTAAATTGAGGTAAGGACTGGGTGTTTTGTCCTGATTGACATTGCTCAAAAAGAGCTTGAGCGTTCGTGATGATAGTGCCCAACATAAGGGCAAGGATAAGCGTAAAAGTCCGGTTCATTTTCTTTGTGGTTTGGGGTTATGAAAATTTCCGGTCTTACACAGGTGCCTAAATTAGCAAAATTGGACCTGGCTTATCAAAAGATAGTGGGTGAGGATTGAAATTCGGAATGACCGAGGTTTGAATCATTTCCGCTTTCGAATACAAACATAATAGCCCTATTTTCGAAATGCAAGTTTTTAGACAGTAATTTTACCATTTTTCGAGTTTTTATACTCGATCCAATAAAAGAGAATATAAAAATTCTAAACCTGATGAAATATGGAAGAAATTTATTCAACAAATGATATAATATATTAAATATTTCGTCAGTTAGTATGATTTTCATTATATTCTATATATAGTACTACAATTTTTATAAACAGCTCCTATCGAATTTCAAATTGACGTCATAATGACATATCTTTAATTTGAAATACCCTTCACCCTTTTTAAGAATTTTTGGAACCAGCATAGCGGGTTTCCCCATCCTCTCCCGATTTTCCATTTTTACGCCGGAAAGAAATTAAAAAAGCATAATTTTAAATAACTATTGAACTTTTATTACAAATAAGATTATCATAATTCTAATAACCAGCTTATTATAATTAGTAATGATAAAAAAAAGAAATACAGTATAAATTTCTTACAGGAATGATGGATAAATGTCAAAATTTTCAAGTTTTTAATTAAATATAAATACCAATCAAGCTAATACTATTTATTAATTATCATTTATGTACATTATTTATTTAGTACTTATTATTTTAGCTTTTATTTTTCTCAATTTTGGGCTTTGGTTTTTCCAAATTGCGTAATTTTTTAGTGTTTGTTTTCATTAATTTTACAAGGTCTTTGGCTTCTATATTTTTTCTATGACAATTTTTAAATTAAAGTCCCCTGCCCTTTTAACCTTCCTGGGCTATTGTGTTTTACTGACAGCCTGTCGTGAACCTAAAGATTTAGAATACCGGGAATTTCGGAATCTTAAACTCACAAATTTGGGATTTTCGTCTTCGCAGCTAAGCATCGACCTGCTGTTTTATAACCCCAATAATTTTGGATTAGAGTTAAATAATACCGACCTGGATATATATGTTGATGGAAATTTCCTGGGCCACTCTACACAAAACCTGCAGGTAGCCATACCCCGGAAAGATGTTTTTATCCTCCCCCTAAAGATGGATATTGATATGAAAAACCTCCTTAAAAATGGTATTACGGCCCTCTTGAATAAGTCGGTTACAATTCGACTTTTGGGAAAAATTAAAATATCGAAGGCTGGAGTTAGGAAAAGCTTCCCTGTTGATTATCAAACCATTCAGCAATTTTCAATGTAATCCTTCCTTTCTTGCCAAAAAGGAATAGGCCGGATCAAAACACTAATTTTTTAGCTCCACTGCGCTTTCCGGCTTCTCCCCATGCTTTTTACATACAGCCGGTAACCGGTTATAGGAATCCGGTTCTGCAGTAACATCATCCGCATCAAAGCCCAGGTTGGCTATGGCGGTCTTAATATTTTCAAGGTTGGTACGGTCTGGAATCCAGGTTACCGTAGTTGTCTTTTTCTTAATATCCACCTTCACCGAGCTCACTCCATATTCGCTGCTGAGGTACCGTTCTACCCGGTTTTTACAGAGATCACATTGTATCCCTGGCGTCTGAATGGTTGCTTTCCCGGGTTTACCCTGTGTAAAACCTGCCAGCGAAAGGAATAAGAAACTGACTAAAAAAGAGAAAAATTTAGGCATAATGAAAGGGAATTGACCAAATATAAACTTATTTACCCCACGCTCCCGGGTCGTTTCGCCAGTTTAACAGGGTATTTAGCTGCTCCGGCTTAAAAATCCCCTTTTCTGAAGCGAGTTCAATCAGATTTTGGTAATGGGTGAGGGTGATCAATTTCACACCTGCCTTTTCAAAAGCCTGGGAGGCTTGCGGAAACCCATAAGTAAAAATTGCCACCATACCCAGTACTTCCGCGCCCATTGCAGCAATGGCTTCACATACCCTCAGGCTGCTCAAACCGGTTGAAACCAAGTCTTCCACTACAATTACCTTATCTAACTTTTCGATCCTCCCCTCTATCTGATTTCCTAACCCATGGTCTTTCGGTTTGGGCCTCACATAGGCAAAGGGGAGTTTTAGCTGATCGGCAGCCATCGCTCCCCAGGCAATACCGGCAGTAGCTACTCCTGCAATAGCGGTTGCATCCGGAAAGCATTCAAAAATTACACTACATAGTTCACTCTTAATAAAATCACGGACATAAGGATAGGAAAGAATCTGCCGATTGTCGCAATAAATGGGACTTTTCCAGCCACTGGCCCATATAAATGGATTATCCGGATTCAATTTTATGGCTCCAATTTGTAGGAGCTTTTCTGAAATTGCGGTATTATCCGTTCTATTATCCATGTTTGGTTTTATGCAAGTTAACCCAGAGATGGATAAATCCGATCTATTAGGCACTACATTTGTATTCACATGAAAATTGCAGTTTACCTGGGTAACAAACCGATATTTTTAACGGACGAGACGGATCAGGACCTGGAGGTTCTCAGGCACCAGCCTCAGGTGGTTTGGGTAGATGAATTATCGACCCATGCCATAAATGCCCTCCTTCATGAAATCAAAAGCCCCGATAAGAGGGCGGCAGTAATGATTTCGGAAAACTTAACTGTCCTAAAAAAGAAATTTTTTGGACATTTCCAGCAAATACCGGCTGCCGGCGGATTAGTGGAAAATGAGGAAGGAAAATTCTTATTTATCCATCGAAGAGGGCATTGGGACCTTCCCAAAGGAAAACAGGAAAAAGGTGAATCGGCAGAAGAATGTGCAAAAAGGGAAATTGAAGAGGAAACCGGAGTCGGGAACCTTCAAACCCTTCATGCACTTGGATCCACATTTCATATATACGAGGAAGCGGGAAAGCACATTTTGAAAGAAAGTATCTGGTTTCATTTTAGAACCTACGGGCATTTCAACCTTTCACCCCAAAAAGAGGAAGAAATAACGGAGGCAAAGTGGATTTCAAAAAAGGATATTCCTCTAATTACACAGCATACCTATGCTACCATCCTTGACCTGCTGCATAAATTTTTTCAGTAAAATCATTGCTTTGGCCGGATTGCCACCGTAAGCCGGCTGATGCAAACCAGGTTTTCCGATTCATCTTCCAGCCGAATATCCCACACATGAGTAGTTCTGCCAAGATGCAGCGGTGTGGCGGTAGCCCATATTTTTCCGGCGTTTACTGCACGCAGGTGGCTGGCGCTTATTTCCTGGCCCATGCATACGAATTTTGAGGAATCAATGACGAGAAAGGATGCCACACTACCCACCGTTTCGGCCAGGGCACAACTGGCTCCACCATGGAGGAGGCCATAGGGTTGTTTGGAGTTATCATTAACAGGCATCGACATTTGGAGGGTATTAGCCGTAATTCCTTCCCACTCCATACCCAACATATGGCTCATAAAAATAGTACCCATAGCCTTCAGGTGGGAAATGTCCAAAGATTTATCGAACCATATTGGAGA
Organism: Bacteroidota bacterium; assembly: GCA_018266615.1. GTDB lineage: Bacteria > Bacteroidota > Bacteroidia > Chitinophagales > Chitinophagaceae > Ferruginibacter. The sequence goes on from JAFEAB010000039.1 coordinate 8,753, forward strand.
AATATTATCCATTACTCTTTAAGTCGAGGTTAACGGCTTCCGGCAAAAAGCGCGAAACATCGCCCCCATTTTTAAGTACGTCCCGAACAAGGGTGGAGGCTACCGAAGTAAATTGGGGAAGGCAGGTGAGAAAGATGGTTTCAATATGGGTGGCCAGGCTCCGGTTCATATCCGCAATGGCTTTCTCGTACTCAAAATCATTTACGTACCGGATCCCCCTTAAAATAAATTGGGCGCCTACCTGCCGGCAACATTCCACCGTGAGTCCGTCATAAATAATGGCTTCCACCCGGGGTTCATCCTTATAAATTAATTTCAACCAATCTAACCTCCTTTCTTCTGAGAACATGGGAGCTTTGTTGGTGTTGCGGCCGATACCGATATATAATTTATCGAATAGGGGAAGTGCCCGGTGGATAATATCCGTATGGCCCAGGGTAACGGGATCGAAGGTGCCCGGGAATAAACAAATTCTTTTCATAAAATAATCATTTATGCCTGACCGTTACCGGCAAGCAGATACATTACAGCCATACGGACTGCTACTCCGTTTTCAACCTGGTTTAATATTACGGCGTGCTCCCCATCAGCCACATCACTGTCAATTTCAACTCCTCTGTTAATCGGTCCGGGATGCATGATAGTGATAGGCCGGCCGATTTTATCGAGCATTCTTTTCTTCACGCCATAAGCCAGGTTGTACTCCCGAAGTGATGAGAATAAAACCTGGTTCTGTCTTTCGAGTTGTATTCGAAGCACATTAGCCACGTCGCACCATTGCAAAGCCTTCTCCAGATTATATTCCACCTCAATACCCATGGCTTGTTCAATATACTTGGGAATAAGGGTTGGAGGGCCTGCCACCTTAACCTCCGCTCCCATTTTATTTAAGAGCCAGATATTGCTGAGGGCTACCCTCGAATGCATAATGTCTCCAATAAGCAGCACTTTCTTCCCCAACAAAGAGCCGTTTTTTTCAATTATTGAAAAGGCATCCAGCAACGCCTGTGTGGGATGTTCATTAATGCCATCACCGGCATTCACGATAGCGGTTTGGGGAAGGTGATGCGAAAGAAAGTGCGGGGCACCCGAAGCACTATGGCGCATCACCACCATATCTACCTTCATGCTGAGGATATTCTTCACTGTATCGAGGAGTGTTTCTCCTTTAGAAACCGATGAACCGGAAGCCGAAAAATTAATTGTATCTGCGCCCAGTCTCTTTTCCGCAAGTTCAAATGAAATCCGGGTGCGGGTAGAGTTCTCGTAAAACAGGTTAACCACGGTAACATCCCGGAGCGAGGGGACCTTTTTCACAGGTCGTTGTAAAACTTCTTTAAACTGTTTTGCCGTTTCGAGAATAAGGGAAATATCGGCTGCACTGAGGTCTTTAATGCCAAGTAGATGTCGGGTGGAGAGTTGCATTAAAAAGCGAAGCTATAAAATTTTTTACCAACCAAACAGGTTGTTATGTATAAATAACTACTTCTTCTTTATCCCAGTCGACTTTTACCTTCTGTGAAGAAATTGTATCTAAGGATCTGCCCCAGAAATCCGGTTGAATGGGAAGTTCCCTGTTAAACCGACGGTCAACTAATACACAGAGTTCAACACGGGCAGGCCGGCCAAAATCCTGAAGTGCATCTAAGGCCGCCCGGATGGTTCGGCCGGTATAAAGCACGTCATCAATAAGGATTACCTTTTGCCCTTCAATTGAAAACGAAATATTTGTTTTTGACGGTGCATGTAAGGCGTTCCTCACATCATCCCGGTAAAAGGTAATATCCAGTATCCCGTAGTTTACCGGTTGGCCCGGATAAAGTTTTTGTATTTCGGCCATTAATTTCTCTGCAAAAAATACCCCTCTCGGTTGGATGCCCACAAAAAATAGTTTAGAAATATCGCTGCTATTTTCCACAAGCTGAGCAGCCATCCTCCGGATGGTTAGAGATAATTGAGGGGGGGTAAATAGAACCTGCATTCAGGCACCAAAACTAATCAACTTTATAATATCTCAAATTGAATAATTTCTTACCCTGCGAACAAAAAAAATGGCCCGTGCAGGCACGAACCATATGGTGTTGTGATAAAACGGATCTTTTCCTATGATTAAGGAGAAAATTATTTTTCCAGCAAAAACGGATACCGGTAATCAGTAGGTGGGTTAAATGTTTCTTTTATTGTACGGGCACTCAGCCAGCGATAGAGGTTTAACTGCGATCCGGCTTTATCGTTAGTGCCGCTTGCCCTGGCCCCGCCGAATGGCTGTTGGCCTACAACCGCTCCGGTTGGTTTATCGTTGATATAAAAATTTCCGGCGCTGTTTCTTAGTTTATTTGTGGCTGTTTCCACGGCGTACCTGTCTTGCGCTATAATTGAACCGGTGAGCGCATAACCGGAGGTTTGATCCACCAATTTAAGGGTATCCTCAAATTTCTTTTCATCATATATATACACGGTAAGGATGGGGCCAAACAGTTCCTCGCACATGGTCGCATAATGGGGGTCACTTGCCTCCAAAATGGTGGGTTCAACAAAATAGCCTTTCGATTTATCCGCTTTTCCTCCAACCCAAATTTTTACTCCACTATTTCTTTTCCGGGCATTCCGGAGATAGCCATCCAGTTTATCGAAACTTTTTTCATCAATCACGGCATTCACAAAATTACTGAAGTCTTCTACCGGCCCCATTTTCATGGTTTTCACCACCTCTACCAATTTTCTTTTAACTTCTGCCGCCAGGTTAGAGGGAATATAAGCCCTTGATGCTGCAGAACATTTTTGGCCCTGGTATTCGAAAGCACCTCTTGCGAGGGCAGTTACCAAAACATCCACATCCGCAGAGGGGTGCGCCATAACAAAATCCTTTCCTCCTGTTTCTCCCACAATGCGCGGATAGGATTTATAAAGCCCCATATTCTTGCCAATGGTCTCCCACATCCTGTTAAACACTCCTGTACTTCCGGTAAAATGCAAACCGGCAAATTCGGGATGATTAAACACCACTTCGCCAATGGTTGGCCCATCCACAAAAACCAGGTTGATAACCCCATCGGGAAGTCCGGCTTCTTTTAAAATACGCATAAACATCTGGGCGCTGTATGCCTGGGTATTAGCACACTTCCAAACAACCACATTACCGCACATTGCGGCAGAAGTTGGAAGGTTTCCACCGATCGCCGTAAAATTAAATGGAGTTAGGGCAAACACAAATCCTTCAAGCGGGCGGTATTCCAATCGGTTATTAATTCCCGGTACACTCAGGGGTTGCTGGCGATAAATATCGCTTAAAAAATGTACATTAAACCGGAGGAAATCAATCAATTCACAAGCCGAATCAATTTCTGCCTGGAAGGCATTTTTACTTTGCCCCAGCATGGTGGTTCCATTCATATAAGCCCGGTATTTCCCGGCAATAAGGTCGGCGGCTTTTAAAAAAATATGAGCCCGGTTTTCCCAACTGAGATTGGCCCATTTATCCTTTACACGTAAAGCCGCATTGATGGCCCTTGTAATGTGTTTTGCCTCCCCGGTGTGAAACTGCCCAAGTACGGATCGATGATCGTGAGGCGGCCTGATTTCCTTTGTTATACCGGTCCGCACTTCTTCCGAACCAATGTACATGGGGATATCCAGTTTTTTGGATTTCAGTTCAGACAATACTTCTTTTAATTTTTTACGTTCGGCAGAGCCAGGTGCATATGAAAGTACCGGTTCATTAACCGGAAGGGGGTAATAAAAATCTCCAAATTGCATAGTAATGTATTTTATTTGCAGTTAATCGTTAACGTTAGTATCATTCACTTTCCTTTTCCGCCATTAGGTAGGCCTTTATAAAACCATCGAGTTCGCCATCCATCACCGGTTGAACATTACCCACTTCAAAATCGGTCCGGTGGTCTTTAATCATTTTATATGGATGGAAAACATAAGACCGGATCTGGCTGCCCCATTCGATTTTTTTCTTGCTGGCATTTTTTGAATCGATAGCTTCCTGCCGGCGGCGCATTTCCTCTTCATACAGCCTGCTTTTTAGCATCGACATCGCTTTTTCTCTGTTTTCGCCCTGCGTTCTTGCCTGTTGGCATTCCACAATGATACCCGAAGGTTTATGCGTAAGCCTAACCGCCGTTTCCACCTTATTCACATTTTGCCCTCCTGCCCCACCACTCCGAAAAAAAGCCCATTCCACATCGGCCGGGTTAACGGTGATTTCAAAACTGTCATCAATCAACGGATAGGCATAAACCGATGCAAAAGAAGTATGCCGGCGGGCATTGCTATCGAAGGGAGAAATACGTACTAACCGATGTACCCCGCTTTCACCTTTCAGGAATCCAAATGCAAAAGGCCCGTCAAACTGAAAGGTACAGGTTTTTATGCCAGCCCCATCGCCCCATTGCCAGTCGAGCTCTGAAACGGCCCAGCCTTGTTTTTCTCCATACATCCGGTACATACGCGCCAACATTTCGGCCCAATCCTGGCTTTCGGTACCTCCGGCACCACTATTTATTTGTAAAATAGCGGGGAGTGAATCTGATGGGTCATTTAGTGTGCTCTTAAATTCGGCTTCCTCAATGAGGGCCAATGCTTTTTGATAGGCATCTTTTGCCTCTTCTTCGGATGCTTCTCCTTCTTTCCAGAAATCAAATAAAACGGAAAAATCTTCAACGGCAGAGTTCACGGTATGGAACATCTCCACCCAATATTCATTAACCTTATTTTCTTTAAGGATGGCGGTTGCCCGGGCATTATCGTCCCAAAAACCCGGAGCAAGGGTTAGTTGCTTATCATTTGCTATTTTGGCTTCTCTGTTCTCGACGTCAAAGAAACCTCCTCAAGACCAGGACACGGTCTCTCATAGATTTTAACTGCTCAATTGTCATAAAGCAAAGATAACTAATTAAAAAGGAAGAATTTGCAGAATTTTAATGGATACTCCATCCCTTTAAAGGGAGATTTTAAGCCCCGGTCTCAATAATTGAAATTGATTTAATGAAAACCTGATTTATTTAAAAATATTTTCATAGGTCTGTATTTGGGTGATGCAAAATTTTCTCCATCATTTACCGGCATGATGAACGTATTTTTTTTTGATTAGAACAGGCCGGAAAGTACCGGGAAATCAAAATTTGGATTTCGTCAAAATACAATACTTTTATGCCCCTCGAAAATTATATTTTTTATTCAACATTATTTATGAAGAAGTTTTACCAATTTTTTCTTAGTGTTTTTTGTTTGCTATCCTTTACTATTTCCTTATCTGCACAAAAAAATTATTTTTCCGGTATTGCAGAGAGTGCAATTCCTTTTAGTCAGGAAAAAAGAGATATCATTCCAGAAAAGTTTCAAACCTTAAAAGTGGATGTGGATGGGTTGCACCAATTTCTTTGGTCTTTGCCAAAGGAAGAAACTATTCATCCCAATCGGGACAATGCGCCAGTAATGTGGTTGCCTATGCCGGATGGACGCAATGCCCGTTTCCATGTTTGGGAAAGCAGTATACAAGAACCCGGGCTGGAGGAGAAATTTCCTGAAATAAAAACATTTGCCGGTCAGGGTATAGATGACCCTTATGCCAGCATCCGATTCGATTACAACCCTTATTTTGGTTTCCGGGCTCAGGTTCTGTCTTCCATCACGGGAAGAATCTATATCGATCATTATCGGCGCAATGATCCCGGTTATTGCATAAGTTATTATCACCTGGATAATAACCGTAGTTCCAATTTTCATTGTCTGAATGACGAAATGGAAATGCAGGCCAGGCTGGCAGAAATAAATTCCACCACTTCTACCCTTGCCGCTACCTGCCGCGGAACTACCCTGAGTACATACCGGTTGGCTATTTCCTGTACCGGCGAATATGCCCAGGCTGTTGGCGGAGGACAGGCAGGGCCCACCCATGCCGCCATTGTAACTACCATAAACCGGGTTGATGGGGTGTATGAAATTGACCTATCGGTTAGGCTTACCCTAATTGCCAATAACAACCTGATTGAATATTTAAATGGCACTACCGATCCTTTTGTGAATGTAATCAGCAGTTCATTATTAAATGCAAACCAAACCAATACGGACCTTGTAATTGGATCTGCGAATTATGACATTGGCCATATTTTCACCTCCGATGACAACGGGCTGGCTGGCCTCGGCGTAGTTTGTACCTCCGGAAAAGCCAGGGGTGCCACCGGCGCGCCCGACCTCATTGGAGACGGGTTCGATATCGATTATGTGGCGCACGAAATGGGACACCAGTTTGGTGCAGGCCATAGTTTCAATTCCAATACCTGTGCTTCTTCCGGAGGCTCGGTTGAGCCTGGAGGAGGTACCACCATCATGGCCTATGCCGGGATTTGCGCCCCCACGGAAAATATCCAACCGCATAGTGATGCATTGTTCCATGCACTCAGTTACGACCAGATCACTAATTATATAACTTCCGGAAGTGGCGCCAATTGTGCGGTTAACAGCCCCACGGGCAATACCCTCCCGGTCATAACAGTTGCCACCAATAACAATTTCACCATCCCCATCAGTACCCCATTTACATTAAAGGGTGATGCAACAGATGCCGACAATGATGCGCTGACCTTTAATTGGGAAGAGTATGATTCGGGCCCTGCCGGATCATGGACTTCTGCAGCAGGAACCACCACCAGGCCGTTATTCAGAACCCGTGTTTCCAAACCCATCGGAGAAAGGACTTTTCCTGATATTCGGGTTATTGTAGCAAACTACCCGGGCACTTCCGCTCCTTCAGCAATGGATGGGCTTCGGGGCGAAATTTTACCTACCGTTGCCCGTACCATGAAATTCAGGTTAACGGTAAGGGATAACCGCGCAGGTGGCGGTGGGGTGGTTGCCAGTGGAACGGGAGGTTGCCTCGACCAAACCAATTTTGTGGTGAATACCGCCGGCGCTTTTCCATTCAAAGTACTCATTCCAAATGGAGGAGAAAGCTATATGGGTGGTTCTCAACAAACCGTTACCTGGAATGTTTCCAGCACCAATGTTGCTCCATTTAATGCCACAAATGTAAAAATCAGTATTTCTACAGATGGCGGTTTAACCTACCCCACGGTCTTGTTGGCAAGCACTCCTAATGATGGAAGCGAACAGGTTACCATGCCTGCATTAGCCACCACTACCGCAAGGATTAAAGTGGAAGCCGTTGAAAATATTTTCTTCGATATTTCCAATAATAATTTTACGCTCACTGCTCCAACCAGCGGATTTACCCTGAGTTCACCCAATCCTTTAAATATTAATTGCGGGTCTTCTTCTCCGGCAACGATTACATTAAATACCACACAAATTGGAGGTTTTACCACACCTATTAATTTAGCTGCATCCAATGTACCTTCCGGAACAACCGTTAGTTTCAGCCAAAACCCGGTTACTCCGGGCAATGCCAGCGACGTAACCCTGAATAATGCAAATACCCTGGCTCCGGGTTCTTATTCCATTGTGATCACCGGAACTGCGGGTGCTTCAACCCAAACGAGCACCCTTACCTATGTAGTGATTGGTAACTCAGGGCCGGTACTTTCTTCCCAGCCTTCCGCTGCGAGTGTTTGTGCGGGAACTTCTGTTACCTTCTCTGCCTCTGCCCCAGGTTCGGTGATTTACCAATGGCAGGTTAATACAGGGTCGGGATTTAATAATATTTCCGGAGCCAACAGCCCAAGTTTTACTATCAGTTCCCCTGCTGCGGGACAAAACGGAAATATTTATCATGTACTCGTTACCGGTACCTGTGGTGTAACCACTTCAAACGATGCTACTCTTACTGTAAAATCTCCGGCCCAGGTAACCAACCAACCGGCTAATGTGAGTACCTGCATCGGATCGAATGCCACATTTAGTGTAACCGCATCCGGTACCAACCTGGGTTATCAATGGCAAATGAGCACTACCGGCTGCGGAGGTACCTTCACCAATATGACGGGAGAAACCTCCGGTTCCCTTACGGTTCCCAATGTAACCCTGGGAATGAGTGGCAGGGCTTACAGGGTGCTTATTACAGGCGATTGCGCCTCCTCCATTACTTCCAATTGTGCTATGTTAACGGTAGGTGATCCGGCATCCATCACCATCAACCCTTCCCCTACTGCAGTCTGTGAAGGTGGAAATGCAAGTTTCTCGGTAACTACGTCCGGTTCGGTATCGGGTTACCAATGGCAGGTAAATACGGGATCGGGATTCAATAATATATCTGGACAAACCACGGCTACCCTTACAGTGCCTTCAGCAACCCTGGCCATGTCGGGCTATCAGTACCAGGTATTGGTGTATAGTTGCGCCGCCAACCCCATAACCTCTGGTGTGGCTTCTTTAACGGTGAACCAAACAGCGGCTATTACCAATCAACCCATCAACAGTACCGTTTGTGAGGGAGTTTCCAATAGTTTTGTTATAAGCGCCAGTGGAAGCGGCTTGTCTTATCAATGGCAAAAGGCCAGCACATGCGGAGGAACCTTCTCCAATATAGCCGGAGCCAATTCCTCCACCCTCACCCTAACCAATATTGCTACTTCGGATGCAGGCGCTTACCAGGTTGTAGTTACCGGCACCTGCAATACCGTTACCAGCAATTGTGTAATGCTTACGGTGAATGTTCCCCTGGTTATTAATAGCCAACCTCAGGACGCTGAAATTTGCCTTCCTGCCAATACCGCTTCATTTAGTGTAGCCGTAACCGGTACTTCATTAAATTATCAGTGGCAGGAAAGTACCAATGGAGGAACCAGTTATACGAACCTCAGCAATTCAGGCGTATATTCCGGGGTTACTACTTCCACTCTCACCCTAAGTAATTTAACCGCCTCTTTCAATAATAATAAGTATAGGGTACAGGTAGGTGGTGCCTGCTCCACTACCAATCCATCCGCGTCAGCCACCTTACTCGTAAATTCGACGGTTAATATTACCAACCA